>QHUZ01000022.1 GCA_003223395.1 Gemmatimonadota bacterium | reverse complement strand
GTGCCGACGTGTTCGTCGGATTGTCGGTGGCCGGCATCGTGACGGGCGACATGCTGCAGGGGATGGCAAAGAAGCCCGTGATCTTCGCGCTCGCCAATCCGACGCCCGAGATCATGCCGGACGAGGCGAAGAAGGCGCGCCCCGACGCGATCGTGGCGACGGGCCGGTCCGATTTCCCGAATCAAGTGAACAACGTGCTCGGCTTCCCGTTCATCTTTCGCGGCGCGCTCGACGTGCGCGCCAAGAAGATCAACGAGGAGATGGAGATGGCCGCGACGCGCGCGCTCGCCGAGCTGGCCAAAGAGGAAGTGCCGGAGTCGGTCACGCGCGCGTACGGAGGCGACAAGCTCAAGTTCGGACCGGACTATCTGATTCCGAAGCCGTTCGACCCGCGGGTGCTGCTGTGGGTCGCACCCGCCGTCGCGTGGGCGGCGGTCGCCTCGGGCATCGCGGGACGGATCATCGACGTCGAGGAGTATCGCGCGGAGCTGGAAGCCCGGCTCGGACCTGAGCGCCAAGTCATGCGCGGGCTCATCACGCGCGCGCAGCAGGATCCACCGAGTATCGTGTTTCCGGAGGGCGACGACCCGCGCATCCTGCGCGCCTCGCGCATTCTCGCGGACGAAGGCATCGCCCGGCCCATCCTGCTCGGTGATCTCGACGCGATCCGGCGCCAGGCCGACGACGGATCGCTGACGCTCGAGGACATCGAGCTCGTCAATCCGCGGACCGCGACCGATCGCGATCAGCTCGCGCAGGAGTTGTGGCAGGTCCGCCGGCGCCGCGGCATGACGCTGCGCGAAGCGAAGAACCGGGTGCTCGATCCGATGTACTACGGCCTGCTCATGTTGCGGGCCGGGCGGACCGACGCGCTGGTCGCCGGCGAGGAAATCGACTATCCGGACGCGTTGCGGCCGTCGCTCCAGGTGATCGGCGCGGAGCCCGGTCGCAAGCACGTCAGCGGCATCTACATGATGATCTTCCGGCAGCAAACCTTCTTCTTTGCCGACACGACGGTGAACATCGAGCCGGACGCCGAGACCCTGGCAGAAATCGCGACCGCGACCGCAAAGTTCGTCATGCGCCTCGGCATCGAGCCGCGCATCGCGATGCTGTCGTTCTCGAATTTCGGCTCGGTCAAGCATCCGGCCGCCGCCAAAGTGCAGCAGGCTGTCACACTCTTGCATGAGCGCGAGCCCGAGCTGCAGGTCGATGGCGAGATGCAGGCTGATACCGCGGTGGTGGAGCGCATCCTGACGCGGGTGTACCCGTTCGCCAAGCTGCGCGGGCCAGCTAACGTATTGATATTTCCAGACTTAAACGCCGCCAATATCGCCTACAAACTGCTCGCCCGGCTCGGCGACGCCCAGGCCATTGGACCCATCCTTGTGGGGATGGCCCGTCCGGTCCATGTCTTGCAAAGGTTGTCAGAGGTCCCCGACATCGTGAATATGGCAGTAATTGCCGCTATCGACGCCTTGGAGCATCGCCGCCAGGTGCGGCCAACCAAATAGGCCATGGGCATATCGACTGAACAGCGTGTGTACCGGAATCTGACGCCGTCGCAACTCTACGAGCACGCCCTCCGCCGGCGCGAAGGGGTCGTGACGTCCGCGGGGGGGGGACCGTTCTGTGCCGTGACGTCGCCGCATACCGGCCGCAGCCCGAACGACAAGTTCCTCGTCCAGGAGCCCGACTCCACCGGTCAGATCTGGTGGGGCAAGGTGAATCAGCCGATCGCGCCCGAAAAGTTCGAGCGTCTCAAGGCCGACGTCGAAGCGCACCTGAGCGGTCAGGACCTCTTCGTGCGCGACGTGTATGCGGGCGCCGATCCCGCGTTCCGTGTCCCGATTCGCTTCATGACGCCGAACGCCTGGCACGCGCTCTTCGTCTACAACATGTTCCTGCGCCCGGCCGACGGCGAGCTGGCGGGCTTCGAACCGGGATTCGAAGTGCTGCACGCTCCCGAATTCCACGCGGACCCCGCCATCCATGGGACCAAGTCCGGCACGTTCATCATCGTGAGCTTTGAGCAGCGCACGATCCTGATCGGTGGCACGCGCTACGCCGGCGAGCTCAAGAAATCGATCTTCAGCGTCCTCAACTACCTCATGCCGCTACAAGGCGTGCTCTCGATGCACTGCTCCGCCAACGTGGGCAAGCAGGGCGACTGTGCGCTGTTCTTCGGTCTCTCCGGCACGGGGAAGACGACGCTCTCCGCCGATCCCGAACGCCGCTTGATCGGCGACGACGAGCACGGCTGGTCCGAGGAGGGGGTCTTCAACTTCGAGGGCGGCTGCTACGCGAAGGTGATCAAGCTGTCGCGCGAGGGCGAGCCCGAAATCTTCGCGACCACGGAGATGTTCGGCACCGTCCTCGAGAACGTGGACGTGAATCCCGAGACCGGCGCCGTGGATCTGAACTCGCAGCGCATCACCGAGAACACGCGCGCCTCCTATCCGATTCACTACATCCCGAACCACGTGCCCGAAGGCATGGCCGGCCATCCGGCGCATGTCGTCTTCCTGACGTGCGACGCGTTCGGCGTGATGCCGCCGATCGCGAAGCTGACACCGGAACAGGCGATGTATCACTTCCTCTCCGGCTATACAGCGAAGGTCGCCGGCACCGAGCGCGGCGTCACCGAACCGAAGGAGACATTCTCCGCGTGCTTCGGCGCGCCGTTCCTCCCCCTGCATCCCAGCGTCTATGCCAGGATGCTCGGCGAGCGAATTGCACGGCACGACGTCCAGTGCTGGCTCGTGAACACCGGGTGGACCGCTGGACCCTACGGCGTGGGACATCGCATGGACCTGAAGAGCACGCGGGCCATGATTCGCGCGGCCCTCGCGGGCGAGCTCGACAACGTGGCGACGCGGCGCGAGCCGACGTTCGGACTGCAGGTCCCGAAACATGTGCCCGGTGTAGCGGACGCGCTGCTCGATCCCCGCACGACGTGGAATGATCCCGCCGCGTACGACGTCCAGGCGCAGAAACTCACCGCCCTCTTCCGGAAGAACTTCGAGCAGTTCGCCGAGCTCGTTCCGGTGAGTGTCCGGGAGGCCGGACCGAAGACTTGAGTCAATTCGAGGTCGTTCGCGACCCGCTGTGGAACAACATCCGCCTCGAGCCCGAGGCGCTCGCCATCATCGACACGCCTGCGTTCCAGCGGCTGCGCTATGTCCGGCAGCTCGGTCACGCATTTCTGGTTTACCCTGGCGCCACGCACACCCGCTTCGAGCACGCGCTCGGCGCATACCATCTCGCCTGCCGCGTAACCAAGGAGCTCGAGGTCCAGCTCGCCGCGCTGCTGCATGACATCGGCCACTACCCGTTCTCCCATGCGCTCGAAGAGGCGGGTCTACCACCGCACGAAAGCCTCGCCGCTCGCCATCTGCGCAGCAGCGCGCTGACCGCGACGCTCGCACCGCTGAATGTCTCAGCCGACCGGCTGCTGGAGCTGATTCAAGGAACCAGCAAATCCTCGCTCGCCGGCCTCGTCTCCGGATCCATCGACGTGGACAAGCTCGATTATCTGTCGCGGGACGCGAAAATGTGCGGCGTGCCGTACGGCGTCGTCGACGTAGACCGGCTGCTCACGTCGCTCAGTGTGTCCGCTGATGGCCTGGTGCTGCACGCCAAGGGGCTGGCAGCGCTCGAGTCGCTGCTATTCGCGAAGTATCAGATGTATCGCAACGTGTACTGGCACCACGCGGTGCGCAGCGCCACCGCGATGTTCAAGCGGCTGGTACGCCGCGCCATCGCCGCCCGGCGCATGTCTCCCGACGACATCGCGGTCGCGACCGACGACGGGTTGAGTCACGAGCTGCAGCAGCACGATCAGACGGGCCTGGCGCGCGCGCTGCGCGAGCGGCGGCTCGCGAAGCGTGCGCTCGACATTCCCGGGACCGAGCTACCCGCCGAGACCTTCGATTGGCCGTCGCGGAGTCCCGATCTGCTCGAGAGTGTGGAAGAGCGGATCGCGCGCGAGCTCGGACTGCGCCCGGATCAGCTGTTTCTCGATTTCCCCTCGAAGCCCGACATGTTCGACGTATCGCTGCCGGGGCTGGGAAGTCTCGGCTTGCCGCGCGTCGCGGCGGAGCTGCACCGCTCCGCGCAGCGTCTCCGCGTCTTCGTGCTCGAGTCGGTGGAGATTCCGGCGCATGCGATTATCGAGCTGGTGACCGTGCCGCGGGAAGAAATAGCGGCGCGGCTCGTGAGTGGTGGACCGTTGCTGGCACGTCATTCCCGACTGTAAAAAAGGTCAGCGCGGCCGCGTGGGGGTCTGCAGCGTCGTGACGGTTTCCTGCGGGGGGGGCTCGACGGAGTCGATCCGCACGAGGATCGCCGTGATGTTGTCGAGTCCGCCGTGGCGATTGGCTTCTGCAATCAGCGCGTCGACTTCGTCCTGCGGCATCCGCTCGGGCGACAGCAACTCGGCCAGCTGATAGTCTTCGAGCATCCCCGTCAGACCATCTGACGCCAGGAGGAACAGGTCCCGAGCCTTTACCTGCCCGACATAGATGTCCGGCATGACGTCGCTGTTCGCGCCGACGCAACGCGTGATCACGTTGCTGTAGGGATGCGTCCGGGCCTGCTCCGGCGTGAGATACCCGGCGTCCACCTGCTCCTGCACGTAGGAATGGTCCTTCGTGAGCTGGGTGAGGTGGCCGTCCCGCAATAAGTACGCACGGCTGTCGCCCACCTGACCGATGAGAAAGCGGTTTTCGAATAGCGTCAGCGCGGTGACCGTCGTCCCCATGCCGCGCTTGTCGTGTTCAGTCAGCGTGCGCTGAAAGATCGCGCCATTCGCCGTCCGGATCGCGCCGCGCATCCGCTCCGTGACCTGCGCATCGCTGAGACCGCGGACCGAGTGGATCTCATCGGCGACAATCCGCACCGCCATTTCGCTGGCGACTTCCCCCGCGGCATGCCCTCCCATACCGTCGGCAACCACAAAAATCCCTCGGTCGGGAATCATGCGAAAACTGTCCTCGTTCCCCGACCGGATAACGCCGACGTCGGTACGGCCCGCAGATGTGATGTGCACGTGATCCCTAGATAAACAGCCAGTACGCCAGTCCGACGATCCCGAGCAGGAGCACAGCGGCGCTGCCTCCGCATCCTTTGCCCTTTTTCTGCTGCGCGACCGGGGGAGCTTTCGACTTGGTCGGCGCCGGCTTGGTTGCCGCGGGCTTGGGCGCCGCGGGCTTCGCCGCTACTGGCTTTGCGGGGGCCGGCGAGGGGACCGCCGGTGCAGGCTTTGTGGGCGGTGCAGGCTTTGTGGGCGGTGCTGGCTTCGGAGGAGGAGACAGGACCATCTGCTCGATTACGCGTGTCCCACCGCCCCTGGCGACTTCGGCCCCCTCGTCCGTCGGCTCGAACACGAGGTAGACATCTCCGAACCGAACCGTGGCCCCCGGGACGAGCGGTGCCTCCCCTTTGACCTGATCTCCATCGACGAACGTCCCATTGGTGGAGTCGAGGTCCACCAATACCCATACGCCTTCGCGACGTTGGAGCTTCGCATGGGTGGTCGAGACCGATTCATCGGGCAACACCAGATCGTTGTAATCGGCCCGCCCAATGTTGACGACCGGTGTTTTGACGCCGAGCCGCTGCCCCTTCAGTGCCCCCCCGCGTACCAGGAAGCTCGCCAAGGGAGCCCCGGATGGTCGCGGCGCAGCCGGGACGCCATGAACGGTCTCCCGCAGCCGCTCGCCCTTGGGAGGTGGCGGGGGTACGGCCGAGGGCGCGCTAGCGGCCGGCCCCGGCTGAGGGTTTGCAGGAGGCGGAGCTGACGGCGCGGGAGCTGCGGTATCCGCGTAAAACCGGAACTTCTCTTCACCGATGGTGATGATGTCGGCTCGTGCGAGCAGTCGTTGCCCTTCGATCCGAGTCTCGTTGACTGACGTCCCGTTGGTGCTGGAATCCACCAGCAAGTAGCCCTTGGGCGTCTGCATGATTTCGGCATGGCGGCGCGACACGTCCTTCCCGGAGACAACGACGTCGCAGGATGCATCACGGCCAAACACCAGGGACGTTCCGGCGATGGCGTATTCCCGCCCATCGGTCAGCGACACCACGCGCCCGCCGGTGTTCACCGTGACCTTCCCGCCCTTGGCCTCGGCTTTCGCCCGCTCCATCGCCTGCGGCACGCTCATCGCCTGGACGTACTGCGTGCTCCCGCTACGCCGCTCATCCACGAACGTGAGCTCCTGCCCTCCAACCTCCACCTTGTCGCCATGCAGGAGCGGGGTCGGTTCGGCACCCAGCCGCACGCCGTTGATCAGGACCTCGGCTTCGGGAACTGCCTTGGTGATGACGACTTGTCCGTCAGGCAGAGACTTCAACTTCGCGTGTCTGGGGAGAACACCTGGAACGGCGAGCGGGATGGCGGAGCCGGGATCCGCGCCGAGCAGCACTTCCCCTTGCGGGAGTGTGAATCTCCGCCCGCCCATTTCAAGCAACGCCATGCACGTGCACTCCCGTATCTGTGGCCAGGCCGTGAAGTTACGCCCCGGTGTGTAACCGGGCAAGGAACCAGAAGTTAGGTGACTCCGACCGATTCTTCACGCCCGATCAGCCCGCTGCGCAACCAGTACCAGAAGATCAGCGAGCCGACGATGACCGTCGCGTAGCTGTTGATGAAGCGCCAGATCAACGTGTAACTCGGCGTCAACTCGCGCGGAACGTAGATCGACATCACTGCCGCCGAGGTCAGCTCCGCCAAACCGGAGCCTCCAGGTGTGGGCGCGAAATATAGAAGGAAGGAAATCAGGATTTGCAGCAGGAGAATGTCGGTGAAGTCGGCCGGGATGCCCAGCACTCGCATGGTCACATAGCCGGCCAGCAGCTTGTTCGCGTGCGATGGCGCCGAGATCACGATCGCGAGCAGCAGCGTGAGCAGGCCTTTCGGCGACCGAAACGCGAGCATGCAATCGTGGGCGCGATCGACGCCGGCCGACAGCTTCGCCATGCGCTCGGCAGCCTTCGGGCTGCGGCCGGCGAAGCGTCCGGCCAGGCGCTGAATGAGCCGCTTCATGACCGCGGGGAAAATGACGGCCGTCAACATCAGCAGCCCGATGAGCCCGAAGATCGTGAGGCTGGTTTTGAAGAGGTCGTAGAGCGTGATGCCGAGGACGAGGCCATGTTGGGAGAGTGACTGCCCCGCCCCGAGCAGCACAGCCACGGGTCCGGCGATCGCAAAGAAGCCGACCGTGGCAATGAACGTGACGAAGATCGAGCTGAGGGCCACGGGCACCGGCACCCCGGCGCGCTTCATGACCCACATCGACACAGGGGCGGAGCCGGACTGAAAGGGCGTGAGGTACGCGGCCCAGGCCCCAAAGCCGCCGGCGAGCACCATGTCCCGCAGCCTGACACTCGGATGGACGTGCCGGGTGCACACCCAGAGCCGCAGCCCACCGCCGAACCAGTCCATCGAGGCCAGGACCAGGCCGGCGGCTATCCAGCCCCAGTGCAATCGCAGGAATGGCGACAGTAAGACATCGACGCGGTCGCCGAAACGAATCAGGTAGTACGCAACGAGAAGAGCGACCCCACCGAGGGAGATGGCGGCAAACAACTCGAGGCCACGACGCAGCAGCCGCGGGGTCAGGGCGAGAGCCACGCGGGCGAAAGTAGGGAGGATTGGTGGATTTGGACAGGTCTTGGTTATCTTCGTTGGTTATGCGTCAGCCTCCGCAACGCGTCGTGCTCCACAACGTACGCCAGCATAATCTGAAGGGCATCACCGTCGAATTCCCGCGCCGGGCGCTCTCGGTCGTCACCGGGCCGTCGGGCTCGGGAAAAAGCTCACTCGCGTTCGACACGCTCTACGCCGAGGGGCAGCGTCGCTACATCGAATCCCTCTCGACGTATGCCAAGCAGTTCCTCGAGCGGATGCCGAAGCCGCTGGTCGATGCGATGGAGGGCCTTTCACCAGCCGTCGCGATCGAACAGAAGAACCCCACGACATCGAGTCGCTCGACGGTCGGGACGGCCACGGAAATCAATGATTTCCTGCGCCTGTTGTGGGCTCGCGCCGGGACGCAAACCTGCCTGCGATGTGGCCGCGAGGTGAAGCGGGATACGGTGCAGGAGGTGGTTGACTACGTACTGACGGGACACGGGACACGGGACACGGAAAACGTCGTCGTGGCATTCCCCCTGCCCTCGTCTGCACATCGTCCGGATGTCGCAATCGCCGCACAGTTGCAGGCAGCCGGATTTGTGCGCGCACAAGTAGATGGCCAGGTGGTGCGACTCGATGAAGATGGCGCGGAAGAGCGGGTACGCGCGGGGACGGACGTGCTTGTTCTCGTTGATCGAATCTCGCCGCTTCCTGAGAACCGCGGTCGCCTCGCCGAGGCTATCGCTACCGCGTTCAGCGAGGGTGAAGGAGTTGCCATCGCCCTGAACAACGGCGACCGGCGGCGCTTCTCCGAACACCCCGCCTGCTCCGACTGTGGCGGCGCCGCACCCGCGCTCACACCGACGCTGTTCTCGTTCAACAATCCGCGCGGTGCGTGTCCCGCGTGCAACGGGTTCGGCGCCGTGCTGGAATACGACGAGTCGCTGATCGTGCCGGATCCACGCCGCTCGCTCGCCGCCGGTGCGCTCGATCCCTGGACCAAGCCCCGTTACGAAGGCCGCCGGCGCTTGCTGCGGGAGACCGCTCGGGCACGCGGCATTGGCCTGGATGTAGGCTGGAAGGACATTCCGGCGCGCGACCGGCATTTCCTGCTCCACAACACTGAAGGCCGCTACCTCGGGATGCTTCCGTTCCTCGAGCGGCTCGAGGAAAAGCGCTACAAGCAGTACATCCGTGTGTTCCTCCGTCAATACCAGCTCGCCAAGACATGCCCGGCATGTGGTGGCGCGCGACTCAAACCCGAGTCACTCGCGGTCCGCGTGGCAGGCAAAACGATCGCCGAAGTCGCCGCGCTGACCGCTGCCGACCTCGTGAGTTGGCTGGACAGTCTCCAGCTCCCGGCGTTTCAGCAGCAGGTCGCCAATCACATCCAGGGCGAGCTGCGTGCCCGCGTCGGGTTCGTGAACGACGTCGGCCTCGGGTATCTCACGCTCGACCGCCAGACGCGTACCCTGTCGGGCGGCGAGGCACAGCGCATCGCGCTCTCGAACGCGCTGGGTTCGCACCTGGTGGATACGCTGTACGTGCTGGATGAACCGTCCATCGGCCTGCATGCGGCGGATGTGGACCGGCTGCTGGGGCTGCTACGCCGGCTATCCGACGCCGGCAATACCGTGGTCGTCGTCGAGCACGATCCCGCAGCCATGCGTGCCGCCAGCTGGATGGTCGAGCTCGGCCCCGCGAGCGGCGAGGCCGGTGGACAGGTCGTTTACCAGGGACCCGCGGCGGCCGTGCGCGAAGCAGGCACCCTCACCGGCCAGTATTTGTCGGGCGAAAAGCGCATCGGTGTGCCGTCGGCACGCCGGCCCGCGGTGCGCTGGCTCGACGTGAAGGGCGCGCGGCTGCACAACATCAAGGGCGTCGATTTTCGGATCCCACTCGGCACACTCACGGTGGTGACCGGAGTATCGGGTTCCGGGAAATCGACGCTCGTCCATGACGTGCTGTACCGGCAGCTCGAGGGACGACTCCGCGGCGAGCACAGCGCCAAGCAACATCTCGGCGAGCCCGTGGGAGACGTCACGGCGATGAAGGGGTGGGAGCACCTCGAAGACGTCGTACTGATCGACCAAGCGCCTATCGGGCGCACACCGCGCTCCAATCCCGTCACGTACGTGAAGGCCTTCGACGAGCTGCGCGCCCTGTTCGCGAATGAAGCCCTGGCGCGCGCGCGGGGATACGGGCCGAGCACGTTCTCGTTCAATGTTGCGGGCGGCCGCTGTGAGGGGTGCGAGGGCGCGGGGCACGTGCTCATCGAGATGGTGTTTCTCGCCAACGTGTTCGTGCCGTGCGAGGTGTGCGGCGGCTCGCGCTTCAAGCGCGAGGTGCTCGACGTCAAACTGCAAGGCGCCAACATCGCGCAGGCGCTCGAATGGACCGTGAACCAGGCGATCCAGCGGCTGCACCGCCATCCGCGCCTCGCGCGCGCGCTCTGGTACCTCCAGCAAGTGGGGCTCGGCTACCTGCGGCTCGGGCAGCCGGCCACGACGTTGTCGGGCGGCGAGGCGCAGCGCTTGAAAATCGCCCGGGAGTTGGCGCGGACCAAAGGCGCCCGGCGGCTCTACATCCTCGACGAGCCGACCACCGGGCTGCATCTCGATGACGTGCGCGTGCTGTGCAAAGTGCTGGACCGGCTCGTGGACGCCGGGCACACCGTGCTTGTGATCGAGCACAATCTCGACGTCATCAAGCGCGCCGACTGGGTGATTGATTTGGGCCCAGGGGCTGGGGATCAGGGGGGCCGCATTGTTGCCGCGGGTACGCCCGAGGATGTCGCGCAGACCGCCGACTCGGTCACAGGAAGGTACTTGCGGGACCTGGCGTGACGCGACGTCGCGCCGACGTGATGTTGATCACTGCCGCCGCCGTCTGGGGCGTCAGCTTCGTCGTTGTCAAGGACGCGCTGACTTCTGCGTCTCCCCTGCTTTTTCTCGCGCTGCGCTTCACGATCGCGACCCTCGTGCTGGCGCCCTTCGTCGATCTACGCGGCGGGTTTTCACGGGCCGAGCTGCGCGCCGGTGTGGTGCTCACGGCGCTCCTGGCCTCGGGCTTCGCCACGCAAGCCTATGGCCTGCAGTACACGACGCCCGCGCGCTCGGCGTTCATCGTCGCGATGTCTTCGGTGCTGGCACCGTTCATCGCGCTCGTGCTCCTCAAGCATCGCACGGGCTGGATGGTGCTACTCGCGCTCGTCATCGCGGGGAGTGGGATCTATTTCCTGACGGCCCCTGACACCGGTGGGCTCAATCGGGGGGATCTCTGGACGCTCATCACGGCGGTGGTGTTTGGCGGACATATCGTCGCCGTGTCCGAGTTCTCGAAGCGCTTCGATGCACAGCGTCTCGTCTGGTTGCAGCTCCCCGGAACCGCCCTCGGCACGCTGATTGCCGCGCTGCTGCTCGAGCAGCTGCGGTTCGACTGGTCGTTCAGTCTGATCGCCGCACTGCTGTTCCTCGCAGTCATGTCCACCGTCGTCGCACTGGTGTGGCAGTTTCGGGCGCAACGCGAAATGTCGTCGGCCCGGGCGTCGTTGCTCTTCTGTCTCGAGCCCGTGTTTGCAGCGCTGACGTCCTGGCTCTTCTGGGGAGAGACGTTTTCTGCTTCGCAGGGATTCGGGGCTCTCCTTATTTTGGCAGGCATGGTTCTGGCTGTGGTCGGTGAAGCGCGCGCCGAAGCCCTTGGTCTCTTAGTCCGTTAGCCCCTATATTTCCGTCCCTTCCCGAGTAGCTCAGTTGGTAGAGCAGCCGGCTGTTAACCGGCGGGTCGCAGGTTCGAGTCCTGCCTCGGGAGTTTCCCCTCAAAACCGGTCGCTAAGAGCCGAGGACGCCGCGAACTACGTCCATGATCTCGCGCGCGTTGAAGGGCTTCTGCAAACTCTTCACCGCGCCGAGCAGCTCGGCATCCTGACGCAGGTCCATGATGCCGCTGGAATCGCCGCCAGAAATCACGATGACTTTCACCGCAGGGAACCGCTTCCGGATCAGCCGCAGCGTGACGATGCCGTCCTGGCCGGGCATGAAGATGTCGGTAATCACGACATCGAACGACTGGCTCTCGAGGATTTCCATCCCGATTTCGCCGTCACTCGCGTCGAGGACTTCATGTCCGTCCTGCTCCAATGCTCTTCGTACGACGCGGCGAATCGGCTCCTGGTCGTCGATTACGAGGATGCGCGCCATGGGCCGGAAATGTCTGCTACAGCGCCAGCTGTGCTAGTCAGCAACTCCCTACACGCGATCAGTCGCGTTTTGCTCCATCGAGCACCTGCCGCACGCGCGCCAGCAGATCGGCGCTCGTCCACGGCTTCGGAAGGAACGGCAACGCCGGATCGAGCGGCTCTTCACCCCGCCCCGCTCCCGCGTAGCCGCTTGTAAAGAGGAAGGCGGTCTGGCGTCCTTCCCGGCGATCGATCTGATACAGTCCGCGGCCCCCCAGCCGGCTCATCACGAGGTCGGTGAAGACCAGATGAATCGGCGCAGGGTGCTGGCGCAGCAGGTGGAGCGCCTCGATCCCGTCGGCGGCCGCGAGTACCGTGTACCCGGCATGTTCGAGCGTATACACCGTCGCGCGGCGCAGCTGCGCCTGGTCTTCCACGACGAGCACCGTCTCGTGCCCATTGTCGGCGGCCAGGGCCATCTGTTCGTGCGCTCCTGACCCCCGTCGCCGGGTCGCCTCCTCCGCCACCGGAAAGTAGATCCGCAGCCGCGTACCTGCTCCGGGCGCGCTGTCGATCTGCACGAAACCGCCGTGCTGCTTCACCAGGCCGTAGACAGTCGCCAGTCCCAGCCCGGTCCCCTTTCCAACCGGCTTCGTCGTGAAAAACGGCTCGAACGCGCGCTGCCGCGTCGCTTCGTCCATGCCAACGCCGGTGTCATCCACCGCTAGACACACGTATTCCGACGCCGCCCCAGGGCCGAGCACGTCGCGCTGCGCGTCGCTGATCCAGGTGCAACTGGTTTCGAGCCGCAGCACGCCGCCGTCCGGCATCGCATCCCGGGCGTTGTTCACCAGGTTCAGGAGGATCTGCTCGACGGCATGGCCGTCGGCCCCGACCTCGGGCAGATCCTCGTCCGCAAAGACGAGTAGCTCGATGTCGGCCGGCAGGACGCGCCGCAGCACGGCGGCGAGATCGTTCAGCAGATGGCCCAGGTGCACCGGCTCGAACGTGAGGGTCGAGCGGCGCGCAAATCCCAGCAGCTGATTCACCATCAGGCGCCCGCTCACCGCCGCGGAGATGATATCGCGCAGGCTCGCTTCGTCCGGCCCTCGCGCGAGCAGCTCGGCGTTGGCGAGGATGATCGTCAGCAGGTTGTTGAAGTCGTGCGCAATCCCGCCGGTGAGCTGGCCGATGGCCTCCATCTTTTGGGCCTGCCGGAGCTGTTCTTCCAAGCCGCGTCGCTCGCTGACGTCCTCGGCGAACACTTCATGGCACTCGACGCGGCCATCCTCATAGCGGACGGACCGGCCGTAGAGACGCACCGTGATCGACTCGCCATCCTTGCGCCGCCATGCCGCCTGCGTTTCGACGGCGCCCGCGACGTCGTTCATCTGCGCGATGTAACGGGCGCGCGCCGCGGGCTCTTTGAACACGTCCCGATCCAGATGGCGCGTCAGCAGCTCTGCCTCCGTCTCATAGGCCAGCATTTCGACCAGCGCGGGGTTCACGGACAAGAAGGCGCCTTCCGGTGTCGCGCGGAAAATGCCGAACGGGGCCTGCTGGACCAGCGTGCGGCTGGCCGCGTCGGCGCGCCGCAACGCCTGCTCGGCCCGGCGCCGCTCGGTGATGTCGGTGGCCACGCCGACGACCCCGGAAATGGAGCCGTCCCGTTCACGCACCGGCGAGTACTGCGCCTCGAACTCGAAGCCGAACAGCTCGACCCGCGCCGTCACCGACTCGCCGGCGAGCGCTCGGCGGACGTCGGCGACTGCCTGCGGCACGTCGCCGAGCAGCTCGAAGAACGATTTGCCCATGAGCATACCCGGCCGCACACCGAGTGAGTGTAGCCCTTTGCCCTCGGCGAGCGTGAAGACGCCTTTGGGATCGAGTGAAAAGAAGATGACGGGGGCGCCGGCGACTACCGTGCGCAGCCGCTGCTTGCTGGTCTGGAGTATCTCTTCCTGCCTGATACGCTCGGTGACATCGCGGGAGTTGACGATCACGCTGTACGCATTGGGCTCATCGAGCCGCGCCTGCCCGATCGACTCGAGCACCCGCCAGCTGGCATCGGCGTGCTTGAACCGGAACGTCGCCGTTTGGGGCGAACCCGGCTCCTGTATCGCGTCAGCCAGCGCTTCCATGACCGGCGCGAGATCGTCGGGATGCATGAACTCGAACGCGTTGCGTCCGAGCAGCTCGTTGGCAGCGTAGCCCAGCAGCCGTTGCACCGACGGGCTCACATACCGGAGAATCCCGTCATCGCCAAGAATCGTGACGATGTCGGATGCGTTTTCCGTCAGAGAACGGAAGTGCTCTTCGCTCTTGCGCAGGGCCTCTTCCACGCGCGCGCGCTCGAGCGCGGTCGCGAGCACGTGCGCGAGCGCCTGGACGAACAGCACGTCGGGGCCGCTGAACTCCCGCGGCTGCGCGCTGTACGCGCCCAGCACGCCCCAGGGACGCTCACGGCCCTGCACGACCACACCGATGCCGCTGACGATGCCGTGCTCCTCGAGATGTGGCGGTGCGCTGAAGCGGATTTCGGTGGAGAGATCGGTGATGACGAGCGGACCGGCGGCGTTCAGGGCGTACCCGGCGAGCGATGCGGCGTCGGCGGTGACGAGTGTCTTGCCGACAAACCCCTCCTGCCAGCCCTCGCCCGCACGCACCAACAGGCTGCGGTGCTCCGGCTTCAGCTCGAGGATTTCGCTGAACTCGACGTCGAGGCCGCGCGCGAGGAGCTTGGCGGCCGTATCGAACAGGTTGGCTCGCGCGACTCCGGCGAGCGCTTGCTGGCCGAGGTGAGCGACCGCCTCCTGCTGGCGCGCCGCCGCGCGCAGCTGCTGCTCGGCGCGGCTCGACTCCTCGACACCCAGCCAGCGGAATCGCTTCGGTCGCACTCCAGCTCCCAGCCGTGGAAAGGGATCGAAAGCTAGGTGCGAGACGGGTTTAGACCCGTGAGGCTGGTCACGGGACCCGCCACCCGTAGATTGCGGGCCCATGGCGACACGCCGAACCACCGCCTCCAAGAAGCCCAAGTCCAACCCAAGGGCGAAGAAACCCCGTAGAGAAGCTGATTCGCTGACGGTTTCGGTGCTCCAGGCCACCCTCGAATCGACTGCGGACGGCATCCTCGTGGTCGATCTCGACGGCAACATCGTGTCGCACAATCGCCATTTCGAGGAGATGTGGCGTTTGCCCGCTGCGCTGATCGCCGCCAACAACGACGCGGCCGGGCGCCGGCGCCTGATCGAGCATGTACGCGACCAGCTCGTCAATCCCCAGTTGTTCGTGGATGGGATTCAGGAGCGGTACGCCGAGCCCCAGTCGGACAGCTTCGACGTCGTGACTTTCAAGGACGGGCGCGTGCTGGAGCGCTACTCGATTCCACTCCGCCTCGAGGGTCGCTCGGTGGGCCGCGTCTGGAGCTTCCGCGACGTCACGGCGCGACGCCGGGCCGAATGCGTGCAGGAAGCGGTGTACCGCATCTCCCACACCGCCCACACGGCCGACAACCTCCAGCAGCTGTTGCGCGCAATCCACGAGATCGTCGGCGAGCTGATGCCGGCGAAGAACTTCTATGTGTCGCTGTACGATGCGGAGAAGGACCGGCTCGAGTTCCCGTATTTCGTCGACGAGATTGACCTGACGTGCGACGTGAATCCGCGCAAACTCCGCAAGGGTCTCACGGAATACGTGCTCCGTACCGGGCAACCACTGCTCGCCACGCCTGAAGTGTACGAGCAGCTCGTCGCCGCCGGTGAAGCGGAACTGATCGGCGCCCCGTCCATCGACTGGCTCGGCGTGCCGCTCAAGGTCAAGGATCGCACGATTGGGGTCGTGGTGACGCAGACGTATTCGCAGGGCGTGCGCTACGGCGAAGCTGAGCGCGACATCCTGACGTTCGTCTCGTCACAGATGGCGATGGCAATCGAGCGCAAGCGCGTCGAGGACGCGTGGCGCGAGCAGAGCGAGCTGCTACAGCGCATCGTGGACAACATTCCCGTGATGCTCGTCTTCCTGGACGAGCAAGGCGGGATCCAGTGGGGCAATCGCGAGTGGACGCGGACCCTCGGCTACGACGTCGCCGAGGCAAGCACCCGCGACATCTTTGCCGAACTCTATCCCGATCCCCGCGACCGGCAGCGGCTGCGCGATTCGATCGGCGCGCCCGTGGGTCAATGGACCGATTTCCGCACGCGCACCCGGCATGGCACGACCCTCGAGACGATCTGGGCCAACGCGCCGCTGACGGGTGGCGGCTGGCTCGCGATCGGCATGGACGTGACCGACCGCAAGCGCGCCGAGGAGCGCTACCGCTCGTTCATCGCCCAAAGCTCGGAAGGCGTCTCGCGCCTGGAGATCGATCCTCCGGTACCGATCAGCTTGCCGGAAGAAGAGCAGATCGATCGGCTGTACGCCGGGGCACGCATCGCGGAGTGCAACGACGCGATGGCCCGGATGTACGGATATGGCGAAGCGAGCGAGTTGATCGGCACGAAGCTCGCCGATCTCCACAACGTCAACGATCCCACCAATCGCGAGCAGATTCGCGCGTTCCTGCGGGCCGGCTACCGTGTGACCAACTCTGAAACGCGGGAGCACGACCGCGAGGGACGGCCCCGCGTCTTCCTTAATAACGTGGTCGGCTTCATTGAAGACGGGCATCTCGTGCGGGTGTGGGGAACGCAGCGGGATGTCACGGAGCAACGCCACCTCGAAGAGCAGTTCCGCCAGTCGCAGAAAATGGAAGCGGTTGGGCAGCTCGCGGGCGGCATCGCGCACGACTTCAACAACCTCCTCACGGCAATCCTCGGGAACACCCAGCTCCTGTTGCGCGAACTCCCTCCCGGCGATTCCAAGCGCGGCGACGTGGAGGAGATCCGCAAAGCGTCCGAGCGGGCGGCGTCGCTGACCCGCCAGCTGCTGGCGTACAGCCGCCGGCAGATGCTGCAGCCGGAAGTGCTCGACCTCAACGTTGTCGTTGCGGAGATGGACAAGATGCTCCAGCGCCTGATCGGCGAGCATATCGCGCTCGTGGCGGTGCTGGCGCCAGACCTGGGGCGCGTCCGGGCCGACCCGAATCAGATCGAGCAGGTCATCGTGAACCTCGCGGTGAACGCCCGCGACGCGATGCCGGACGGCGGGAAGCTGACCGTCGAAACCGCCAACGTGGACCTCGACGAGGCGTTCGCCCAAGCGCACCTTGGCTCGGTTCCGGGCTCCTATGCCCTGCTCGCGGTGACCGATACCGGTGCCGGCATGGATGCGACCGTGCGCGCCCATCTCTTCGAGCCGTTCTTCACGACCAAGGAAGTCGGCAAGGGCACGGGACTCGGACTTGCCACGGTGTACGGCATCGTGAAGCAGAGCGGCGGATACATCTCGGTGTATTCGGAGCCCGGGCGTGGCTCGAGCTTCAAGATCTACCTGCCGCGCATCGCGACGCCCGCCGATGCACCGGCTGGCCCACAAAAAAGCGGGCCGGCTCGCGGCAGCGAGACGGTGCTGGTGGTCGAAGACGAGCCGGCGGTGCTGACGCTCAGCCGCCGCGCGCTCGAGGCGCAGGGCTACGTCGTCCTGGCCGCCTCCGATCCCGCCGCCGCGCTCCGCGTCGTGGAGCGCCATGGCGGCATGATTCACCTGCTCCTGACCGACGTCGTGATGCCCGGGCTGTCCGGGCGGGAGCTCGCGGATCGTCTGACCGCGCAGCGGCCGGGGATTCGCGTGCTCTACATGTCCGGGTATCCCGGGGACGCCGTCGTCCAGCACGGTACGCTCCCCTCGGGCAGCGCCTTTCTGCAAAAGCCGTTTTCCCCCGACGGACTCGCACGCAAGGTGCGCGATGTGCTGGACGCGTGACCCGCGAGCGGCTACCGTAGCGCCATGATAGAGAGCGCGCTGACTGCTCTGGGTCTGTCGGGCGACCTGTGGCTTGGTCAGTTCGCCCGGCTGGTTGACCAGTTGCCGGTCGTGCTGTGGTCGACCGACCAGCAGCTGCGGATCACCGCAATTCGTGGTGGCGGGGCGCGGGCGGGCGAGGAAGGCAAGACGATCGAGGAAGCGTTTGAGAACCCCAAACACGCCGCTCCCGCCGTCGCAGCGCACCGCGCCGCGCTCCGCGGGGAATCCGTGGCCTACGAAACGGTCGTTCATGGTCGAGCGTTCTCCGCCCGCGTGGAACCCCTCGTGGGTCCTCAGGGCGATGTGGTAGGCGTCGTCGGATTCGCCTCGGATGTTACCGATCGCCACGACAGCCAGGAACGGCTCCGCACGATCATCGACAGTGACCCGGATTGCGTGAAGCAGTTGGACGCCGCGGGGCGACTCCTGGACATGAATCCCGCGGGCCTGGCGATGATTCAGGCAGAGAGCATCGAGCAAGTGCGAGGCCTGGAGATTGCCCAGGTGATTGCCCCGGAGTACCGCGCGGCATTCAACGATCTGAACCGTCGTGTGTTTGCCGGCAGCTCGGGAACCCTCGAGTTCGAGATCATCGGTCTCAAAGGACAGCGCCGTTGGCTGGCGACGCACGCGGTTCCGCTGCGCGACGCCTCCGGCACCATTCAAGCCGCACTCGGAATCACGCGCGACATTTCCCGCCGCAGAATCGCGGAGCTGGCGTTGGTGGAGTCGGAGGAACGCTTCTGTAAGGCTTTCTACGCCAATGCCCTGCCGCTGCTGATCACGCGACTCTCCGACGGCATGGTGCTCGATGCCAACGAGGCATTCACGAAGCTGGTGAACCGCCCGCGCGACGATATCCTCGGGCAAACAACGGTTTCACTCGGTGTCATCGACCCGGCGCGACGGGCGTCGATCATCGAACGGCTCCGTACCGAGGGCGTCGTGAACGACATCGAGCTCGAGCTGCATCCCCGGGACAGCGCGCCGCGCAACGGGCTGCTGTCGCTCGTGCGCATCGAGCTCGGCGGCCAGCAGTGCACCCTCGGCACGTATCGCGACGTCACGGAGGCCAAGCGGGCGGAAGAGCAGCTGCGCGCCTCGCGGGCCGCACTGCGCAGCCTCGCCACCCGGCAACAGGACATCCGCGAGGACGAACGGACGCGGATCGCGCGCGAGATTCACGACAGCCTCGGCCAGGCCCTGACCGCGCTGAAGCTGCAGCTGGTCGCGGCACAGGACGCGGCAAGGGAAGCGCCGGCGCTCAGCGCGCGACTCGCCGAGACCGCGGCGATGGTCGACGACCTCGTGAAGGGCGTGCGGCGCATCGCCACGGAGCTGCGCCCGCCGATCCTCGATCAGCTGGGCTTGCCGGCCGCGGTCGAATGGCTGGCGCAAGACTTCTCGCGGCGCACGGGCCTGCACTGCAGGACCGCCATTTCCCCGACCGATGGGGCCATCAGCAATGAGCTCGCCACGGCGCTGTTCCGCATCGTCCAGGAGGCCCTCACGAACGTGCTGCGGCATGCCGGGGCGACGCGCGTCGATATCGAGCTCGGCGTGAAAAGCGATTGCGTGATGCTCGAGATCAATGATGACGGAAGCGGCATCACG
Organism: Gemmatimonadota bacterium; assembly: GCA_003223395.1. Lineage (GTDB taxonomy): Bacteria > Gemmatimonadota > Gemmatimonadetes > Gemmatimonadales > GWC2-71-9 > 20CM-2-65-7. The sequence continues at coordinate 64,749 of QHUZ01000022.1, read as the reverse complement.
GAAGCCGGCATGGGGCCGGGTTCGCTCGGCATTCTCGGTATGCGCGAGCGCGCCGCGGCACTCGGCGGCGTGATGGAAGTCGCGCCGCGCAGCAACGGCGGGACGCGCGTTGCTGCCTGGTTCCCGCCCCGATGATTCGCATCCTCGTCGTAGACGATCATGCGCTCGTGCGCCGCGGACTGATCGAGCTGCTGCAAGGGCTGCCCGATGGCGTGCAGTTCGGGGAGGCGGGGACGGCAGCGGAGGCGCTTGCGTTGGCGTTCGGCGAGCGCTGGGATGTGGTGTTGCTGGATCTTGGCCTGCCCGATCGGCACGGCCTCGAGGTGCTCAAGGAGATCCACGCGGCGCGGCCACAGCTCCCCGTGCTGATCCTCACGATGTTCCCCGAAGACCAGCTGGCGCTCCGCATGCTCGAGATGGGGGCGTCCGGATATCTGACGAAGGAATCGGCGCCGGAAGAGTTGTTACGCGCACTCGAGCGAGTGATGGCGGGTCACAAGTACCTGAGTCCCGCGATGGCGCAGGCCGTCGCCGACGGGCTCGGCGGACCCCCGCCCGCCCCGCACGAACAGCTCTCCGATCGCGAGCTCGAAGTGCTGCGGCTCCTGGCCGCGGGACGACCCATCACCGCGATCAGCCGGCAGCTTGGACTTTCCCCCAAGACGGTGACCACGTATCGCGCGCGGCTGCTCCACAAATTGCGCATGCGCTCCAACGCCGAGCTGACGTTTTACGCGACGCAACACGGTCTGATCAGTCCGGCAGCGTTACGCGCGACGCAGTAAGTCATCGTAGGCAAAACCCTACCACAACGGTTCCCTACCGCCGACAGACACGCTTCTCAGCATCACCAATCCTATGGCATGGAACAAGTTCGCGTCCTCATGGTCGAGGACAACGACCATGATGCGGTGTTGATCAACCGTGAGCTCGGGCGCCTCGCTCCACCGCCCGCCGTCCAGCACGTCCGAACTCAACCTGCATTCGTCGCTGCGTTGGAGGGATTTGCACCGCACGCGATTCTCAGCGATCACAACATTCCCGGGTTCAGCGGCTGGGAAGCGCTCGAGATCGCGCAGCGAGCCCAGCCGGATGTGCCGTTCATTCTCGTCACGGGATCACTCGATGAAGAGACCGCCGTCCGGTATCTGAAAAGCGGCGCGTCCGATTACATCCTGAAGGACCGGCTTGTGCGTCTCGGCCCCGCACTGCTCGAAGCACTGCAGCGCGCCCGCCAGAAGGTTGCATTGCGGAGCCAGGAACGTCTGTTGCGGCAGATCATCGACGCGAATCCCAGTCTGATTTTCGTGAAGGACTGGAACGGCCGGTTCGTGCTCGTCAATCAGGCCACGGCGCAGGTCTACGGGACCACCGTGGAGTCGCTGGTCGGCAAGACCGACGCCGACTTCAATCCCAACGTCGAGGAAATCGCGCACTTCCTGCGTCACGACCGCGACGTGATGTCCTCGGGCCAGCCCAAAATCATTGCCGAAGAACCGGTGACGAACCCCACGACCGGGGATACCCGCTGGTTTCAAACGATCAAGGTGCCGTTGCGGTCCCCGAACGAAGGGACGGCCACGCTGCTGGGCGTCGCGACGGAGATTACCGAACGCAAGCGACTGGAAGAGCAGCTGCTGCAGTCACAGAAGATGGAAGCGGTGGGCCAGCTCGCAGGTGGCGTGGCACACGACTTCAACAACATCCTCACCGCGATCGTCGGGTACACGGATCTCCTGGCGGCCGAGCTGAACGGTAACGTGCGGCAGCTCGAGGACCTCGAAGAGATTCGCAAGGCGGCGCGACGGGCCGCGGCGCTCACTCGTCAGCTGCTTGCCTTTTCGCGCAAACAGGTGCTCGAGCCCCGCATCATCGACGTCAACAGTGTCGTCTCAAACCTCGACAAGATGCTGCGCTCGCTGATCTCCGAGAACATCGAGCTCAAGACGGACCTGGCGGACCACCTCGCGGCCGCACGCGCCGATCCGAACCAGATCGAGCAAGTCATCATGAATCTCGCGATCAACGCGCGCGACGCGATGCCCGACGGCGGCACCGTGACGATCGAAACACGCAACGCGACGCTCGACGAGGCCTACGCGGCGCAGCACGTCTCGGTCATCCCGGGCGAGTACGTCATGCTGGCCGTCAGTGACACGGGCTGTGGGATGGACGAGAAAACCAAATCGCGGATCTTCGAGCCGTTCTTCACCACCAAGCCCGCGGGGCGCGGAACCGGCCTTGGGCTGTCGACCGTGTACGGCATCGTCAAGCAGACGGGTGGCAACATCTGGCTCTATACCGAGCCCGGCAAGGGCACGACGTTCAAGATCTATCTCCCCGCCATCGCGGCGCTGCCCGAGGACATCGGGAAGGTCGCGCCGGTCGAAGCGGCGCGCCCCGGGAGAGGGACCGTGCTCGTCGTGGAGGATGACGAGCAGCTGCGCCGCTTGACGCATCGCGCGCTTGCCGCCCAGGGCTATACGGTGCTGGAGGCCGACCGCGGCAGCACCGCGCTGGACATCGCGCGGCGTCACAAGGGAGAGATCGATCTCCTGCTGACCGACGTCATCATGCCCGACACCAACGGACGGAAGCTTGCGGAGACCATTCAGGCGGCACGTCCCGGACTCCGCGTGCTCTACATGTCCGGCTACCCCGACGGCGCGATCGCCAGCCACGGCATGCTCGAGCCGGGCGTCGCGTATCTCGCCAAACCCTTCACCACCGAAGCGATCACCCGCAGGGTCCGCGAGGTCTTGGAGGCGTCATGATGAGATCGATCCAGCGCACGTTCCCGTTGTTCGTGACGGCGCTGTTATTGGCCGTGGCCATCGTGCAGCTAACCATTGGATACGGGGAGGTCCGACAAGCCAGCCGGTCGGTCACCGACACGCGGCTACGGTTTGTGGACAGCGTGTTGGTCGACTTATTCCAATCCGGCCAGCAGCGCGGCCGCGTCACCGCACTCGCCAAGGACAGCGACGTCGTGGCGTTCCTGCGCTCCGGCGGACAACGGGGCCGGGAGCAGGCGTTAGCCGCGCTGCGTCGCATCACCCTCGATACCGCCAGCAACGCCCGGCTCGAGCTGCGGGATTTCAGCGGCCGGCTGTTGCTGAGCACCGGCCGCTTTGCATTTGGCGACAGCGTCCTCGTTTCGCCGGGCACCGACTCGGCGCGGTTCGGCCCGTTGCAGCGGCGCGATACGGTGCTGTTCTTCGGCGTCGCGGCGGCGACGATCGGCACGGAGCGGTCCGGGTCAGGGGAACGGTCGGGCGGAATCGTGCAGCAGGTCGCCCGCCTCCAGCTCAATGAGCGGACACGCCGGTTTTTGACCGGTCTGTCCGGGGGCGACATGGCCTTCCTGTTCGGCAATGCCGCCGGCGATCCGTGGACCGATTTCGCGTCGATCGTGAGCGCGCCCCCGGCAAACGTGCGGAACAGCCCCAGGCCCACGCGATACGAGCGCGGCGAGGCGCAGCGGGCGATCGCGATGGCTGTGCCGGGGACGCCCTGGATGGTGGCCACGGAGGTGCCGACCCGTTTGATCGTCGCCCCGGCACAGGCCTACCTGCTGACCATGGCACCCTTTGCCGCGCTGATCGTCATCATCGGCACCCTTGCCGCATGGTGGGGGAGCCGCCGTCTGACGGCGCCGCTGGTCGGCGTGACTCAAGCAGCAGAAGCGATCGCCACGGGCGACCTCACCCAGCGAGTCCCCGTCGGACGCGACGACGAGCTGGGGAAGCTGGCGCGGTCGTTCAACACGATGGCCGAGCAGGTCTCCCGCTCGCACCATCACCTCGAAGCGCAGGTCGCCCAGCGCACGAAGGCGCTGGAGGGGACCAACGCGGAGTTGGAGTCTTTCTCCTATTCGGTCTCGCACGACTTGCGGGCGCCGCTGCGCGCGATTCATGGCTTCGCCCGGATCCTGCTCGAGGACCACCACGCCCAGCTCGATCCCGAGGCCCAGCGGCTGCTCGGCGTGATCGATCAGAACACCCGCCGCATGGGGCAACTGATCGACGATCTGCTCGCCTTCTCGCGTCTCGGACGTACCGACCTCGCGACGGGGCCCGTGGATATGAAGGAGCTCACGCAGCTGGTCGCGGACGAAGTGCAACGCACCGAAGCCGGCAGGAACGGTTCGCTGGAGATCCGAATCGACCCACTGCCGGCCGCGCGCGGCGATCGCGGCCTGCTGCGCCAGGTGATGAGCAACCTGCTGCTGAACGCCGCGAAGTTCACCCGCGATCGCCCCAGCGCGAAGATCGAAGTCGGTTCGCAGGCGGACGGCGGCCAGACCGTGTACTACGTGAAAGACAACGGGGCGGGATTTGACGCGCGCTACGCCGACAAGCTGTTCGGCGTCTTCCAGCGGTTGCACAGCACCGAGCAGTTCGACGGCACCGGCGTCGGCCTCGCGATCGTCAAGCGCATCGTGCAACGGCACGGCGGCCGCGTGTGGGCGGAAGGCGCCGTGAATCAGGGCGCCACGTTCTACTTCACCCTGCCAGGCGAGGAGCGCTGATGCAACCAAAGGGAGTCGAGATCCTGCTCGTCGAGGACAACGCCAACGATGCGGAGCTGACGCTCCGCGCGCTCAAGCAGCGCAATCTCGCCAACCAGGTATTCCTGTGTCACGACGGTGCGGAGGCGATGGAGTTCTTCGCCGATGGAGCGAGTCCGGTGCCCAAGGTGGTCCTGCTCGACCTCAAATTGCCGAAGGTGGACGGCCTGGAAGTGTTGCGCCGGCTGAAAAACGACAACCGCACGAAGACAATTCCGATCGTGGTCCTGACCTCGTCGCGCGAAGAGCCCGACATCGAGCGGGCGTACGCGCTCGGCGCGAACAGCTATATCGTAAAACCCGTGGATTTCGACGCCTTTGCCCGCGCCGTCTCCGACGTGGGACTCTACTGGCTGTTGCTGAACCATCCCCCGCAATAATCGGTGGGCACCAAGTCTCTCCGCGTGTTGGTGGTCGAGGACCGCGCAGAAGACGCGGAGCTGACCGTCCCCGTCCTGCAAGCCCAGGCCTCCTAGCCCAAACAAAACCCGAAAAAAATCGATAATATCGATACAATCTCGCGAGTGCGCGCTCACTTAATTGCTTAATCACGTCCCCATCATGTAGTTAAGTATGCGCAAGGCCAAGAGTGTAATGGTACTAGCTTGGCCTATAATGAGTTACGGCCTAGAGTGGCGCAGCGCACTGACCCCGCAGCTAGATTGCGCCCATGCCTTTACCGCCCCTTACCGGGCACGAAAGGGTTAAGACCAAACTGGCGGGCGCCCACGCCTCCGGAAAGCTGCCGCAAGCGCTTCTGCTTGCCGGACCTCGTGGCGTAGGGAAGCAGCGTCTCGCGCTGTGGCTAGCCCAACTGATCCATTGCGAAGGCCCAGGCCAGGAACCGTGCGGCCAATGCCGCGCGTGCCGACTTGTGGTTTCGCTGCAACACCCCGACGTGCACTGGTTCGTGCCGGTAGAGTTGAGCAAACGCGGTGGGACGAGCACCGGAGACGCCGAGAAGCAGGTCGATCTCGTCGCAGATGCGTTGGCCGAGGAAATGACGGTGCGCCGGGAGCAACCGTTGTACGCGCCCGTCGTGGGACTGGCGAGTCATCCGGTTGCCTCGGTCCGGTTGCTGCTCAAACGGCTGGCGCTGACGCCGGCGATGGGCAAGCAAAAAGTCTTCATCGTCGGGGATGCGGAACGGCTGATCCCGCAGCTGGGGACGGAAGTGGCAGCGAACGCGCTGCTCAAGGCGCTCGAGGAACCGCCCGCGGACTCGGTGATCATTATCACGGCCGCGGACCCCAACGCCCTGCTTCCGACGATCATGTCGCGCGTTGTGCTCGTTCGTGTGGCACGAATCGCCGACAGTGACGTGACAGCTTTCGCACAGCAAACGCTCGGAATTGGCAGCAAAGCTGAATTGGCACAACGAGTTACGGCTGCTGCAGGGTGCATTGGCAAGCTCTTTGCGACAGGAAGCGGCCGCGCCGGCCAACCGGCGGAAGATCTGGCAGCACGGTTTCTGGAAGCTCCTTGGTTGTTCGCGCTTGGGCAGGTGCCGTTTCAGGCGCGTGGGGGCTTCACCGACATGCTGGACGCGTTGGCGACGAGATTGCGCAGTGAAGCCAGGCGCGGGGGCGACACGGAAAAGCTGGTCGAGGCGATCGCCCTGGTGATGGACGCGCGCGATCTCGCGCAGGGCAATGTGAACCCGCAGCTCTTGGCTGCCGTATTGGCCGAGGACCTGCAGGTGACGAGACAGTCATGAAGCTGTCGCATCTGAACCAGGCTGGCCGCGCCCGAATGGTCGATGTGGGCGACAAGCCGATGATGGATCGGTCGGCGGTCGCGACGGGGACGATTCGGATGTCGCCGGAAGCGTTCCGGCTGGTGGCCGAACAGGCTATCGCCAAGGGCGACGTGCTCGCAGTGAGCGAGGTCGCGGGAACGCTGGCAGCGAAACGGACGGCGGAGCTTATCCCGCTCTGCCACCCCCTGGGTCTCGACCACGTGGAGGTCGAGGCGAGCCTGGCAGAAGCGCTGCCGGGCGTGCGGATCTCGGCGAAGGTGCGGACGGTTGGTCGGACCGGCGTAGAGATGGAGGCACTAACTGCGGTCGCCGTGGCGTTATTGACCGTATACGACATGGTCAAAGCCGTCGACAGCAGCATGGTAATCGGAGATGTGCAGCTCGTGGAGAAGCAAAAGGCTCCACGCGATGATTGACAGGTGCTTGACGCAGGTGATCCATGCTTGACTTGCAGGAAGTCAATGAACAGGGGAGGACTATGCAGACGAAAACTCAACGTTTGATACTTCGCGGCGGGATGATCGTGCTGGCCGCACTGCTCATCAGTACCGTGGGTGGGTGGGCGGGCGGCACGACGACCGATACTGAGCGCGCGCCCGCATCGGGCACCGAGCTTCTCGGTGAACTGCGGTCGTTGCGCCAGCAGCTCGATGCCAAGCAGGGCGAGCTCGAAGTCGCCCGGCTGCAGCTCGACCGCGTCGATGCGATCATGCAGTACTCGACGCATTACCGGCTGCCCGCCGACATGGCGACGGCGGTCTATGACGTCGCGCTGAGCGAGGGGATCGATCCCGGCCTCGCGTTCCGTCTGGTGAGGGTCGAGTCGGGGTTCAACCCGCGCGCCACGAGTCATGTCGGGGCGGTCGGGCTCACCCAGGTGCTGCCCAGCACGGCGCGGCTGTACGAGCCCGGGCTGACGACGCAGCAGCTGTATGACCGCGACACGAACCTGCGGATCGGGTTCCGCTACCTGCGGGATCTGCTGGATCGCTATCCCGCCAACATGTCGTTGGCACTACTGGCCTACAACCGCGGCCCGGCGAAGGTCGAGCAGCTGCTGGGTGCCGGTCGCGATCCCGCGAACGGCTATGAAGCGGAAGTTATGAAGGGATTCCGGCACCACTAACCACGGGTGCCGGTCGGTTACCGGCTCGGAATCAGCAGGACGTCACCGGGCCGGATCACACTGCGTATCGTCAGATCATTTGCTTCCAGCAGCGCCGCCAGCCCGATCCCGTGCTGGCGCGCGATGCCGCTCGCGGTCTCGCCGCGCGCCACGCGATGGCGCGTGCCATCGGAGGGCAGGCTGCTCACGCTGCGATACCGGCTCGACACGCGGCGGACGCGGGGCTCCGGCGGGTTGCTCCACGCACCGCGCGGCACCACACGGCCGCTCATCGGCACGATGATCCGCTGCCCCACGCGCAGCGCGTGCGTGCGCAGGTGGGGGTTCGCCGCCTGCAACATGGTGACGGTCACCATGTAGCGCTGCGCGATGCCGGACAGCGTCTGGCCTGAGCTGACGTAGTGGTCCACGAACGTCACGCGCTCGTTGACCGGGAGATCGGCGTATCGCTCCGCGACCGCCGCGCCCCTGCCCCGCGGCACGCGCACGACGACCGGGCGCTGCGGCGGCGTGATGCCGCGCACGAACTGCGGATTCAGCTCGAGCAGCGCCGCGACCGTGGTATCGGCCAGTCGCGCCAGTACGTCGAGCCCGGTCGCATCCGGCACCGAAACCTCGTCGAAGACGAGTGGCGGCAGGCGCAGGATGTCCGTGAAGCCGTAGCGGCTGGGCTGCTTGGCGATCAACGCCGCGGCGATCAACTTCGGCACATAGTCGCGCGTTTCACGCCGGAGATTGCGCCGGTCGGCGATCTCGAAGAACGTCTGGTCATCCACGGTGTCCGGCTCGCCCGGCAGCCGGCGGATCTCCCGCTCGATGCGGCCGGCGCCCGCGTTATACGCCGCGGCCGCCAGATAGACGCTGCCGAGGCGTTGGACGAGGTCCTGGAGATGATTGACCGCGGCGTCGGTCGCCTTGAACGGATCGCGCCGTTCGTCCACCCAGGGGTCGATCTGCAGGCCATAGCCCCGACCCGTGGACGCCATGAACTGCCACATCCCGACCGCACGGGCGCGGCTCACCGCCGTATTCGACAGCCCGCTTTCGATCAACGTGAGATAGACCAGATCCTCCGGCAGGCCGCGCGCGCGCAGCCGCTCCCGGATCATGCCCTCATAGCGCCCCAGACGGGACAGCCAGATCTCGAAGCGGTCGCGCGAGTCGAGCTGGAAGAACTCCAGGTACTCGAGCACCCGGCGATTGCCCGCAAAGTTCGAGACGTCGATGTCGAATGTCGTCGTCGCGTCTCGGCCGAAGAGGTCTTCCGCCTCCTTGCGCACGTCCTCGCCGCGCACGGCCACGTCGGTGCGGGGTGCGGGGAGCGAGTCGGCGGACCGCGCGTGGAGGCTGTCCAGGGCCGACTGATCGGCGGCGGAGTCCTGCTCGACCGTCGCCAGCGCCGTCCCGAGCTGTACCGCAGAGCTGTCGCGGGTTGCCGCTTGGGATCCGGGCAGCGAGGTCACGGGAGCGGGAGGAATATGTGCGCCGGCGCAGGCGGCGAGCGCCGCTGCACTCAACATCGAGAACCACACTGCCGTCAGTCGTTTCATCGTGTCGTCAGATAATTCCCAAGTAAGCGGTTTGTCGCATTCAACACTGCAAGTGCCGCGCCGCGAGGCGGATCGACTTCCGTCAAACACGATCCAACCAGTCGCGTCGTCTCTTCCGCGCGCGCCGACAGCGAGACGATCACCACCGTCGCGTCGAACGCGCGCACCGCTTTCACGCCCAGCAACTCGAACGTGAGCCGGGGTTGTACGGCCTGCTCCAAAGCGTTCACGGCTGCCACCGCGCAACAGCGCAGCTCGCCGGTTTGTGACGAAACGCCGTCCGATGATCCCTCGAACCGCCGGCCATCAGACCACGTCAGCACCACCTTGGCCCGGCAGCGGCCGTTGGCCAGCCGCTGAAAACCGAACTCCTGAAACCGCAGGCGCTCGTCGGGCACTTGAGCAACCTCACTCGAACCGAACTTCGATCTGCTGTTTCACGCCCGAGTCCTGAGTCGCTTCAACCACATCCACCTCGAGACGCGGACGTCCCTGCGCATCCTGCTCAGCCGAGATGACGAGAATCAGCCCGCTGTCGAATTCCACTTTCACGTGCCTGACGTCGGAGCGCACCGTGACATGTTTGACCGTCTCACCCCGTAACCGCGTTACCGCGCTGACGACGCGCCGGAGATCCTGCAGGTTCGCGGTGCTCACGAGAGACGCTCCGCGAGCAGCTGCGACAGCGCGGCGTCCGGGATCCGCTCGGCCTGGATGAACAGTGACGACTTCGAGGTGGCCTCCAGCGGATACGGCGTCCAGAACGACCGGCGCCGACCCGGGAGTGACTCAGACGCGGCGCGAAACGACAAGACCAACTGCCAAGCGGACGTATTCGCGTGACGCTCGGCGACCGCGTCCACATGCCAAACCTGGTCCCCATGCGCAATTACTCGCCATGACATGGCTCACCTCGAGCGCGGAACGAAGCGCAAAGGGCCCCCAATATGAGGGTTAGCTTGTGACCGGTCAATGGGTTAGCGCTTTCCAGGGTGCTGCAGGAGAAATCAGTCGTCCCGGGTAACGTAGGCGCGGAAGCGAGTTGCCAGGTCTCGCGTGACGGGTCCGGACACCCCGTTCCCGATCGCCCGGCCGTCGAGTTTTGAAATCCCCACGACCTCGGCGGCGGTTCCGGTCAGGAACACCTCATCCGCGGTGTACAGGTCGTAGCGGTTCATCGGCAGCTCTTCGATGGCGTAGCCCGCCTCACGGCCGAGCTCGATCACGGTATCGCGCGTGACGCCGCGCAGGATGCCTGTGTACGGCGGGGGCGTCTTGAGTGTGCTGTTGGACACGGCGAAGAGATTCATGCCACTTGCTTCGGCGACATACCCGCTGGAGTCGAGCATGATCACCTCATCCACCCCCGCGGCGATGCCTTCGACTTTGGCGAGGATGTGCGAGAGATAGTTGAGGGATTTCACGCGGGGAGAGAGGGACTCGCGATGCAGAATCGGCGTCGCTGCAGTGAGTGCGGTGAGGCCTTTCTCGTAGCGGTCCTGCGGCCAGAGTTTGATCGTGTCGAAGATGCAAAAGACGGTCGGCTTCGGGCATTTCCGGGGGTCCAGTCCCAGATCGCCCACGCCCCGCGTGATGACCAGCCGAATGTAGTTGTCTTTAATCCCGCTCTTCGCAACGCCTTCCTCGACCATACGCCCCATGGCTTCCTTCGTCATGGGGATTTCGAGCCAGATCGCTTTTGCCGACGCGTACAGCCGATCGAGGTGGGCGGCCAGCCGGAAGACGCGGCCGCCGTAGGCACGGATGCCCTCGAACACGCCGTCGCCATACAGGAGGCCGTGGTCCCATACAGAAACGACCGCGCTGCCGCGGTCGTACCACGTCCCATCGATCCACACGATGGAGGGCATGTCCGGAAATCTGCCTCGGTTGCCGTCCGGACAACAGGGCCTAGATGAGGCGGCTGGGGATCGAACCCAGGACCTACGGATTAAAAGTCCGTTGCTCTACCAACTGAGCTACCGCCTCAACAATAACCCCGTCAAAGGTAACACCGTCAAAAAGAAAGGCGTCAAACGAAGGGCGTCAAAAAGCAAACCGTCTAAATGGCCATTCGTGCGGGAAATTGATCACACACCAATGCCCTGCCGGCACCATAGTCACGGTGATGGTCCTTCGCGCAAACCCCAAGACCCTTCGCGTGATGCAGGTGGCGCAAAACCTCGCCAAAGAGTGCGCCACGCTCGCCAAGGAGTTCCGCGGACCGGGCGCATACGCGCGGGGTGACCAGCTGGTCCGCGCTTCCCTTTCAATCGGTTCGAATATCTCGGAGGGCTGTGGACGAGGAAGCATTCCCGACTTCCGTCGCTTTCTCCTGCACGCACGGGGCTCGGCTCAAGAAACATTGACACAACTTCGCGTTGTCGAGCCTGGGTCGGAACAGCAGCGCAAGACGATTCGTTCATTGCAGAGTCGCACAATTCTGGTTCTCAAGATGATCAATCGGCTCTATCGGTTCCCCCCTCCCGATCGGTGATTCGCCCCGGCTACGGTTTTCTCTTGGACGTAGTTCTTTTTGACGCAGTTCCTTTTGACGCCGTTCTTTTAGACGCCTCTTGTTTGACGCCGGTCAGCCAGAAAGACAAAAGGGACGGTAAACATCTACCGTCCCTTGCCATCAGCATCGCCAGGTTTTAGAACACCCAGTGAAGGCCGATTTGCGTTTGCTGCGGATCCCCGAGGCCGCTGCGCAGCGTGCCGTCGAAGTTGAACAGCAGGCTCGTCGCGGCCGGATCCCGGAAGTTCTCCGAGCCAAGAACGTTGAACATCTGCGCCACGAGCTCGACGCGGCCTTTGCCGACGCTGAACGGCCACGTCAGGCCCACGTCCCACGAGAAGTAGCTGTTGTCCTTGCGCAGCGTGTTGCGCTGAAGCACGGTGCCATCCAAGCAGTTCCGATCGGCCGCCGATGTGGCCCGCTGCCCCTTGGGGGGAGCGAACGGACTGAGCGGGCTCGGCCCGCAGCTCGCCGAGGTCGGCTGCGCCGAGTAGATGCTCAGCCGGTTGTTGAGGAAGATCCCACCGCCGATGTGCGCGATCATCCAGCCGTTGAAGCGGTGCCGCTGATCGCGATCGCTCCAGCCGTACTCCGGCGCCAGGTTGTCGGCGCGGGCGTAGCGGAACGTGAACGGATCGCGCTCGTTGTCATCGTCCGACTTGTCGAATGACAGCGTGTAGTTGACCTGGAACTGAAAGTTCGGATCGCGCACCCGTTTGAGGCCGATCGTGAAGCCATTGTACGTGGACTTGGCGCTCGCCTCCACGGTGGTGAGCGTGCCGATGCCGGCGAACGGGCCGGCGTTGACCACGCCGAACAGCGAGTCGTTCCGATTGATGAACCGGCTCACGAAATCGGTGTGGGCGTGCGTGAACGACAACATGAGTCCCAGATCCGCCGCGACCTCCTTTTCGTATCCCACGGTCACGTTGAGGGTACGCGGATTGCGGAAGTTCTTGTCGAATACGAACACCGATGGGTTGAACACCGCGCTCAGCGGGATGGTCGACGGGAACAGGTTCGGGAACGCCGGCGCCGGCAACCCGAACGGGATGGTGCCGCTCGAACCGAACAGCGTCACGCCCCGATAGCCGTCCGTGGAGCGCGTCGATGCCAGGTTCAACCCGGGAATCCGAGCGTAGTACAGGCCGGCGCTGGCCCGGAATACCTGGCGACCATCACCCCGGGGATCCCAGGCGATGCCGACGCGCGGCTGGATCATCTTTTTATCCGACGGGATCGTGCCGTCGGACGGGAACGCGAACGTGCCCTTGGCATTCGTGGCTGTCGTCCCGTACAGCGCATGGTACGCCGTCGAATCCGTCGGTGACAAAATGCTGGGCTCCAGCTGCGCCGACCAACGCAGGCCGTAATCGAACGTCCAGTTCGGATTCGGCTTCCAGGTGTCCTGGATGTAGAAGTCGAGCTCCGTTTGCGGAATGCTCTGCGTGCCCGCGTCGCGCACCGAGCGGTTCACTCCCGCCTGCTGGAGATACAGCAGGACCGGGCCACTGGGGAGGATCGGAGCGCCGCCGGCAGTCGTACCACACGGCGTGCTTCCGCCGGTCGTGTTGCTGCTTCCGTTGGGGCACTCCACGTAATTCGCGTTCGCGACGTAATTGAGGAACCCGTTCACCGAGCTGAAGATGTAGCGACTGTTCGCAAAGCCGATGAACGTCTGCACCGAGTTCACGCGATTGTACTCGCCACCCAGCTTGAAGAGGTGGGCCCCTTTGGCAATCGAGATGTTGTCGAGCAGCTGGACACGCGTGTCGTAATAAGCGACCGGCAGGAAGAACGGCATCCCGAACCGATAACCGCCCACGAAATCCATCGCGACATCCGGGAACGGACGCTGGCCGGTCCCCGTGGGATCCGGGCCCAACAGGCTGCTGCGCGGGCCGTCGTACGGCCGCGGTCGATCCTCTCGTGAGTACTGGAACCGGAACTCGTTCTGCAGACGCGGCGTCAAATACGACATGAGACTGCCGTTGACGGCGTTGGAGTGATCCTGTTCCAGCCCGTTGGCGCTGCGGCCCCAGCTGTCTACGTCGAACGTGCCGTTGGCTTGCTCCGACCAGGTGTAGTTGTACTTGAGCGACGCGTTGTGCTTGTCGGAGAGCCGGAAGTCCAACTTCGCCAGCAGCGCGCGCGCATTGTTGGTGCGGGCGATCGACCCGTAGTCGCCGCGGAGCGCCGCACCGAACGCCGTATCCATCCACGCGCGCAGCGGCGCCGCGATCCGGTTGGGATTCGTCTGTTTCGTCTCGTCGTAGATCTGCTGGTCGTACGCTACGAAGAAGAAGGCGCGATCGCGTTTGATCGGCCCGCCGAGCGTGAAGCCGAATTGGTGCTGGGTGAAATCGGGCGTCTGGAGGGTCACACCCGCATGGTGCGGCTGACCGGACAGCGCGCCGTCCTTTCCATAATAGTGGACCGAGCCGTGGAGGGTGTTCGTCCCGGACTTGGTCACCACGTTCACGAACCCGCCGGAGGAACGGCCGAACTCGGCGTTGGCGCCGGAGGACGTGACCACGATTTCCTGCACCGCATCGAGATTGAACGTGAACGGCGGGCGCTGGCCGCCGCGCTGCTCACCGAAGAACGGATTGTTGAAGTCGGCGCCGTCCACCGAAACGTTGTTGTGGATGCCCTTCTGCCCGCCGATCGACAGCTCGTCGCCGTCCGGACCCTGCACGATCGCCACGTTGGGTGTGAGCAGCGTCAGGTTCAAATAGTTGCGCCCGTTGTTGGGGAGGCGCGAGACCGCCGCGTCCGGCAGACGGGTGGAGTTCTCCACCTTGGTCGCGTCCACGACCGGCTGCGTCGCCTCGATGACCACCGCCTGCAACTGCACCGCCGCGAGCGGCAGGTTCAGGTTCACAGTCTCACCGACGCCCAGGCGGACGCTGCTGCGCCGCGCCTCGCCGAAGCCGACGGCCCGGGCGCTGACATCGTACGTCCCGAGGGGCATGAGGGGCGCGATGAAAATGCCGCGCTCGCTGGTGGACACCTGGCGCTGGAAGCCGGTTTGTGACTCGCGCAGCACGACCGTAGCGCCCGCGACCGGTGTGCCCGAGGGATCGGTCACCGTGCCGCGGATGACGCCTGTCGTCGCCTGCGACTGCGCAGTCAGTAAGACGGGGAATGCGAGAGCCAATACCACCGGCCCGAGGAGCTTGCGCACCATGCTTCTGCCTCCGACGGGATGGGAAGGATGTTTCGGGACGGCTAGCGTATCACCCGTGAGGAACCTCCGCAAGGCTTACCTTTCAAGCGATGCAGAACGCAGAAATCGCCCGCCTCCTCAGTGACGTCGCCGATCTGCTCGAGATCTCGGCGGGCAATCCGTTCAAGGTGCGCGCCTACCGCAATGCCGCTCGCACCGTCGCGGATCACCCCGATCCCATCGCCGAGCTCGTGTCGGGAGGTGAGTTCGACATCACCGAGCTGCCGGGGATCGGGGGCGGCATCGCGAAAGAAATCACCGCGTTGGTGGAAACCGGCACCCTGCCCCAGCGCCAACAGCTCGTGGCGACGTTACCGCCCGGCCTCCTCGACCTGCTGCGCATCTCCGGCCTCGGTCCCAAGCGGGTCAAGCTGTTTCACGAGCAGCTGAAGGTGAACAGCGTCGCGGATCTCAAAGACGCCCTCGAAAAAGGGCTGATCGCGAAGCTGCCGGGCTTTGGTCCCAAGCTGCTCGAGAAGATCCGCGAAGGCGTCGCCGACACGGCGACCACGGCGCAAAAGCGCATGGTGTTGCACGAAGCCGAGCAATATGCGCGGGCGATCGTGGAGTACCTGAAGGCCGGCGGAGGGGCCGCCATAGACGAGATCGACGTGGCCGGCAGCTTTCGGCGCCGCAAGGAAACGATCGGCGACCTCGACATTGTGGTCACCTGTGCCCCGGCCAAGGCCGCCACGGTCATCCAGCGCTTTGGGAAGTTCAGCGAGGTCACGCAGGTCGCCGCGCAAGGCGACACCCGTGCAACCGTGCGGCTTTCCAGCGGCCTGCAGGTCGATTTGCGCGTCGTCGAGCCGCCCTGCTTCGGCGCCGCGATGCAGTACTTCACGGGGTCGCAGGCGCACAACATCGAGCTGCGCAAGATCGCGCAGGCCAAGAAGCTCAAGCTCAACGAGTACGGCGTGTTCCGCGGATCGACGTGCATTTCAGGCCGGACGGAGCAAGACGTCTACGCCGCGCTCGGCCTCGACTGGATTCCACCGGAGATGCGCGAAAACCGCGGTGAAATCGCGCTCGCGAAGGCGCACGAGCTGCCCCAGCTCGTGACGCTCCAGGAGATCCGTGGCGACCTGCAGATGCATACCGACGCCAGCGACGGCAAGGCGACGCTGGCCGAGATGATCGAGGCCGCGCGCAAGCTCGGCTACGCGTACATCGCGATCACCGATCATTCGCCGCGCACGTCGATGGCCGGTCAGACGCCCGAGGAGATCCGCGCGCAATGGAAAGCCATCGACACGCTCAACAAGGGGCTGCGCGGTTTTCGCGTCTTGAAGAGCGTCGAGATGGATATCCTCGAGAGCGGCAAACTCGACCTGCCGGACGACCTGCTCGCCGAAGCCGACTACGTGGTCGCGACCATTCACTACGGCTTGAAGCAGACGGAACGGCAGCTCACCGATCGCCTGCTCGGGGCCATCGAGAATCGCTGGGTCGACGCGATCGGTCATCCGACGGGCCGCATCGTACCGGAGCGGCCCTCCTACCCGCTCGATTTCGACGTCGTGGCGAAAGCCGCGGCGAATGCCAAATGCCTGCTCGAGATCAACGGGAGCGAACGGATGGACCTGCCGGACACGCTCGCCGCGGCGGCGAAGGCCCACGGTGTGCGGTTCGTACTGTCCACGGACGCACACAACACGCGCGAGCTGGGATTCATGAAGTTTGCGGTCGCCGTGGCGCGGCGGGCCTGGCTGACGGCGGCCGACATCCTCAACACGCGGCCGCTGCCGGAATTCCTGAAGGGCTTACGTCGTAGCCGAAATCGTTAGCAGCTCGATCTGCGCCACGGGCTCGAAGCTATAGCGGTGATGGCGCGTGGGGCCGAGGCGCTGGATGGCCTCCAGGTGCTCCGGCGTCGCGTAGCCCTTGTTGGTTTCCCAGCAATAGCCCGGATGGCGGGCGGCGAGCCGGTCCATCAGGGCATCGCGCAGGACCTTGGCGATGATCGACGCCGCCGCGATCGAGTGACACCGCGCGTCACCGTCCACGATCGCCTCGTGCTCGCAGCCGAGCTCGGGACACGGCAGGCCGTCGATGAGGACGTGGGCCGGGACGATGCCCAGCCGGTGGAGCGCGCGCGCCATCGCCAAAATCGAGGCGCGCCGAATGTTGAGCCGGTCGATCTCGCGCACGCTCGCGGCGCCGACCGCGACCGCGGCCGCGCGCTCGTGGATCTTCGGGACGAACTTCTGGCGCTGCAGCGCCGTCAGCACCTTCGAATCGTCGAGCCCGCGGATCGGCTTGGTGCCCATCGGAAATACGACGGCCGCGGCGACCACTGGACCCGCCAGTGGACCGCGGCCGACTTCATCGATTCCGGCGACGATACTCCGACCTTCGCACCACAACGCCGCCTCGCGTGTCAGCGACGGGCGGCGGTGTCTCACGTCTGCGTCGGCTCCTGTTCGGCGGTGCCGGCCGTCGGGACCGTGATCCCGCGCTTCTCGCGGATCCGGGCGGCCTTGCCGGCCAGCCGGCGCAGGAAGTACAGCTTGGCGCGCCGCACGCGACCCTTGCGCATCAATCCGATCTCGGCGATCGCCGGCGCATGCAGCGGGAAGATTCGCTCGACGCCCACGCCCGCCGAAATCTTCCGGACGGTGAACGTCTCGTTGATGCCGCCGCCGCGCCGGGCAATGCAGATGCCCTCGAACGCCTGAAGCCGCTCCTTCTCACCCTCGCGCACGCGCACCATGACGCGCACCGTATCGCCGGGAGCGAAGGCCGGGATGTTGTCTCTCAGATTCTCCATAGCCACTTGTTCTAGTCGTCGTTCTTTGCCCATAAATCCGGTCTCCGCTCGCGCGTCAGGCGCTCGGCTTGTGCCGCCCGCCATGCCGCAATCTTGTCGTGGTCGCCACTCAACAATACGTCCGGCACCTCGAGCCCGCGATAGCTGGGCGGCCGCGTGTAGCTGGGCGGCGCCAACAGCCCCTCGTAATGCGAATCGCTGGACGCCGATTCGTGGTCCCCCAGCGCGCCGGGCAACAGCCGGACGACCGCGTCCACGACGCACAGGGCCGCCGGCTCTCCGCCCGACAGCACGAAGTCGCCGATCGAAACCTCTTCCGCATCCAACCCATCCGCAACGCGCTGATCGACGTCTTTGTAATGCCCGCACAGCAACGTCAACTCACTGCCCAGCGAATAGCGAACGGCGATCTCATGCGTGAACAGCTGTCCGCGTGCCGACAGGAGTACGATCGGCGGCTTTGCTTTCAGGTCCAGGGCCGCTTCGAAAAACGGCTCCGGCTTGAGCACCATCCCGGCGCCGCCACCGTACGGTGCGTCATCCACCGTGTGGTGCTTGTCGTGCGTGTAATCGCGCAGCTGCACGACGCGGTATTTCACCAGTCCCGCTGCTGCGGCGCGTCCCAAAATGCTCGACGACAGCGGCGCGGTGAACCAATCCGGAAACAGCGTCACCACCTTGACCCGCAGCATCGCTACTCGTCCACCGCCACGAGCTGGTCGCGCCAGCTTTCGACCGCGGCCCGCGAGGTCACGCCCTCGAAGCCGAGCAGCCATTCGCGATGATAGGAGCGGCGCCGCGCGACGACCAACGGACCCGCCAACACCGTGCGCTCCTCGTTCAGGACGTACACCCGCGCCTTCGGCACGAACACCGTCCCCGGATTCTCCACGAGGGGGATCACCGCCACCTCCCCGTGCTGGCCGTGCGGCTTGCGCAGCCGCCCGACTACGCGGCGGGTTTCGCGGGCGGTGCTGATGTGCCTAGTACGCCGGCCTTCTTGAGGAGCGAGCGCACCGTATCGGTCGGCATCGCGCCCTTCTCGAGCCAGGCCCGCGCCTGCTCGGCGTTCACGTCGATCACCGCGGGATTGGCGCGCGGGTTGTAGTTGCCGATCAAGGCCACAAAGCGGCCGTCGCGCGGCGACTTGGAGTCCGCGACGACGATCCGGAAATAGGACTGTCCCTTGCGTCCCACGCGGCGTAGCCGAATTCGAGTTGCCATAGCGTTCCCTACATCCTTTTTAAGAACTTTCCCATCTTGCGCATCTGCTGGAACTGTTCCAGCAGGCGATTGACTTCCTGCACGGGCCGCCCGGCCCCCTTGGCGATCCGCAGCTTGCGCTGGCCATTCAAGACGCTCGGATCGGCTCGCTCTGCGGGGGTCATCGAGAGCACGATCGCCTCCACGTGCTTCAGGCGCTTGTCGTCCATCGACACCCCCTGCAGCGCCTTCGCGTTGATCCCCGGCAACAATCCGAGCACCTGCTTCAGCGGACCCATGTTCTGCATCTGCTTCAACGCAACCAGAAAATCCTGCAGGTCCATACCCTTCTTGGACAGGACCTTTTTCTCGAGGCGCTTGGCAGCTTCGGCATCGACCGACGCCGCCGCCTTCTCCACCAGCGCGACCACGTCACCTTGCCCGAGAATCCGCCCCGCCATCCGGCCAGGATCGAACGGCTCGAGCGCGTCGGTCTTCTCGCCCACGCCGACGTACTTGATCGGCACGCCGGTCACGCCGTGAATCGAGAGCGCGGCACCGCCGCGGGCATCGCCATCGAGCTTCGTCAGGATCACACCCGTGAGCCCGACACCCTCGTGGAACCCGCGCGCGATTTTTACGGCGTCCTGCCCCGTCATCCCGTCCGCGACCAACAGTATTTCTTTCGGCGGCACCGCCGTCTTGAGCGCCTTCAGCTCATCCATCATCTCGGCGTCGATCTGTAGCCGGCCGGCCGTATCGACGATCACCGTCCGTGCGCGTGCCGATTCCGCCTCTCGCAACGCGTCTTGCACCAGCTTGACCACGTTTCCCGTGTCCCGTTTCCCGAGCACCGGGACACCGATTTGCGCACCCAGTTGCTGCAGTTGTTCAGCCGCCGCCGGCCGATAGATGTCGGCCGCGACCAGCGCCGGCGCCTTCTGCTCGAGCTTCAGCCGTCGCGCGAGCTTGGCCGCGGTGGTGGTCTTCCCCGATCCCTGTAACCCGACGAGGAGAATGACCGTCGGACCAACGGAGGCGAATTCGAGGCCGGCCTTGGTGCCGCCGAGCAGCGTCGCAATCTCGTCATGCACCAGCTTGACGACTTGCTGGCCGGGACTGACGGCTTTGACCTGCAGCGCGCCGACGGCCCGCTCGCGCACCCGCTCGACGAAGCCTCGCGTGACCTCGAAACTCACGTCCGCCTCGAGCAGGTGGCGGCGAATTTCGCGCAGCGCGTCGGTGACGTCGCTTTCCGAGAGCACCCCGCGACCCCTGAGCCGGTTCAAAACACCGGTCAGCTGCTCGGAAAGGGCCGTAAACATAAGCGTAGCAAGCTAAATGGCGAGTACCCTTAAACCAAGGGGGAGCCTTATCTTGGCACCCATGCTGGGCAAGATCTCTGAGACGCAGCAGACGCAGCAGGCGCAGCAGGTAATCCCCCAGTGGACAAGACCTGACGACGCCGAGCGCGAAGCCCGCCTGAACGCCATGAAGCGGCGCGCCACGGGCTTGCTGGCGATCGCGCTGGTCATTTTCGTCGTCGCGAGCATCTACGAGCCCCTGTACCCCTGGCTCGGATACGTCCGTGCGACCGCCGAGGCGTCACTGGTGGGCGGCCTGGCCGACTGGTTCGCGGTCACGGCGCTGTTCCGACACCCACTCGGCCTGCCGATTCCTCACACCGCCATCGTCGCCAAACGGAAAGAGCGGATCGGACAGATCCTCGGCAACTTCGTACAGAACCACTTCCTGTCGCGCGAAGTCATCGCCGCCAACCTGCGTCGCGTGCATCCCGCCGAGCGCGCGGCGCAGTGGCTCGCCGACCGCGAGCATGCGCGTCAGATCTCCCGGCAGTTCGCGAGCGGTCTCGTGAAGACGCTGGATGGACTGCCGCCTAACGAGCTACAGGATCTCGTGAGTCAGGTCGTGCGGAACCGTGTGCGCTCATTTCGCGTGGCGCCGGCGCTCGGCAAGACGCTGGCGCTGGCGCTCGGCGACAACCGGCAGGAAGAGCTGCTCAGCGCGACCGTGCGCCTCGCGGCGGAGGCGGTCCGGAACAACCGCGACTTGATCCGGGAGCGCGTACGCGCCGAGACGCCGTGGTGGGTGCCTCCCGTCCTCGACGACAAGATCTATCAAAAAATCATCGTGGCGGTCGAACGCCTGCTGCATGACATGGTGATGGATCCAGCCCATCCGCTGCGCACCGCCTTCGACAACGCGATTCGCGACTTCATCGAGCGGTTGCAGCATTCGCCGGAAGTGATCGCGCGCGCGGAGGCGTTGAAGGAAGAGTGGCTCATGGGGGCGCAGACGGACGAGTTGGCGCGGAAGTTGTGGGATGGGGTGCGGCAGGCGGTGACCAAGTATGCGACCGGGACCGACGGCGGGACCAATCCCGGGCCAAGCCCGCTCGACAGCGGCCTCGCCGAATTCGGCGTCGCCCTGCTATCGAACCCCACGCTCCTCGCCGAGATCGACGATCTGCTGATCGACGTCACGGCAGGGGTCGTCGAAAAGTATCGCCACGAGATCGGTGACTTGATCGCGCAGACCGTGGCGAGTTGGGACCCGGACGCGACGTCGCGGCGATTCGAGCTGGCGGTGGGACGGGACCTGCAGTTTGTGCGGATCAACGGCACGCTCGTCGGCGGGCTCGTCGGCTTGCTGATCTACTCGATTACTCGCCTCCTCCACTGAGGCGTACGGTCGGAAGCGAGCTCCACCCTTTCCAATCGTTGGGAGCATCAACCAAGCGGACAACCGGCCGGCCTTGGATCGTGAGCTGTTTTATGTCCGACCGTCGGGCCGTCCGGCCGTCCGGCCGTCGTGTTGCCCAGGCGCGTTGCAGCCCACTCGTGAACCGCGTCGCTGCCGGGGCGTCGTCCCAGACGCTGTACCACACGAGCGCATCGCTGTTCGCACCGAGCACCTGATAGCGATCGCCATCCCACCCCGTCGCGAGCGTCGCCGCTTCCGCTTCGTTGCCGAGCAATTGCTGGAAGAGCAGCCGCGTTTCGAACTCGCCCAGGTTGTCTTCCCACCGGACCGTATCCGGTTCGCCCGAGGCGTAGCTCAAATCCGTCGGCTCGTCATGCTCACGGTACCGCTCGGGATGCAGGATCTGTTCGGTCGACCTCGGCATCGAGTCGAGGACGGAGCGGCCGAGGTAGGTGCGCCGGAACCAGACGATGAAGTCGGCCCCGCCGAGGTAAGGGAAGACGAGCCCTTCGCGGATCCACAGGGGCGCCCGGGCGAATTCCTTCATTTGCGCCTGCTGCGCGGCCATCGCCGCGCGCTGTTTCCAGAACAAGCCCAGCGGCAAGGTGTCGGGCTTCTGCTCCGGCATCAGGACGGAAATCTGTGCGACGGTCGCCTGTCCCTCGAGGATGGCCTGCGCGGCCGAGCGCCGGTCGTTCGCGTGGCGCTGCGTGATGATCGAATCGAGATGGACGTACTGGTCTTGCAAGGCATGCACCAGCTCGTGCGACACGACGATGCGCAGCTGGAACTCGTCGATGTCCGCGGGGATGAACAGCGCGTTCGAGTCGGGATCATAGTAGCCGGCGATCTGCTCGGTGAGCAGGTCGATCATCGTCGGTCGCAGCTGGAGCGAGTCGGGAATCAGGCCGAACAGCCGCAGCGCCGACTGCAGTCCGGCGAGGTCGGCGGCCGGCAGGTCTTGGTCAAACTTGTGGATGACGTAGTCGCGGACCTGCGCGCGGCTGCGGCGGAGCACGAGCGGCTCGCGCTTGAATTGTAACCCGGTGGCCTGCGCGACGACGGGCATCATCCGGTGCACCATGTCCTTCAGCTCCGCCTCGCCCTGCACCGCCTGCGCACGCTCGCGGCATCCCAAGCTCAGCACCACGACGACACCACCGACAGCGAGTCGGCTCACCCGGCCCACTCGATCCCCTTCCCGACAGCCTGCCCGACGACGCGCGCCACTTCCTTGCCCGTGACGACGAGGCCCTGCCGCTCGAGCTCGGCGCGCAGGCGGCGGTCGAGATCGATGCGCTGGTCTTCCAACGACGGGCGGCGAGGTGAAGCGGCGGCGGGGGGCGGCGCTGATTCTGCCGCCGCTTCTTTCGCCGCCTTGCGCCGCCCTTCGCCGCCTCCGAGCATTTGCTCGATCTCTTCACCAAATCGCTGCAGTACGGTCGCGAGATCCGGCATCGGCTCCTGCGGTGCCGGCTCGTCTCCTTCCTCCGTCAATCCGCGGCGAATCATCGCCTCGACCTTTTTGCGGTCGCGAATCAGCTTGTCGAGCTCTGGAGACACGCGCGCCGTCGCCTGCGCATGCGCGCATGCCTCGTCGAGCACGTCGATCGCCTTGTCGGGCCGAGCGCGGTCGGTCACAAAGCGGTCGGTCAGCACGATCGCCGCCTTGAGCGCGTCGTCCGTGATCGCCACGGCGTGATGCCGCTCGAGCCGCTGCCGGCGCGCCACCAGGACCTCCCATGTCTGGATCGCGTCCAACTCTTCGATCGTGACCGGCTGGAAGCGCCGCTCGAGCGCGGGATCTGTCTTGATCCACTTGGCGTACTCCTCGCCCGTCGTCGCGCCGATCACGCGGATGTCGCCGCGCACCAATGCGGGCTTCAGCATGTTCGCGGCGTCCATCGCCGCGCCCATCGCCGTGCCCTGCCCGATGAGGTTGTGCAGCTCGTCCACGAACAAGATCAGATTGCGGTCGGCTTGCAGGGCCTGCACGAGACGGCGGATCCGCTCTTCGTACTGGCCGCGGAACGACGTGCCCGCCAGCATCGAAACGTGGTCCAGTCCCAGAATGCGCGCATCCTTGAGGGCGGGTGGCACGTCCCCGGCCGCGATGCGTTGTGCCAGGCCTTCCACCACAGCGGTCTTCCCGACCCCGGCGCGTCCCACGAGCGCGGCGTTGTTCTTCCCCTGCCGCAGCAGGATATCCACGACGCGCGAGATCTCGGCGTCGCGGCACCGCACCGGCTCGAGATCGCCGCGGCGCGCCTGCGCCGTGAGATCGATCCCGACGCGCTCCAGCACGTCGCCCGAGTCAAATAGTCCTTCGAAGGGATTACCCATCTATCAGTCGCCTTTGAGGAAATGCCCGTACCAGGCAATGATCACGTCACCAAACAGGAACGCCACCGCCGCACCAACAGCGAGGAATACCCCGAACGGCACCAGTCGCTTCTTTTTGATCGACAGTGGGATGAAGATGAGCGAGCCCAGCGCTGCACCCGCGAACACGGTGAGCAGCACGCCGCGCCACCCGACGAAGCTGCCGACCATCGCCATCATTTTTACGTCCCCGCCGCCCATTGCTTCTTCTTTGAAGACCCACGTTCCCGCCATTCCGACGAGCCAGAGCAGCACGAACCCGACCGCCGCGCCGAGCAGCGCCTGCAGAAAGCCATCCACGCCGCCGCCGAGTGCGAGCAGCAGCCCGATGACGAGCCCGCCCCAGGTGAACTCGTCCGGGATGATGTAGTGGCGCGCGTCGGTGATTGCGATGCCGAGCAGCAGTGTCCCGAACAGCGCAGCCGCGACGGCGTGCCACGTCATGCCATACGCCAGCAGCGAGGCGCCGAACAATACGCCGACCAGCGCCTCGATGAGCGGATACTGTTTGGAGATGGGATGATGACACCAGCGGCATTTGCCGCGCAGCCACAGCCAGGAAAAGACGGGGATGTTGTCGCGCCAGGCGATGGGCTGTTTACAGTTCGGGCAGGTCGAGCGCGGCCGGATCAACGACTGATCGCGCGGCAGCCGCAGGATGCAGACGTTGAGGAAGCTGCCGACGCAGAGGCCGAGCAGCACGACACCCGCCAGGATGACGATATCAACGCCCACGCAGAACCTCGTAGAGCAGGATTCCCGTCGCCACGGCGACGTTGAGCGACTCGGCGCCACGCGCCAGCGGAATCGCGACCCGCTGCGCCGCGATCTCATTGAGCTGCGGGCGAATCCCCGCTCCTTCGTTCCCGACGATCACAGCAATCAGCTCCTTGGGCGAAGTCCTCGAATCGAGCGCGCGCGGGAGCGGCGCACCGTCCGCCGCGGCGGCCCACAACGTGAAGCCGCGCTCCCGCGCCCACGTGATGAACGGTCCGTCGTCGAGCTGCACGACGGGGTGCCGGAACGTCGCGCCCATCGCCGCCCGCAACGCCTTCGGATTCATCGGGTCCGCGCTGCCGCGGAGCAACAGACTCGCCGATGCGCCGAGCGCGTGCGCGGTGCGGATCAGCGTGCCGACGTTGCCGGGATCCTGCACGCCGTCCACGACGAGCAGCGGCCCCGTGGCGATGTCCGTCAGCGCCCACGTGCGCGGCTGCACGATCGCGAGAATTCCCTGCGGCGTGTCGGTGCCGGCGAGATCGCCGAACGTCCGCGAGCCGACTTCCTCGACGGCGACCGCGTGGCTCGCGAGCTCGGCCGTGAGCGCCTGGCCTCGCGTCGTGCGCGCGAGCTCGGGCGACACGAGGGCGCCTTTGAACTCGAGACCGGCGGCCAGCGCCTCTTCCACGAGCCGCACGCCCTCCACAACCGCCAGCCCGCGCCGTCCGCGCGCCTTGCGGCGTTGGAGATCGCGGACGGTCGACTGCAGATTACTGCGAATGCGTGTCCTCGTACCGGTCACAGGTGCCCCTAAGATTGCGACCGTCCTTGGTTTCGCCAAGGCACCGCTCCGGACTTCATGAGAATCGCGCTCACGATCGCGGGCTCCGATTCGGGTGGCGCGGCCGGTATCCAGGCCGATCTCAAGACGTTTCATCAGTTCGGCGTCTATGGCACCAGCGCAATCACGGCGGTCACCGCCCAGAACACGATCGGCGTCTCCGCCTGGCAGGCGTTGCCCGCCGAGCTGGTGGCCAAGCAGATCGACGCGCTGGCGGAAGACCTGCGACCGGCCGCGATCAAGACCGGCATGCTGGGATCGCGAGACATCGTCGACACCGTCGCGGAACGCATCGCCCGGCATCGTTTCACGACCTACGTGCTCGACCCCGTGATGGTGGCGACGTCCGGCGACCGGTTGCTCGATCGCGCTGCCGAGCAGCGCATCGCGCGACGCCTCGCCCCGCTCGCACTCCTCGTGACGCCGAATCTGAACGAGGCGGAGATTCTCGTCGGCGGGGAGGTGCGAACGCCCGATCAGATGGAGCGGGCCGGGCGCGCGCTCGTCGCGCTGGGTGCGCGCGCCGCGCTCGTGAAAGGCGGGCATCTGGCCGACACGACGACGATCGTCGACGTCCTGGTGCACGACGGCTCGGTGCACCGCTTCACCCATGCGCGCATCGACACGACGTCAACGCATGGCACCGGCTGCACGCTGTCGGCCGCGATAACAGCGGGGCTCGCGTTGGGGCGGCCGCTGGAACAGGCCGTGGCCGATGGCCTCGACTTCGTCCATCGCGCGATTGCGGCGGCGCCGGGGTTTGGCAAGGGACACGGACCGTTAAATCATTTTGTGCCGGCGCCGCCCAGGCCGCCGCAGGAGGGGATGTGAAGTAGGGGCGCAGCATGCTGCGCCCCTACATTACCCCATCACATCAGCCGTTTGTCTACGGATTCCACCAATACGTCGCTTTGATCATGAAAATGTTCTCGGCAGGCGCCGTGAGCATGCTCCGCATTGAGGAGCCGAACCTGAAGTCTCCGTTGTCATCGAAGGCCGAGCGGCTCTGCGTCCAGACGAAGTACAGCGTCGAACCCGGCATGTACTCCCAGCGCAGCACGGCGTTGCCGCGCAGCGACTTGAAGTTGAAGCTCTGGTTGCCAAACGACATCGGCTGCGCCGGGCCCGGGCCGTCGGGATCGACGGTGTACGAGTTCGTCGAATCGACGTACGCGATCGTCGACCCGTTGTCGCGGCCGTAGCGGATGAACGACGCACTGCGCGGCCTTGCGAGCTCGCGGTAGTAGTCGTAGCGGCCCGCTGAAATCAGCGGCTGCGCGTAGAGCTGCAGCGAAAGCATCGGGCTGTAGGTCCAGTTGAGACGAATGGCTGCCGACAATTCCGTCTGACTGAGCCCACCGAAGATGTAGTGAGTGTTGAACGTGTTGGGCGCCCCACCGGTTGAGTCGGCAATCGCGGTGATGTACTGATAGGGCTGGGTCTGTTTGTACAGGTTCGGTCCCACACTGACCGAGACGTTGGGAGCGGGCCGGTACTGCATGTTGACGTACGTGGACCACTCTACGTCCTGTGACGAGCGGAAGTACGTGAACGCGCCGCCGCTGAGGGTCAGCGATTTGCGGCTGTCCGAACCCAAGTCGAGCCCGAACTGATATCCCGGCGGCAGCAGCAGCAAGGGTCCACCGCGCGTGCGGCGATTGTCGACGGTCCACGGATTGTACGCGACGTTCCAGTTGACCCAGTAGTAGTTGTTGAACTGCACATAGCCGAAGTTGAACCCACCCGACCAGTTGATGTTGCCGTCCCAGTCGTAGTTTCGGAACAGCGCGCCGCCGGTTTCCGCATAGCGGAAATGTTTGCCGGGTTTGCTCCAGCTGCGCCCGCCGCCCAGATGCATGTTGATGTACCCGGTCCGCGACAGGAAGCCGAGATCGTTTACGTCGAATCCGGGCGAGATGATGCCGAACGCGGAGTTCACGAAGGTATTGCCACGCTGCTTGGCGAGCGTGAACCGTGCCGCCGTACCCGTGAGCGACGTGGCGTTCGAATCGACTCGTACACTCGGTGCGTCGGGGCGCTGAAAATAGTGCACCGAATTGCGCTGCACCGCGGTGAGCCGGGCCGGCGATCCTGCGATGCGCGAGCCCGCGACCCACGCGGTCGTCACCCACGTCTTCGCGCTATCCAGAAAGACCCAGCCGTCGGCTCCCAGCGTCCCAGAGGTGTTGTTCCGGACGTCCCGCAGCGCGGGATCCTCGAACGCGCGACCGGCGAATGTGCTGATGAATCCGAGCCCCTGCCGGCCCTTGTCGAACTCTTTCTGCGCCCGATACACGCCGTAGGCCGCGAGCGGCTCCATTTCCTGGCCCCAGCGCACCCCAAGGCTGTCCTGCAGGGTCGCGCGCTCGCGAGCCGTGACCGCGGTGAGGCCCCCGACGTTCCAGCTGCCTGCGACTTTGCCGGTCAACTTCAGCGCGCCGAGGATGTGCGCGCCGTCGGGCCCGTCGACGTACCCGTTGGCAGGCGCGCCCGGTGCTGAAAGCGAGCGGCCGATGCGCCTGCTGTAGAAGAAGCTCGGCCCCGACCAATTGAATCCCCAGAAATTGCTCTGGCCGCCGAACCCGAATTCGAAAATGGAAGAGCCCTCGACGAAGAACGGCCGCTTTTCGTTGAAGAAGGTCTCGCGATCGCTCAGGTTCACGACGGCGGGATCGACTTCGACCTGGCCGAAATCGGGATTGATGGTGGCGTTGAGCGTCAGATTCGAGCCGAGGCCGATCTTCGCATCAGCGCCGAATCCGGGGTCGAACTTTGAGCCGTCGTTGAACGGGTTACCGGCCGGCGGATGGGTAAATGCGGCGCGGCTCGTCGCATAAGGCGAGATCTCGAGGCGCCGTGGCGGCGCGATGCGCTCGATCCCCACGAGATCCGGGAACCGCGACACGAAGCCTCGGGCCTCGCGCGGCGTGTAGACGATGTAATCGAACTCGTTCTTGCGCGCGATATCGCGGCGGAAATTGATGCCCCACACGTACTGCGGGCTTTTCACGAACCGGAGCTGGGAGTACGGGATGCGCATCTCGATGGTCCACCCCGACGCGTCCCGAGTGACCTTCCCTTCCCACACGCCGTCCCAGGTGTCGTCGTCCCAGTCGTCGTTGAAGAGCGTCCCGTCATAGAGCGTCCCGGCCGCATTGATCCCGAAGTAGAAGCCGCTGCGCTTGTCGTGATAGGAATCGATGTAGACCTGGAAGCGGTCGGAGCTGGTGCCCTGATCGCGGCGTGCGAGGCGCCCGACGATCGAATCGGGATGCGAGTCGTAAAGCCGCGCCCCGATGTAGAGCGCCGCGTCGTCGTACGCCACGAAGACGACCGTGCTCTCGGTCGGCATCGCCCCCTGATTGGGATCGCGCTGCGTAAACCCGGTGAGCCGCTCGGCGGCCTGCCAGAGGGGTTCGTTCAGCACACCGTCGATCGTGACGGCCTGACCACCATTCAGGCGAATGGCACGGACCTGCTGCGGCGCCGGCGGCGCTGGAGGTGGCGAGTCCACGACAACGAGGGGCGGATGATTTCCCGCCAGAGCGAGGAGCAGCTGGAGCATCGTCGGCATATGCGTCCGGGAGCTGAAGGGTTAGTGAACCCCGGTCGCGAACGCTGACGGCGAGCGCGCGGCGGTATCGGTTGATATGACAGGGGATGTTCCAAAAGGGTTGCAAACGAACGGTCAGGATTGGATCAGGGTGAGGGTAGGGGCGCAGCATGCTGCGCCCCTTCTATGCTATTTGATCCGCTGGAGCACTCCCTTCACGACCACGGCGAGCTTCCGGGCCACCTGCTCACTCACCGCCAGGACTTCCGCGTGGGAAAGCGCCTCTCCGGTAATCCCGGCCCCGGGGTTCGTGATGATGGAAAAGCCCAGGCAACGCATGCCCCGAGACCGGGCCACGAGCACCTCCGGCGCGGTAGACATCCCGACGGCGTCGGCGCCGAGCCGCTCCAGCATGCGCACTTCGGACGGAGTCTCGTACGAGGGGCCCAGGAGGGCGGCGTAGACGCCCTCTTCCATGCGGATACCGGCTTCGCGCGCGACCGTGCTGGCGAGCGCGCGCAACTCGCCGTCGTACGGCTCGTGCATGATGGGAAAGCGCTGCTCGCCCGGCTCGGGTTGTCCGATCAGCGGGTTGCGCCACATAAGGTTGAGGTGATCGGCGATCAGCATCAGGGTTCCGCCCGGAAAGGTGCGGCGCACGCCCCCGGCGGCGTTCGTAACGATCAGGATCTCGACGCCGAGCTCGGCAAAGACACGGGTGGGAAGTCCCGCCACGGCCGCCGGGTGCCCTTCATACAGATGAAAGCGGCCGGCCTGCACGAGGACGGGCACGCCTTCGAGCGTCCCGGCGACCAGCTCCCCTTTGTGGCCCGCGACGCCGGGCTCCGGAAAACCGGGGATGGTGCGATAGGGAATACGAATGGCTTGGGCGACTTCGTCTGCGAGAAAGCCCAGCCCGGAGCCGAGGACGATCGCGACTCGGGGTTTCAGCGTGCCGAGGCGTGCTGCGACCGCCTCGGTGGCCTTCATCATAAGAGAATGCCTGCGAGCGTGGCCGAGAGAAAGTTCGCGAGCGTACCGGCGATCATTGCCCGGAATCCGAGGCGCGCGAGGTCATGCTTGCGCTCGGGGGCCAGCGCGCCGATCCCGCCGATCTGAATGCCCACCGAGCTGAGATTTGCAAAGCCGCATAGCGCGAACGTCGCGATGGTGAAGGAAACGGGATCGAGACTGCCCTTCATCGGGCCGAGATGCGCGTAGGCGATGAACTCGTTGAGCACCATGCGCTCGCCCAGCAGCGACCCCACCGTCCCGCTGTCGTGCCACGGTACTCCCATTACCCACGCGATGGGCCGGAAAATCCACCCCAGCACCGTCTGCAGCGTTTCGGGGAACCACGGCAGCAGGCCATGAATCGCGCCGAACAGGCCATTCACCAGTGCGATGAGCGCGATGAAGGAGACGAGCATCGCGATGACGTTGAGCATGAGGTGCAACCCTTCGCTCGTCCCGCGGGCCGCCGCATCGAGGACGTTCACGTCGGTGCGCGGGATCGCCACCTTGACCCCGCCCAGCGTTTCGGGGACTTCCGTCTCGGGCTCGAGGATCTTCGCCATCATGATCGTGCCGGGCGCCGTCATGATGACCGCGGTGAGCAGATGGCGCGCTTCGATCCCGAACGCGATGTAGGCGGCCATGATCGAACCGGAGACGTGCGCCATCCCCGCCGTCATGACGGTCATCAGCTCGGAGCGGGTCATGCGCGGCAGGAACGGCCGGATGGTCAGCGGGGCCTCGGTCTGCCCCATGAAAATCGACGCCGCGACGTTGAGACTTTCCGCTCCGCTCGCGCCCATGATCTTGTTCATCAACCACGCGAACGCCTTCACGACGACCTGCATGATGCCGAGGTAGTACATGATCGCGAACAGCGCGGAGACGAAGATGATCGCCGGCATGATCTGGAACGCGAAAATCACGCCGAGGCTCGAGTGCTGCTTCCCGATCTCGCCAAAGACGAATTCCGAGCCCGCGTAGGAGAAGCTGAGGATTTTCGTTACCGTCGCGCCGAGCCAGCTGAAGATTCCCCGACCCCAGCTCACGCGCAGCACGAATATCGCGAACAGGAGCTGCAGGCCCACCCCCCAGGCGACCACCCGCCGGCTGATCGCCTTGCGGTTCCGCGAGAACGCATAGCCGATGCCGAGGATCAGGATGAGGCCGAAGATCCCTGTGAGCCGGGACCCGAGTGAGCGCGGCGCGGGTGCGATTACTTGAGCCTTCGCCGTGTCCTGGGCGGGCGTTTGGACCGTCGCCCCGCGCAATGTGTTGAACACAAAGCGCGGCAGCGTGAACACGACAAGTGCACAGACGAACGTGACCGCGAACGCAAAGAGAACGCGTCTCGCGGACATCAGAGAGCCCCCAATTCACTTTGAACACGGGACACGAGCGCCACCTTTTCGTACTCCGGGAGAAATGCGCTTTCGCAAGCGTTCAGGACCACACGCGCCATGTCGTCGGGCGAGAGACCGAGCACGGCGTGCGCCAGGAAATACTCGTCCGTCAGGGTGATGCCGTCGGTCAACGGCCCGTCGGTGTTCAGCGTGACGACGACGCCCTGCTGGTAATAGCGCTTAAAGGGATGCTCCGCCACCGAAGCGACGACATGCGTATGCACGTTGCTCGTGAGGCACATCTCCAGCGGAATCTTGCGGGCGACAACTTCCTCGAGCAGCGCCGGGTCTTCGGCGAGCCTGGTGCCATGCCCGATGCGCTGGGCCCCGACCTCGTGCAGCGCCTGATCAATCGAATGCGGTCCGTCCCCTTCGCCCGCGTGACACGTGCAGGCCATCCCGTGCGCCGCCGCGTACTCGAATGCGGCGCGATGCTCGCGTGCGGGATGCCCACGCTCCGCGCCGGCGAGATCGAATGCCGTCACGCCGGCGCTGTGATACTCCGCCGCCGCGCGGGCGAGCTCGAGAGATTCGGCGGGCGGCTTGGTACGCATGGCGCAGACGATCAACCCGACCTTCGTTCCGGTCTCCGCAGAGGCGCGCCGGATGCCGGCGAGGGGTGCTTCGATCGCCTGGGTGAGCGTCAGCGCGGGACGATGCAACAAGGGCGAATACCGCACTTCCACGTAGCGGACGTTTTCCGCCGCTTTATCCAGCACGAACTCGTACGCGACGCGCTCCAGTGCCTGCGCGGTCTGGAGCACCGACAACGTGATCTCATATTTCTGGAGGTACTCCTCGAGACTCTTCGCATCGCGGACCAGCATCGCCTTGGCGAGAGCGTCGGGTGTGTCGGCGGGCAACCGGATGCCCTGGGCCCGTGCCAGCTCGATCATCGTCGCCGGCCGCAGCGCGCCGTCCAGATGCACATGCAGCTCGGCCTTCGGCCACTGCCGCAACGCATCCTTGGTCAGCTTGGGCTTCCCCTCGCGGCGCGCGGAGACAACCACGCGGTAGACCGCGCCGGCCTCGCCCACCGCGTCCCCGGCGTCAATCGGGCGCCCTGCGGCGTCCGTCACATACGCGGATCCGTCGAGGAGCCGCGCCAACCCGTCGTCCGCCTGCGCGACCGCGTCGCGCACTCGCGCGCCGCGTGGTACGTCGACGGCTTTGTCGTTGACGAAAACCCGCATCAGCGGTCGGTCCGATGGAAGCGCACGTCGTCGGGCGCCTCCACGGGAGCGCGCAGCACACCCAGATAACGGGTCAGGGCGTCGATATCGACGACGTCGATGTCTTCCCTCGGCGAGCCCACGAGCATGCGGAACCCCGAGCCACCCGTCGCCATGAAGTCGTTCACGACCAGGGTGTACGTGCGATTCTTATCGAGGTCTTTGCCACTCACGCGAACGCGGCTGACACGCTTCCCCGGCTCCTTGCCGGCATCGTACCACACTTCCGTGCCGGCGATGTGACAGTCCGGCAGATGATCCTTCCCCGCCACGCACTGCTCCAGCGCCTCCTCCAACACCGAGCCCTTGACCGTGAACCGCAGCAACCGGTTCTGGAACGGCTGCACCTGGTAGACCTGACCCCAGTTGATCGTGCCCTCGGGCAGATCGGCGCGGATGCCCCCGTTGTTCATGATCGCGACGTCGGCGCGGCCGGCGGCGCGCTGGGCGTCGGCAATGAGGCGGCCCAACCCATATTCGTCGCCCGCCCGCTTCAGCGGGATCTTGAGGCGAGCGACGACCCGCTCGGTAAGATTTCGCACCGCTTGTTGCTGGTGGCCGAGCGCGTCGGTCAACGCCACATCCGGTTTGACTTGATCGGCATAGGGCGTGACGAGCTGAACGCGCACTTCGCGCCGGCCGCCAGTGCGGACGAAATCGACGATGCCGACCGAACGGCCACTCGATTGCGCCTCCACGATCGGGATCCCGTGAACCACCGTATTCACCCGTATGTGCGTGTGCCCCGCGACAATCAGATCGACGGACCCGGAATCGAGCTGGCGCGCAACGTCGAGGATCTCGCCGTGACAGGCGGCGCTGTTCCCCCCGCCGGTGCTCGAGTCGCACAGCGCCCCGACGTGGGCTACGACGATCACGAAGTCGGCAGCGGCTCGCGCCTCCGGCAGATAACGCTTGATCGCCTGCGCGCCGTCCCCGAACGCGAGACCCTGGATGTTGCGGGATGCCGTGCTCGTCGGCGTCTCGGTCGTCGTCAGGCCGATCACTGCGATCTTCACGCCGCTCTTCGTCACGAGCTTCCACGGCGTCGCCCAGTCGGGACGCGCGGTGCCCGCGGCGTTCGTGATGTTCGCCGAGAGGAACGGATATTTCGCCTGGCTCATGCGGGCGCGCAGCGTGTCGAGTGACCAGTCGAACTCGTGATTACCTATAGCCGCGGCATCGATGCCGAGCGCATTCAGGGCGTCGATCGTGCCGCGACCGAACGTGGAATTCGACAGCAAAGTCCCCTGCATCTCGTCACCAGCGTCGAGCCGCACCGACGCGCAGCCACAGACGTGGGCGAGGCTGTCGAGCCACGGCTTCAGCGCCGCCACGCCGCCGACCGGCCGGTTCTGCGACCACTCCCAGACGCGCGGCTCCAGTTGTCCGTGGAGATCGCTCGTCGTGAGCACGCGCAGCAGCGTGCTGTCTCTGGTGCTGAGCGGGGCCGCGGCGGGCGCGAACGCGGCGCGCGCGGCGGCGCGCGCGAGATCGGGGATGATCGCCCAGCTCGGCCGCAGATAGGCGGCCGCCTGGATCGTGCGCGCGCGGCGAATCTCGTCCACGAGCAGCTCGCGAATGTCTTCACCCTTGTCGTAGATGAGCGGCGCGCCGGCGAGCATCGAATAACCGCCGCCCCCGCCCTGCCGATAGCTGTTCAGGGCCAGTGTGAAGGTATCGGTGGGCTGGACGATTTTGCCGTTAAAGGCGAGGCCGCGAATGCGTTGGCCTGCCGGCCGGGACAGATCGATGTTATAGGCCACTCCGCTCACGACATCGTAGTTATAGCCCGCGACGCTGTCGTTGAGGATCGGCTGGCCGGGCTCGTACGTGCGGAAGTAGCGTGCGGAGTGTTCGAGGTACGCGCGCAGCTGCTGGCCCGAGATCCGGACCACGCGGAGCGTGTTCTCGTAGGGGTAGACCCCCGCGACGTCGCGCTGATGGACGTCGCCCTCAGGGAGCCCCGGCTGGACGTCGAACGCCGCCGCGGCAGACAGCTGCGCTCCTGCCTTGCGACGCTGCACCTCATTGATGAAATCGAGCAGTGGCGTGTCCTGCACGCGGGTGTATCGGGCATCGAATCCCGGGCCCGCGTTGCCCACCGCCGTGCCAGCCCACAGCCGGGCGGCTTCATGCGCCGCGGTGAGCCGCTGCGTGAAGCGAGGCGATTCGGCCACGTTCCCCAGCGGAATCAGCTCCGCGCGAACCGCCGTCACGTGATAGCGCCGCGTCGAGTCTCGCGCGAGCGACACGTGCACGACGGCGAGACTCTGCACCCAGTTCTTCGGCTGCACGAAATGCACGCCATTGATCACGGTATCGCGCATTTCGCGGTGTGTGTGCCCGACGATCACGACGTCCGGTTTCGGGTTTACCGCCGCTAGCGCCGCGGCGTCGTTCTCTGCGCCCACGCCTGCGGTGTCGTAGCTCGATTCGCCGAAGCCGCTGTGGATCACCACGACCTTCAGGTCCGCGCCTTCGCCCTCCAGCCGTGCCAGCGCCGACGGCGCGGCGCCGGCGATGCGCCGCACGCGCACGTGCCCAGCCGCGAGCTGGGCGCGATCCCACAGCATCGTCCCTGGCGTGGTGAACCCCGTGACGCCGACCTTCACCGCGCCGCGCGGCAGGATCACCGTCTTGGGGAATAGCGACGCGCCACTCGAGTCCTCGACATTCGCCGAGACGTAGCGATAGGTGGCCTGTGCCGCGGCACGACGCAGGAAATCGACGCCGAAATCGAAGTCGTGGTTGCCCGGCGTCACTACGTCGTACTGCAGCGCGTTCATCGCATCGACGATCGGGTGCGGCTGGCGCTTGTCGTAGTGGCCGAAGAACGTCGCGAAGGGGTTGCCCTGGAGGAGATCGCCGGCATCGACCAGCACGATCTGGCCGGGATAGCGAGCACGTAGGGTCTCGAGCGCGGTGGCGGCGCGCGAGAGTCCGCCCGGGGCGGCGGCGTCACGAACGTAGTCCCAGCCGAAGACCCGCCCGTGCACGTCGGTCGTAGCGACGACGACGATGTGCGCGGTATCGGGAACGGAAGCCGCCTGAAGCGCGATGAGCAACGCAGAGAAGAGGTGCATAGTGCGCTCAAAATTGCGAAACGAGCGTCGCCCGCGCTACCTTCCGGCCTGCTCATGGCGAATGAGTCGGCGGCAGCCGCCCCACATCGCATCCTCGTCGTGGACGACGAGCCCGATATCACGGCGCTCGTCGCGTATCACCTTGCAAAGGACGGCTACCGCGTCACCACCGCCGGCACCGGCGCGGACGCGCTCCGTTCGGCCCGCGAGGAACGCCCCGATCTGGTCGTCC
Organism: Gemmatimonadota bacterium; assembly: GCA_003223395.1. GTDB lineage: Bacteria > Gemmatimonadota > Gemmatimonadetes > Gemmatimonadales > GWC2-71-9 > 20CM-2-65-7. The sequence continues at coordinate 28,837 of QHUZ01000022.1, read as the reverse complement.
TCGATCTCATGCTGCCGGGGCACTCCGGATTCGAGGTGCTCGCGGAGTTGCGCCGTCGCGACGAGACGCGCGACGTCGGCGTGTTGCTGTTGACGGCCCGCAAAGAAGAGCCCGATCGCATCAAGGGCCTCTCCCTCGGCGCCGACGACTACCTGGCCAAGCCCTTCTCCCCCAAGGAGCTGGTGCTGCGGGTCGGCGCGATCCTGCGTCGTCTCGCCGCGCCACCGGTGGCGGCCGGCGGCCGGTTGGTCGGCGGCCCGATCGTCGTCGACCGCACGGCCCATCGCGTCACCGCGGACGGCAAGGAAGTCGAGCTCACCGCCACGGAGTTCAAGCTGCTCGAGCGCTTGATCGAGCGCCGTGACCGGGTACAGTCGCGCTCGCAGCTGCTCGAATCGGTCTGGCAAGCGCAGCCCGACATTCAGACGCGTACGGTGGACATGCACGTCCAACGCCTCCGCACCAAGCTCGGCGCGGCCGGTGATTGGATCGAAACCGTGCGCGCCGTCGGCTACCGGTTCCGCGAGCCGGTCACCCCGCCAAAGCGACCTACGCCCGCTCCGCGGCGCCGTCGCACATGAGACTCGCCACGCGGCTCTTCGCGAGCATCGGATTGCTCGTGACTGCCGCGGTCGTGGGATCCATCCTCGCCACCGACGTGCTGCTCCGGCGGCACCTCGAGCAGCAGATCGCCAACGAGCTGGAACGCGAAGCGCGACTAGTCGCCACCGTCACTCCGCCCGATTCCTCGCACTGGCCGGACTTCGCCGCGCTCGCGGGCGCGCGGCTGGGACGTCGCGTGACCCTCATCGACTCCGCGGGCCACGTCCGCGGCGACACGGAATTCGGCCGCGATGCCCTTCCTCGCCTCGAGAATCATCGCAACCGCCCCGAGGTCCGCGCGGCGTTCGACTCGGCGCGTGGCGTCGGAATGAACGAGCGCCTGAGCGTGTCGACCAACGAACGCCAGCTGTACGTGGCGGTCCGCGACGGACCTTCCGGAATTGCGATCACGCGTGTCTCCACGACGCTGGCCGTGGTAGACGCGCAGGTCCACGCGGTACAACGTGCGGTCGCGGTCGCCGGACTCCTGATGCTGGTCGCCGCAGGCTTCGTCGCGTGGCTGCTCGCCCGCGCGCTCGCGCGGCCGCTGCTGCGCATCGCGGACGCGGCCCGGGACATCGCCGCCGGTCGTCCGGCCGAATTCCCGGACGTACGGGTGCCGGAGCTGGCGCATCACGTGGACTCGCTCCGAGCCATGCACCACGAGCTGGAGCGGCGCTTCGACGACTTGCGGCGCGAGCGCGAGGAATCCCGCACGCTCCTCGAAGCGCTGTCGGACGGCGTCCTCGCCGCCGACGGGCGTGGCGTCGTCATCGAAACCAACGCGGCGGCGCGCCAGCTGCTCGGCTATGGCGAGACGGAGCCGCTGCCGCCGCTCGGCGAGCTGTTCCACGACCGCGCGCATCGCGCGCTCATGCGCGAGGTCCTGACCGGCGCGGTCGTCGAGGGACGGGAGCTGGACCTCGGGGACCGCACCGTCGTCTTCTCCGCGCGGCCGCTGGCCGAAGGCGGCACACTCCTCGTGCTCAGTGACGTCACGAGCCTGCGGCGCCTCGAAACCGTCCGGCGCGATTTCGTGGCGAACGTGTCGCACGAGCTGAAGACGCCGCTAACGGCGATCGCCGGCTACGCCGAAACGCTGGCGAGCGAGTCGCTGGACGCGCAGGCCACGGGCTTCGCCCAAACGATCGTCGAGAATGCTCGCCGCATGCAGCGCCTGGTCGATGACCTGCTCGATCTGTCGCGCATCGAATCGGGAGCCTGGGAGCCCGAACCGCGACCGGTTGACGTCGAGGCGGCCGCACGTGAGGCATGGCGTCCGTTCGCCGAGCGCGCCGCGAGCCGGGAGATTGCGTTCGAGAGCGCAACGCACGCGGCGTCCATCGACAGCGACCCCGAGGCACTGCGGCAGATCTTCACGAACCTGTTCGACAACGCCCTTCGGCACACGCCGCAGGGCGGCAAGATCCGGGTCGCCGCGCAGCGAGCCGGAGACCACATTGTCGTGCGAGTCAGTGACACCGGCTCCGGCATTGGGGCGGATCACCTGCCCCGCATCTTCGAGCGCTTCTACCGCGTGGACCCCGGTCGGTCGCGCCAGGAAGGCGGCACCGGGCTCGGCTTGGCCATCGTCAAACACCTCGTCGAGGCTCATGGCGGCCGCGTCGAAGCCGAGAGCGAGCTCGGCCGCGGCACCACAATCCTTTTGTACTTCGCGACTTAGCCCTCGTTACACAGCCGTAACGCGTACGTCACCGACCGTTGACCGGCCGCGCGCAACATTGGCGCGTGCGAATTGCGCTCGTCACCGACACCTACACGCCGCAGGTCAACGGCGTCACGACAGTGGTCGTCCGGATCGCGAATGTGCTCCGCGAATTCGGCCACAACGTCGCGATCGTCGCACCGCGGTATCCTGGCTACGCGAGTCTGGACCCGACGCAGCTGCGCATTCCGTCCGCGTCCTTCCCGCCGTATCCGGCGATCCGGCTGTCGCTGCCCCAGTTCGCCGTCGTCGCGCGCTTCCTCGATCGCGACAAGCTCGCGGACGTTTATGCGAGCGCGGACATCTGTGTGCTCCCATCCCGAACCGCGACGTGCGGCCTCGTGGCCCTCGAAGCGATGGCCTCCGGTCTGGCGGTCGGTGCCGCCGATGCGGGCGGCTTCCGCGAGAGCATCGCGCTGCTCAAGCAGTACGCGAGCGCGGCCGTTCTGGCGGGCACGGGAGCGGCCCCGTTCGCCGCGTAGTACTTGGGCTGGCCGGCGCTATCGGCGCGTCCGCCCTCTTTCTGCGCTAATCGTCCTCTCTGTGCCCGGCGGCGGATTGCACGGCCGACCGTCCGGGTGCCCAGGTAGCGGAGGCCAGCACGGCTCCGCTATCTGCGCGTGTGGCTGTTACGAAATCGTGACAACGCCGACTCACGCCAGTGATGCCGACTGACCAGGTTTCCACCCGTGAGCGCAGTCAACATTTACCCACGTCTTGAGGAGTGACCGTGCACGCAAGGCTCTTGGCAGTGCTGAGCGCACTGAGCATCGTCGCGCTGCCTGCGGCAGCGCAGGCGCCCGCTGCGCAGGCCCCGCAAGTAACCGTCGGAGGCGTCGTCTACACGCAGTATCAGTACACAGACGCCGCGGTTCACACCAACACCTTCGACGTCACGCGCGCGTACGTGAACGTCCTTGGCCGCTTTTCAGGCGGCATCACCACCCGGGTGACGGCCGACATCATCCCGAGCGGCGTCACGAACCAGGTGGTCCGCCTCAAGTACGCCTTCGCGGCGTGGACGCCATCCGGCAGCAGCCTCACCTACAAGCTAGGCATGATGCAGACGCCGTTCGTGGACTTCGAGGAAACACTGTGGGACTACCGCATGCAGGGCACAATCGCGGTCGACCGCAACGGCGCCTTGACGTCGTCGGACATCGGCTTCGGAGTGGACGGCAAATGGAACAATGACCAGGTGAACGGCCAGGTCGCGGTCGTCAACGGGGAAGGCTACTCGGGCGGCACCGGCGACTTCCACAAGGATCTCGAGGCGCGTGTCTCGGTCCGAGTCATGACGACGAACGACGCCAGCCGCGTTGGGGGCCTGCGCCTCACGGGGTACGCGGGCGTGGGCAAATACGGGCCCGCATTCGCCGGCAATGACCGCAACCGCTTCCTCGGCCAGGTCTCTTACCGGTCACAACTGCTGACACTCGCCGGAGAGTACGTCTCCAGGAAAGACTCGACGCAGACCGGGAGCATCATTAGCGCGTTCGGGGTCTATCACTTGACGAACAGCAAGATTGCGGTGATCGGGCGCGTCGATATCGTCGATCCCAATACGTCCGTCGCCAACAACAAAAACACCCGCATCATCGGCGGCGTCTCGTATCAGCTGTCGCCCAACGTGCGGCTGCTCGCAGACCTCGATCGCCAGTCGTTTGAGAGCGGCGCGACTGCAACCAATCAAGCGCTGTTTCAAGCGCAGTTCGTGTTCTGAAACCCGACCCTGACGAGAGGACAACCTCTGTGAAGCCCACACGCTATCTCTCCCTCGCCGCCCTGCTCGGCACCGCCCTCCCGGCGGCCGCGCAGGTCACGCTGAACGGCGCCGGGGCGACGTTCCCGAACATCATCTATTCGGACTGGATGCTCACGTACAATCAGTCGCATCCCGACGTGAAGTTGAACTATCAGTCGATCGGATCTGGCGGCGGCATTCGTCAGTTCTCGGACGGCACTGTCGATTTTGGCGCCACCGACGCTCCGATGAGCGACTCGGCCATCACCGCGATCCAGGGCAACGTGCTCCACATCCCGATGGTGCTGGGCGCGGTCGTGGCGGCATACACGCTGCCCGAGGTTTCGCAGCCGATTCGCATCTCGCCTGACGTCCTCGCAGACATCTTCCTCGGCAAAGTCACGAAGTGGAATGACGCCCGGTTGGCAAGCATCAATCCCGGCGTCACGCTGCCGAACCAGGACATCATCGTCGTGCACCGCTCCGACGGCTCGGGCACGTCGTTCGTCTGGACCGACTACCTCTCGAAGGTCAGCCCCGAGTGGGCCCAGAAGGTCGGCAAGGGCACGTCGGTCAGCTGGCCGGTCGGTCTCGGTGGCCGGGGCAATGAAGGTGTCGCCGCAACCGTCCGGCAGACGCCGGGCGCGATCGGCTACATCGAGCTCGGATACGCCCTGATCAACAAGATGCCGTTCGCGGTGCTGAAGAATCAGTCGGGCAACTGGATCACCGCCTCGCTCGAGTCGGTGACTGCCGCTGCCGCCGGTGCAATGAAGGAGATGGGCCCGAATACCGACTTCCGGGTTTCGATCACCAACTCGCCGGGCGCGCGGGCGTATCCAGCCGCGAGCTTCACCTGGCTGCTGGTGCACAAGAGCTACAGCGACACGGCGAAGGCGCGGTCGCTGGTGCAGTTCATCTGGTGGGCGGAGAGCGAGGGCCAGGCGAAAGCCCCGGAGCTCGGTTACGCCCCGCTGCCGCAGCAGCTGCGCCCCTGGATTCAGGCGCACCTCAAGAGCGTCACCGCAGGCGGTCGCGCAGTCCTGTAAGCAGGCGGAATTGTCACCGGGAGGCGCCCTCCTCTCGGTGACAATTCCGTTACACCGCTGTGACGGACAGTCCATGGAGCGCCGGTAGGTTTCCGGCGCGATGACCAGTCCCCTCCTCGGCAGAGATCGCAGCGACCGCATTTATCGGCAGGTGCTGACCGGATTCGCGCTCGCCCTCCCGCTGCTGATCGTCATCATCCTCGGCGTCCTGTTCACGAACGCATGGCCGGCGGTCAAGCGGTTCGGTGCGTCATTCCTCGTGACGTCAACCTGGGATCCCGTGAGCGAGGTGTACGGCGCGGCGCCCATGATCTTCGGCACGCTGGCGTCGTCCCTGCTGGCATTGCTGATCGCTGTGCCGCTCGCCCTCAGCGTGGCGATTTTCCTGACGGAGTTCGCGCCGCGCCGGCTGCGCCAGCCGGTGGCCTTTCTGGTCGAGCTGCTCGCCGCGATTCCCAGCGTCGTCTACGGCATGTGGGGGATCTTTGTCCTGATTCCCTTTCTGCGCAGCTACGTCGTGCCGCCGCTCAAAGCGGTGTTCGGTTGGACGCCGTTCCTCCAGGGCGTGTTCTATGGCAATTCGCTGCTGGCAGGTGGTGTCATTCTCGCGATCATGATCGTGCCGTACATCGCCGCCGTATCGCGCGAAGTGCTGCTCGCCGTCCCCACGAGCCAGCGCGAAGCGGCACTCGCGATGGGCGCGACGCGCTGGGAAGCCGTACGCTCGGCCGTGCTGCCGTACGGGCGCGCCGGATTGATCGGCGCCATCATCCTCGGTCTCGGCCGCGCGCTGGGAGAGACGATGGCGGTGACGATGGTGATCGGAAACCGCCACGACATCAGCGTGTCGCTGCTCCAGCCGGCCTACACGATGGCGGCCGCAATCGCAAACGAGTTCAGTGAAGCGACCACCGCTACGTACCAGTCCGCCCTCATGGAAGTCGGCCTGATCCTCTTTGTGTTGACGGTGGCAGTGAACGCCATCGCGCGCATTCTGATCTGGCGCGTCGCGCGCGGCGCAGCGGTGGGAAGCCGAGCACTGTGAGCGCGAGCGCGTTTCGCCGCCACCTAACGAGCCGCATCATGACGGCGCTCGTCGTCATCCTCTCGTTCACCGCGGTGCTCGCCCTGGTGCTGATCCTGGGCAATCTCATCGTGAAGGGCGCCTCGTCGATCGACTGGGCGTTCTTCACCAAGAGCCCCGTGCCCGCAGGACAATCGGGGGGCGGTGTGGCCAACGCCATCGTGGGGACCGCGATCATCGTCGGGGTTGCCGCGTTGATCGGGGTGCCGATCGGCGTCGGCGCGGGGATGTATCTGGCCGAGTACGGCTCCGGACGGCTGGGGTTCCTGGTGCGATTCATCGCGGACGTCTTGAATGGGACGCCGTCGATCGTCGTCGGCATCGTGGGGTGGACGTTCATCGTCAAGCCGACCGGACACTTCTCGGCGCTCGCGGGCAGTGTCGCGCTCGCGATCCTGATGATCCCGATGCTGGCGCGCACCACCGAGGAGATGGTGCGCCTGGTGCCCAATTCGTTGCGCGAGGCGGCGCTGGCGCTCGGGTACCCGCGCTGGCGGACGTCGCTGAAAGTCGTGGCGCGCACCGCGATGGGCGGCATCGTCACCGGCTGCCTCGTGGGAATCGCCCGCATTGCGGGGGAGACCGCGCCGCTCCTCTTCACGGCGCTGGGCAACCTGAACTTCACGGTGAACGTCAACCAGCCGATGCAGACCCTGTCACTCCAGATCTACGTGTACGCCACCGGCCCGTTCGATGAGTGGCATCGGATCGCGTGGGCATCCGCGCTCGTGCTGATGGGGCTGGTGCTGATCATCTCGCTCGCCGCCCGTTGGGTCACGCGGCAACGCTATGGTAGCATCCGCTAACACTCGGCTGCGGCTCGAGACAGCCCATCTCACGGCGCTGTTCGGACAACATCGCGCGGTGCGGGATGTGTCCCTCCTGTTCCCCGCGAACACCGTCACGGCGATCATCGGCCCGTCGGGATGCGGCAAGAGCACGCTGCTCCGCTGCCTGAACCGCATGCACGAGCTGACCGCGGGCGCGACCGTCGATGGCGAAGTCTTGCTCGACACCGTGAACATCTACGCTCCCGATGTGAATCCGGTCGAGCTGCGGCGCCGCATCGGGATGGTCTTCCAGCGTCCCACGCCGTTCCCGACGATGTCGATCTACGACAACGTCGCTGCGGGGCTCAAGGTCAACGGACGCAAGCCGAGACCGGAGCTGGACGATGCCGTGTCCCGCGCGCTGCAACAGGCGGCGCTGTGGGAGGAAGTGAAGGATCGGCTGCACACCAGTGCGCTCGATTTGTCGGGTGGACAGCAGCAGCGGCTCTGCATCGCGCGCGCGGTCGCTCCCCAGCCGGAGATTCTGCTGCTCGACGAGCCCACAGCCTCACTGGACCCCGCGGGAACGCAACGCATCGAAGAGCTGTGCCACGCATTGAAGCGCCTCTACACGATCGTGATCGTGACCCACAACATGCAGCAGGCGGCACGCGTCTCCGACTGTACGGCGTTCATGTATCTCGGTAGCCTCATCGAGGTCGGACGCACCGACGAACTCTTCACCAAGCCGAAGGTCGAGCAGACTGAGGCGTACATCACCGGGCGGTTTGGATGAGCGCTGTGCGAACGACGGCCGTCCTGGAGTCCCAGGCCTACAGCTTCTGGTACGGCCCGACGCAGGCGTTGCATGAGGTCTCGTGCGCCATTCCGCCCAACGCGATCACCGCGCTGATCGGGCCGTCGGGCTGCGGCAAGACGACGTTCCTGCGCTCCGTCAACCGGCTGCACGATCTCACGCCGGGTGCGCGGCACGAGGGAGACATCCTGCTCGATGAGGGCTCGATCTTCGCGCCAGGGACCGACGTCGTGGCCTTGCGGCGCCGCATCGGCATGGTGTTCCAGCGGCCCAATCCGTTTCCCAAACCCGTGTATGACAACGTTGCCTACGGCCCGCGGCTGAACGCCCTCGCCCCGGCGCGCGAGCTTCCCGACCGCGTCGAGCGCGCCCTGCGGCAGGCAGCATTGTGGGACGAAGTCTCCGACCGGCTGCGCGAGCCGGGGACGGCGCTCTCCGGCGGACAGCAACAGCGCCTGTGCATCGCGCGGGCGCTGGCGAACGAGCCGGAGGTCCTGTTAATGGACGAGCCCTGCTCGGCACTGGATCCCATTGCGACCCAGCGTATCGAAGAGCTGCTCGTGGAACTGAAAAAGACGTACACGATCGTTATCGTGACGCACAACATGCAGCAGGCGGCACGGGTTTCAGATTACACGGGATTCTTCTACGTGGGCCGCCTGGTGGAGTTCGGCGTGACGCAGCAGGTCTTTACTCGGCCCACCGACGAACGCACTGAAGCGTACATAACCGGAAGGTTCGGATGAATGCACAAGCGAGTCATCGGCATTTCCACGACGAGCTGTCGGAGCTCAAAGTCGCGCTGCTCAACATGTCGGGTGAGGCGCAGGCCGCCCTCGCCGCGGCTGTGGAAGCGGTGCTGCAGCGCGACGGCGACAAAGCGAGTCAGGTCATCCTCGGCGATAAGGACATCGACAAGCTCGAGCTCGAGGTCGAGGAGACGGTGATCCGGCTGCTCGCGACCCAGCAGCCGATGGCCCGCGACCTGCGCTTCCTCACCGCCGCGATGAAGATCTCCAACGACCTGGAGCGCGTCGGCGATCACGCCGTCAACATCGCGCAATCGGCCGAGCGGCTCCTCGCGAGTCGCCCGATCGTTCCCGCTGGTGAGCCGGAACCTAGAGCGTGTCGCCGACCTGGCGACGAATATTGCCGAGGACGTTGTCTTTCTAGTGGAAGGGAAATCGATAAAGCACCATGCTGAGGGCTAGCTGCGATAGCGATAGTACGACTCCGGCTGCGTCGGCCGGCGGCGCAGCACCTCATCCGACGCAAACAGCCGCACCAGCACCAGCCCCGCGATAAAGCCGCCGACGTGCGCGAAGAACGCGACGCCGCCCTTGTCGATCTCGCGGAGACTGCCGAGCCCGCTGAGCAGCTGGATCAGCCCCCAATAGCCCAGCATCACCCAGGCGGGGAGCGCGACGGTCGTGATGTAGATCGGCAGGATGATCAGCGTGTGCACGCGCACCCGGGGATAGAGCAACAGGTACGCACCCAGGACGCCGCTGATCGCTCCCGACGCGCCGATCATAGGTACGATCGAATGGGGACTGATGAACGTCTGCGTGGCGGCGGCCACGACCCCGCACAGCAGGTAGAAGATGAGAAACTTCCCGTGCCCCATCGCGTCCTCGATGTTGTTCCCGAAGACCCACATGAACAGCATGTTCCCGATGAGGTGAAACCAGCCGCCGTGCATGAACATCGAGGTAATCACGGTCCAGTACTTCGGTACTGCATTCACCATGCACACCACGCCGGGGGCGAGCTCCACGCCACTCCCGGGGCGGGCGTTATGAAGGATTTCGGCCGGGATGAGACCGAGGTCGCAGACTGACCGGGCCAGCGGCCCCTGCGCCCCTGCCCCTTGTACAAGAAGGAAGGCGAGCACATTCGCGATGATTATGGAAACGGTGATGACAGCGGGGCGCTCGGTGGGGTTCTCGTCCTTGTACGGGAACATGGATCTAGGAGTCTGAAGTCAGGAGTCAGGAGTGGGAAGCCCCAGATCCTTGCTCCCGTCTCCTGATTCCTGCCTCTTTGGCACCTTTTCCGGGCACGATGCTTGCCCTCTGCGACGCGCAGCATCGGGCCGGCATCAAATCCCCTACAGGAGCTGAAAGTATGGCTGAGAAGATCATTGGCATTGACCTCGGGACGACCAATTCCGTCGTAGCGGTCATGGAAGGTGGCGATCCCGTTGTCATCCCCAACGCCGAGGGCGGGCGGACAACCCCCTCGGTGGTCGCCTTCACGAAAGACGGTGAGCGACTCGTTGGGCAGGTAGCCAAGCGGCAGGCGGTGACCAACCCGCAGAACACGGTCTTCTCGATCAAACGCTTCATGGGACGGCGCTACGAAGAGGTCAGCGAAGAGATCAAGCGCGTTCCGTACAAAGTGGTCCGCGGCCAGAACGGACTGGTCGCTGTAGAAATCAGCGGCAAGCAGTACGCGCCGCCCGAGATTTCGGCCATGATTCTCCAGAAGATGCGGCAGACTGCCGAAGACTACCTCGGCCACAAGGTCGAGAAGGCGGTCATCACCGTGCCGGCATACTTCAACGACTCGCAGCGGCAGGCGACGAAGGACGCCGGCAAGATCGCGGGCCTCGACGTGGTCCGCATCATCAATGAGCCGACGGCTTCCGCCCTCGCGTACGGACTCGACAAGAAGAAGGAAGAGAAGATCGCGGTCTACGACCTGGGCGGCGGTACCTACGACATCTCGGTCCTCGAGCTCGCCGAAGGCGTGTTCGAGGTGAAGAGCACGAACGGCGACACCCACCTGGGTGGCGACGATTTCGATGCCCGGGTCATGGAATGGTTGGTGGGAGAGTTCAAGCGTGACCAGGGAATCGACCTCTCCAAGGATCCGATGGCGCTGCAGCGGCTGAAGGAAGCCGCCGAAAAGGCGAAGATGGAGCTGTCGACCGTGATGCAGACCGAAATCAATCTCCCCTTCATCACCGCCGATCAGTCCGGTCCGAAGCACCTGAATCTCTCGCTCACGCGTGCGAAACTCGAACAGCTGGTGGACGATCTGGTGAAGCGGACGATTCCGCCGATGCAGCAGGCCCTGACGGACGCCGGCCTCAAGCCGGGCGACATCAACGAAGTCATCCTGGTCGGTGGCCAAACGCGCATGCCGAAGGTCCAGGAGATCGTCAAGAGCTTCTTCGGCAAGGAGCCCCACAAGGGCGTGAACCCCGACGAAGTGGTGGCGATCGGGGCCGCGATTCAGGGGGGCGTGCTCGCCGGCGAGGTGAAGGACGTCCTGCTGCTCGATGTCACACCGCTGTCGCTCGGCATCGAGACGCTGGGTGGCGTGACGACGGTCCTCATCCCCCGCAACACCACGATTCCGACCAAGAAGTCTGAGGTATTCTCGACGGCTGAGGACAACCAGACGACGGTCGAAATCCATGTGCTGCAGGGCGAGCGCCAGATGGCGCAGGACAACCGCACCATCGGCAAGTTCCAGCTCACCGGTATTCCACCGGCTCCGCGCGGCATCCCGCAGGTCGAGGTGACGTTCGACATCGACGCGAACGGTATCTTGCACGTTTCAGCCAAGGACAAGGCGACGGGCAAGGAGCAGAAGATCCGGATCGAGGCGTCGTCCGGACTCGCAGATAAGGACATCGACAAGATGGTGAAGGACGCCGAAGCGCACGCGCAGGAAGACAAGAAGCGGCGCGATGTGATCGAGCAGCGTAACCGGCTCGATAACATGGTTTACCAGGTGACCAAAGAGTCCAAGGAGTGGGTCGATAAGCTGGAGGCGGGCCTCAAATCCCGGCTCGATGCCGCCATTCAGGCGGCGCAGGCGGCCCTGCGCAGCGGAAATGCTGACGAAATCAGCAAAGCACTGGACGAGCTGCAGCAGGCATATTCAGCGGCGGGCGCGTCACTGTACGCGGCGCGTGGGACGGCCGATGCGGGCGCGCCGGGTGGCGAAGGGGCGGCGGGGGCGCAACCTGGGGCCGAATCAAAGAAAGATGACAAGGTCGTGGATGCTGATTACGAAATCATGGACGACGATAAATCGAAGAAGTCTTAAAAGGGGGCGCTGATGTCGGGGAAGACGCGGGATTGGTTGAAATTCGGCACGTTGGTGGCAATGGCGTTTGCGCTGGGTCTGGCATTCGCCTCGGCGTTCCGCTTGCCGACGCGCGGCGAAGCCGCGGTCCGGTCAGTGCTCCAGGACACGAGCCGGCCGCTACCGCAAGCGAAGGCGGCGGTCGATCTAGGCGACGCCTTTGCCTCGGTCGCCGAGCATGTGAAGCCGGCGGTGGTATTCATCAAATCAGAGCGCCGCGAGCGGGTCTCCAGCCGGCGTGTGCCGAGTTTCGACGACTTCTTCAACGCCCCGCGCCGTCCCCAGGTCGAGCAGGGATCCGGGTCGGGTTTCATTGTCTCCCAGGACGGCTACATCCTGACCAACAATCACGTCGTCCAAGGCGCGGACCGCGTGACGGTGCGGCTGCTCGACAACCGGGAGTTCACCGCCAAGACAATTGGCACGGATCCGAACACGGACATCGCCGTCATCAAGATCCAGACAACCGGGTTGCCCACGGTGCGGCTCGGCGATGCTGACTCCACCAAGATCGGCAACTGGGTACTCGCGATCGGTAATCCGCTCGGTGAGGCCTTCACGTTCACGGTGACGGCAGGAATCGTGAGTGCCAAGGGCCGGGGGTTACAGGGGCTGAATTCAGGCGGGCTTGCGATTCAAGACTTCATCCAGACAGACGCGGCCATCAATCCCGGCAATTCGGGAGGACCGTTGGTCAACGTGCGCGGCGAGGTCATCGGCATCAATTCGGCCATCGCCAGTGAGACCGGGTTGTATAACGGGTACGGGTTTGCGATCCCGATCAACATCGCCAAGACCGTGATGACACAGCTGATTGCGACCGGCCATGTCGAGCGATCCGTCATAGGCGTGTCGGTACTGCCGGTGCGGCAAGAGGATGCGGAGGACGTCAAGCTGCCTGACATCAAGGGCGCGGTCGTGCAGGGATTCACGACCGACGACGCTCCTGCCAAGCGCGCTGGTCTTCAAGAGGGGGATGTCATCATCGCGATCGACGGTCAGCCGGTCGAAGCGGTCGCCCAGCTACAGCAGCGTGTTGGGTTTAAGAAGCCCGGTGAGACCGTCCAGGTTACGGTGGCGAGGAAGGGAGGCGCAAGGAAGACAATTCCGGTCACGCTGACCGCGGCGCCTGGCAGCGAATCGGAAACGGCTAACACCAATGAAGACCGCCCAAGCCGGGATTCAGCCCCATCTGAGCAGGCGCTTGGCATCTCGGTGGAGCCGCTCTCGCAGGAGGATGCGCGTGATGCCCAACTCAGCCCGGTGATCCGGAGCGGAGGCGGCCTTGTGGTCACGCAGGTCTCTCCGGATGGTCCCGCTTACGAACGACTCGCCGATGCCAGTATCGGAGGCCCCGATATCATCCTCCGCGTCAATGGCCAGGCCACACGAACCCGGGCAGAGCTTCACAGAGCGCTGGCATCCACGAGATCCGGTGACATCTTGATGCTCACGGTGCTGTCACGGACCGGGGACGGCTGGCAACCGCGGGTCGTGCGGTTACGCAGACAGTAGTTCACGCTCAAGTCGCACTAGAATAGGGGCCCTCAACCGAGGGCCCTTTTTATTGTGGCTGACGGCGCTCCGCCAGCATTACGACGGCGGTCGCCGCCAGCCAGATGACGAACAGCGCCTGGCCGTAGTACATGATCGGCGAGAACTCGCTGAATACTATGGCGACGACGCCGTCAACCAGTGCCACTCCCCACGCTATCCACGCCAGCCATTTCGGCCAGACTCCGCCGTTGCGGATCGTCCAACCGAACGTGTAGGCCACGAGTCCTAGCAAGAACGTCGCGAGCCGCTCGGCCGCGAGTCCCATGGGATGGAGCATGTCGTACACGAACACCGCATGCGTGCCGGTGAGTCCCGTGTCGGACGCGGTGTACGCGTGGGCGAGCTGCCAGCCCGCGCCGACCATGAAAAGAATGTTGAGGGACCAGACCGCGAATGCGAACGCTCCGATCAACGCGCCCGCGCGAGCCGGCGTCGCCCCGGCGGTTTCGGTGTGACGCAGTCCCACGCCGACCAACCCAGCGTACATGAATGCGAGACCGAACAGCAGCGCCCAGTGCATGAGGCGCCAGCCGCTCGTCTGCGCGATCATGCCGAGCTGCGCGGCGCCATCGCCGGTGAGGATCGGATGATTGGCGCCCGCGACGCCGAACAACAACGTCCCGACGAGGAGGCACGATCCGTAAAAGAGCGGGCGCCGTGTCACGATCATGGGGCCTTAATCTAGCAGCCCATCCGTCCGGCGATATATTGAGCCGACATGGACTTGAACCGCATTCTGCGCGAAGGCTTCATCGCCGGATGCATCGGGGCGGCGGCCGTCGCAGTCTGGTTTCTCGCCGTGGACTTGATCAACGGCCAGCCGCTCTTCACACCGGCCATGCTCGGCAGCGCAGTATTCTGGGGGGCGACGGGATCGGAGCACGTCATCATCGAGCCCGCCCGCATCTTCGGGTATACGATGATTCACGTCAGCGCGTTCGTGGTCGTGGGCTGCGTCGCCGCCGCCCTGGCCGCCGAGGTCGAGTACGCGCCCTCTACCCTGTTTCTCGTGATCGTGGGCTTCTGCTTCTTCGAGGTGGGATTCTACATCCTCGTGGCCCTGCTCGCCAAACCGCTCCTCGGCTACCTGGCGTGGTGGAACGTCGCGATCGGCAATGGATTGGCCGCTTTCGCAATGGGCTATTACCTCTGGCGGGAGCATCCTCGAATCGGAGAGGAGTTGCGCCGTCACCCCCTCGGCGAAACCGAGGACGGGGAGTAGGCTTCGTCAGGGACTTTGGTTTCGGCGTCGCCCCGTTGATCCCAGATGGAGTATCGGAACCAGATCACAGTCATCACGATCCACAGCATCAATCCGCCCAGCACCCACATCAGCAAGCCACCGGTCTGTTGATCGTAGAGCGCCGATAACCGGCCCACCCTCGGTGCCGCCGCGTAAAAGGGATAGAGGACCGAGTCGGACAGCGTGATCAGCGCCCCGGTCACCGACATCGGGATGCCCAACAGAAACAGGTACAGCATCTGGAGCAGGTGCGGGATCCGCGGCAGCTCGGGTACGGGGGACAGCACCGGCCACCACATGATCACCGCCGTCGTCAGAAATACGACGTGCTGGACGATGTGCAGGTTGTGGTGACGGAGCGCAGCCTCGTAGAGACTCGGCACGTGCCAGATCACGATCGGACCCGTGAACACCAGCGCCGCCGCCAGCGGCCGCGTGACGACTCGCCCCAGGGCCATCACCCACCGCGGGCGCAGCAAGGGCCGGATGACGTGCGCCGGCGTGCCGTACAGCAGCAGCGGTGGGAACACCAGCGTCAGCAACAGGTGCTGCGCCATGTGCGCGCAGAAGAGATAGGTATCGGAGAGATTGTGCAGCGGCCCGTTGAGGGCAAGGAACAACACCGCCAGCGCACCGACGAAGCTTGCGACGTGCCGACGTGCCGACGTGAGACCGCCTAAAAAGACGTAGAGCCCGCCCAGGAGAGCGAGCCCTATGATCACGCTGGGATGAAGATCCCACCTATTCCAGGGGCTCACATGCCAGTGCGAAGGCGAATCGCTCCATAGAAGATCAAGAGGAGGCTCACGACCACGGCAAAACCCAGCAGCAGCGGTCCGCCAAATAAGAACGCGAAGAAGCGATTATCGAATTTCAAGTGCATATAGAACATCACCACGAGCGTGAACTTCACGGCCGACAGCACCAGCAAGACCGGCACGAGGACGCTTTGGAAGGCGGGAACGTAGAAAACGCCCACTTCGATCAGCGTGATCATCACGAGGATCGCGGCGATCCGCAGATACGTGCCCGTCGTGGCGTGGGCGCCCGTCTGTTCGGTCATTCCTGTTGCCTCATTGAATCAGGTACACAACGGTAAAGATCACGATCCACACGACGTCCACGAAGTGCCAATACAGCCCGGTGATCTCGACGGTGAGTGCGTTCTGCGGTCCGAGCTTGCCGCGTAACGCCTGGATCCAGAGCGTCAGCAGCCAGATCACGCCCACGGTGACGTGCGCACCGTGCGTCCCCGTCAGCACGTAGAACGTCGAGCCGAACAGGTTCGTGGTCAGGCCGAGTCCCTCGTGCACGAAGTGGCTGAACTCCCAGAACTGGCCTCCCAAAAAGATCAGCCCGAGCAGCGCGGTGACGAACAGCCACAGCTTGCCCTGCTTCATGTCGCCGCGCTGTACCGCCGCAAGCGCGAGCACCATCGCGAGACTCGACATGAGCAAGTCGAACGTGCTGAACGACGTGAACGGGATATTCAGAATCTCGTGCGGGTATGGACCGACGAGGCTTCTGCCTTTGTAAACCAGATACGTCGCGATCAGCGAGCCGAAGAGCAGGCATTCCGAGCCAATGAAGGCCCAGAAGGCCATCTTGCGGTTGTCGACCCCCATACTCGTCGCGTGCGTCGATCCGTGTGTCATCTACATCTCGAAGGGCTCATAGGCCCAGCGGTAGATCCCGACGATCACGACCGCCGCGCCGGCGAGGACGATGGGGATCAGGTGAGCGAGCGCGCCGATCGCAATGATGGGGAGGCCGAACGCCGTAATCATCGGCCACCAGGAACCGCCCGGCACGTGAATCGGCGCGGGCGGCCGATCGGGCAGCGGCGCCATCGGCGCGTGGCGCTCGGTCTGCCACAGCGGAAGACGGCTCGTCACGGTGGGAATCACGGTGAAGTTGTAGACCGGCGGCGGCGATGAAATCGCCCATTCCAGCGTCGCGCCGCCCCACGGATTCGCCGGCGCGTTGCTCGGCCGCCTACGGGTGCGCAGCAGGTTCCAGAAGAAGACGAGCGTGGCGATCCCGATGAGAAAAGCGCCAATGGTGGACAGCTGGTTGAAGCGGGCGACGCCCAGATCGGCCGAGTAGGTGTAAATCCGCCGCGGCATGCCGAGCAGGCCGGAGAAGTGCATCGGGAAGAACGCCAGGTTCATCCCGATCAGCGTGAGCCAGAAATGCACCTTGCCCATCCGCTCCGATAGAAACCGGCCGGTCATCTTCGGCCACCAGTAGTAGATCCCCGAGAACAGTCCCAGGATGGTGCCACCGAACAAGACGTAATGGATGTGGGCGACCACGTAATACGTGTCGGTCTGCTGCAGATCGGACGGCGCGGAGGCGTGGGTCACGCCCGACAGCCCGCCGATGATGAACATCGCGATAAAGCCGACCGCGAACAGCAGCGAGGTCGTGAACCGGATCTGCCCACCCCAGAGCGTGCCGATCCAGTTGAAGATCTTCACCCCGGTGGGAATGGCGATGAGCATGGTCGTGCCGGCGAACACCGAATCGGCGATCGGGCCGAGGCCGGTGGAGAACATGTGGTGACTCCACACGCTCCAGCCGAGGAAGGCGATCACCACGCCCGAATACACGACCACGGTGTAGCCGAACAGCGGCTTCTTGGAAAACGTCGGCAACACCTCCGAAATGATGCCCATGGCCGGCAGAATGAGGATGTAAACCTCGGGATGCCCGAACATCCAGAACAGGTGCTGCCACAGGATCGGATCGCCGCCGCCCGCCGGCAGGAAGAAATGCGTCCCGAAGAAGCGATCAAACATCAAGAGGACGAGGGCGACGGTAATCACCGGGAACGCGGTGATCACGAGGAACTGGGTGATGAGCGTCATCCACGTGAACGGCGGCAAGCGCAGCATCCGCATACCGGGCGCGCGCATGTTGAGAATCGTGACGACGAAGTTGAAGCCCGCGGCGAGTGACGCGATCCCCAGGATCTGCAGGCCGAGGAGCCAGAAGTCGACGTTCGGTCCGGGGGAAAACTGCCGCGACGTGAGGTTGGCGTACCCGAACCACCCGGCATCCGGTGCGACCGACAGCCGATCCGCGCCGAACAGCGGCCCCGCGACAAAGCTCGCGTTCAGGAACAGCCCGCCCAGCAGGAACACCCAGTAGCTGAACGCATTGAGCCGCGGGAAGGCGACGTCGCGCGCGCCGATCTGCAGCGGGATGATGTAATTGAAGAACGCGGCCGACAGCGGCATGAGCGCGAGGAACACCATCGTCGTGCCGTGCATCGTAAACAGCTGATTGAACGTCTCGGCGCTCACGCCGAGGCCACCGTCCGGACGCACCAGCTGGGCGCGGATGATGAGCGCCTCGAGTCCACCGATCATGAAAAAGCCGAAGGCCGTCCAGAAATAGAGGAGGCCGATCCGCTTGTGGTCGGTGGTGGTCAGCCAGCTCTTCATTTCAAGCTCTGCAGATAGGCTACAACCGCGTCGAGGTCCTGCGGCGACAGGTTCTGCGGCGGCATCAGCGCCCCCGGCTTGAGCGAGGGCGCATTCATGATCCAGCGATGCAGCGTTTCGGAGGTATTGGGGAACAGCGCACCGGCGATGGTCGCGCGGCCCCCGACGTGGCTCAGATCAGGACCGATCTTCCCCTGCGCGACGCCGGCAATCGTGTGGCAGCCGATGCAGGCGCTGCGTCGGAAGACTTGCAGCCCGGCTTCGGCGGGCGAGCCCTTGGCCGGCGTCGCCGGAGCAGCCCGCTCCTGATCCACCCAGCGCTGAAACGCGGAGTCCGACTGCACGAACACGCGGAGCCGCATATTGGCATGCGAGGCGCCGCAAAACTCGGCACACTGACCCCAATACTCGCCCGTCGAGTCGGCGCGGAACGCGATGCGGTTGGTGCGCCCCTGGATGAGATCGCGCTTGCCGCCCAGCCGCGGGACCCAGAAGCTGTGGATCACGTCTGCCGACGTCATCTCCACCTGAATCGGCGTCGCCACGGGAAGGTGCAGCTCGTTGTACGCGCTGATGTTTAACGTCGGGTAGCGGTACTCCCACCACCACTGGTGACCGATGACTTCGACGCGCAACGCACCTTCCGGAGCCTGCCCTGCCGTCGCGAAGATCGTGCGCATCGTGGGAACGGCGATGAACACGAGGATCAGGGCCGGCGCGAGCGTCCAGCCGATCTCGAGCGCCGTATGACCGTGCACAGGCTTGGGCTCGGCTGCGCCGGGGCGGGCGCGATAGCGCGCAATCGCGATCAAGAGCAGCGTCTCGACGATCACGAAGACGCCGACCGCCCACCAGAAGATGTTCGTGAAGAGCCCGGCGAGCTCCGTGCTGAAATCGGATCGAGGTTCGAACACCGACTGCGGGAATTGCCCGCTGCACGCGGTGAGAAAGAGCAGGAGGAGGGCGAGTACTAACGGCACGGCGTCAAAGTAGACGGCGCCCCGCAGCACGTCAACGCGACTAGTTCGGCGGCGTGGCGCCCGGTAACCCCGGCATCTCGACCGGCGTCTCCGTGATCGATGACTTGGCGTCGGTGCCCTGCGCTCCCAGCTCCATCGCCCCGCCATCTTTCAACACCGATTTCACCATCGCGAATTGCAGATCCGGCTGCAGCCAGACCTCGGACAACATCCCCGACGCCGTGCTACGCATGTGCAGCGCGCGGAACTCGCCTCCAGGGACGGTGACCCGCTCCCAGCCGACGACTTCCATCGCCTGACACTGGCGCGCGAGATCTGCGGCCATGTTCATCCCGGGAGAAGAGTTCACCATCTGGATCATCTGTGGCGGCAGCTTCATCGCGGGCTGTTGTCCGCTCTTCATCACGATGCCCCGAACGTTTCCCGCCGCGAGGCCCGCCACCAACATCTGCAAGATCATCTTGTCTTTGGGCCGCGAGGGATCGGCGATGGTCACTTCGTACCAGTAATACGTCTTCCCGGCTTGCGGCTCCTGACTCACGACGGCCATCCGCATCGTGGTGCCGTTCGACCGGCCACCAGTCCAGGTGTAACTCGCCCAGCTTCCCACGGCGGGTGTGCGGTTCTGGAGCTGAGCGCAGATGCGCGCCTGATCCGTTGCCGCCTGGCCGGCGGCGGAACGGGCGAGGGCAGCCGCGCCAAGGGTAAGCGCGAGAGCGACCCAACCGACGCGTGTATGATTCACGACCACGCTCCTGAAGGCTTGAAGGGACGACATTGGTACTCGGGAAAGATACATTTCTCGGGAGTTCGCGACCGTGGCGGAATTGGCAGACGCGCCAGCCTTAGGAGCTGGTGGGGCAACCCGTGGGGGTTCGAGTCCCTCCGGTCGCACTGAAAAGCAAAGCGCGGACATGCAAAGACTAGGCAACAGACGCACCGCGGACCACAGGCTTGTCGTCTACCGGACAACCCGCGCCCCTATGCCTACTGGTTAGATTATTTCGTCACATGCCCGACATTCTGGTTAAGAAGACCCGCGCCGAGCCGGGGGAAGCGTCGCTGGAAGTAACGATCCCGCCCGACAACGTGAAAGCCGCCGAGGAGCGCGCGACGAAGGCATATCAGCAGCGCGCCCGGCTGCCCGGCTTCCGCCAGGGCAAGGTGCCGGCCGCCGTCGTTCGCAAGAAGTTCGCCGACGACATCCGGCAGGAGACGCTGCGCGAGCTCGTCCAGGAGAGTTGGCGCGTCGCGCAGAAGCAGGAAGAGTTGAAGCCGATCGCCGACCCGCACATCCACAACCTGAAGTGGGAAGACGGCGCCCCCGTCACCTTCGAGTTTCACGTCGAGCTGAAGCCCGAGCTGAAGCTCGAGCGTCTGGGGAAGTTCGCGCTCACGCGGAAAGTCCCCGTGGTTACCGCAGCTCAGGTCGACACGCAGCTCAACGCCATGCGCGAGCAGCGCGCGCCGTGGACGCCGGTAACGGGCGAAAAGCCGAAGCCCAAGGATCTCGTGGACGTCATAATCGCGACGCGCGAGAACGGGGAGGTCAAGGATCCGCAGCCCTACCAGTTCGTGCTGGGAGAGGGTCGCGCCATTCCCGACGTCGAGGAGCGCATCATGAACCTCACGCCGGGCGAATCGGTCGACGCCACGGTGCGCTTCCCCGACGACTTCGCCGAAGAAGCCAAGCGCGGACAGACGCGCGATATCAAGGTCACGCTCCGCGAGGTGAAGCGTCAGGAGCTCGCCGCCCTGGACGACGCCTTCGCGCGCGAGATGGGCGACTTCGAGTCGCTCGACGCGCTCCGCACGGCGGTGACCACCGATCTCGGCAAGGAAGCGGAGCGGGAAGCCGACGCCAAGGTGCGCTCGGAGCTGGTCGAGCAGATCGTGCAGGCGAACAACGTCGTCGCACCGCGGCCGCTGGTCGAGCGCGTGTTGGGGATGTACGCGCAGGCGTACGAGATCCCCGAGGAGCGCTGGCCGCAGTTCGCCGAGGAATTCCGGTCGATCGCCGAAGCCCAGGTCCGGCGAGACCTCGTGCTCGACTACGTCGTCGAGTCCCAGAATCTGCGCGCCACCGAGGCCGAGCTGGATGAGCGCATCCAGCAGCTCGCCGAGCGGCGCGGGATGCCCGCGGCGCAGCTGTATGCGTCGCTCGAGAAGGCCAAGCGGCTCCGCGATGTCGCGCGGAGCATCACCGAGGAGAAGGTGTTCGCCTATCTCCTGTCGCAGTCCACCGTGGAGCAAGCGTGACGAAGAGCGAAAGCCACATCTATCCCCCGTACATCATCGAGCGCTCGAGCCGTGGCGAGCGCACCTACGACATCTTCAGCCGCCTGCTGATGGATCGCATCGTGTTCCTCGGCACGTCCATCACCGACGATGTCGCCAACATCATCATCGCCCAGCTGCTGTTTCTCGATGCCGACAACCCGGAACGAGATATTTACCTGTACGTGAATTCCCCAGGTGGGCTCGTTTCCTCCGGCATGGCGATCTACGACACGATGCAGTTCCTGCGGGCCCCCGTGAACACGATCTGCATGGGCATGGCGGCCTCGATGGGCTCCTTCCTGCTCACCGCCGGCCGCAAGGGGAAGCGCTCGGCGCTGCCGCACGCCCGGATCATGATGCACCAGCCCTCCGGCGGGACCCAGGGCACGGCGTCGGACATCGAGATCCAGGCGCGAGGGATCCTGTTCCTGCGCCGCAAGCTCAACGAGCTGTATGCCAAGCACACCGGCAAAACCGTCGAATCGATCGAAAAGGACATGGACCGCGACCGCTTCATGTCGGCGGAAGAGGCCAAAGAGTACGGTTTGATCGATCACGTGATCTCGAACTTCGAGGAAATCAAGGAAGACGGGAAGGCAAAGAAGTGATCCCTTGCGCCGCTAGAAGCCCCTTCCCATACTAGGATACGATGTCTCACGACAAGCATCTCCGCTGCTCGTTTTGCGGTAAATCCAAGGATTCAGTCCGGAAGTTCATCTCCGGGCCGTCGGTCTATATCTGCAATGAGTGCATCGCGCTTTGCAATGAGATTCTGGCGGAGGACGAAGAGCGCGAAGTCGCCGAAGCCATCACGCAGGTCCCCACGCCTGCCGAAATCAAGGATGTGCTGGACCAGTACGTGATCGGGCAGGACCGCGCCAAGAAGACCCTCGCCGTCGCCGTCTACAATCACTACAAGCGGATCAATTCCCACTCGGGCCGCGATAACGAGGTCGAGCTCGACAAGAGCAACATCCTGTTGATTGGCCCGACGGGGGTCGGCAAGACGCTCCTGGCGCAAACGTTGGCCCGCATTCTGGACGTGCCGTTCACGATTGCCGACGCCGCCACCCTCACCGAGGCTGGCTACGTCGGTGAGGACGTCGAAAACATCCTCGTGCGCCTGCTGCAAGCCGCCGATTTCAACGTATCCGAGGCCGAGCGGGGCATCGTCTATATCGACGAGATCGACAAGATCGCGCGCAAGTCAGAAAACCCCAGCATCACGCGCGACGTCTCGGGCGAAGGTGTGCAGCAGGCGCTGCTCAAGATTCTGGAAGGCACAGTCGCGAGCGTGCCGCCGCAGGGCGGCCGCAAGCATCCGCAGCAGGAATACATCCAGGTCAACACCAAGGACATCCTGTTCATCTGCGGCGGCGCGTTCGACGGGCTCGAGAAGATCATCGAATCCCGCACAGGCCGGCGCCAGATCGGCTTCACCAAGGAAGAGGTGGCTGAAGGTGTCGCCGAGAAGCTGAAGAAGAATCCGTTCCAAGACGTCGAGCCGGACGACTTGCTGCGCTACGGCCTCATCCCCGAGCTGGTCGGCCGCCTCCCGGTCACCGTGCCGCTCGACGCGCTCGACGAGGAGGCATTGGTCAAGATCCTCACCGAGCCCAAGAACGCGCTCGCCAAGCAGTATCAGAAACTGTTCGATCTCGAGGACGTGCGGCTGACGCTCGAGAAAGACGCGCTCAAGGCGATCGCGGCGAAGGCGATGAAGCGCGGCACCGGCGCGAGAGGGTTGCGCGCCATCCTCGAAGAGATGATGACCGAGATCATGTTCGAGCTGCCGAGCCGCGACGACGTGCGCGAGGTGGCCATTACCGCCGAATGCGTCACATCCGGCCGCGCGCCGCTCCTCGTCACCGAGCGCCCCCGCCAGAAGAAAGAAGCCTGAGCGACCCTCGCTACATCGGCTCGTTTCCACGTGCTGATGTGCTGCTCGATCCACCGCTTCCAGAAGTCGCCTTCGTCGGTCGATCCAATGTCGGCAAATCCTCGCTGCTGAACGCGCTCGTTGGGCGCCGGATCGCAAAAATCTCCGGCACCCCGGGGAAGACCCGTGCGCTCAATGTTTTTGTGATCGACGAGTCTCACTACTTTCTCGACTTGCCCGGGTATGGGTATGCACGCGTGGGCAAGGCACAGCGAGCCGCGTTCCGAGGATTGGTGAAGCATGCCTTGCGACGCGAGCGGTTGCGTGGCGTGGTCTGGCTGCTCGACATCCGGCACGCGCTGTCCACGGACGACCAGGCGATGCAGGACGCCCTCGCGGAAGAACAAACGCAAGTGCTCGCAGCCCTCACGAAAGGGGATAAGCTTTCTTCAGGCAAACGCAGCACGAGAGAGCGCGAGCTGCGCGAAGAGCTGGGGCTGCCGGAGGATCAGGTGACGGTGACGAGTGCGAAAACCGGCGCGGGCATCGCCGACTTGAAGGAAGCGATCGCGGGACTGATTTCAGGAGTGGTGCAGTGATCATCGCATTGCTGGTGTGTCTCATTGCACAGGATACGGTGCCTGCCGGTTACGGCACGCTCCGCCGCGACGATATCGCCGTCCGCCTCGCGACGGGCACCATCGAGGTCCAGGTGCTGCCGCTCGACGACCAGGTGACCCGCCTGTTGGCTCCGGACACCTACCGCTCGCTCACGGAGCTCGTCCGTAGTCGCGCCGCGGATCTCACCGATGCTGCGGCCCGCGGATCGACGCAGAATCCGACCGTGGTGATGGTGACATTTCTTGGAGTGGTGCCACAGGCGCGATTCAATCCGGAGGAGCTGACCATCACGAGCCGCGGCCGCCTGTTTCGCCCCATCGGGATCGTGCCGCTCTCGCCCACCTGGAGCTCATTTCAGCTCGATGCACGGCAGCAGGCGGCGGCGATCTACCTCTTCGATCCCGGCATCAGCTTCGCCGAACAGCTGACCGTCAGCTACCAGGGCCTGTCCAGCGATGCCTGGAGCCACTCGCTGCGCCTGCTCGATCAGGAACGCGCGCGGGTCAGGGCCCGCGCGCAGGTGGGAGCGAAACACGATTCTGGAGACCTGTAGCCCACCGCACGCCCGTCGAGTCCGCACATATCACATGCATCCCCTGCGCCACCGCGAGGGCGCGGTCGCACCCGAGCGCGAGCAGTGCCGCCGCCCAGGCGCTTGCCGTCAGACCGTCTCCCGCCAGCACCGTGACCGAGCGTGCCGCGCCGCGCGGCGCATTGCGCTGCGACGCGGTCCGCACTGACCCGCCTTGCAGATCGACGACCGCCAGCGTGCGCAGGGTGTTGTCGGGATCGGGAATGCCGACCGCCCGGTGTGTCGGACGCGCGGGCGGCGCGGGCGGCCCTACCCAGAGGTACTGGCCGCCCAGGTCCAGCAGCGCGCTGTCCACCACATTGACGAGCGCCAACGCCGCGCGATCGAGCGCATATCCAGGAGCGATGCTGTCGGCCACGAGTGCGATACCGGTGCGCCGGCGAATCTCGCGCCGCACGGCATCGAGTGCGGCGATCGATACGTGCCGTTGGAGCAGTGAGTCGATGTGATCGACGGAATCGCGCGCCGCATCCAGGGTGCGCGCAACGCGCGTGCTATCCGTTCCCCACGCGGCGGCGGACATCATCGTCCCGAACTCGGGCCATACGCGCGAGACACCGGGGCGCGCTTCGGCGTCGCACGCCGCGAGGCTCAAGCACAGCAGAAGATTGATTCTCAAGATGTATAGTTGAATATAGATGCCCATGGACGTGCTGCGACAACACGCGCTGGAGTTCGCCACGATTGCGATCGCCCTGATTTTCGCGGGCGCTGGGCTCGTGTTGTGGCGTTTGCGGCAGCGGTTGCTGCGCTCCGAGCAGGAGCGGCGCCGCGCTGCCGAAGAGCTCAATCGTCGCCTGTCCGAGCTCTTTTCTCTGCAGGAGCTGTCGTACGTCCTGTCCGACTCGCTCGAGCTGGACCGCATCGTCGAGCAGGTGGTGCGCTACGCCGTTCGCTTTCTCGACGCGCAGGGCGCACTGCTGGCGCTGCTAGGGGATGCGCCCAGCGATCCCCTGCAGATCGCCGCTGCCGAAGGCACACTGGCGCCGCTGCGCGGCCAGAAGATCCAGGGAGACGATCCGGGTCTCGTCGCGCGCTCCACAGGCCGGGAGCACCTGGAGCTGATCCGGAATTCGGGGGCCGCGCCCACGGTCATCGTGAAGGGCTTCGACGCCGCCGCGGCCGCCGCCGTGCCGCTCCGGTCGCACGGGATTGCGACGCTCGAATCGCGCGCTCGCCAGCCTGCTCAACATGCCGCTACAGAACGTCGTCGGCACGCCGCTCGGCGAGGCCCTGCTCGGCAAGCCGAGCGCGCTGCAGGAGCTGCTCGCGGCGACGCGGCGCGGCGACCGTCCCGCCCCGCTGGTGGCGCGCTCCGAGCGACTGGGGCGTGCGGTCCGCGTCAACGCCGCTCGCATTCCGGGGGCGGCGACCGAACAGAGCATCGTCGTGATGGTCGAGGACGTCACGGAGCAGCAGGCCCTCGAAACGCAGCTGGTTCAGAGCGAGAAGCTAGCGGCCGTCGGCCAGCTCGTCTCCGGCGTCGCCCATGAGCTCAACAATCCGCTGACATCGATCGCGGGGCTGTCGGAGTTCCTGCTCGAACAGAAAGAGCTCGGCAAGAAGGACCGCGGTCATTTGCAGGTGATTCAGGAACAGGCGGAGCGCGCCAGCCGCATCGTGCGCAATCTCCTCACGTTCGCGCGCAAAGGCGCGTCCGAGCGCGTGCCGGTCGACTTGAACGACGTGATTCGCCGAACGCTGTCGCTGACGTCGTACGACTTGAAGCTCAAGGACATCGTGGTCGAGCGGGAGTTGAGCGGCGCGCTGCCCGACGTGTTCGGCGATCGCCACGGATTACAGCAGGTGGTGCTCAACCTCGTGACGAATGCGGCGCACGCGGTTGCAGAGAACCCGCGGGAGCGCTCCCGGCAAATCACCGTGTCGACCTGGTTCGACGGGCAGGTGCACCTGCGCGTCGCGGACACGGGGCCCGGCATTGCCGACGAGATTGCGCAGAGCGTCTTCACGCCGTTCTTCACGACCAAAGAGCCCGGCAAGGGCACCGGCCTCGGCCTGTCGATCACGTATTCGATCGTCGAGAGTCATGGCGGACAGATCGCGCTCGAACCCCGCGGCCCGCGTGGCGGCGCGGCGTTTCGCGTGGACCTGCCTCCCGCGCCGGCCGACGCCGTGCGGCCGGCACTCACGCCCGTCCACGGCACCCCGGCCGTCAACGCCGCATCGATGGTGAAGCGCACCATTCTGCTCGTCGACGCGGATCCCGCGGTGCAGCGGACGATCAAGGCGCTGTTCGCACGCGACGGCCACGACGTCGAAGTGGCGGGCGACCCGCAGCATGCGCTCGATCTGGCACAGCGCGGCGGCTTTGATCTCGTGATCACCGACGCGCGCGCGATGGCACCCGGGAAACGCGGGACGCTGCTGGCGGAAGAGTTGGTGTCGCGGATGCCGGCGCTGCGGGATCGGATCATCGTCGCGACGGGCGATGTGCGCCCAACGACGGAAGAGACGCTGGCGCGTCTCGGCGTGCGTTACGTGCGCAAGCCTTTCAACCTGCGCGATCTTCGCGTCGAGGCGGCGCGCTTGTGGGAGGCGACGGCGCTGTCGTAGGCCTCCGACGGCCAGCCGTAGGTCCCGAGGTTCACGGCACCACCCGGCGCGAACCGCACGCCTTCGCGCAGCAGCAGCGCGCGCTGCAGCACCGCGCTGTGATCCTGCCCCGAAAAAGAAATGCGGCCCGCCGCATTGATGACGCGCCACCACGGCACATCGTTGTCTTCGGGAAGTGCGGAGAGCGCCCATCCGACTGTGCGTGCGGCGCCAGGCCGCCCCGCGAGCCGCGCGATGATGCCGTACGTCGCCACCCGTCCCTTGGGGATGTGACGGACCACGCGGTAGATCCGATGATAGAATGGATTCACAAGGGAGCCTCGGTACTAGCTTACTCGCAGCACGTCTTCCAGCAAGCCCGCGTCGCCACCCCCCACTATTGACAAAATGTCATCCATTGCTCTGCGCTCTCGCGGCCAGGCAAACCGCCCCGCCGCGTCTCGGGCGCCGATCCACTCCGCGCGATCGTGCTCTGTTGAGAGTTTGACCGTCGCGCTGCGCGCGACGAACGCGGCGAACACCGGAATCAGCGCCACCTCGTCGCTCCGGTGCTGATAAAACGCTTCCGTGCGGCTGAGATTGTAGAATTTTTCCGGGACGAGGCCGGTTTCTTCGCGCAGCTCGCGCAGCGACGCCTGCACCGGCGTCTCTCCGGACTCGATCGTGCCGTGCACCGTCTCCCAGGACCCCGGATTGCGACCGTTCGGACCGCGGCGCAGCGCGAGCACCTCGAGACTCGGCCCCGCTCCACGCAGCGCGTACGTGTCCACGAAGGACACTCGAACGGAGGTCAGCGGCGGCGGCCGAGCACGGCTTCGAGACGCGCGGAGAGCGCGCGAGCGCGGAACGGCTTGGTGAGAAAGTCGTCGGCGCCGAGCTCGAAGACGCGCACTTCATTGTCCTCGTCGCCCTTCGCGGTCAGGACGATGACGGGAATGTTGGCGGTGGCCGGGCGCGAGCGCAGGTGCGACAGCACGCCATAGCCGTCCAGGCCCGGGAGGTTCAAGTCGAGCACGAAAGTGCGTGGAGACGGGCGCGGCCGGCTCGTGTGGAATGGTGACGGTTCCGGGCGCCGGCGTGAGGCGCCGCCCGCCGGAGCCGCGCGAGGCTTGGGGGTCCGCTGGAGCCGGAGCGTCAGCTTCGGGGGGGATGTCCACCACGCGGGTGAGCTCTTCGAGCGTGGACTCGCCCCGTGTCACGTGCGCGAGCCCTGAATCCCACAGCGATTTCATCCCGCCGCGTTGAGCCGCTTCCGCGATCCGATCCGCCACCTCCCCGGCGGCGATCAGCCGCTCGAGCTCGGGCGTCATCGTGAGGATCTCGAGGATCGAGAAGCGTCCTCGATAGCCCGTCATCACGCAGTCGGGACACCCCGCTGCGCGGTAGAGGGGCGTCCCCTTGGGGATCCACCGCCGCAAGCGCTCGGGCGGCGCTTCCATCCAGACTTCCTTACACGTTGGACACAATCTGCGCATCAGGCGCTGCGCTACGACGCCGCGCAGCGACGCCGCGATCTTGTACGCCTCCACCCCGATATCCACGAGCCGTGTGACGGCGTTGGCGGCGTCATTGGTGTGCAGCGTGGACAGCACGAGGTGGCCGGTGAGCGACGCCTGGACGGCGATCTGCGCGGTCTCTTTGTCGCGGATTTCCCCGATCAGGACGACGTTGGGGTCCTGCCGCAGGATCGAGCGCAGCGCCGCGGCGAATGTCAGTCCGGCCTTCTCCTGCACCTGCACCTGAACGATCCCCTGCATCCGGTACTCGA
>QHUZ01000056.1 GCA_003223395.1 Gemmatimonadota bacterium | reverse complement strand
CCTGGATCGGGAACAGGTCCTTGAAGACCCGCTCCAGTCCGACGTCGGAGCGCACGCCATCTTTGCCGTCCGGTTGCAACAGCGACTGGAAGGCGCGCGTCTGGATGTCGAGGAGATGGGGCATCGGCATGCCCGTCGCCAGTTTTGCGAACGAAAGAATCGGTAGCGTCTTAGTGGTCATGCGAACCCTCGAGTAATGCAAAAGGCCCTGCCGCCCCCGTACCCGGCTGCGGTGCGGGGAAGGATGCTAGGGCTCGGAAAAGCGAGCAGGTTGTAGTAACTCCGCGCCTACTTCAGTTCGACGACGGCGCCCTGCGCTTCGAGCTTCTTTTTGATTTCTTCGGCTTCCTGCTTGTTCACGCCTTCTTTCACCGTTCCGGGCGCACCTTCGACCAGATCCTTCGCCTCTTTGAGACCGAGGCTGGTGATCGCACGAATCTCTTTGATCACCTGGATCTTCTTCTCGCCGCCTGCTTTCAGCACGACCGTGAACTCCGTCTTCTCCTCGACCGCCGGAGCTGCCGCGGCGCCCGCGCCGCCGGCCGCGCCACCTGCCGGAGCCGCCGCCGGTGCTGCGATCGTGACGCCGAACTTCGACTTGAAGGCGTCGATCAGCTCCGCCAGCTCGAACACCGACATGTTCCCGATGGCTTCGAGGATGTCGTCCTTACTCATCGTCTGGGTCGCCATTACTGTTCTCCCGCCCGTTTAGTTTTTAGCGCCTCGAGGGCACCCACCATTGAATACAGAAGGCCGTTCAGCACTCCCAGGAATCCCGCCATGGGCGCCTGCAACGCTCCACCCAACTGCGCCAGGAGCTGCATTTTCGACGGCAGCGCGGCCAGCGTCTTCACCTGCGCCTGGGTGACCGGCTTGCCCTCGACCAGTCCCACCTTGATCGACGGCTTCTCGAACTCCTTGGCGAAGTCGGTCAGCACCTTCGCCGCGCCGACCGGATCTGCGCCCGCCAACACCAGCGCTGTCGGACCGGCGAGGAACGATTCCAGGCCGCCGTCCTTCAGCTGCTGCTCGGTCAGGGCGCGGCGCGCCAGGGTGTTCTTCACCACCACGTACTCGACGCCGACCGCGCGGAGGCGGCGGCGCAGATCCGTGATGTGGGCCACGTTGAGGCCCGTGAAATCGGTGACGTAGATGGTTTGCGACTTGGCGACCTGGGTCGCCAGCGCCGTGACCATCTCCTGTTTCTGCGCTTTGGTCCGGTTCATACGTGGTACCCCGCCGGATCGACCCGCACGCCCGGTCCCATCGTGCTCGAGACCGTCACCGAACGGATGTAGTGACCTTTCGCCGCCGACGGCTTCGCCTTGACGATCGCGTCCATGAACGCCTGCAGGTTGTCGGCGAGCTGCTGGGCCGTGAACGACTTCTTGCCGACGGCCGCGTGTACGATGCCGCTCTTGTCCACGCGGAATTCGATCTTGCCGGCTTTCAGCTCCTTGACCGCCTTCGTCACGTCCATCGTGACGGTGCCCGCCTTCGGGTTCGGCATCAGCCCGCGCGGCCCGAGAACCTTGCCGAGCGCGCCCAGCTGCCCCATCACGTCGGGCGTAGCCACGATGACGTCGGTGTCCAGCCAGCCTTCCTTGATCTTCGCGATGTACTCGATCCCCACGAAGTCGGCGCCCGCCGCTTCCGCCTCTTTGATCTTCTCACCCTGGGCGATGACGAGCACGCGGATCGTCTTCCCCGTGCCGTGCGGCAGCGAGACGGTGCCGCGCACGATCTGGTCGGCGTGCTTGGGGTCGACACCCAGCCGCACCGCGACGTCCACCGACTCGTCGAACTTCGCGAACGCGCTGTTCTTCACCTGCTCGACCGCCGCCGGCGGCGGATACAGCTTCCGCGGCTCAATGGTGCCAACCGCCGCGCGGTATTTCTTCCCGTGCGTGCGCATCAGCCCTCCACCACCAGGCCCATTGAGCGCGCCGTGCCCGCGATCATGTTGATCGCGCCTTCGAGATCGGTCGCGTTCAGGTCCGGCATCTTCAATTCGGCGATCTTCTTCAGCTGGGCGCGCGTGACCTTCCCGACTTTCTCGCGGTTGGAGGTCGCCGAGCCTTTCTCGATGCCCGCTTCCTTCTTGAGCAAGACCGCCGCAGGCGGGGTCTTGGTCACAAACGTGAACGTGCGATCCTTGTAGATCGTCACGACGACGGGCGTCACCATGCCCTGGGCGCTGCCGGTTTTCGCGTTGAACTGCTTCACGAATTCCATGATGTTGACACCGTGGGGCCCGAGCGCCGTGCCCACCGGGGGAGCAGGCGTCGCCTGCCCGGCCGGCACCTGCAACTTCACTACTGCGGTGATTGGCTTGGCCATCGTTTCCTCTATTGTCGTCCGCTAGGAGCGGACTCCCACGCATTCCGTGGTCAGTGAGCCTTTAACTGCAAATAATCCAATTCCACCGAGGTCGGTCTGCCGAACAACGCAACCGACACGCGGACCTTGCCCTTGTCCGGCAGCACTTCCTGCACCGTTCCGCTGAAATCGGAGAACGGTCCTTCCGTGATTTCCACGACCTGGCCCACGAGGAACGGAATCGCTTCCGTGGGCTCCTCTTCCTTGATCGCTTCTTCAACGCCGAGCAGGCGGTTGACCTCGTCCGGACGCAACGGCATCGGCATCCGGCTGGTTCCCACGAACTTGATCACGCCCTGGATGCCGTTGATGGTGTGGATGGTCTCCTGATTCAGGTCCATCTCCACCAGCACGTACCCCGGGTAGATCTTCCGCTCGACGTTCACCTTCTTGCCGTTCTTGATCTCCACGACTTCCTGCGTGGGGACCAGGGCCTGGCGGATCGGCTTCTCCGCCTCGGGCCGCGTATCCTCGGCGATGCGGCGCGCGATCAAGTTGCGCACCTTGTTCTCGTGCCCGGCGGTCGTCTGAATCGCGTACCAGCGCAGGTCAGGCATTAGAACAGCCTCGCCACCAGCTTCACGAAGACGAACTGGAAGAACGAGTCCATCAATCCGATCGCGATCCCCAGCAGCGTGACGAAAATGACGATCACGGTCGTCGCCTTCTTCAGCTCGTCAAACGTCGGCCACGTGACTTTGCGCAGCTCGTTGCGCACTTCGCGCAGGAACTGGATGAATCCAGCGATCCGGCCGCGCGGACGGACGCCGGGGCTTCCCCCGCCGCCCGTCAGAACTTCCGTGGCCATTACTTCGATTCCTTGTGCGCCTGCTGCTTATTGCACCGCGGGCAGAACTTCTTCCACTCCGCCCGTTCCGGGTGCTTGCGCCTGTTTTTGGTCGTGAAATAGTTCCGACTCTTACAGACGGTGCACTCCATTATGATATTTTCGCGTGGCATCTAAACCCCGTTGGAACGACGGAATGATGGAATGATGGAATGTCTTTTCGTTCCATCGTTCCATCGTTCCATCATTCCGGTTATTTCAAGATCTTCGTGACCACGCCGGCTCCAACCGTGCGCCCGCCCTCACGGATCGCAAACCGCAGCTGCTCTTCCATCGCGATCGGCGTGATCAGCTCGATCGTCATCTTCGTGTTGTCCCCCGGCATCACCATCTCGACCCCGGCCGGCAGCTCGACACTGCCTGTCACGTCCGTCGTCCGGAAGTAAAACTGCGGCCGATACCCCTTGAAGAACGGCGTATGCCGGCCGCCTTCCTCTTTCGTGAGCACGTAGACTTCCGCCTCGAAGTGCGTGTGCGGCTTGATCGACCCGGGCTTCGCCAACACCATCCCGCGCTCGATCTGATCCTTCTCTACGCCCCTGAGCAGCAGGCCGACGTTGTCTCCCGCCTGCGCCTCATCCAGGAGCTTGCGGAACATCTCGACACCCGTCACGACCGTCTTCTTGTCGGTCCCGAAGCCCACCATCTCCAGCTCTTCCCCGGACTTCACCTTGCCCCGGTCCACCCGTCCCGTCGCCACCGTCCCGCGACCCGTGATCGAGAACACGTCCTCGACCGGCATCAGGAACGGCTTGTCGATTTCGCGCTTGGGAATCGGGATCGACTTATCGAGCGCGCTCAGGAGCTCCTCGATCTTCCCCGCCCACTGCTTGTCGCCTTCGATCGCCTTCAGCGCCGCGCCCCGGATCACCGGCACGTCATCGCCCGGGAACTGGTACTTGGACAGGAGCTCGCGGACCTCCAGCTCGACCAGATCCAACAGCTCCGGATCATCCACCAGGTCGCACTTATTGAGGAAGACGACCACGGCCGGCACGTTCACCTGCCGGGCCAGGAGGATGTGCTCGCGCGTCTGCGGCATCGGGCCGTCGACGGCCGAGACCACCAGGATCGCGCCGTCCATCTGCGCGGCGCCCGTGATCATGTTCTTCACATAGTCGGCGTGGCCCGGGCAGTCGACGTGCGCATAGTGGCGCTCGGGCGTCGAGTACTCCACGTGGCTCGTCGCGATCGTCAGGATCTTCGTTGCATCGCGCCGGCCCTGCGACTCCGAGGCCTTCGCCACTTGATCGTAGCTGACATACGTCCCGAGGCCCTTGTCGGCCGAGACCTTCGTCAGCGCCGCGGTGAGCGTCGTCTTACCGTGATCGACGTGACCGATCGTGCCAACGTTCACGTGCGGCTTTGTTCTCTCGAATTTCGCTTTGGCCATGAACTCTCCTAAAATCGTCGAATGAACATCGTCGTCGCTCGTTTTCAGTTCAGAGCTCGCGACCGGGATTGAACCGGTGACCTCGTCCTTACCAAGGACGCGCTCTACCGACTGAGCTACGCGAGCCTTTACTCAGGACAAGGAGCGGGCGACGGGGCTCGAACCCGTGACCCTCAGCTTGGAAGGCTGATGCTCTACCAACTGAGCTACGCCCGCGCGCTACAAAGTGGTGGGGGAAGGATTCGAACCTTCGTAGCGCTAAGCGCGGCAGATTTACAGTCTGCTCCCTTTGGCCGCTCGGGCACCCCACCGCGCCCCTCGCCCCACGAAACATCCTCTGACAACAGACCCCGCGTGTCGCTGCGCGCGGGGTTTGTTGGTTCCTCTTACGCTTCGGCAGTGAGCTGACGAAGGGACTCGAACCCTTAACCTGCTGATTACAAATCAGCTGCTCTACCATTGAGCTACGTCAGCTGGTCAAGGCTGAGTCCGACAGACCCGTATCTTAGACGGGGTTGGCAGCTATGGCAAGGGATGGCCTTCGAACGACTTAGGCCTCGTCAGCGCAGTCGCCACTTGGTGCCTTGCGGCGTGTCTTCGATCTCGATGCCCTGCGCGGCGAGCTCGGTCCGGATCGCGTCGGCGGCCTTGAAATCCTTGGACTTACGGGCCTGCGCCCGGGCGGCGATCCGCTCCTCGACCCAGCCTGCGAGTGCCGGGTCCGCCGCCCGTGCCGTCGGCAGCACGTCCAGAATGCCGGTCACCCGCTCGAACGCGGCGAGCGCGCGCGCCGTTCCAGGCGGCGGGACCGGCTTGTCGAGCTCGCGATTCACGGCCCGGACGAAGTCGAACAGCGCGGCAACGGCGCGCGGCGCGTTGAGATCGTCGTTCAACGCGGTCGCGACATCGGCCTCGAGTTTGTCAGCGAGACCGGATAGTACTTCTCCCTTCTCCCCTCTCCCTGTTTTTTCCAGTCGCTGATGAAACTCCCCGAGCCGCCGCACGCCTTCTTTCGCCGCCTCGAGCGCTTCGTCCGTGAAGTCTACCGGCTGGCGATAGTGCGTTTGAAAAAACAGCAGCCGAACCGCCGCGGCATCCACACCCTGTTCGCGCAGGTCGCGCACGGTGAGAAAGTTTCCGTGCCGCTTCGACATCTTCGTGCCACGCACGTTGAGAAACTCGCCGTGCACCCAGTGGCGCGCGAACGGCTGGCCCGTCGCGCCCTCCGACTGCGCGATTTCGTTTTCGTGATGCGGAAAAATCAAATCGATCCCGCCGGCGTGGATGTCGAGCGTCTGCACGTTGCAGCATTTCGCGATCTCTGCGAGTGACATCGCCGAGCATTCGAGATGCCACCCGGGCCGGCCGCGGCCAAACGGCGCATCCCAAGCGGCACCGACAGTCTCGTCTTCGGCGTCGGCTTTTTTCCAGAGCGCGAAATCGCTCGGATCGCCCTTCGCGTACTCGTCGCTCGCGACGCGCGCGCCGACCTTGATCTCGCGCTTGTCCAGCTGCGACAGCCGGCCGTAGGTCGGAAACTTCTGGAGCGCGAAGTAGACCGAGCCGTCCTCTCCTTTATATGCGACGCCCCGTTCGAGCAGCCGCGAGACCAGGGCGATCATCTGCGGCATGTACTTCGTTGCCTCGGGATAGACGTGCGCCGGCTTGATGCGCAGGTAATCGCGATCTTCGAAGAACGCCTGCGTGAACGGTGCCGTGTGCTCGGTGAGCCTTTTCCCTGCCACACGCGCGGCCTTGATCGTGCGGTCGTCCACATCGGTGAGATTCATGATCTGGAAGACGTCGTAACCCGATGCCTCCAGCCAGCGGCGCAGCAAGTCCTCGAACAGAAACGTGCGGAAGTTGCCGATGTGCGCGTAGTTCCAGACCGTCGGGCCGCAGGTGTACAGCGTGACGCGCGGCGGCGCGACCGGCTGCAGCGGCTCGACGCGGCGGGTCAGCGTATTGAAAAGCGAAACGTGCGCCGTCATTGACGGCGAAACGTACTAGTGGGCGTCGTGGGTTTCCAGCACGATCTCCTCGAGCGACTTCACGCGCACGCGCGAGGCCCGAACCGGCAGCCGGTGCGCCCGGCACAACGCCAGCGCCGCTTCGACGGTCCTGCCGGCCAGCGGCGCCTCCAAACCGGCGGCGGTGACGCGGAAACCGGGAGGCGGCTCGGCGGGTGGGGCGTCCAGAATCACTTCGAGAACGCGCTCGCCGAGGAGGGTCGCCAGGGGACCGGCGCGGACGATCCGTCCGTCGCGCAGGACCAGTACACGCGCGGCGAGCCGTTCCAGCGCGGCGGGGTCGCGCGCGGTGATCAACACGGCGACGCCCTCCGCCGCGAGCCGCGCGATCCGGCCACGCAGATCCCGGCGCGCGAAGGCGTCGAGCCCCGAGAATGTCTCATCGAGCAGCAGCACCCGCCGTCCAGCCAGCGCAGCCTGCGCAAAGTTGAGACGGTGCAGATCCGCTCTCCCGAGCGAGTCCGCGCGCAGCTTCGCTGCCGCCGCCAGGCCGGTGATCTCGAGAGCTTCGCGCACCAGCCCCCGCGCATTGCGTTCGTTGCTCATCCCGCAATGCAGGCGCGCATAGTACGTCAGCACTTCGTGAACGGTGAGCGCGCGCGGAAATACCGGATTGTCGCCGGCATATCCGATGAGCCGGCGCGCCGCGGGATCGGTGACGCGCATTCCCCACACGCGCACCTCTCCGGTCCTCGGTTTCACCGCGCCCGCCGCTACACGGAGCAGCCTCGTCTTCCCCGCCCCTGCCGGCCCGACCAACCCCGCAATCTCGCCGGGCAGCAGCGCGAGGGAGACGGGGCCGAGCCTGTGGCCACGGATGTCGGTGAGCGTCAGAGCATAGTCGGTCATCGCTGACGTCGACCGATGAAGGCCGCCGCAACGAGAATGCCGAGCCCTGTCCACGCGAGCGCGTGGAGGATCGCACCCCAATCGGCGGCGACGATATCGCGGTAGTGCCAGAGCGCCGGTCCGAGCTCCATCGCGCTGGCCGCGGTCAGGCGCACCACGCCCGGGCGTGCGAGATCGACCAGCCGCTCCGGCGGGATCGTGCCGGCGATCGCCATAAAGAGGAAGAGCGCGAGCGCCACGCCGCGGCCCAGCGGGAGCACGAGCGCCAACGCAAAGCTGCCAACCGCGGCCGTGGCGATCATCCCCGCCACAACCCCGTCCGTGCGCCAGCCGGTCGCCGTCGCGCAGATCATGACCAGGGCCCACGCCGGGACCACGATCGCGAGCCAGCGCCCCGTCGCGATGGCGAGTGGCGTGGTGGGATGCGTGAGGGCGGTGCTCAGCGCCGCCCGATCGCTCTCATCCCCCACGATCGCGGCCGCGCCGAGGATCGCGCCGAGCGCTCCGGCCTGTAGCGTGACCGTGAGGGCGTCCAAGGCGTGCGCGCTGAGCCACACGAGTGTCGTGCCGAGTGCCAGGAGCGCGATGCCGAGCCGAGTCCGCGTGAGGCGCGGGACCACGAGCAGGAATTCGGCGTGGGCGCAGTGCAGGAATCGCATCGCGGCACGATAGGAACGGGAGGAGCGGCGTGTGGTACCAATTTCGCGCCGCTACTATCAAATCGTCGCGCGCGCTCCGATGATCGCGTCCACGAGCACGTCGGAATCAAACCGCACCGGGTCCGTCGCCGGCAGACCCGTTTCCTCGGCAGCCTTGGCGACCGCCTCCCGCGCCGCGCTCTCGTCCATGTCGTACGTGTTGAGACAGATCCCGATCACCTTCGTCGGATGTACCGGCTGCGCCGCACTCTCGTAGATCTCGATCATCTCGACATACGACGGGATCTTCACCCACGGCTCGCGGCCGTGATAGTCGCCGATGTAATCGCGCGTCGCCTGATGACAGAGAATCAGCGCGTCGGGACAGGAGCCGTGCAGCAGGCCCAGCGTGACGCCGGAGTATCCTGGGTGAATCAGGCTGCCCTGCCCTTCCACGAGCACGATGTCGTTGTCCTTCGCACCCTGGAGGACGAGCTGCTCCGCGGCGCCGGCGATGAAGTCCGCGACGACCGCATCCACCGCGATCCCCCACCCCTCGATGAAAATCCCGGTTTGCCCCGTCGCCACGAAGCTCGTGCGATGGCCGCGCTTCACCAACGCATCGCGGAGCTGCAGCTGCGCGGTCATCTTGCCGACGTTGCAATCGGATCCCACGGCGAGCACGACGAGCGCGTCAACGTCGGCGGCGCGGCCGTCGGCGATCGGGAGATTGGGGGGCGGCCGGCGCGCATCGAGGATGCGAACGCCGCGCGCTTTGGCGAGCGGGCCGAGCTCCGGATCATCGCCGACGAACGTGTGCAGGCCGCTCCAGATCTCGAGCTTCTGCTCGATCGCGGTGCGCAGCCACGCCTTCCATTCGTCCGGCAACCGTCCGCCGAGGGGGGCGATGCCGATCAGGACGGCGGTCGCGCCTTTGCCCTGCGCGATGCCCCGCTCGAAGTCGCCGACGACCGGAATCTTGCCGCCGAATCCAAGGACGTCTTGCACCGTCTTCCCCGCCTGCTTGCGGTCGAGCACGGCGACAATCCGTTCTGGGAAATAGCGGATGCAGGAGTTGGCCGTCTTCGAGGTGAGGGGACCGAACTCACCGTCCGCGATGATCAGGAAACGATGCTGCGGCGTCGTCATTTCTTGGCTGCGACTTGCCGGCGCTCCACTCCCGACCACGCGCCGCTGGTGCGGAGGACGGCGGGTTTGAAGCGGCCCGGCTCATCGTAGATCTCACCGTGCAGGATGTGCCGGATCAGGACCATCGTGACGCACAAGACGGGCACGGCGACGATCAGGCCGATCGCTCCCAGCAGCGTGCCCATCACGAGCACGCTGGCAATCGTGAGGACCGGCGGCAGCTCGACCTTGCGTTGCATGATGCGCGGCACGACGACGTTCGCTTCGAACACGTGGACGACCACACCGAGCACCAGGACGAGCAGGACGGTCAACCAGTCCCCGGATGCCACCATGAAGAGCGCGGGCAGGAGCGTGGAGATGAGTGTGCCGAAGAATGGCACGATCGCCACCAGGCCGGTGAAGATGCCGAATGCCAGCCAGTAGGGCACGCCGAGCATCAACAGGCCGATCGCGGTCAAGGCGGCGAGCACGGCCATCGCGATGAGCTGACCCACCACCCATGCCCGCAGCGTCGCCGCGGTGTCATCGAACACGTGGTCGGCGATGCTCCGGTGGCGTGGTGCGAAGAGCGAGATCAGGCCGTCGCGATACATGCCCGGCTGGCGGGCGAGATACAGCGCCATCACCACGACGC
The DNA here is from genome assembly GCA_003223395.1 of Gemmatimonadota bacterium. Lineage (GTDB taxonomy): Bacteria > Gemmatimonadota > Gemmatimonadetes > Gemmatimonadales > GWC2-71-9 > 20CM-2-65-7. Next base: position 56,394 of record QHUZ01000056.1, on the reverse strand, counting down.
TCGCCCCTTCGATGAAGATCATGCCGCCGCCGCGCACGTAGCCGAAGATCGAGCCGCTCAAGAAGGCGAACGCGTCAGTGACGAGGCCCGACACGGCGCCCGACGACGGATTCGCGAGCTCGGTCTGGTCGAGCACGGGATACTGGCTCGCCCAGCGCGCCAGCACACTCTGAATGTTCGTGAGCGTCTGCGGCAGGCCGCTGATCAACGCGCGCGTCTGTTCGACGACCGGCGGGGCCAGCAGCGCCGCGACGCTCGCGACGCCCGCGACGGTCGCCAAGACGGTGAGCGTCAGCCCCAGCCAGCGCCGCATGTTGAAGCGATGCTCCAGCCAGTCGGTGATCGCCGAGAGATAGACGGCGAGGAGGATTGCCAGGAAGACGAGCAGCAGCACATCGATGACTCTGAGGATGAACAGGACGACGAGGGCCGCAACAAAGAGCGCCACGAACGTGGCGCTCGACAGCTTATTAGAGGAAGGAGCCTCCGGCTTGTTCAGCTCTTCTGCTCCGCGTCGTCATCCTCGAGCAACTCTGCATCCTTCGCGCCTTTGCCGAGCGCTTTGGCCTGCTCCTGGGTCCCTCCGGGCAGCAAGCCCATTTTGCGCTTGAGCGCGAGCAGCTGCTCGTCCGCGCTGGCTTTCACCTCGATTCCCTGGAACTGCTTGATGAGGGAATCGCCGGAGAGATCTTCGTTCACCTCGGCCGCGGCAATCAGCTTCCGCTCCTCGTGCTCGATCTGCTCGGCCATCCGCTCGAACGTCTCGAACGCGCTCTTGTCGGAGATCGCGCCCATCGTCTCCTGAATGCGCTTGTGGGCCTCGGCACGCTTCTGGCGCGCGATCAGGATGTTCTTCTTGCGCTTGGCTTCTTCGATCTTGTCGTTGAGCTGGCGGAGCGACGCCTTGAGCCGTTCGGTCTCCTCCCGATGCTTGACCCACGTTTCCTGCAGCTGCACGGCGCCCTGGACATGCTCGTTGTAGCGGAGCAGCGCCTGCTTGGCGAGATCGTCCCGGCCTTCCTGCACGGCGAGCACCGCCCGCTTCTCCCAGTCTTCGGAGAGCTTCTTCTCCTGCTCGGCCTGCGCGGAGAGACGCTTCTCATCGGCGATGGCCGCCGCGACTTGCTGCTTGGCCTTTGCCAGCTGGTTCCGCATGTCGACGATGAGCTGCTCGAGGACCTTCTGCGGGTTCTCGGCGCGCGAGATCAGGTCGTTGATGTTCGACCGGATCAGCGTGGACAGACGATCGATGATCCCCATCTAGGCTCCTGGCAATGAGCGCTCGCGCTTTTGCGCAAGCAGCCGCTCCGCAAAATCCAGCCGCTCGGCCATCTCGGCAATTTGCCCCTGCATGTCGGTCACGCGCTGCTCCAGCTCGACCACGTGATCCCCGTCCGCCAATCCTTCAGCGGGCGTGTCGGTCCACTCCCCACCCAGTCCCTTCCACTTCTTGCGGCGATGCTTCCCCGCCCGAATCCGCTCGGCAAAGGCCGCGGCCAGATCCGACTTGAAGAATGCATACAACACGACGCCCACTACGACGAATCCCCCGATCATCCCGATCAGCGGAATGAGCTGATTCGGATCGAACGGAATGACCGGTGTGGGCGGCAGTGGCGTCTGTAAAAGCACGTGTTCTCCTACGCCGCGCATCCGCGGCCCGTTTCAGCGGGCAACATCAGGCTCTCGGCTTCTCGAGCTGCCCCATGGCCTTCTGCTGGCCGAGCAGCCGTTCGGTAAAATCTACTCGCTCCGCCAGTTCCGCCACCTCCCGGCGCAGCTGCTCCACGCTTTCGGCTAACTCGGCATGATCGTCGGCGGTTCCGCCGCCCGGCGGAACGGGGCCGTGACGCAGGCGCTCCGCGAAAGCCTTCCCGACCGGAGACAGCGCAATCATCCAGGCAAAGAAGCCGCCCACCGCGATAATTGGAATGAAAAGCGGGAGAATGTCTTCCATTACCCGCCTCTCGGCTTCGCCAGCAGCCGTTCGGCGAAGTCCATCCGCTCGGCCAATTCCGCCACTTCCTCGCGCACCTGCCGCAGCTCGCTCATGATTTCGTCACGCTCGGCCGGATCCATGCCGGGTTTGCGGTGCTCGCCCGCGATGCGTTTCGCGACCGCCGCGGCCACCGGTCGCAGGACCCAGAACGTGCCGCCGAAGAACATGAATGCGGCGACGGCTTCGGGCCCATTCATCGCTCGGTCTTCTTGGCCAGGAGACGTTCGGTAAAGTCGATGCGCTCGCCCAGGTCGCCGATCTCGCGGCGGGCCTGCTGAATCTCGGCCAACAGGTCCTCGCGCAGCATCTGCAGCTCTTCCCTGACGCCGGCGTCGACTGCCCGCGGCCGAATCCGCTCCGCGAGCGCGCGCACCAGCGGGAACAGCAGCACCGATGACCCAATGATGGTCAACACGAACAGAAAGACGACTTCTTCGGGCATGGATTACTCGGCCCCGCGTTTGGGCAAGACACCGGCGCGCTCGTCCTGGCGCGCGAGCAGGCGTTCGGCGAAATCGAGCCGCTCCTGCACTTCATACAGCTGGTTGCGCAGCTCTTCCACTTCGCCCTTGAGCTCTCGGACATCCTGGTCTTCGGTGGCGGTCCGCGCGCGCCCCGCAATCCGCTCGGCGATGGCGCGCCCAAACTGGCCGCGCATGATGAACACCGCGGCGATACTCACAAACAAGATCATCATCGGAAGTTCAGGACCGTTCAACACGCGGCCTCCTTGCCTCGTCCAACCTATGGCCTAGTCTCCCGCCTGCAACACCTTGCGCAGGAATTCGCCCGTATGAGAGCCTTTGGACTGCGCGATCTTCTCGGGCGGCCCTTCCGCCACCACGCGACCACCCAGCTCCCCACCTTCGGGCCCCAGGTCGATCACCCAATCGGCGGTCTTCACGACGTCCAGATTGTGTTCGATGACGACGACCGTATTCCCCTTGTCCACGAGCCGGTGCAGTACTTCCAGCAGCAACCGTACGTCCTCGAAGTGCAGTCCGGTCGTCGGCTCGTCCAGGATGTACAGCGTGCGACCCGTATCCCGTTTGGCGAGCTCAGTCGCGAGCTTCACGCGCTGGGCTTCACCGCCCGAGAGGGTCGTTGCCGACTGCCCGAGGTGGATGTATCCCAGACCTACGTCATTGAGCAACTCGAGTTTCGCTCTGATGCGCGGTTGATGCTCGAAGAAGTCGAGCGCGTCGGCGACCGTCAGGTCGAGCACGTCGGCGATCGACTTTCCTTTATAACGGACCTCCAATGTTTCCCGGTTGTAACGCCGGCCTTTGCAGACTTCGCACGGGACGTACACGTCAGGCAGAAAGTGCATCTCGACTTTCACCAGTCCGTCGCCCTGGCACGCCTCGCAGCGGCCTCCCTTGACGTTGAACGAGAATCGGCCCGGTCCGTAGCCGCGCAGCTTCGACTCCGGGAGATAGGTGAAGAGCTCCCGGATCGGCGTGAAGAGCCCCGTGTACGTCGCCGGGTTGGAGCGCGGCGTGCGGCCAATCGGGCTCTGGTCGATGTCGATCACTTTATCGATATGGTCGAGTCCCTCGAGCCGCTCATGCGCACCGGGGACGACTTTGGCGCGATAGAAGTGACGCGCCAACGCCTGGTACAGGATGTCGGTCACGAGCGTCGATTTTCCCGAGCCCGACACACCCGTTACCGCGACGAACAGTCCGAGCGGAACGTCTACGGTGAGATCCTTGAGATTGTGGTGCTTCGCGCCCAGCACACGGAGCATGCGATCGGTGCTGGCGATACGGCGCCGGGGCGGCAGCGGAATGCGCAGCTCGCCGCGGAGATACCGCGCGGTCAGCGAGTCGTGACTGCCGAGCACCTCGTCGAGCGGTCCTGCCGCCACGACTTCGCCCCCATGCCGGCCGGCGCGCGGCCCTAGGTCCACGACATAGTCCGCCGACCGGATCGTTTCCTCGTCGTGCTCCACGACCAGCACGGTGTTGCCGAGGTCGCGCAGCTCCTTCAACGTGGCCAGGAGGCGCGCGTTGTCGCGCTGATGCAGGCCAATCGACGGCTCGTCGAGGATGTACAGCACACCGACGAGACGGCTGCCGATCTGCGTCGCGAGCCGAATTCGCTGGGCCTCGCCGCCCGAGAGCGTCACCGCGGAACGTTCGAGCGTCAGATAGTCGAGGCCGACATCCACGAGGAATCGCAGCCGGTCGGTCACTTCCTTCAGAATCGGACGGGAGATTTCCGGATCAAGCCCCGCTCGGCCATTGCCGCGCAAGGGGACTTTCGAGAAAAAGTCGAGTGCCTCGCGCACTGGAAGCGCCACGACGTCGCCGATGCTCTTGCCGGCGACCAGGACCGACAAGCTCTCCGGTTTGAGACGGCGGCCGCCGCACGTGGGGCACGGCTGTTCGACCATGAACTGCTCGAGCTGCTCACGCACCGCATCGGAGGCCGTTTCGCGGTAGCGCTTGTCGACGTGATCGAGCACGCCCTTCCAGGCCGATTCATAGGAGCCGTGCCAGCGCTCGCTGTCGTACTGATAGGTGATCGTTTTTCCGGGCGCGCCCTTGAGCAGAATCTTCTGGACCGCGGGAGACAGATCACGCCACGGTGTGTTGAGATCGAACTTGTAGGTCTTGGCGAGCGCCGGCAGCACCACCTTCCTTAGGTAGCCGCTCGGCTCGCCCCACGGGAGCACGACGCCCTCGAGAATCGACAGACTGTGGTCGCCCAGCACGAGATCGGCGTTCACCTCGCGCCGCGTGCCGAGTCCTGAGCAATCGGGACAGGCACCGTACGGCGAGTTGAACGAGAACTGGCGCGGCTCGAGCTCGGGCAACGACAGCCCGCATTTGGGGCACGCATAGCGCTCGGAGAACATCCGGGACCGCGGGCTGCCAGTCTGACGGACGACTTCCACGACGCCGTCGGCCGCCTTCAGCGCGGTCTCGATCGAGTCGGCGAGCCGGCCGCGGTCGGAGGGACGCACGACCAACCGATCGACCACCACGGCGATCTCGTGGTTTTGGCGCTTGTTCAGCTTGGGAACGTCGGTCAGATCGTACGTCTCGCCATCGACGCGGACACGCACGAAGCCCTGTTTGCGCATCGCCTCGAACACGTCGCGAAACTCACCCTTGCGCCCACGCACCAGGGGCGCGAGTACCTCGATCTTGGTACCTTCCGGCCACTCGAGCACGAGATCGGTGATCTGTGACGCGGACTGCCGCTCGACCGGCGTGCCATCGTTCGGGCAATGCGGCGTCCCCGTACGGGCCCACAGCAGGCGCAGGTAGTCGTAGATCTCAGTGATCGTGCCGACGGTAGACCGCGGATTGGCGCCCGCGGTCTTCTGCTCGATGGAAATCGCCGGCGAGAGTCCTTCGATCGCGTCCACGTCGGGCTTGTCCATGAGCCCAAGGAATTGCCGGGCGTAGGCGGAAAGGGATTCGACGTAGCGACGCTGTCCCTCGGCGTAGATCGTGTCGAAGGCAAGGGACGACTTCCCCGAGCCGGACAGCCCCGTGATGACCACGAGGGCGTTCCGGGGCAACTCGACGTCGATGTTCTTGAGGTTATGTTCGCGTGCGCCGCGGACAATCAACGCATCACCGGGCATAGACCCTTAGGCTAGATAGGCAACTGGCTTGCGGTCAACTCTCCACTTTCCTACGTTAGCATCCCCCATGACCCCAAACGCGCAGGTGCTGACATGAACCGCGGCGGCCCCCCCGGCCCCCCCGGAGGCAAGCGCGAACGCCGCTGGCAGACGTCGCAGGAGCGGGCACGGGTCGCGGCCGAACTCATCGAGGAAGCGGAATCGCTGACCCAAACGGGAGCGATCGCGACCCCGAACGATGTCGCGCGCGACGAACAGCCGCCGCCACTTCGCATCGCGCAACCTCTAGCGACCCTGACACCTACAGACATCAAGGCAAGGCTGGACGACGGCGAGCCAGAACCTCCGGCGCCCCCGCCGGCTGCTCCACCGCCTACAGTGCCTCCACCTCCTCCACCGTCCTCGACCGCCCCGCCGGAGCCATCGGCTCCGACGCCTGACGACCCGCTGTACATCGCGGCCAGGGAAGCCAGCGAGCGCGGGGAGACCGAGCGGGCTGCTGCCTCGTATCGCGATCTCCTCGCGCGCGATCCCAAGCACGTGAAAGCGCGCAACAACCTCGCGTTAATTCTCGATGCTCGTGGTGATCGCGACGGCGCCCTGGCGGAGCTGGACCGCGCGCTCGAGAGCGAACCCGACAATCCCGCGCTGCTGATGAACCGCGCCGCGATCCTCGGTGCCACAGTCCGCTACGCCGCGGCGCAGCGCGACCTGCAGCGCGTGTTGCGCGCCGACCCGAACAACGTGGAAGCGCTGTTCAACCTCGGCATCGTCCTCACGCGCCGTGGCATGTGGCGCGAGGGCACCGACCAACTGCAGCGCGCGGTCGCCGTCGAGCCGGAACGTGCGGCCGCCTGGTATTACCTCGGCGAAGCGCTCAATCACATGGATGATTTGACCGGCGCGCTGGCCGCATACGAAAGAGCGGTCGAGCTGCAGCCCGCGAATCCGAAAGCGCTGTACGGCATCGGCAAGGTACTGGATCGGTTGAACCGCCCCGACGAAGCGACTGCGATGTACCGCCGCTCGCGGGAAATGTCGGGTAGGTGATTCGCGTAGTCGTGGACGATCTCGCGTCGTTCGCCGCCGATGCCCTCGTCCGTCCCGCCACCACTCGCCTCGATCCCACGGCCGCCGCGCTGCGGCGCGTCGAGATCGCCGGCGGTGAACAATTCCAGAACCGCATCCGCCTGAACCGCGAGCTGGCGGTCGGGGGCGCGGTCGTGACCGCCGCCGGTGGCGATCTCCCCGCGGAATTCGTGATCCACGCCATCATTCGCAGCGAAACGGAGCCGGTGACGCGCGGCAACGTCGCGCGTGCCTGGCTGTCCACGCTGCATCAGGCGCAGGAATGGGAGTTCGTGCACCTCAGCGCGCCGCCGCTCGGCACGGGCGCCGGGAATCTGACGCTCGAGGATTCAGCGGAAATCATGGCGACGGTGTTGCACGCCCATCGCGGTAGCGCGCAATTCCCCGAACAGGTGTCGTTCGTCGTCGAGCGCCCCGAGGATCAGCAAGTCTTCGAGGCGGCGCTGCAGCGGGCGGTCTCGTGAATCGCCGTACCTGGGTGATCGCCGTGCTCGGTGCGTGGGCGCTGTCGCTCGGGTGGCTCGTGAAGCGCGAAGTCTTCCGCTCCACCGGCGCGCGGCTGGCTGCGGCGGCGATGGCGGTGGCGCCGGGTGGGCTGTTCTATCGGCTCGAAGTCGGGGGCCAACAGGTCGGCTACTCCTCGACCACGATCGACACCCTCCCGGACGCGATCCGAGTCGAAAACGTCTTCGTGCTCGACGTGCCGGCGCTTGGGAAGCTCCATCGCACCGATGCCCGCAGCACCGCCATGCTGTCACGGGCCCTGCGACTGCAGACTCTGGAAGCGACCTTCGACGGCGATCTCGGCCAATTCGCCGCCCATGGCCGCGTGCTCGGCGATACGGTGTTGTCGATTGCCATCATCTCCGAGGGTGACTCGCAGATGACCCGAATCCCGCTGCGGGGCCCGGTCACGCTGCCGACCTTGTTGCCGCTGCGGCTCGCGTTCGGCGGCGAGCTGCGCTCGGGCCGCGCCTATACCGCGCGGCTCTTCGACCCACTGCTCCTGACGGGCCGGGACGTTACGGCCCGGGTGTCCGCCGAATCGACGCTCGTGGTGTCCGACAGCGCCGACCTCGATTCGACGACGATGACGTGGGTCCCGGAGCACTTCGACACCGTGCGCGCGTTCCGCATCGATCACGACGCCAATGGTGTGCCGACGAGCAGCTGGATCGATGCGCAGGGCCGCATCGTGCTTGCCTCCACGAAAAGCGCGGACGACCAGGGATTCGCGATGGAGCGCGCGGCGTTCGAGATCGTCTACGAAAACTTCAAGAAGCGTGACACCGCCCGCGTGGCACGCGGCAGCGCCGCGCCGGGCCTCGGTGAGATCGTGCCGCTGACCGCGCTGGTTGCGGGGGTTCGCGGCGATCCGCCCGAGCGCACACGAATGCGCGTGCGCCGGAACGGCCGAGATACGCTCGAGCTCGTACAGGCCGGTGCGCTCCAAGCGCACGCCGCACCCTATCGGCTCCCCTCGGGCGATACAGCGCTCGCCCGCTGGCTCCAGCCGGAGCCGTTGATTCAAAGTCACGACCCGCGGATTGCCGCCCAGGCCCGCCGCGTCATCGAGCGCGAGCGCAGTCCGGCGCGGGTGGCGGAGCTGCTCACACACTGGGTTCACGCCACGGTGCGACGTGCCGTCCCACAAGCCGGCAGCGTGCCGAGCGCCGCGAAGGTGCTGGAGACTGGCCGCGGTGATTGCAATGAGGCGGCCACGCTGTTCGTCGCGCTGGCGCGCTCGACCGGGTTACCGGCGCGCACGGTGGCGGGACTGATCTATCTGGATGGCCGCTTCTACTATCACGCATGGGCTGAGGTCTATCTCAACGACTGGATCGCCGTGGACCCGACATTCGATCAATTCCCGGCCGACGCCGCACATCTGCCGATCGCCATCGGGGGGCTCGCACGGCAGGTCGAGCTCGTCCCGCTCATCGGCCGGCTGAAGCTCGAGGTACTATGATCCGCCTGGAGAATCTCACCAAACTCTACGGCAGCTTCGTCGCCGTCGACGACATCAGCCTGCATGTGCCACGTGGCGTTCTGTTCGGCTGCCTGGGACCAAACGGCGCAGGCAAGACGACCACATTGCGCATGATCGCCGGGATCCTGCGGCCCACCCAGGGCCGAGTGCTGCTCGGCGGCGACGACGTGCACGTCAATCCGCTGGCCGCCAAGATGCGGCTCGGGTTCATCCCGGACCGCCCCTTCGTGTACGACAAACTCACCGGCGCGGAGTTTTTGCGGTTCGTCGCCGGATTGTACGGGCAGGAAGGCGACAGCGTCGAGCGCCGCATCGCGGAGCTGCTCGAAGTGTTCGAGCTGACGAGCTGGAAGGATGAGCTCGTCGAAGCATACAGTCACGGCATGCGCCAGAAACTCATCATTTCGAGCGCGCTGATTCACCGCCCCGAGTGCATCGTCGTGGACGAGCCCATGGTCGGGCTCGATCCCAAAGCCGCCCGCCTGCTGAAGGACATCTTCCGGCAATTCGTCGAGCGCGGCGGCACGGTGTTGATGAGCACGCACACGCTCGAGGTCGCCGAAGCGATGTGCGATCAGATCGCGATCATCCAGCACGGGAAAATCGTCGCCGCCGGCACGGTCAGCGATGTGCGGCGCCAGCATCAAGCCGGCGACGCGAGTCTCGAGGAGCTGTTCCTGAAGCTCACGGGCGGCGCACAGGTCCGGGAGCTGGCCGAGGTGTTGGGACGATGAAGCAACCGTCGCTCGCACATGTCCTGCAGCCCAAGTGGCGAACCGCGCTGCAGCGGTTCCGCGAGGAGCGTGCGAGCGGGGGCACCGGCAAGCTCGTCATCCTGGCGCTGGTCGGCGGAGCGTTCTGGGCGGGGGTGTTTGGAGTGCTGTACCGGATCCTGAAGACCCTCCGCGCGGTCGAGGAGCTCGGGCCCCTGATCCCCGGAAAAATCCTCGGGCTCATCCTGCTGTCGTTCATCTCGATCCTCGTGCTCTCGAACGTGATCACGGCATTGTCGAGCTTCTTCCTCGCGAAGGATCTCGACCTCCTCGTCTCGGCGCCGGTTGACTGGCTGCGCCTGTATCTCGCCAAGCTGGGCGAGACGCTGCTGCACTCGTCGTGGATGGTGGCGTTGATGGCGGTGCCGATCCTCGCCGCCTATGGTGTCGTGTTCAAGGGAGGCGTGTTCTTCGCGCTCTACGCCCTGCTCGCGATCGTCCCGATGCTGATTTTGCCGGCGGTCTTGGGCTGCGCCGTGACCCTGGTGCTCGTCAACATCTTTCCTGCGCGCCGCACGCGCGATCTGCTGTCCATCATCGCGCTCGGCGCCGCCGGCGGCGTGATCTTGCTGTTCCGCATGATCCGGCCCGAGCAGCTGGCCCGGCCCGAAGGATTCCGCAACCTGTTGGACTTCGTCATTCTGCTCCGCGGGCCCACGTCGCCGTTTCTGCCCAGTGAGTGGGCGTCGCAGGCGATCATGGGATATCTGCGGCACGAGCTGGATCCGCTCCCGCTCCTCCTGCTCTGGACCACCGCTGCCGCATTCGTCACGCTCGGTGCGGTGCTGCACCGCGCGCTGTATGCGCAGGGGTTCACCAAGGCCCAGGAGGGCGCGGAGCGCTTCATTCGTGGTGGCCTGTGGCGCTGGACGGTGGGGTCGCTGCTGCGCTGGCTCCCAGTCGCGAAGCGAGAGTTCGTGCTCAAAGACATCAAGCTCTTCTTCCGCGACACGACGCAGTGGAGCCAATTGATCCTGCTCGCGGTCCTCATCGTCGTGTATCTGTTCAACATTCAGGCGTTGCCGCTGCATCGCGGCGAGCCGGTCGGCTTCTTCTACGTCAATCTCGTGTCGTTCCTGAACCTCGGCCTCGCGGGCTTCGTGCTCGCCTCGATCGCGGCGCGCTTCATCTTCCCCGCAGTCTCGCTCGAGGGTAGGCAGATGTGGCTGCTGCGCTCTTCGCCGCTCGACCTGCGCGCGCTGCTTTGGTCCAAATACTGGGTGGGAACGCTGCCGCTCCTCATCCTCGGCATGATCCTCACGGGGCTGACCAACGCGCTGCTCGAGGTGACGCCGTTCATGATGATTCTGAGTCTCGCGACCATGGCCGGGCTGACGCTCGCGATCTCCGCGATGGCGCTGACGTTCGGCACGCTCTATCCGCAGTTCGAGACGGAGAACGCCGCGCAGATTCCCACGTCCTTCGGCGGCCTCGTGTTCATGATGGCGACCATCGCGCTGCTCGCCGGCGTGTTGATGCTCCTCTCGCGTGCGGTTTACACGTACGTACGGTCCGCCTGGGAAGGCCACGCGGTGGGGGTGACGCCGGAAATGCTGGTCTTGTTTGTGGTGGCCGCCGCGGTGTGCACGGCGGCCACGATTCTTCCGCTCAGGATGGCGCTGCGCAAGATGGAGACGTTCGAGTTCTAGCCTAGCGCCAGTTGACTCCGCCGACAATCTGGAACGAGCTGCCGTTGCCGAGGATGAATTTGCCCTCGATGTAGGGCCGCGTCCGGCCGCGGCGTCCCTCGAGTCCGGTGAGCAGATTCAGATTGGTGTCGCTTCCGCTGACGCCACCGGAGCTCGCGTGCGACCAGTTCAGTCCGCCGCCGACGTACCAGGCGCCGTAGCGGGTGGGCGGCCGGTACTTCAGGTCGAAGTTCAGCGCCCACAGCGAGCCGCCGCTCACGAAGTAGTAGTCGAACGTGGGATAGAGCGCGAGATCGGGCGTGAGTGGCCAGGAGAGCTGGGCGCCGAGGAGCAGATCGTCGCCGTCGAAGTTGTAGCCGACATGTGCGCCGTACGTTGGACCGGAATTCGTCGCGATCGCGCGCCGGCGCCGCCGCTGCGCATCCGCCGTCGACGCTGTCACCGCCACGAGCAGCAGTACGATCAACAATCGCGAGACCCATCGGTTCACGACGCGCTCCAGAGTTCGGGGATGCAGACTGATAGGAAACGGGACTCGAAAACGCAAGAGTCAGGCGGCGACGCGGGCTCCACAGCGATTGCAGTAGCGAGCATCATCTTCGAGCGCCGTGCCACAGCGCGCGCAGTAACCGGAAGCCGCTCCTAGGCGCCTGCCGCAATCCGAGCAGAACTGGGCGTCTTTCTCTGGGCGGGGACCGTGCTCGGAACGCGACCGTCTGCGCGCTCATGTCGTCCGCGGGGTCTTCGCCCTCATCGCCGGGCTCGGCACCATTTGCCGATTCGACGGGTGGCCGGAGGATTGGGAGCAGGACGAAGTAGGTCGCTCCCGCGGCCAGCAGGACCCCGAGAATCAGCTCGAGCATGGAGAGACCCGGCTAGCCGGGGAGCCGGTCGAGCTCGCGGCGCAGGCGCTCGAGCTCTTCGGGCGTGGCATTCGGCGGCAGCGTGGCGGGTGCCGGAGCGGCGCCCTCGGCTTCGCGGGTCCAGCGTCGCAGCGTCCGCAGCAGGAAGAAGGCCGCGACAACGATCGCGACGCCGGGGAGGAAGTAGCCGGCGAGGTTGAAGCCCTCCCTGGGAGGCGACATCAATGCCACCTGGCCGTATTGCTTCACGAATTCGTCGAGGATTTGCTGTGCCGTCTTCCCCTGCCCCGCCAGCCGGAGGACGTCCTGGTGGAGCGCGGGACTGTAGGTGCACTGGAAGTCGGTCGTGCGACAAGTGTAGATGTCGAGGCCGCAGCCACAACTACAGCGGAGCTTTTTTTCGATCGCCTGAATGCGCGCGTCGTTATCGGCGGACGTGATGGGCGCCTGCGCGCGGCCGGCCCGCTGCGGATCGTAGACGCGCCCCGCCTGCACCGTGTCCTGAATGACGGCGCCGGCGGCCGCCGCGGCGAGCGCGAAGAACCGCCGGCGACTCAGCTGTTCGCTCACCGCTCGGCCTCCAGTTTCACGGCGTATCCCGCTTGCGCCGGCGACGCCTTCGAGCCCTTCACAGCCACGACGACGCCGCCCGGCCACAGCACGATCAGCCCGCCAATCACGAGGACGAAGCCGCCGAACCACACCCACCAGACGAGCGGATTGATCGTGAAGCGAAAGACCGCCTGCTCCGTGCCGTTCACGAGACCCGCAAGCACGACGTACAGGTCCACGCGCAGACCGCTCATGATGCCGACTTCCGTCGATGGCTCAAACGTCGGATTGCCGAGGGCATCGACATGCTGGCGCTTTTCGGTGCGCAGCCGACCGATGTCCTTGCCGTCGCGGCGCACATCGAGGAGTGCCGCGGTCACCTGCCGATTGAGCGCGTTGTATTGCGAGATACCGAGGTGCGTAAACGTGTACAGGTGGCCATCGCTGCCTCTCAGCTCGGCGGATTCGCCCGGGCGCAGCGTTGCCTCCGTCTCGGTCTTGAACGCCATCCCCGCGAAGCCGACGAAGAGCAAAACGATCGCGATATGCACGATGTAGCCGCCGTAGCGGCGGCGATTGCGCGACAACAATTGCAGCACGGCGAACCCGGTGGATTCACCGTATTGCCGGTGCCGCGCGCGCGCCCCCCGCGCGAATTCCTGGAACACGGTCCCGAACACGAACGCCCCGATGCTGAAGGCGAGCAGCGCGCCCAGCTCCCGCATGCCGGCGACGAGGAGTATCAGGAGCATGAACACGCCGACGGTCACCGGCACCGCGAACTGCCGGCGGAGATTTGTGGTCGAGGCGCGGCGCCAGGCGATGAGGGGGCCGATTCCGGTCAGGAACAGCAACACCAACCCCAGCGGAATGTTCACGAAGTTGAAGGTCGGCGGGCCGTAGGTGACCTTGACCCCTTGTACCCATTCTGAAATGATCGGGTACAGCGTGCCCCATAGCACCGAAAACGCGAGGCCGATGAGCAGCAGATTGTTGAAGAGGAAGCTCGCTTCGCGGCTCACGACCGACTCGAGCGTTGACTCAGCCTCGAGCAGTGGTAGCCGTTTGATGTACACGATGGCACAGGCGATCGCGGCGACGACCAGGAACGCGAGGAAGAAGTAGCCGACCGGCGATTGCGTAAACGAGTGCACACTCGCGATCACGCCGGAGCGCGTGAGGAACGTCCCGAAGATCGACAGGAGCCAGGCGCCGAGCACGAGCGCGAGATTCCATTTCTTCAGCATCCCGCGCTTTTCCTGAACCATCACGGAATGCAAAAAGGCCGTCATCACGAGCCACGGTAACAGGGCGGCGTTTTCGACCGGATCCCAGGCCCAATACCCGCCCCACCCCAGCTCCACGTACGCCCACCACATGCCGATGAGCAGGCCGATGCTGAGAAACAGCCACGACACGATCGTCCATTTGCGCACCGCCACCAGCCAGTCCGCATCGAGCTTCTTGGTGAGCAGCGCCGCCATCGCGAACGCGAACGGGATCGTGATCGAGATGTAGCCGAGGTACAACATCGGGGGATGGAACACCATCCCGGGGTTCTGCAGCTGCGGGTTCATGCCCGAGCCGTCGAGCGGCGTGAACGCCGCCCGCTGGAACGGATTGGCGGGGGCGAAGAGCATCACGCTCACGAAGAAGGTGGCGACCAGCGACGTGATCGCGGCGACGTACGGCAGGTACGCCCGGTGGCGCCGACTCGTGAACAGCTGCGTCAAAGCGCCGAACAAGCTCAGGACCGCCGCCCAGAACAGCAGGCTGCCCTCCTGTCCCGAGTACAGCGCGGACCACAGATAAAACGTCGGCAAGTTGCGGCTCGTGCGACCTGCCACGTATTGGAGACTGAAGTCGTGACGGAAGATTGCGATTTCGAGCGAGATCACCGCGACGAGTAGCGCACCGAACAGTGCAAACGTCGCGTTGCGCGCGCTTTGCTGCAGGTCGGGGCGGTGCTGCGCGCCGCCGACGAATCCGGTGATCGCTCCCCACAGGCCGACCAGGAAGGCGAGCCAGAGGGAAAGGTGTCCGAGCAGACTCATTTAGGCTTTGGGAACTGCTTCGTAGCGCGACCCGCACTTGGCGAGGACGTTGGTCGCGTGGATGACGCCGTCCTTTTGGAGTCGTCCTTCGACGACGACCTCGACCGAGTCGGTAAACGTGTCGGGGGGCAGGCCCTTGAAGATGACGGGGTAGTTGACCGTGCCGTCGGTGATGTTGAAGCGGAGGGTCTGCGTCGCGGTCTCCTTGGACACAGTGCCGGGAACGACGCGCGCGCCGACCTTGAGGCCGAGATCATAGAACGACGGATCGGCCGAGACGCGCTGCGCCAGCTCACTGGGCGTGAGGAAATACTGTCCGGTTTGCTTGATTCCGGACGCCATCAGATAGCCGACCGAGCCGACGATCAGGACCGCGCCGAGGGCGAACTTCGTGCCAGCCGTCATACCTGAATTATACCACTCCGTGTTAAGCCCGTTCTAGCACCCACACGTAAGATGCCGATCGTCGTGCTGCGGTTGTGTGTCCGGGCTTCATCCTGCCCAGTGCAACGCCGTCTCGACCGCGCGATGCCACTCGGCGGCGCGTGCCTGCACGCCGCGCCGGGCCGCACTCGGTGTGAACTTCGTGAAGAGCCGACCTGCGAGGAAGTCGTCGGCCGATTTCCACAGGCCGGCACCGAGGCCGGCGAGTCCCGCGGCGCCGAGCGCCGTCGTCTCGACGAGATCGGGCCGAGCGACCGTCACGCCAAGCACGTCGGCCTGAAATTGCATGAGCCAATCGTTGGCGGCCGCACCGCCGTCGACCAGCAGGCTCGACAGTTTGAGATTTGCGTCGGCCGTCATGGCGTCGAGGACATCCTTGGTGCTGAACGCCATCGCTTCGAGCGCCGCGCGGACGAGATGCGCGCGACTGCTGCCGCGGGTGAGGCCGACGATCGTGCCGCGGGCATTGGGCTCCCAATGCGGCGCGCCGAGCCCGACGAAGGCGGGAACGAAGTACACGCCACCGGTATCATCGACGCTCCGCGCCATTGGCTCCGACTCGGCGGCTTTGGCGATGATGCCCAGTCCATCGCGCAGCCATTGCATCGCCGCACCGGCGATGAAGACGCTGCCCTCGAGCGCGTACACCGGCTCGCCACGCGGACCACAGGCCAACGTCGTCAGCAAGCCGCGCTTGGAGTTGGCGCGGCGCTTTCCGGTGTTGAGCAACAGAAACGCCCCGGTTCCGTACGTGTTCTTCGCCTGGCCGGGCTGCCAGCAGCCCTGACCGAACAGCGCTGCCTGCTGGTCACCCGCGACGCCGCTGATCGGCAGCTCGGCACCGAAATGCTCGGCCGCCGCCGTGCCGAAGTCGCCGCTCGAATTCCGCACGTCGGGCAGCGCGTCGCGCGGCACACCGAACAGTTTCATCAGGTCGCGATCCCACGCGCGCTTGCCGATGTCGTACAGCATCGTGCGCGACGCGTTGGTGTGATCGGTCGCGAACGTCTTGCCGTTGGTGAGCCGGTAGATCAGCCAGGTGTCGATCGTGCCGAACACGACGTCGCCGTCCTTCGCGCGCTTGCGGAGTCCTTTCACGTGATCGAGCAACCACTCGACCTTGGTCGCGGAGAAGTACGGATCGAGCACGAGCCCGGTGCGCGCGCGGACGAGCGGTTCCTTCTTTTGCTTTTTGAGCTGCGCGCAGCGTTCCGACGTACGCCGATCCTGCCACACGATGGCGCGATGCACCGGTCGGCCAGTCTCGCGCTCCCACGCGCACACCGTCTCGCGCTGATTCGTGATGCCGATGGCGTCGGGCGTCACATGCGCCTGGCGGATCGCTTCGCGCGCCGCCTCGATGGTGACGCGCAGGATCTCCTCGGCGTCGTGCTCGACCTCGCCGGGCGAGGGGAAGTGCTGGGTGAACTCGCGATAGCCGCGGCCGAGCACGCGACCTGCGTCGCTGAGGACGAGCGCGGTGCTGCCGGTGGTTCCCTGATCGAGCGCGAGGACAGCGGTCATGGTTACGACTCCCCCGAGAACGGTGGTTGAACGATCCCGCGATCGGTGACGAATCCCGTCACGTACCGCGCCGGCGTGACATCGAAGGCAGGGTTCAGCGCGGTGGCCTGATCGGGTGCAATCGGCCGGCCCGCGATCATCGTAACCTCGGCGGGCGAGCGTTGCTCGATCGGGATCAGGTCGCCGTCGGCCAACGCCACGTCCACGGTTGACCAGGGCGCCGCACAATAGAACGGCACGCCGTGATGCCGCGCCAGGACCGCCAGGCCATAAGTGCCGATTTTATTGGCAAAATCGCCGTTCGCGCAGATCCGGTCGGCGCCGACGAGGACGACGTCGATCTTGGCCTGCCGCATCAGGGTGGCCGCCGTGGCGTCGGTGATCAGCGTGCACGAGATCCCCGCGTGCACCAGCTCCCACATCGTGAGTCGCGAGCCCTGGAGCAGCGGTCGAGTCTCGTCCACGTAGACGTGCACCTTGCGCCCCTGTTCATGCGCGAGGTAGATCGGCGCGAGGGCGGTACCGATGCCGCCCGTCGCCAATGCGCCGGTGTTGCAGTGGGTCAGCACGTTCGCGCCATCGGCAAGCAGCGTGAGCCCATGTTCGCCGATGCGGCGACACATGGCGCGGTCCTCTTCCCAGATCGCCGTCGCTTCGGCACGGAGCCGTTCCCACAGGTCACTTCCCTCGCCCGGCGTCTCCTCGGCGACCCGCAGCATGCGCGCGAGCGCCCAACGCAGGTTCACCGCGGTCGGGCGGGAGGCGCCCAGCAGCGCCGCCACGTCCTGTGCACGCGCGACGAAGTCGGCGCGCGACGCGGAGCGCTGGTGGCGCGTGGCAGCGACGAGGCCCATCGCGGCCGCAATGCCGATCAGCGGCGCGCCGCGCACCTGCAGCTGGCGGATCGCATCCGCGACCGACTCCGCACTCTCGAGATCCCGTGTCAGCTCGGCATCAGGAAGCGCACGCTGATCGATGATGCGCACCGCACCCGAAGGGGACCATGAGATTGCTTGGATAGGCACGTGGCAGAAACTAAAGCGCGGACATGCAAATACTAGGCAACAGACGCGCCGCGGTGCGTCTGTGCACCTAGCTTTTGCATGTCCCCGCTTTAGGATATGTCGCCATGACCTACCAGACTCTCGTATTCGAAGTCCGGGATGGAATCGCTTTCGTAACAGTGAACCGTCCAGACAAACTGAACGCGCTCAACGATCAGGTAATGTTGGAGCTCAGTGATGCGGGCGAGCGGATCGCTACCGATTCCGTGATCAAGGGCGCGATCCTCACCGGCGCGGGCCCGAAATCGTTCGTCGCCGGCGCCGACATCGGCGATCTGTCGCGGCAGGGGCCGTTCGATGGCAAGGCGCGCGCGCAGCGCGGCCAGGGCGTGCTTCGGCGACTCGAGACCTGCGGCAAGCCGGTCATCGCGGCGATCAACGGATTCGCGCTCGGCGGCGGCTGCGAGCTCGCCATGGCGTGTCACATCCGCATCGCCAGCGAGAACGCGAAGTTCGGCCAGCCGGAGGTCAAGCTCGGGATCGCGCCCGGCTACGGCGGCACGCAGCGTCTGCCGCGCCTCGTGGGCAAGGGCGTGGCGATGCAATTGATTCTGACCGGCGAAATGATCGACGCGCAGGAGGCCTACCGGATCGGGCTGGTCAACAAGGTCGTCCCGGCCGCGGACCTCCTCGCCGAATCCGAGAAGATGATGCGGGGTATCCTCGCGATGGGGCCGCTGGCCATACGGCTGGCCATGGAAGCCGTCGATCAGGGCCTGGAGATGACGCTCGATGAAGGCCTGTTGCTCGAGGCGAATCACTTCGGCCTGCTGGCCGCGACCCAGGACATGAAAGAGGGGACGACCGCATTTCTCGAAAAGCGCGCGGCAAAATTCCAGGGGCGCTAGCCCTGCTGTTCGCCGCGGCCTGCCTCGGCGAACGGGAGCGCCCCGGGCCCCCGCAGGTCTCGTTCACGATCGATGATACGACGGTCGTCGCCAGCCGCGCCGACACCATTGGCGGGACGGTGCGCGCCCAGGACGCTGACGGCATCGATTCGCTGTGGATCACGGCCGGAGCGCAGCAGTGGGTCGATGACGGCGGCTTCAACCAGGTCATCAGCACCCGTTATCGCCTGATCATCCCCTCGGGCACCCAGCCCGGAACCCACATTCCGATGTCCTTGGTGGCGCGGGACGCGGCCGGTTTTGCGGCCCAGCGGGACACCTACGTCGTGGCTGTACCGTAACTTCCGCCACACCCTTAACTGTTGACAGGACAATGACTTCCGTGTATTTTATGGGCTGTGACTGACCGTTCCAATCGCCCCCCAAAAAGCCGTCCTGTTGCAGTCGCCGAGGCACTCGAAGGCTACCTGAAACGGGCCGGTTTGGCGCGCCGGGTGGGGCAGGCGCAGATGATTCCCGATTGGCCGCGGCTGGTGGGTCCCCAGATCGCCGCCGTGGCCACGCCCGAGAGCATCACGCCCGATGGCGTGCTGTTCGTGCGGGTGGCGACGAGCTCGTGGATGAATGAGCTGCAGCTGATGACGCCCGACATCATGGCCCGCGTCAACGCGGGGCGCGGTGCAGGCCGTATCACGACAATACGTTGGCTTCTTTCACGCTAGGAATCTGATGCCAAAGAAGAAACCCGCCGCCCCAAAGAAAGAAAAAGGCAACGGCGGCTATCAGGCCGACTCGATCCAGGTTCTCAAGGGTCTGGAAGCGGTGCGGCGCCGGCCGGCGATGTACATCGGCTCGGTGTCGTCGCGCGGGCTGCACCATCTCGTCTACGAAGTGGTGGACAACTCGGTGGACGAGGCGCTGGCAGGCTTCGCGACCGACATCTCCGTTACGATTCATGCCGACAACGCCATCACGGTCGTCGACAACGGCCGCGGTATTCCCGTCGACATTCACAAGACGGAGAAGAAGCCCGGCGTCGAGGTCGCGCTCACAGTGCTCCATGCCGGCGGCAAGTTCGACAAGAGCAGCTACAAGGTGTCGGGCGGATTGCACGGCGTCGGCGTCTCGGTCGTGAACGCACTGTCCGAGAAGCTCGAGGTGTGGGTGGACCGCGACGGCAAGCGGCATCACATGTCGTTCGAGCGCGGTGACACCAAGAAAAAGCTCGAGATCGTCGGCAAGGCGAAGGGCACCGGCACCACGGTCTGGTTCAAGCCCGACACGGAGATCTTCACCGAGACACGGTTCGACTACGCCACGATCGCCAACCGCCTCCGCGAGCTGGCGTTCTTGAACAAGGCGCTCACGATCGTGCTCAAGGACGAGCGCAAGGGCAGCACGAAGGAAGAGACCTTCTACTATAAGGGCGGTCTGTCCGAATTCGTGAAGTGGATCGTCGGCAACCGCCGTCCCCTGCATCCCAAGCCAATCACGTTCGAAGCGTCACGCGAAGACGTCGAGGTCGAGGGCGCGGTTCAGTACGACGACCAGTACAGCGAAAACACGTTCACCTTCGTGAACAACATCAACACGCACGAAGGCGGCACGCATCTCACCGGCTTCAAGTCGGCCCTGACGCGCACCATCAACGAGTGGGCGAAGCAGGACGGCGCCCTGAAGAAGGAAGATTTCACGCTCTCCGGCGACGACGTCCGCGAGGGGCTGAACTGCGTCCTCAGCGTCAAAGTCAAAAACCCGCAGTTCGAGGGTCAGACCAAGACCAAGCTCGGCAACTCGGAAGTCGAAGGCATTGTCAAGACGGTCGTCAACGAAGCCCTCGGCGCATTCTTCGACAAGAACCCGAGCGTCGCGCGAGCGATCATCGCGAAGGCGGTGAGCGCGGCCCGGGCCCGCGAGGCGGCCCGCAAGGCGCGCGAGCTGGTGCGCAAAAAGAGCGGTCTCGACGCGGGCCTCCTGCCCGGCAAGCTCGCCGACTGCTCGCTCACCGATCCCAAGCTCTGCGAGATCTATCTCGTCGAGGGCGACTCGGCGGGCGGGTCAGCCAAAATGGGCCGGGACCGCAGCTACCAGGCGATCCTGCCGCTGCGCGGCAAGATCCTGAACGTGCAGAAAGCACGCATCGACAAGATTCTGTCCAACGAAGAAATCCGCACGATGATCACGGCCATCGGCACGGGCGTCGGGGAGGACTTCAAGGTGGACGAAGCGCGCTATCACAAGATCATCATCATGACCGACGCCGACGTGGACGGCGCGCACATCCGCACGCTGCTGCTCACCTTCTTCTATAAGGAGATGAAGCAGCTCATCGACGTGGGCTACATCTATATCGCGCAGCCGCCGCTCTTTCGCGTGTCGAAGGGCAAAGAGGAGTTCTACGCCTACGACGAGAAGGAGCGCGACACGTACGTGAAGCGTCTGACCAATGGAGCGGAGAGCAAGTCGTCGGTCAACGTGAGCCGCTACAAGGGTCTGGGCGAAATGAACCCGGACCAGCTCCGCGACACAACGATGGACCCGTCGAAACGCACGCTGCTCAAGGTGACGATGGAAGACGCGCTCGAGGCGTCGCAGCTGTTCGAGACGCTGATGGGCGATGAAGTCGAGCCGCGCCGCAGGTTCATCGAAGAAAACGCGAAGTTCGTGAAGAACCTCGATGTCTGATGGGCCTCGTCGCGGGGGTCGTGGTGCTGCTGATCATTCTGGGGTGGTTCTTCTGGCCCAGTAAAGACGCTGCTGCAGCGCGGCGCGAGCGGCCGGACGTGGACGAATCGGAGCTGGAAGCCGCCGAGCGGGATGTGCAGGAAGCGGCCGACGAAGAGAGCGTGCGCGACTGGGGGCCGGGCACCGGCCAGAAACCGCTCCCCTAGGCAAGCTCCTCGACGCCCGCGCGGGTGACGCGGTGCGACACGAGCCGTAGCGGTTTCTGCGTCAGCTTGTCGCCAATCACAATCGCCTGATTCAGCGCGTCAAAGCCCGTGCGGATGCCGTCCGCATCCTTGGCGAACACGGACGCAATCGGCTCACCCTCCAGCACCTTGTCCCCCGGCTTCACGGTGATGACGAAGCCGACCGTCGGGTCGATGGTATCGTCGACTGTGCGGCGGCCGCCGCCGAGCGCGATGATCGCGCGACCGATGGTGCGCGGCTCGACGCGCTGCACGACTCCCGTGCGCTGGGCGGCGTAGACCTCGACCGCCAGCGCCTGTGGGAGCACCGACGGATCTTCGACGGCCTTGGGATTCCCACCCTGTGCCTCGATGATCTGCTCGAACTTCTCGGCGGCGAGACCCGACTCGATCGCGGTTTCGAGTTTCTTGCGCGCCTTCTTCGTGTTCTTCTCGATGCCGCCCTGCAACAGCATCTCCACACCCAGCGCGTACGTCACTTCGAGCAGATCCGGCGGTCCTTCACCGCGCAACGCCAGAATCGCTTCCTCGGTCTCGAGCACATTGCCGCAGGCGCGCCCCAGCGGCCGGTCCATCGCGGTAATCAGCGCCACCGTCGGGCAGCCGCGATCCTCGCCCAGCGCGATCATCGTCTTTGCCAGCTCGAGGCCGCGCGCGACCTCCGGCAGAAACGCGCCACTGCCGTTTTTCACGTCGAGCACGAGGCCGTTCAGTCCTTCGGCGAGCTTCTTGGACATGATGCTCGCAGAGATCAGCGGAATCGATTCGACCGTCGCGGTGACGTCACGCAGCGCGTACAGCTTGCGGTCGGCGGGCGCGATCTCGGCGGTCTGGCCGATCAGCGCGCAGCCGAGTTTCTGCACCTGCGCCTTCGCCTCGGCGAGCGACAGGTTGGTGCGAAATCCGGGGATCGCTTCGAGTTTGTCGAGCGTGCCGCCGGTGTGCCCGAGTCCTCGACCCGACATCATCGGTACCGCGACGCCGCAGGCCGCGACCAATGGTCCCAGCACGAGCGAGACCTTGTCGCCCACGCCGCCGGTGGAGTGCTTGTCGATGCGCGGCGTCGCCCAGCCGTCGAACGACAGGCGGTCGCCCGACGCGAGCATCGCGTCGGTGAGCGCGGCGAGCTCCTGCCGGTCCAAGCCGCGCATGAACACCGCCATGAGCATCGCCGCGATCTGATAGTCGGGGATCCGCCCGGCTGTGTATTCGGCGACGAGGGCTGACCACTCTTCGGGACTCAGCGTGCCGCCGTCGCGCTTGCGCTCGATCAGGGGTGGGACGATCATTGTTTCATGCGCCTCTCCTTGTGTCTGCTCGCTCCGCTCTTCGGCGCGACTCTCGCCGCCCAGACGGCGGCCCAGCATGTCGCGCTCGGAGACAGCGCGGGCCTGATGCATCCGGACGTGCAACTCCGCCACTATCAGGCCGCCCTTGCCGTCGACTCGCTGAGCTATGCGGCGAACTGGAAGGCGGCGCGGGCGATCGCCGACGTCGCCAAACAAATACAGGGCAATGCCGATTCCCTCAAGCGGCGCCGAGATAGCCTTTATTCCGTGGGCCGGGGCTATGCCGAGCGCGCGATTCGCGCGGATTCGACGCGGCCCGACGGGCACTACGCGCTCTCGATGGTGCTGGGCCGCCTGTCACGCACCAAAGGCAGCAAGGAACGGGTGCGGTACGCCAAAATCATTTACGACGAAGCGACGCGCGCTGTCCAAATCGACTCCACCTACGACAACGCCCACCACGTCCTGGGCGCGTGGAATGCCGAGGTGAAGCGGCTGTCGGGGATTCAGCGCTTCTTTGCGAAGGCGCTGTTCGGCGGCGGCTTCATGGACAAGGCGAACTGGGACGACGCCGTGAAGCACCTCGAGATCGCGGTACGGCTCGCGCCGAACCACATCTACCACCGACTCGAGCTGGCGGAGGTTTACACCGACCTGGGCCGCTACTCGAAGGCGCGCGAGCAGCTACAGGTGGTCGCGACGCTGCCCGAGGTGGACGTGCTCGATGGGCAATACAAGAAAGACGCTGCCGCACTGCTCGCCGACATCAAGAACGAAAAGGACGAAACGTAGCTAGCGTCCCTGCATAACGCGCTCAATCGCATCGGTCGTACGCGGTGCCCCCGCCGACAACCATTCCGCGCCCTTGGCGGTGACCAGCACGTCGTCCTCGATCCGCACGCCCAGGTTTTCGGCCTGCAGATAGATCCCCGGCTCGAGCGTGATCACCATGCCGGGCTCGAGCGGGCGGCTGATCCCGACGTCGTGCACATCCATCCCGATCGGGTGGCCGAGACCGTGATTGAAGTACTCGCGGTCGTCGCACGTCCGCTCGCCACACAGGTTCCCGGAGTGCTCGTGCATGTATCTCCGTGCGATGCCGTCCAGCTCGCGCATCGTAATTCCGGGACGCACCGCATCGAATGCGGCCTGCTGGGCGCCGAGCACCAGATCGTAAATCGCCTTCTGGCGCGGTGTGAACTTCCCGTTCACCGGAAACGTGCGCGTGACGTCGGCGGTGTACTGGCCCCACTCCGCCGCCGCGTCGATCACGACGAGGTCACCGTTTTCCGTGCGGCGCCGGTTCACGTCGTAATGCAGCGTCGTGGTATTGGGACCGCTGCCGACGATCGACGGATACCCGAGACGGTCAGCGCCGTTGCGGCGGAAACCGGCTTCGAGCGCAGCTTCCAGCTCGTACTCGTACATCCCCGGCCGCGCAGCCCGCATCGCGGCGACATGGCCGGCGACGCTGATGTCCACGGCGCGACGCAGCCGGGCGATCTCGTCGGCGTCCTTGACGGCGCGCATCGAGTCGACAATCGGCGTGACGTTCAAGGTGGCGGATGCCGCGTCGGCGGCGCGCTGTCCCCGCCCGTGGCCTTGCGGCGTGTAGAGCGGCTGTCGCGCTGCATGGACCCGACTGTCGAGCGAATCGAGCGGCAGCACGGTGGCAATGCCGGAGAGCCGCACGGCCACACTGTCGGGCCCGAGCCGCAACCCCGTCCACCGCTCCTGCGAAGGGGTCCGCGGTGGCAGAAACAGCACCGTCTCGAGTGAATCCGGACCGCGGGCCGTCAGGAGGAGGACGGCGTCCTGCGTTTCCAGCTCGGTGAAGTAGTAGAACGTGTTGTCCTGGCGGAAATCATTGTCCTGCACGTAGTCCTGCTCGATGTCCCGCTCGTGCCCAGCCGGAATCAGGACCGTGCCGCTGCCGATGCGTTTGAGCAGCGCGCGCCGGCGGGCCGCGACGGCGGCGGTGTCCACCGGACGTCCCATGCCCGGCAGCTGCGGGACGACCGGGTAGGCGCCAATGGGGGCCACAGATCCCGCGGCCACAGATCCCGCTGCTTGTGACGCAGATCGTCGGCAGAGTGTGATCGTGATGACGGTGGCGAGAAGAATGGTTTTCATGCCGTGCAAATCTACACGCGCTTGACGGACTCCGAGTTCCCGAGCGAAACTATGGCACCCATGACCATCAACTCGGCCCTCACACACGCGGAAGCGGAACGGCTCGCCGCGCGGATCGCCGAGCTCGAGCATGAGCGTAAGCATCTGCTCGCCGTCATCGAGATTCTGAAGGAAGCGTCCAGTTCCTTACACTTTATTGACATTCTGCAATCAATCGCCCGCAAGCTGGGCGAGTCGTTCGGGCTGGATCGCTGCTCGATCTTCCTCGGCGAGAAAGGCGGCAAGCAGGTCCGCCTCGTGGCGTCATACGAAGACCCCACGATCCGCAACTACGTCGTCGATCTCGACCGCTATCCCGAGCTCAAGCGCGCGATGGTCAGTGGCGAGACGGTATTCATCCCCGACGCGGCCAACGATCCGTCGCTGCGGCACGTGAAGAGCGAGCTGATCAATCGCCGTGTGAAGTCGATCACGGTCGTACCGATCACATGGCGGACCGTGGCGATCGGCGCGATTTTCCTGCGCACCTACCGCGACGGCCCGACCTTCTCGGACGCGGATGTGCGCTTCGTGCAGGTCGTCGCCGCGCTCACCGCACAGAGCCTGCGCAACGCCCATCGCTATGAGCGGCTCGCCCAGCGGACGCACGAGACGGGCGATCTCCTCCGGCACATGGAGCTCGAGCGCGTCGCGTTGCTCTCCTTCTTCCGGCGCCTGCTCGATGCGTTCGGCGGGCGCGAGGGCGCCTGGGGCGAAGGCCTCCTTCCCAAGGCCAGCGCCGAGGAGCTCGATCGCCTGGTGAGCGTCGCCATGGCGGTCATCCAGGAAGAAGCCAAGGGGCGGTGAAGCCGGCAGCACGCGCCGCTGAGCTGCGGCGGATTCTGGAACGGGCGAATCACGCGTACTACCTCCTCGACAAGCCGGAGATGTCGGACGCGGAGTACGACCGGCTGTTCCGCGAGTTACAGGAACTCGAATCCAAAAACCCCGGGCTCCAGACTCCCGACTCCCCGACCCTCCGTGTGGGCGGCGAGCCGGCGAGCGCCTTCCGCAAACACCGCCACGTCGTGCCGATGCTGTCGCTCGCCAATGCGTTCACCGAGGCGGAGCTGCGCGAGTGGGAGGAGCGCAATGCCCGGCTCGTCCCGGAGGTCACGACGGCGGGCTACACGCTCGAGGTGAAGATCGACGGCGCGGCCGTGAGCCTCACGTACGAGGATGGCGTGTTCGTCACCGGCGTCACGCGCGGCAACGGCATCGAAGGTGAAGACGTGACGCCAAACCTGCGGACGGTCCTGGACCTGCCGCTGCGGCTGCACGGAAAGGGCTGGCCGAAAAAGATGGAGATCCGCGGCGAGGTGTATCTGCCGATCAGCCAGTTCGCGGAAACGAATAAGCAGCGCGTGAAAGCGGGGGAGCCCCCCTATGCCAACCCGCGCAACACCGCGGCTGGCGCGCTGCGACAGCTCGATCCAAAAAAAACTCGCGCTCGCGGCCTCCGGGTTTTCACTTTCCAGATCGAAGCGCCGGGCACGAAGCTCGGCATCGAGTCGCAGCACGAGCTGCTCGAGACCCTGCACAAATGGGGCCTGCCGGTCGAGCCGCATCACACGCGCGCGAAGGACCTCGACGAAGCGCACAAGGAGATCACGAGACTCGAGGCGCTGCTCCCCACGCTCGACTACGGCGCCGACGGCGTCGCCGTCAAAGTCGACAAGCGATCGCTTTACGCCGAGCTGGGCACGATCGGCAACCGCGAGCCGCGGTGGGCGGTGGCGCGCAAGTTCGCACCCGAAGTGCAGATCACGAGGCTGCTCGAGATTCGGATCAACGTCGGCCGCACGGGCGCGCTCAATCCTTACGCCGTGCTCGAGCCGGTGGAAATCGGCGGCGTCACCGTCTCGAACGCGACGCTGCACAACGCCGACCTGATCGCCGCGAAGGATATCCGCGAGGGTGACTGGGTCGAGGTGACGCGCGCCGGCGAGGTCATTCCACAGATCCTGGGTCCCCTGAAGGACCGGAGAACCGGTACCGAGAAGCCCTACAAGATGCCGGAGCGCTGCCCCAGCTGCGGCTCGCCGGTCGAGCACCCGCAAGACGAGGTGATGACCTACTGCCCCAACATCTCGTGCCCGTCACGCATCCTCGAATCGATCGTCCATTTCGCGAGTCGGAGTGCGATGGACATCCGCGGGCTCGGGTACGAGCGCGTGCGGGCTCTGCTGGATGCGAAGTTGATCGCCAACGTGGCTGACCTGTACAAGCTGACGCCGCCGCAGCTCCTGACCCTGGAGGGGTTCGCCGAGAAGTCCGCCCAGCAGCTCGTGGACAGTATTGCCGCCTCGAAGGAGCAACCGCTCTCGGCCCTGCTGTTTGCCCTCGGCATTCGCCACGTGGGCCAACAAGGCGCGAAGCTCCTGGCGCGCCATTTCGGGACGATGGAGGCCCTGGCGCGGGCGGCGGTGGAGGAAGTCGGCGAGGTGCGTGGGATCGGACCCGCCATCGGCGAGGCGGTCGTGGGGTTCTTCAAGGACTCCCGCAACAAGGAGCTGCTCAAGAGCCTGGCGAAGTCCGGGCTGACGTTGAAGGAAACGGCGACCGCCACGGGCCCGCGGCCGCTCGCCGATCAGACCTACGTCGTGACCGGCACCCTGCCGACGCTCTCGCGGCAGCAGGCGCGCGACCTGATCGAAGGCGCGGGCGGCCACGTGTCCGACAGCCTGTCCAAGAAGACGACCGCGTTGGTCGTCGGCGCCGATCCAGGGTCCAAGCTCGAGAAGGCGAAGTCGCTCGGCGTCGAGCAAATCGACGAAGCCGAACTCTTGCGCCGCGCGAACCGGAAACCCTAAGTTGCCTTCCCATATGACGGCTCCGAGTATCGTTCGCCAACTGCATGCGAGCCTCGCCTCGCGTGCTCCTGATCAGCTCATCGCCGTCCTGCAGGAAGCCGGCTACGCCGCCGGCGAAGGCCTCTTCAAGGCCTTCACCGCCGTGAACAGTGCGACCGATCTCGATGCCGACCTGCTGGGCGAGACGCTCTCCGAGTTCTTCACGAACGGCGGCTGGGGCGCCGTGACCCTGACTCCCGTCGGGACCGGCGCACTCGCGCTGGACTCCACCGATTGGGCCGAAGCGGAGCCCGGCACGGCGCAGGCGCCGATGTGCTTCTTCTCGGCCGGCATGCTGGCCGATTTCCTGGGACGATTGTCGGACGAGACGGTGGCGGTGATGGAGGTCGAATGCCGCAGCCGCGGGGACGACCGCTGCCGGTTCCTGTCGGCAACGCCTCATGTTCTGGAGAAGGTGTATAGCGAGATGACGGCGGGACGGAGCTACGCGGAGGCATTGGGCGCCGCGTAGGGGCGCAGCATGCTGCGCGCTTACCTACGGGCCACGCTGACGCCTTCCAGCAACAGCGACGGCGACCACCGCGCACCGAGCCACCGTCCGTCTGTACCGAATCCCCCAATCTTCTTGAGGAGATCGTAGGCGTTCCCGGCGACCGCGGCGTCCTTCACACGACCCGTGATCTCGCCGTTCTGCACGCGATAGGCGAGTCCCACCGGGTGGCTGAACGCGCCGCTGATCACGTTGCCCTGCCCCACACCGATCAGGTCATCGACGATCAATCCATCCTGAATATCATCGATGAGGCCGCCGCCCAACGTAGGGAGGGGCGCAGCATGCTGCGCCCCTGCCTGCGGGCCATCCGCCATCCGAAACAGCATGTTCGTGTAACCGATGTGCGGTTTCCCGAACACTCCGCGCCGGCCGTTGCCCGTGCTCTGCGTCTTGGCGCGTGCGGCGGTTTCGAGATCGTAGACGAATTGCCCCACGACCCCTCGCTCGACGAGTCCGTTGCAGCGCGACGGGACGCATTCGTCGTCGACCGGGCGTGACAACGGCCGGCCCGGTGTCAGCGGATCGTCGCGAATGGAAAGGCGCACATCGAACAACGCCTCCCCGACCTTGCCCGCCAGCGGCGAACTGCCCTGGAGCACGGTTT
The DNA here is from genome assembly GCA_003223395.1 of Gemmatimonadota bacterium. Lineage (GTDB taxonomy): Bacteria > Gemmatimonadota > Gemmatimonadetes > Gemmatimonadales > GWC2-71-9 > 20CM-2-65-7. The sequence continues at coordinate 27,583 of QHUZ01000056.1, read as the reverse complement.
TCCCGGAGAGCGCCTGTTCGAGCGGCAGGACCACCGCGGCCAGTCCGGCGGGAGTAAACACGACGGGGAGCGCGCCGTCCGGCGGCGTAACGATCTTCAGCGCCGCGGTGAGCCGCGTGTCCACAGACCGCACGAGCGCCTCGAGATCGGCGTCGCTCGGCATGTCGGCCCCGACGTACTGATCGTAGACCATCAGCACGTCGTCGCCCGCAATACGCGTGATGTCCGCCGTCACCGCGATGCCCGTAGCGCGGTACTCGCCGCGCGCGCCCGCGGTGTTGCCGACGGCGGTGTCCGCGACCTCCCGCTGCACGGCGACGTTGACCTGGCAATCCGGCCGCGCCAACCGTTCGACCAGCAGCCGACCCATCCGGATCAATTCACTGAGCGATGCGTTGGCGGTGCGGTCGAAGAAGGTGGGAATCGGCGGTAGGGACTGGGGGCTCGCGTTCGGAAACGCCAGCTCTACCGCCTCTCCGAGTTCCGCGGACGCACGGGCGCGAGCGACCAGCTCTTTCGGATCCGGTTTCGCCGCAGTCGTGCCCGCCACGCCCATGCGGCCCTGCGCCACCACACGCAGGTTGAGTCCGGCCTCCTCGGAGATGCCGGCGGCCTTGAGCCGGCCCGATTCGAACGAAACCGCGGTCTGCTCCTCCCGCCGCCACAGCGCGTCGGCGCCATCGACCTTGCCGCGAGCGGCGTCGAGCAGGCGATCGATCATATGTCCCCGCCGATCAGTGCTTCCTCGATGCGCACGTGCGGCGCCCCTTCAGTAACCGGCAGCGGGAACTGGCCGCCCTTGCCGCAGCCGCCGCCCATCTGATTCCAGGTGAAGTCGCCGGCGATGTGATCGATGCGATCGAGCGTCTGGAACAGATTGCCCGCCAGCACGACGTCCTTCACGAGCTCGGCGACCTTGCCGTCGCGAATCATGTAGCCCCAGCCCGCCGTGAACGAAAAGTTCTCGAGCATCGTCTGGCCGCCGAACGCGCCGCAGGCGTAGACGCCGAGCTTGATGTCGGTGATGAGGTCGTCGAATCCGACACCCTCCTTGCCGGGGGCGATGTAGGTGTTGGTCATGCGCACGATCGGCGGGTGACGGAATGAGATCGCGCGGGCGTTGCCGGTCGGCTGCTCGCCGAGCTTCGCGGCGGTCTCGCGCGAGTGTAACCGGCCGACGAGGATCCCTTCCTTGATGAGCGGCGTGTCCTGCGTGGGCGTGCCTTCATCATCGTACGGCAACGTGCCGCGCAGTCCCTGCGCGGCGCCATTGTCGCCGACGTTCAAAACCTGTTTCCCGAAACGCCTCCCCAGCGTCATCATCTCGCGCGCCTGCGGGTTTTCGTACACGAAGTCCGCTTCGGACAGATGCCCGAACGCTTCGTGGATGAAGACGCCCGCGAGCTCGTTGTCCAGAATCACAGGATACGCGCCGCCGCGCACGCGCGGCGCCGCGAGCAGGTCTACGGCCCGCTGCGCCACGACGCGGAACTGCTCCTCGAAGGTTTGGACGCTGTTCCACCCTTTGCGCAGGCCGATCGACTCGAGCCCCTTCTCGATATTGCCGTTGCGCCGTGCGATCGCCGTGCCGGACACGACGACCTCGGGCCGCAGCTGGTACAGCGACGTCCCTTCGGAGTTGACGAACCAGACTTCCGAGACCTCGTCGCGGTAGCTCGACTGCGTGTCCACGATCTTGTCCGACACCGCGAGCATCGCGCCGTTGTAGCGGTCGAGCAGCTGCTTCTTTTCCGCGAGCGGCACGCCGCGCACGTCACCGTCGAGCTCGAGGATGGCATCGCCGGTCTGCGGGCGCGTCTCCGCGAGCCTGATCGGCTCATCCACGCGCACGGCGCGCGACAGCTCGTTCGCGCGCGTGACCATGGCGGGCAACTCATCGAGCGAGGTGAACGAGGCGATGCCCCAGCCGCACCCCGTGTTCAGCACGCGCACGAACCCCCCCTGGTCCTCGCTGACGGTCGCGGTTTCCAGCCGGCGGCCTCGGAAGGCGACGGCGGAGCTCCAGGTGCGTTCGACGCGGATTTCGGTGTAATCGGCGCGAGACAGTTTGACTGCGGCGGCGAGACGATCTTTCAACGGGGCGGGGTCTCTTTCAGTTTGGCGCGGTAGTCGGGGCGGACGACGATCTCGCCGTCGACGATGACTTCGAGGTCCCACGGCAGGATAATAAAGTTCTCGTTCTCGAGCGCGTGGAAGTCGGGCTTGTACGTGCCGGTCTTGAACGACACCGCCGTCTTCACCGCAGCGGGTTTGAGGTCGCGCACGGCCGCGAGCGCGAGCTTCATCGTGTTCCCCGATTCGCAGGTCTCGTCGACCAGCAGCACGCGCTTGCCGGTCACGAGGCGCGGCGGACCGGCGATCACGGACCCTTCCTTCGTGATGGCGATCGACGCGAAGTCGCGTTGCAGGATGCTCGCGACGACTGCGCCGGGAATGACGCCGGCTTTCGCGATCCCGATGACGACTTCGGGGTCGTACTCGCGAAAGACCTTGAGCGCCAGCACCCGGCACAACTCCCCGAAGAACGCCCAGTCCACCTGGAGCACGCCCCGGGGGGGCTTGCTGCGAACTTGAGCCATGGTGGGGGATTCTACATTGCCAGCGTCAGCAGCCGCAAGCTATTTTCGCCCCATGGGTTTTTGGCGTCGCTTGTTCGGCGGGGGCTCGTCGGGAGGAAGCGACGATCTCAGACCACAACGTCTCGATTATCTCAATGAGGCGTTAGCCCTCGAGCGTCAGGGGGATTATGACGCCGCGTTGACGTCGTATCGGTTGGCGCTGCGCGACCTCCCCAACGACGCGCGCATTCTGCAAAACATGGCCATCGCGTTCACCAAGACGCGCCGCTTCGACGAAGCGATTCGCCACTACCGGCGCGCGCTCGAGCTCGACAGCTCGCTCGCCGGCGCGCATTACGGACTGGCGTTTCTCCTGCTGCAACGGGGCGATCCCGACGGCGCCGCCCAGCATCTGAAAACCTTCCTGGCGCACCCGCCCCGGGGACCCGACGCGCAGAAATGGATCGAGCACGCGACGCAGGCGCTTCACGATCTTGGTGCTTCCCCCATTGCCTCGCGCGCGCCCGAAGAGAGGACTGGCAGCCACTGATTCGGAGACTCGCGCTGCTGGCGCTCGCGACGGGGGCGGCGGGGGGGGCGGGGGGGGCGGCGCTCGCTTGCAAGATCAACACCGATCCAAACCAGGCCGTGGCGATCGAAATCGTGTTGCCCGACAGCGGCCGGGTCGAGGTCACCAACACCTTCCGGCCTCGGGGACGCGCGCTGAACGGCCTGGGCGATTCGGTCCAGGCACAGCTCTTGTGGAGCTCCCTCGACAGCACGCTCGACGTGATAGACAGTACGACCGGCGTTTCGCTCGCGACGCTGGTGGGAACGGCCCGGCTGCAGGCGCGCACCGGAAACCTGTTTTCGAATCCGCAAACGGTGCAGGTGCTGGCACGGCTGGATTCGATGGCGGCCGCCGTCAGCACGCGTGACACGCTGGATGTGACGCCGACCGACAGCACGGTGGATTCGCTCTCCACTCCTCTGCAAATCGCGACGGTCGCGCTCGGAGGGGCCGCCGCAACCCGGCGCGTCGTGTACGCCGCTACCACCTATCCGGACAGCGTTCCCGCGGTCACATTATTGCCGAGAGACACCGTGTTCACCGCCACGGACGGTACCGCGCAGGTGCAGGTGCGATTGCACGCCGGACCTCTGCCCGACTCTGTAGTCGTCACCGCCACGATGCGGAAATTTCATGGAGATTCTCTGCCCGGCAGTCCCGTGATTTTTGTCGTGGAGATCAAGCCGTGAACCGAGGCACCCTCACTCAGCTGTTTTTCACCACCGTGGATCGGCACGCCAGTTTGCCGGCGGCGTTCCGGTCGAAGGTGGGCGGCGCCTGGGTGTCCGTCACCCATCGCCAGGCGCTCGAGCGCGTACAGGCGATCTCCCTCGGCCTGCGCGAGCTGGGTATCAAACCGGGCGACAAAGTCGCGATCGTCTCGGAAAACCGTCCGGAGTGGGCGCTGAGCGATTACGCCTGCCTGACCTCGCGCACGACCGATGTCCCGATTTATCCGACGCTCACCGCGAAGCAGACCGAATACATCCTGCGCGATTCCGAATCGGTCGCCGCCTTCGTGTCTACGGCCGCGCAGCTGGACAAGGTGCTCGAGGCGAAGGGTAATCTTTCCGGCCTCAAGCATGTCATCGTGTTCGACGCCCCCGCGGCAGCCCAGCGGCGCACCGAAGGCGTCGTGGCGCTCGAGTCCGTCGAGGCCAAGGGCCGAGCCGCCGCGCCGCAGCATCCCAAGTGGAGAGAGGAAGCGCTGCAGGCGCAGCCCGATGACCTGGCGACGCTGATCTATACGTCGGGCACGACCGGCGATCCGAAAGGCGTGATGCTGTCGCACCACAACATCTGGTCGAATGTGCAGGCGGTGCTGCAGATGATCCCGATCGGCGGCGGCGACGAGTGTCTGTCGATGCTGCCGCTGTCGCACAGCTACGAGCGGATGGTGGATTACACGCTGTTCCAGGCCGGCGTGATCATCAACTACGCCGAATCCTTCGACACCGTTGCGACAAACCTGGGCGAAGTGAAGCCGACGGTGGTCTTATCGGTGCCGCGGCTCTACGAAAAGGTGTACGCGCGGGTGCTCGAGAACGCGCTGTCGGGCAGCGCGATCAAACGCAACATCTTTTTCTGGGCGAAGCGCGCCGGCGAGCAGTGGGCGACGTTGTCGCTGGCGGGGCTGCTCATTCCCGCTGGACTCCGGCTCAAGAAAAAACTCGCAGACCGGCTGGTCTTCTCGAAGCTCCGGGCGCGCACCGGCGGGAAGATCCGGTTCTTCGTCTCCGGCGCCGCGCCGCTGTCGGCGGACATCGCCAAGTTCTTCTATAGCGCCGGGCTCCCGGTCATCGAGGGATACGGGCTGACCGAAACGTCGCCCGTGCTGACGCTCAATCCGCTCGACCGCATCAAGCTCGGAACGGTCGGCCGCGCGATTCCCGGCGTCGAGCTCAGGATCGCGCAGGATGGCGAGATTCTCGCCCGCGGCCCGAACATCATGAAAGGCTACTACAAGCTGCCCGAGGCGACAGCCGAAACGGTCGACTCGGAGGGCTGGCTCCACACCGGCGACATCGGCGAGCTCGACTCGGACGGGTACCTGAAGATCACCGACCGCAAGAAGGAGCTGCTCAAGACGGCCGGCGGGAAGTACATCGCGCCGCAGCCGATCGAGATGATGGTCAAGCGCAACAAATTCGTCGCCAACGCCATGATGTACGGCGACCGCCGCAAGTTCCCCATCATTCTGATTGTGCCGAATTTTGACAACCTCGAGCGCTGGGCGCAGGAGCGGGGCCTGCACTACGCGTCGCGCGCCGAGCTGCTGCAGCTGCCCGATGTACAGGCGAAGGTGGAGCGCGAGGTGATGGGCATGTTGCGCGAGCTCGCGAAGTTCGAGACGCCCAAGAAGGTGCTGCTGCTCGAGAACGACTTTACGATCGAGAGCGGCGAGCTGACGCCGACGCTCAAGGTGAAGCGCCGGGAGGTCGAGAAGCGGTACAAGGATCTGATCGATGCGACGTATGCGTCGGCGGATGCGATGACCGCCAGCATCGAGAGCCCGATCGCCTAGCGTTTCTCCCCGACCCAGAGGCCGTGTTCCGCCGCCAGCTTGAGGAGCCCGATCGGAAGTTCGGGCTCTTCGTTTTCCACCACGAAGCGGCGGCCGCGCAGCAGCACGCGATGGGCTTCGACCAGCCACGGCGAGGTCGCGAGGTCGGCGCCGACGACGACGCCGCGCGCGACGGACGTGCGCAGCGGCACTTTCTCGGTGGCGTAGATCAGGGACAGCGTGGGCTGCTCTTCCATGTCGGGCGGCGGATTGATCCCGACGAAATGAATCCCTTCCATCAGCGTGCTGAGCCGCGGCGCCTGGCGCACTGCGGCGCCGACCAGCACGACGTAGCCGCCGGGCCCCGAGAGCTCGAGCAACGCCTGGAGTTTCGCGGCATCGGCGGACGGCAGCGGCGAGGGTGGCGCGTACGCGGGGCGCGGGCCGGATGACTCTTTCGCGACGCGCTCCTTGTTGCGCCGGAAATTCACGATGCCGCGCGCGATCGGATACTCCTTGTGACACACCGGGCAGCCGATGAGCCCGGAGCGCACCATGCGGTCTTTCACCTCGCCCGTCGAAAGAACCAGCATCTCCTCTCGATGTGGTTCAGGACAGCGCAACATTTCGGTGAGCTCGATGTGCACCGCCGCTCATCCCCTCGGCGAGTAGAGAGTCGGCCGCAGCCGGATCTCTGTGACCGCGACCTGCTCCGGCTGCGTCACTGCGTACACCACTGCCGCCGCGATATCCTCGGCGCGCATCATGTCCTTGCGCTTGGTGAAACCCGGCTTGGAATCAGGATCCACGGCGTCCCAGATGTCGGTGTCCACCGGTCCCGGCGAGATGAGGGTCGAGCGCACCCCGCTGCGCGCCGTCTCGGCGCGGATCACCTCGTGCATGCCCCGCAAACCGAACTTGCTGGCCGCGTAGGCAGTCGAACCCGGGAATCCAATGTAGTCGGAGATCGAGCCGATCGTGACCAGGTGGCCGCTGCCGCGCAGCACCATACCCGGCACCAGCGCGCGCGCAATCAAAAACGGCGCCGTCAGGTTGGTTGCGAGCGTGAGCGCGAAGTCATCGTACGTGGTCTCGGCGAGCTGCTTGATGAAGAAGACGCCGGCGTTGTTGACCACGACGTCCGGCAAGCCGAGCTCGCCGACGATCCGGTCGACGAGCGATTTTACCGCGACCGGCTTGGTGACGTCACAGGGGATGTCCGTCATCCGCTCGCTCGACCGATAGCGCAGGCTCCGCGCCACGCGCACGACGTGCATGCCGGTCGCATGCAGCGCTTCCGCGACCGCGAGGCCGATGCCCCGCGATGCACCCGTCACCAGCGCGACCTTCAAGGCAGCCCGGCCCCTCCGTGCACCAGCCGCAGGAACTCATCGCGCGTCTTGGCGTCGTCCCGGAACGCGCCGCGCAGCGCGCTCGTCACCGTCTTGGAATTCTGCTTCTCGACGCCGCGCATCATCATGCAGAGGTGATAAGCCTCGATCACCACGCCGACACCCAGGGGCTTCAGCACGCGGCACAGCGCCTCGGCAACCTGATCGGTCAGCCGCTCCTGCACCTGGAGCCGGCGGGCGAAGACCTCGACAACCCGCGGGATCTTGGACAGCCCGACGATCTTGCCGTTCGGGAGATAGGCAACGTGCGCCTTGCCGAAAAACGGCAGCATGTGGTGCTCGCACATCGAATAGATCTCGATGTCCCGCACGCAGATCATGCTTTCGTGCTTTTCCTCGAACACCGCGTCGCCGACGACTTCCTCGACGTCCATGCCGTAGCCGCGCGTCAGCCACTTGAGCGAGGCTTCCACGCGCGCGGGCGTCTGCCGCAGTCCCTCGCGTTTCGGGTCCTCGCCCAGCTGCTCGAGCATCTCGTGCACGAGCGTCTGGAATGGAATCTGCACCTCTGCAGACTGCGTGTGCGCCATACTCACGTTCCTTCGTAGTCGACGTAGTTGCGCTCGGTCTCCCACAGCCGGATGCGCTTCAACCGGGCGGGGGGAACGGCGGGCGCGAGCACGCGCCAGCACACGATCGCGATGTTTTCCACTGTCGGGTTCAGCTCCCGAAACCAGGGAACGTCGAGATTGAGGTTCTTGTGGTCCAGGTGACGGACCAGACACTCGTTCACGATCTCCTTGAGGCGTGCGATATCGAGGACATACCCGGTGTCGGGGTCGATGTCGCCCTCGACGGAGACGTCGAGGTTGTAGTTGTGCCCGTGAAAGTTGGGGCTGTTGCAGACGCCGAACACACGCTCATTTTCCGCTTCACTCCAACGCGGATTCGCGAGCCGATGCGCGGCATTGAAATGGACCCGACGTGTTACGACGCAGCGCGGCATACCTAAAGCTACTCGCCCAGGCGACGCACGCGGGAGGCACGGCGCTCGCGGCGCTGTGGACCTTCCCCAGCATGCTGCTGTCCGCATTCCTCGTCGCCTGGGGCGCGGAAGCCGCGCAGTTTCTCATCTCGCAAGGCCTGGCACTCGCGATCCTGGCGTGGCTCCAGACGCTTCCCGAGTTCGCCGTCGAGGCGGTCATCGCGTGGGACGCGGGACGGGATCCCGAGCGCGCGCACCTCGCCATCGCGAATCTGACGGGCGCGATCCGGCTCCTGCTCGGTCTCGGCTGGCCGATGATTTATTTCGTCTTCGCGTTTTTCGGACGGCGCCAGGGCGACCCGCCTGTGCCACCGATCAAGCTCCAGCCGGAGCACGCCGTCGAGGTGATCGGCCTGGTTCCGCCGCTGCTTTACTTTGGCGTGATCGTCTGGAAGCAGTCGATCAGCTGGATCGACGCGTTGGTCCTGTTGCTGCTGTACGTCGGCTATCTGCTGGTCTTGTTACGGAATCCGCCCCACCACGTCGACGAGCTCGCCGACGCCCCGCGTGCGTCGCAATGGGCCTACCGGCAGCGCGGCTGGCGCCGCCCCGCAGCCATCGGCGCGTTGTTCGGCGGGGGTGGCCTCCTGTTGTACGTCACGGCGCATCCGTTCCTCGAATCGATGCTCGCGGTGGCGGCCACACTGGGCATCAGCCAGTTCGTCCTCGTGCAATGGGTCGCCCCGTTCCTCTCGGAGTTTCCCGAAAAGGTCTCGGCATTCCTGTGGGCGCGGCGCGTGACGCATGCGCCGATGGCGCTGATGAACATGGTCTCAAGCAACATCAATCAGTGGACCGTGCTCGCCGCGATGATCCCGCTGGTCTACGGGTACTCGCACTACCACCACACGGGCACCTGGGCCGACTTCCATTTCGACACCGGTCAGCGCCTGGAGATCATCCTCACCCTGCTGCAAACGGGATTGGGCCTCGTGGTGCTCGCGAACATGGAATTCGACTGGTTCGACGCCACGGCGCTCTTCGTGCTCTGGGTAGTGCAGTTTCTGGCGCCGCACCTGCGCGAGGAGGTGTCGGTCGCCTATGCGTTGTGGATCGTGATCCTGCTGGTGGGATTTGTGATCAAGGGGCGGGCGCTGCTGGCGCCGAAGTACTTCTGGCAAACAGTCACCCAAAAGCGATCGGCCGGGACCACATAGCATGGACCGGCCGATCGATTACAACAGGAACGAGGAGGGTTATTGAAGCCCGAAAGTAATGATGGGTCCCTCACCACGAATTCTGTCTTCCCCACGGTGGGGGCATGACATGGGCCGCAGTATCCGGGTCCGCAATCGAGCTTGTTGGCTCAATAGTTTGATCTCCCCGCCCCTGCGTACTAGAATACTTTCCGGACCCTAAAGGTCAATCGCCCTGAATCTCACACTGCTCGCCGCTGTCGTGATGCTGATCGCGTGGTTCTTGCTGCTGTTCGTGGCGCAAGTGCCGAGCGGCACGATTCATCTATTGTATGCGGGCGCGATCATCCTGATCGCGCGCCGCATTCTGGTCGGCGCGCCGCGCTTCGTGTCGTGACACTCGCCGCGCGCCGTTGGGACCCGCAGCTCGGGCCGCTGCAGGTGGCCACGCTGCGTCGCGCGCTCGAGCGCGAAGGCATGGTCACCGCATGGTGGTCGGATCTCCCCGGCGCGCGGATGGCCGAGCACGCGCACGCGTTTCCCGAAACGCGCTGGGTCGTCGAAGGTTTTCTGCGGGTCACCGCCGGCGCCGAGGCGGTCGACCTCGGGCCTGGAGACCGGCTCGACCTGCCGCCGAACCTGCCGCACACGATCGAAGTGCTCGGACTCGCGCAGGTCGTTTACGTGTCGGGAATGCCGGGCCGAGCCTAAATCTCCGCGACCATCTTCAGTCGGGCGTGTGCCAATAGAACGACTCGCGCGCGCGGAACAGCGTCTCACCGCGCGTATTGGTGACCGTGACCACGGCGTTCAGGACCGGCGCGTCGAGGCGGCTCGTGACCGAGCGTGACGGGAACTGGCCCTCGATCGTGACCATGATGCCGACGCGCTCGAACTCGCAGCGCAGGTGTACCGCGGCCGGGCTAATCCGTGCATCTGCACACCCCACCTCATCCCGTGTCCCGGTCCGCGCGAACGTGACAAAGGGTTCGGGACGCAGCGTCAGGCGGGTGAAGCGCCGATCGGAGACCGTGAACTTGTAGCTCGGCTCGTAGTACCCCTCGGCTTCCGACTGGAGGGGCCGAGGCGGGGGCGGTGGGGGCTCTGGAGGCGGTGCTTCGGTCGGTTGGGTGACCACAGGCGCTGGCGCCGGGAGACGCAGAATCACGACGGCCCCGGCGCCCACAACCGCCAGGAGGATGCCGCCAACGACGATGGTGCGGCGACGTCCTCGTATGAACGCCCACAGGCGTCGTGACATTGCTCGGAGACGTCCCAGGATCGCCTGGAGCTGTTGCACGACCGCTTGACGTGCAGCGATCGCCCCCCCCGCCCGCCCCTCTCTCGGCGCGACCTCATGCGTCGGAGCGATGTCCGCCGCTGGCGTAACAGGGCTCGGGCCCGGTGAAAAATCCGGGGGCGGGGGCGGAGGTACGTACAACCCCGGTAGACCCCGGGGGGGCGGGGGCGGAACACCGCGTGGAGGAACGGCAGCACGGGATGTGGGGGCAGCCGCGCGTGGAGCGGCCGCTGCGTGAGGCCTCACCAGTCTGACGTACGCCGGTTTCCGGCGGAGCCAGGACCAGACCGCGAGCAGCAGCGCCGCGCCCAAGGCGCCTGCGGCGTCCGGTACGAGATCCCGCACGCGGCAATGTCCCCGCCCCGTCAGCGTCATGCCCTCGGCGATCTCGACGAGGGCTCCCACGAGCAGCGTCGCGAGCAGCGCCCAGACGCCGCGCGCGTCAGCCCTCCGGAACTGTACCCACGACATCCAGTAGAAGCCGGCGAAGAGCGCGATGTACGCGTAGTTGTGCAGCGAGAGGACGAGCACCTGCATCGTGGGAAGGAGCTGCTCGCATTTCGGTGCGTGCACGCGGAAGTGGGTTTGCGCGGGAAAATAGAGGAGCCCGAGCACGACGAATACGAGGTAGGCCCAGCGCTTGCCGCGCAGGGCGATAAGAGCGAGGAGAGCGAGGACGCCGGCACCGACGCGAACGGCTAGAGGTGACATGTGCCCAGACGCAGCCTGGCGAGGTTGGCCTAAGCTAAGGGGTCATGCCTCGCAAGCCAACCGTTGGACAGCCTCAGGTACTTCAAAGTTGATATCAGATGGTTCAATGCGGACTGGAGTCATCGACGTGACCCGTATGCACCGAAGTCAATACCGACGCGCAGCGGTAGCCATATTGTCGATGTTGCCGTCGGCGTTTCTCAGGCACCCTTGTTCTTGTCGTCCCATACCTTCGGCTCCCAGAGCTCGACTTTGTTGTCGTCTGGGTCCATGATCCACGCAAACTTGCCGTTCTCGTGCGATTCGGGTCCTTGGATGACGTCCACACCGCCCGCACGCAGCTGCTCCAGCAGCTCGCCGAGGTTGTCGACCCGGTAGTTGATCATGAAGGAAGATTTGCTTGTAAGGCCTTGATCCTCGGCCTTATCGGCCGGCCATTTGAGGATAGTGCAGCACTGTCGCCTTTGCTCTTGAAGAAGACGCCGCCGACTCCCGTAATCTTCGCCATCGTTGCCCTCCTACCTATTTAGCCGCCTAACGAATGGCGCTTAGCTAGCGACCGACCATGATGAGGATCCCCGCCACGAGAGCAAGGATGGCCTCTATAGTCCCGAGTCCTCTGAAGCTGAGTCCAACCAGCGCCTCAAGACCTTGTATCAGGAGCCAGATGCCCAGTAGGAGCATACCGAGATTCTTCGTGAGTCTCATGATTGCGCTCCCTGTCTAACGGTTCGATGATGGTAGGGCTTGAGGGTGTGAAGCAGGTAGCCGCCTAACGGATCGCGCTTAAGCTGCGGCGCGCTGAAGAAAGATTCATTCCACAATCTACGCGCGCCGTCAGCTTCAAGCGTTTGTTAGGCAGCACCTGCCGCAGATTTATGGCGTCAATTCGAACGGGGGAGAAACCCGCTGCTCTTCGGGGACAAGGCGGCGCCCGAGGGAGTCGAACGCGACTTCAAAGACAAACCGATACACACCTGGTCGCCGGTCCACGTAAGCAAAGTTCATTGAGAATCCCGACAAGGTATCGCCGACATCCACGGGGAAACTGATACCAAGGCCATCTACAGCGAACCAGGGATGCCGATCCTGCCACCTGCCGCCCTCGCGTCGTTCGACATAGACGTACTCGTTCATAGGAGCGTAGACCACGGCTGGACCGAGGTTCACAAGTTCCGTCCTCGCTTCAACGTCAGAAGCAAGGGAGTATTGCAGTTTGTCACTACGAACAAGTAACTGAACGGTCGGCAGAGCCGTGGGAGCGTCGTGGCAAGCCAACGAGCCTGCAATACCGAGAACACCGAGAGCGCGGCACATGCGCAACACCCCAATCCTCGACCTTCGCTGAGCCCGTGAGAGCGGGGATTTGGTCGTCATCCGAATCTGTATACCCCGATCAAACGGAATGACGTCACACAGTGGGTGCTGCCTAACGGATGGCGCCTAGCTGCGGCGCCGAGCATCAGCTTCAGGCGCGTGTTAGGCGCCACGCCTCATGATCAGAAGAAACTCCAGGTCGCGTTAAGGCCGGTGTCAAAGCGCATCAGGGACCGGGAGCCAAGCCGGTATTCCCGCTGGCCATCCTTCACCCGATTCAAGGCTAGCCGTAGCTCGAGGAGCCCGCGCCGACTGGGTGTAGCGGACACGATGATGAGGTCGAACTGGGTCCCATGCGCAAGAACGCGATCCCGGCGCCGGGTTACCACGTATCCGAAGACCTCCAACTCGGCGGCGAGCTTGGACAGCTCCGACCGGGGAATGGCCACTGTCGCTCCGACGACGTCGCGTAGTAGCCGTTTAGGGTCATAGAAGAGCTTGAGAAAACGACGGCGCGTGATGTCCGATGGCGAGGCAGAGTCCGTGGCCGCCTGTCTGGCCGCCCAGACAGGATGGTACTCCATCACCCACGTACTGAACGTGGGCGTGACCGAGTCGGATGCGGCGAGTGCGCCGACGAAGAACCAGGGGATTTCGCTCCCGTCAACAAGCCGAACTCGCGTGGAGGTGTCAAACGCAATACCGCGCGCGGAGAAGGCGGCGCTGAGCGCCGTCACACCACCGGACTCTTCGACGCCGAATCCGATGCCTGTCATGCCTGGCCGAGCGCCAGGGAACCCGCCGGGACCAAAGAGTTCGATGTACGTGTTCTGCCCCCGGAGGTAATGCCCGGTCCACGTTTGCCCGCCGTTGGCCGTCGTCGTGCGGGTCTCGAGGCTCTCGAGCTGCTGCGTGATCAACGGAGAGGCTAGGAGGGCAGTGAGGGTTTCTGAGTCGACGACGACATAGAGGTGGTTCAGGAGGACTGGCGGGATCGGGTGTGTTTGCCGCTCTTGTGCGGCGACGCGCGATCTGCATGCTATCAGGGCGCCAGCAAGAGAAAGAATGAGGGCGTATCTGCAGGAGGGTCGCATAAGGCCGCTGGCGCCTAACGGATCGCGCTTAAGCTGCGGCGCGCTGAAGAACGATTCATTCCCTAATCTACGCGCGCCGCCAGCTTCAAGCGCTTGTTAGACGGCGCCCTTTCCCCTCGAGCTATCCATGCGCGCCACGTTCTTCGAATGAAATAGGCTGGTCAGCCTAAACGCAATATCACAGCATATCGGCAGGACTCCGAAGGATCAGATCTCCCAATTCGAGAACAGCACACCGTGCTCCGCGTGCCGTTCGGGGTAGCCCTCGTACGTCATCCGCAGATCGGTCCAGCGCACGCGATAGCCGCGCGCGATGAGGCGGCGGAACGCCTCGGCGTAGCGGCTCTGGCAGCGGACGGCGATCCGGCGGATGCCCGCCTTCGCCGCCGCCGCTTCGACCGCGCTGATCGCGGCATCGAACGCGGCGTCGCTCCGCGCGGCCAGCTTCAACACGCGGACTTCATCGCGCGTCCGGCTGTCGGCGAGCGGCGCGGAGTGCCACACCGCCATTGCATCGAGTCCCGTATCGCCCTCGACCAGCGACGTATCGCCGAGGCCGAGCTCGGCAGTGAGCAGGATTTCGCGCGAGAAGTCGATGCCGGAGATGAGATCGCTCACGAGGCGGCGGCCCGACGCCATCGCCGCGTCCTTCTCGTCCGCCGGCCGGCGCGACAGCAGGACGGGCGCCGGATGGCCGCGCGTGGCGATCTCGTTGGTCAGCGTCACGGTCAGGAAACCCGGTGCGAACCCGAGCCGCGCGTAAAAGCCGATGTTCTCGGGAGTCCGCGGCATCGTTTCGAGGCCGAGCGTCGTGATGCCACGATCGATCAGCCAGTCGGCCGCGGTACGCACGATCGTTTTCCCGACGCCGGTGCCCTGGCGGTCCGGGCGCACGGCGAGCGGCCCCATCCACCCTTCGGCGCCCGCCTGGTGCGCCACGTTGAACGCCGCGATATCGCCATGCTCGTCGCGCCACACCATCGCGCCCTCGCCAGCATCGAGCAGCGCGTAGCGCCAGACGAGCGGATTCAGCTGCGGCACGCGGACGCCGATTAGGCCGTCGCGGCGATAGCGGTCGGTGAACGCCTCCGCGAAGACGCGATTCAGCCCCTCGATGTCGCGCTCGACGGCTGGCTCGGGGCCGGTTACTCGCGCTTCAGGCAGCCACGCTCGCATCGGGTGGTCCCAGGGTGGCGGTTTCGTCGCGCACGACGCTCACCCCTGTGGTGGCGTCGTAAGACACGCGAATGACGCGGTCGAGTCCGTCGCGCACCTGTTCGATGTGCGTGATGAGAACGACCTGGGGGAAACGATCGCCCAAACGCCGCAGCAGCGCGAGTACGTGCTGGCGGCGCGATTCATCGAGCGAGCCGAAGATCTCGTCCAGCACGAGCAGGGACAGCGGCTGGCCCGCACGCTCGGCAATCATCTGCGAGATCGCGAGCCGCAGCACGAGGTTCGCGATGTCCTCTTCCCCGCCTGAGATGACCGGCTTGGGCACGCCCTCGTCGAGGACGACGACGCGGTAGTCCTCGTCGAGATCCACCTCGTCGTAGCGCGCATCCGTGAGATCGGCCAGGAACGCGGACGCCAGCGTACCGATCTCGGGCCGCATCGCGGCGTTCAGCTCGGCGCGGAGGTCGGAGAACGCGCGGTCCAGCTCGTTATGGAGCCGCAGCTCGACTTTGCGCTCGGCGATGGTGCGCTCGCGCGCCGCACGCTCCGCGGCCCGGCGCTCCGTTTCGCGCACCGCGTTTTCGGCCGCCACCAGGTCGCCGCGCGTCTCGGCCACAGCCAGCTCGGCGGCGCGCAGCGCATGCGCCGCGCGATCGTGGCGCTCCCGCGCGGCCTGAAACTTGGGCTCGGAAAACCCTTGCGCCTGCACCGCGTCCGCGAGCTGCTTGACGTGCTCCTCCCGCGTCGAGAGCGACTTCTCGGCAAGCTCCGCTTCGCCCACCAACGCCTCGGCCCGGTCGGCCCGCGCGGAGAGCGCCGCGGCCGCTAGCGCGACCGGCTCGAGCCGAGCCAGCTCTGTGCGCACGGCGTTGTGCCGCGCCGCGTCGTAGCCCGCATCGCGCGCGGCGACGCGCCGCTCGATCTCCTGCGTGCGCTTGGCGAGACCGGCGCGCTCTTTCTGCGCGCGGGCCCGCTCGCCCGCCTGCGCGCGCAGGCTTCCCTCGCGCTCGGTGATCTGCCGTGCCTCTTCGCGCAACGCGTCGCGCGCAGCCTCCGCCTGCGTGACGGCAGCCGGCGGCGTCGCCAATTGCTCGATACGCTGCTTGAAGTACGTGCCGTCGGTGACGATCACGTCGAGCTGGCTGTTCAGCACGTCGAGCACGGCGCGATGCTCCACACCCAGCGGCCGCAGACAGGTCGGGCACTGCCCCTCAGGACCGAGCCGTTCGATCTTGTCGCGCTGATCCTTGACCTCCTCATGCTGCTTGAGCAGCTCGACGCGCCGCGTGTTCGCGTATTCCTTCTCGCGCACCCAGGCAGCCTGTTGCTCGCTGGCCACCGTGTCGGCGGCTTCGAGCCGTTCGGCGAGCGCGCCCGCCTCCGCGGTCGCGCGCGCGAGCGCCGCCTCGGCGTCCGCCAGCTCTTCGATACGGCGATCCAGGACGCTCAGATTTCGCATCAATTCGGTGACCTTTGCCTGCTCCTCGCGACGCGCGGCGTCTTCGCGGTGCAACCGATCCAGCTCGGCGAGCTCCGCTTTGAGTTTCGAGATCGGCGCGACCTCGGCATCGAGCTTGCGCAGCTCCTCGCGCGCGGCCAGCGCCTCGGCCAATTCCTTGTCCAGCCGCTGAAATTCCTGGCGCGCGACGACGACGCCCTGCTCTGCCACGCGCAAGTCACCGTGCAGCGACAGCGTCCGCTCCCGCCGCTCCACCCACTGCTGCCAGCGTGGCTCTTCCTCGGTGAGTGCCTGCTGCGCCTTGGTTCGATCGGCCCCCGCCGACGTCGCGGCCTTGCGCGCATCCGTCAGCCGTCCCTCGGCGGTCTTCCGCTCCTTCTCGAGCTCGGACTGGGGCGGGAGGCCGGTTTCGAGTCCCTCCACTTCGTGTCCCAGCGCGTTCCGGCGCTCGCGGATCCGCTCCTGCGCAAGCGTGAGCTGCTCGTGCCGCAGCACGCGCGACAGAAACGCCGCGCGCTCGGGCCGCGTGGCATCGGCGAGGACCGCCAGCTCTTTTTGACCGGTGAAGTAGGTGTTGAAGAATTCGTCGTGCGTCATGCCGAGGACGCGCTGCAAGCGGGCGGTGACTTCCTTGAGCGAATTGGCGACGACGACGCCATCCTGGTACAGCTCGGCGTTGTTGAGACCGCGTTCGACGCGAAACGAATGGCTCCCCAGCGAGAATTCCAGCTCCACGCGCACCGGGGCGCGCGCTTTGGCGCGTAGGTTACGGATCGAGTCCTTGTCGCCGCGTGCGGCCAGATTGCCGTAGATCGCCCAGGCGATGGCCTCGAGCAATGAGGTCTTGCCCGAGCCGTTCGGCCCGATGATGCCCGTGATGCCGTCCCCGAACACGATTTCGGTATCGGCGTGCTGGCGGAAGTTGACGAGCCGCAGCCGGTGCAGCTTCACGCGGAGCCACCGGCGCCAGTCTCGGCGTCGCTCCGACCCGCTGCTTCCAGGTATTCGACGCCGAGCGTCACGAACGTTTCGCGATTCAGCTCGGCATCGAGCGGCCGGCGTCCGAGGAAATCCCGCACCGTCTCGTTGAGCGTCTGGCGTTTGGTGCCAGGACCTGCCGCCGTGATGTTCCGTTGCGCCTCGGGCCGACGCAGATCGAGCTGAAAGTTCAACGCGCGGGCCTTGTATCCGCGGATTGCCGCGTGATCGAGGTCGCGTGCCACCGCGCGATCGACGTCCCACACGAGGAGGCGTACGATCTGATCGTCGATCTTGGCGCTCCCCAAGCGTTCGGCGATCTGCGCATCGAGCTCTTTGGCGTTGAGTCCGGCACCCCTGATCGGCGGCAGATCGATATGGCGCCGCACCGGAGCGATAGGACGGAACGTGACGCGCGCGCCGGGAAGCTCGACGAGGAGATAGCCCTTCCCGCTGCGCTTGGACTTCTTCTGTTCAGCCTCGTCCTGGAGCTGGCCCCACGGGTTCGGTGGCAGGTACTCGAGACTCCCGGAATACCACGCGTTGGTGGCCACGGATTGCGCCGTGTGGTAGTGGCCCAACGCGATGTAATCCCACTTCTCGGGTGCCAGCAGCTCGCGCGACAACTCGGCGCCGCCGTATTCGATCGTGCCACGTTCCTCGCCGAGCCCACCGTACACGCCGTGGGTGACGAGCACGTTGAGCGTGGGCCCCCCCCCGCCGGGTTCCGGACGCAGCGCGGGACGGTCGGCTCGAGCGAGCGCCTGCTGCGGCACCGCGAGGACCGCGCAGTCGAGCTTGGGAAGAACGATCCGGCGCGCTGCTTCGACCGCGATTTCGACACCCAGGGCTTCATAGAGACGCAGGATGCTGCCCGTCTCGGTGGAGCGCGGCGTGTCGTGCTCGCCCGCGATCACGACGATCGGCGTGTTGGGCAAACCGGTCCGCAGCCGCTGGAGGTGGCGGAAACAGTACAGGATCGCGGCGTTGGTTGGCCGGACCGAGTGAAACAGGTCGCCGGCGACGACGATCAGCTCCGGCTTCTGCTCCAGGATGTCGTCGACCGCGCGCTTGAAGACCTCGGCGACGTCCACCTCACGCTGATTCGCACCCTTGGACGTCTGCCGGTCGAACTGCCGGAAGCCCAGATGCAGGTCGGCGAGGTGCGCGAGCTTCATTGCAAGCGGATCGTCGTCTGAGTCACGAGCCGAGACAAAACGGTGTCTCTGCCCACCATCGGGGCGTCGGTCACGAGCGTCAGCCTCACAGACAGCTCTTCGAAAATCATGACGCTGCGTGGCAGCGAAAACGTGTACCGGCCGATCATGGTTCCAGACAATCGCGCCGGCAATGCGCCCAAGCTCGTCGTCACGCGCGTCTCGTCAGTAGGGAGCTGACCATTGATCCCGACGTCCGCGATCCAATCGTTCACCGATTTCTGCAGCGCGTTGAGCGTGGCGTGCAGTTGCAGTTTCGAAGAATCCTGCCCGCTCATTTCCAACACCTCCAGGGGGGCGGGCGTCGTCACGGTCCACGCGTCGCCAGGCTCGACGGGCTCCTCGGGGAACCACGGGGCCACGGCCGCGGCGATCGCCCGAAGCCGCAGAACCATGTCGTGCGTGAGACCAGGAAAGGTGTCGGGCTCCGTGCGCTGCAGCTGCCCGCGGCCGTCGAGGAAAGCCAAAATCGTCGCGCCATTCATTGGGGACAGATCGGGATCGGCTCCGGACGGTTGCAGCTGTGCCGAATCGATCTGGAGCGAGACCTCGCTCCCCGCGCCGCGTCGGTCGGTGAAGCGCCCGAGCTGCGTGTAGTAGATGGTCCAGACCTGATCGGTCCGAGCGACTGAGGCCACGATCGGCGCATCGTCTCTGCTATAGCGCATCGTCAGCACATAGTGGTGGACCGCGTCGCGACGCGGGCGATGGCGCAGCGCGACCTTGCCGCTACAGGCGGCAACCTCCGCAAACAGGATGACCGCGAGGTGCCCGAGCTTCATCAGTCCGGAAGCAGGAAGATCGAGCTCTCGGTGTCGGTCACCATGTCCATCCCCTTCGCGCCGAACAGGGCGCTCGCAAGATGCATCTTCGTGCTGCCCTTGATCGTCCCATCGAGGATCGCGCCCCGCGAAATCGAGAACTGCTGATGGCCGGCGAGATCGCCCTCGAGCTTGATGGTGCCGGACTGCCCACCGGAGCTGATGTGGATCGGTCCGGACGGAAACGCCGTCTTGATGTCCACCACCACAGCCGTGTCGGCCCCGGTGATCCGGATCTCGCGGACAGTCAGCGTCGATATCGCGGGACCCGCCTGTGATGCGTTGGTCCCCGGCACCTGCGGGAGCGGCAGCTGCGTCGTAATGGTCCAGGAATCGCCTTTCCCGACCGGGTGATCGGGGAATCCGAAGGTCATCGCCTGCACGCCGCTCGACATCTGCCTCGTCAGATCGGGCGGCGTACCGGGGGTCGGCTCGAAGTGGCTGCGGACGATTTTACCGGTCTCATCGTACACAAGCGTGCTGCGCAGTCCATTCAGCTTCGCGATCTCGCGCGCGATGACATCCGGCGACACACCCGGGATCTCCATTTCCATGGACTCGAACACCACGTCGACTTCGGTGCCACCCTCGCCCGGTCCCTTGACGGTCTGCGTGAAGTGCACGCGCATGAAGAGCCGCTGCTTACCCATCGCCGCCAGCGGCCCAGACTCGATGCCGACCTGCGTCCGTTGCTCGAGTGCGTAGTGATACACCGCCCCGGCTGGGGGGTGAAACCGCAGCGCGACCTTCGGACCCCCCCCACCCCCACCGCACGCGGCCACTGCCAGGCTGACGACTACGGCGTGGCGCTGGTTCATGTCAGTAGGGCTCGTCGGAAATGGGGTTGAGTGGCGGCACTGCCTGGTGCTCCCGCGGCCGGTTTGACTCGGCGTCTACGCGAGCGCCCAGCACCTTCCGGAAGTAGGCGAGTACGTCGTCAGGCCGGGTGCGGCGCACGGCGGCGAGCGCGCGCCGTACGTCATCCTGCTCGCGCTCCGCGATCAGATCCTTCACCTGGTTCGGCCGGACGCGACGGTCGAGACGCACCAACTGTCGCACGACCGCATCTTCGAACGGGACGTCCGCTGCCGGCGGAAACCGCTCCACCCCGTCCCGGCCGCGCAGGACAGGCGGCTTCGGAAAGCGGATGAAGATCGGCTGCGTAAAGTGGGGATGCCGCACCATCAGCTCGCCGATCGGCAGCGTCGCGAGCTTGCTCTTGGTCGCGGGCGTGAGCACCTGATAACCCGGCGTCGCCAGCTCATCCATGTCCATGCGGCCAAAAATCTGGGTTCCCGCGTTGCCCACGACGCGGCGGTGGACCTGCGAGCGAAACTGCTCCGCCCCGAACAGCACCAGGCCGAGGTAGCGGCCGCGCTCTGAGATGTCGAGCAACATCTTCTTCACGTAGGTATCGGGACCGTCACCCGGCGCGTACTTGTTGAGCTCATCGACGAACACGACCACGGCATCTACGCCGAGCTCCCGGCGCTCGAGCTGCTCGCGCAGCTTCGAGACGACGCGGGCGAAGACGAGATCCTGCCCCAGGGGATCGACGTTGGCGATGTCGATGACATAGACCGTGCGATCCTGGAATTCCTTCCAGGGGAGATCGCTGGACGGACCGTCGTCGGTTACGAGTCCCTTGCAGCGCGTCGAGATATTCAGCAGCCGGTTACGCACCTTCCGCATCGTGGCGATGTGGTGGGTGCGCCACGTGTCGCTCCGACCCCCGGCGGTGATCTCGAGTCCGTCGAAGATCGAGCGAAACAGCCGGTCCAAGTCGGCAAACGTCTGCACGCGGTGCGTGGTGCCGAAGCCGTCGTCGAACGTTCTTCCCAAGACCCTGTCTCTGAGAAAATCAATAAACGCGTCAGCTTTGGCGTCGATGTCGTCGCGATTGAGCAACACCTCCGCGTAGTCTACGACCTCCTGCAAACCCCACGTCAGCGGCTCCACGTCGCCGACGAGATCGGCGTGCGTGCGCAGTGTGTTGAGGTTGACGCCATCCGCCTTGAGCGGCGCGTAGAGCTGCACGCGTTCGAAGGGCGTGGACGGCACCCCGAGCCGTTCGTAGCGCTGCCGGTCTTGGTCGCTGAGATCACCGGGTTGATCGAGAAAGCAGAGGTCGGGGCCTTTGACGTTGAAGCACACCGCCGCCACCCGGCCTTTATGCGCGGGGAAGTGCGCGAAGATCGACGCCAGCAGGAACTCGACCGCGCTGGTTTTGGTCGCGAGACCCGACACCCCGGAGAGGTTGAGGTGCGCCGCCTCGGGGCCGAGCAGGAAATCGGCGTCGAGGTAGACGGGCGAGTCGCCGCAGGACGGCAGCGGTCCAGTAGCGGATCTGCTGGCGCGCGGTGGGGGCCTCGACGCGCGCTGGATCGCCTTCGGCACCCACGACGTCGTGCAGGGGGGTCGCCAGATCGGAGTAGGCAAATCCTTCCGTGACCACTCCGTACACCACCCGTCCCTCGTCCCCCGTCCCACTTCCCCCGACTTTGACGATCGCACGAATCCCGATGCTCGTATCCGTCGGTGTCCAGAAGTGGAATTGGTGCGGCGTCGCCGGCTTGAGCTCGGACGCAACGACCCGTTCGATCGGGACTGGGATCGCTTTATCGATCATGCGACCGGTAACAGGGACCGAGCCGCCGGGGCGCGCGGCGCACGAGCCTTCAGGTATTCCTCCACGTGATGTAAAGGATACAACAGCCGGTCCCAGCGTGTGGCCGGCGTCGCGAGGGGCGCCCGCTCGGCCCACAGCCAGCCGCTCAGCGCGGACGCGCGCGCGATGGTCTCGCGATCGGCGCGCGCTTCCACCCGCAGCAGTCCATATTGCAAGTCGTTCCCTTCCCACGGCCACAGCCGCAGGTACCACGAGTACACCTCGGTGCGGGTATGCCCACCACGCACGGCAAAGACGGACGTCCGATATCCCGCCGGCAGCGTCAACGCGCGCTCAAGTCCGCGGCCCTCCAGAAACTGCGCGCCATGACTCTTGATGACGCCGAGGGCGCGGGGATGCCGCGCGACCGCCGGTGAGCGGGAGAGAAGGCCGTCGAGGACGAGCCACTCGGCGGGGCCCAGCGCCGCCGTCGCCGCCTCGGCCAGCTCGCGCTCGAGGTGCGTGCGCGCCCGTCGCACGGTGCTCTCGACCTGCTCCAGATAGCGCGCTGGCTGCCCCACCAGCTCACCATCGATCGGCTCGATGTCAGGAGCCGCCTGCTCGAGCAGCGGCCGCAGGGTCGGGCTCACGCGGTCGAGCGGCGCGATCGCAAACGCGCGGGTCCGCTCCAACGTCGCGTGCAACACGCCGCGGTCGTCCCGCCGGCACACCGCCGCGGCGACGTAGGCGTTGACGATCTGGGCCACGCCGTCGTACGCGACGACGCTCCAACGCTGCAGGCCATTGAGAAATGAGACGGGGTGAGGGATTCGGGGTTCGGGAATCGGATGCGTTTGGAGCTCGTTCCCCTCGACCAGATCGGCGCGCTCGCCGCCTTCTACCTCGTCTCGTGTACTCCCGCCGCTGAGCGGCGGCGCGTATGCCGCCGGAATGGCGCCCGCGGCGATCAGCGCCTGCCACCAGGTCATGCGCTCTCCCGAATCTTCACCCCAACGACCAATCCATCTCTCACGGGAATGATCGTCGCCACCAGCCGGCGATCGTGCGCCGCCAGCTCGTTGAACGCCCGCACACCGAGGGCGTTGGGAGATCGATCGTTCGGATCGATCGCCGCGCCGTGGAAGAATGCATTGTCACACAACAGCAGGCCGCCGCGCCGGAGCAGCTTCATGCCCCAATCGAAATACTTGGGGAGCGGCTCCTTGTCGGCATCGATGAACACCGCGTCGAAGCCGGGAGTGAGCGTCGGCAGGACGTCGAGCGCGGCGCCTGCGACGAGCCGCACGCGACCGTGCAGCTTCGCCATATCGAACGCTTCCTGCGCCACTTTCGCGTGCTTGGGGTCCTTTTCGATTGTCGTCAACTCGCCGCCGGGCGGCAGCGCGCGGGCAAGCCACACGCCGCTGTAGCCGCCAAGGGCGCCGATCTCCAGCACGCGCTTCGCCTGGATCGCGTGCAACAGGACGTACAACAGTTTGCCTTCTTCCGGCGAAACGTTGATCGCTGGGAGATTCTCGGCAGCGTGGCGGGCGCGGATTTTTGAGAGAATCGGGTCTTCAGCGGCGAACAGCTCGGTGACGTAGCGCTCGAATCTCTCGTCCACTACGCCGTAGCTTCGACGTTCGGGAAGGGTGGCACCTCGAGCAGCCACAGTCCGGCGATGCGGGACTGCTTGTCGACCTCCACCAGCATGTGATCGGCCACGCGCACCACCGTCGCCGCGCGCTGCCGCCCCACCCGAATGTGAAAGACCGATTCCGACTGGTTTTTGTCTACGGTCAGCGCCGTATCGACCTCCACGGCCGCGATCCCCGGTTGGGACCGGCGATTGGGAAACGTGACCTGGCCTTCTTTCGACGTTTCCGGCGGCTGCAGCGTCGCAACGGTCCGCACATCGTCGGGCCACGTGACGACATCCACGCCGCGCAGTGCCCCGCCGGCGACGTCGATCACGACAAAGGAGCCGTCCCCGCCCTCGAGATCCACCGTCCCGTTCATCCCGTTCCCTTTCGGGACACCTTTGCAGGCGACGGTCAGGATGTCGGTCTCAGGATCCCAGCGGTACGTCACCTTCGGAAGTTTGCCGTTGAGCGGCTCGATGCGTGCTTCGAAATGCATGCGGTTCTGCGCCTTCCCGCGCGAGTGAGGCTCGCGTAATATAGCCGCACTATGGAACGACGCGAGTTTCTGGCGGTCACTGGCGGTGTGGTGATGGGAGCAACGGTTCGGACGACCGGCGGTCGGGCGGTCGGGCGGTCACAGACACCCACGGTCGGCCCTCAAGTATTCGCGCAACGCATCGCGCGCGCCCAGGACGAGCTCAAGTCGCGCAAACTCGATCTCCTCGTCGTCGAGCCCAGTACGAACTTCCAGTACTTCACCGGCTACAATCCCGGGCGCAGCGAGCGGCTGATCCTCCTGATGATTCCGGCGAGTCGCGCGCCGGTCATCGTTTGCCCGTCGTTCGAGGTCGAGCGCATCAAGCGCAACACCGTCATCAGCGACGCCCGTGGCTGGGAAGAGCACGAGAATCCGTGGACCCTCGTTGGCAGGGCCGCGGGGCCCTCCGGGGTCATGGGGATCGAGCCCACGACGTCCTACCAGAGCTATCGCCGTCTCGCCCGCACGCTTCCCGGTTGGCGGTTCGAGGACGGCGCGTTGGTCACCGAGCGCCTGCGGATCATCAAGAGCCCCGAGGAGATCGCCCTGATCCGGCAAGCGATCGCGGCCACGGAAGCGTCGATCGCCGCGACGTTCTCGCAGCTGGCCGTCGGCATGACGGAGCGCGACGTCGCGCAGCTGCTCTCGCGCGAAATGGCGAGCCGCGGCTCGCCGGGTGGCGGCCTGGTGCAGTTCGGCCCATCCAGCGCGTTACCCCACGGTGGTCCCTCGGCCGGGCAGCTCACGCGCGAGACGGTGGTGCTGATCGATGCCGGGTCGCGGGTCGAGGGCTACACGTCGGATATCACGCGCACGATCTGGTTCGGCGACGCACCGTCCGATGAGTTCAAGAAGGTCTACAACATCGTGCACGACGCGCAGACGGCCGCAATCGAGAACGCGAAACCGGGCGTCACCCAGTGTCAGCAGGTCGATCGTGCGGCCCGGAAGGTGATCACCGATGCGGGCTACGGGCAGTACTTCACGCACCGGTTGGGGCACGGCATGGGTATGGATGGCCACGAGCCGCCGTACATGGTCGAAGGCAATACGACCGTGCTCGAGCCCGGGATCGTGTTTACCGACGAACCGGGGATCTATCAGCTCGGGAAGTTTGGGGTGCGGATCGAAGATGACTGCATGATGACGGCAAATGGAGTTGAGGTGCTGTCACATCGGCCGGCGAAACTCTAGTCCCCCAGTTTGCGGGCGAAATTCACAATTCGATCGAGTGCCTGCTTGATCGAATCGGTTGCTGCCGCATAAGACAACCTCACCCACCGATCGTCGCCGAACGCGGCGCCTGGGACTAGTGCGACGCCGCTCTGCGTAATCAGACGCGTGCAGAAGTCCGTTCCCGTGATCTTGCCGAACGAGTCCACTCGAAAGAAGAAGTAGAACGCGCCGAGCGGATCGACGAATTCGACACCCGGCAGATCCTGCCGGAAGCGGGCCACGACCAGGTCGCGGCGCTTGCGGAATTCACCGACCATGCGATTGACGTCCTGCTCCACGCGTTCGTCGCCGAGGGCAGCCGCGGCGGCGAATTGCGCGGGATGATTTGCGCCCGTCGTGGTGTGCGACTGCAGCGCCGCCATCGCCTTCGCGATCTTGGCGGGCGCGAGCGCGAAGCCGATGCGCCACCCGGTCATCGCGTACGTCTTGCTGACACCGGTGATGAGCACCACGCGCTCCAGCAGATCGTCCGGGAGATCGAGGAATGACGGCGCCGGCCCCGTGCCGTAGTGAATCCGCCGATAGATCTCATCCGCGATCACCCACACCTTCTTGGCCTTCGCCCACTGCGCGATCGCGCGGATCTCGGCATGCGTGTACACGGCGCCGGTGGGATTGCAGGGCGAGCAGAGAATCAGCCCGGTGGCCCCTGGCAACATGCGCTCGAGGTCCTTCACGCTCGCCTTGAGGCTCCACTCCAGATCGCCGGCGATCATCACGGGTCGCGCGCGCGCGAGGTGTACGATCTGCGGGTACGACACCCACGCGGGCGACGGAATCGCGACGACATCGCCAGGGCCGAACAGGGTGAAGCAGGCGTTGAAGAGCGATTGCTTGGAGCCATTCGAGACCACGATGTGATCGGCGTTGACCGGCCGGCCGCCCGACAGCAGGGAGAGATGCGTCGCCGCCGCGGCGCGCAGCTCCAGGATTCCCTCGTTGGCGGAATAGTGCGTCTTCCCGTCTTTGATCGCGCGAATCCCCGCCTCGGCGGGAATCGACGGCGTCGGGAAGTCGGGCTCGCCCGCGCCGAGATCGATGACGTCCTCCCCCGCGGCCTTGCGCCGCTTGGCTTCCGCCGAAATCGCGATCGTCGCCGACGTCTCGAGATGCTGCAGGTTGGGGGAGAGACCTTCGGTCATCGCGGGATGGCTCCGTGCCGTTTGAGGATCGTGATGGTGGAATCGACGGGAAGGGCACGCACAGTGCCACGATAGCCCCGGACCGTCTCCGCCCGCAATAAGGAGTTGTAGATCGCTTCCTCCGTGGCATCGATGGTCGCTTGGAATAATCCCGACATCACATCGTTTCTGACAACCTCGGTTGTATCGGTCAAACGGTCCGACGATCCGACCGTCCGACGCCGTGTGGAGAACGCGATCACATAGTCGCCGCTCCCGTTGCTCATGGAGCTCCCGGTGCGCGCCAGGCCGGTGAGGGCGCGGTTGGCCAGACGAGTTAGGCGTAGGTGATCGAGGGGAGCATCTGTGGCGACCACAATCATGATTGAGCCATCACCGTTTGGGGGTAGGGGCGCAGCATGCTGCGCCCCTACACGAATCTCAATCGGCACACCATCAATACGCAGATCCCCGCCAAAATTCGTCTGCACCAAAACGCCGACCGTCCAGCCACCCCATTTTTCTGACAGCTTCCGGCTCGACGTCCCGATTCCGCCCTTCCACCCGAACGCCACGGTCCCGCGGCCCGCGCCGACCGCGCCTTCCGGCACCGGCCCGGGCATCGCGAGGTTAATCGCGTTGAGCACGTCCGCCTCGGTGATCGGTCGAGCACGGATGTTGTTCAGAAAACCGTCATTGGTCTCACCCACCACCGGATTCGCAGACCGGACGTCCTCGTTACCAGGACGGCTGAGCAGCCAGGTGAGCACCGCGTCCGCCGCGCGCGGCACGCACAACGTGCAGGTCAGCACGATCGGCGACTCCAGCTCTCCCAGCTCATTCACCTGCGTCGAGCCAGCGAGCTTCCCGAACCCGTTTCCGACGACGATGGCCGCCGGGACCTTCTCCTGGAACGGATTGCCGTCGTGGGGGAGAATCGCGGTCACGCCGGTGTTGATGGAGTCGCCGCGCACAATCGTCGTGTGACCGACGCGAACGCCGGCGACATCGGTGATCGCGTTGAGCGGGCCGGTGGGGATCGATCCCACCACGATGCCGATATCGCGGGCACGGGGACGTTGCGTCTGTGCCCCGAGCGAGGTGGCGAATAGAAGAAAGAGGAGCGGGACGTTACCTTTCACAGCGCAAAACCTAGCATCCTTTGACAATCGAGGCTC
>QHUZ01000080.1 GCA_003223395.1 Gemmatimonadota bacterium | reverse complement strand
GTTCCGCGAAGTCATCGCCCGCGCGGCGAAGCACGAACGCCCACTGCTCGTCGCTATAGCCCAGCGGGATCTCGCCTATCTGCTGGCTCGCGGGGGCAACAACGAGGCGGCTCGGGAGGTGGCCGAGACCGCCCGCGCGACGCTCGAGCAGCTCGGGGCGAAGGCGGAAGCCGAGAAGCTGGATGCGCTGTTGAAAGCTCCCGGCATCGAACCGTCGGTGAGTGTCGCCTACGCGCCGCCACCGACGAGCCGACCCGACGCTCCTCCCGTACAGCCAGGGGCATGACGCGGTCCGCGGCGGACTTGCTGCACGAAGCCCGCGCGCGAGAGCGCGCGGTTGGGCTCACCGAGGCGGCCGCCGGGTACGAGGCGGCGATCGAGGCCGCGGAACGCGCGGGCGAACGCGCGGTGCTCGCCGAGGCGCTGCGGCGGCTCGCCGTCGTCCGGCACCGCTGCAACCAATCGGTGGAGGCGCGCCGGCTGTGCGAACGGAGCTTCACGGTCGCGCGCGAAACGGGCAACGACATTCTCGCCGCCGAAGCGTTGAACACCCTGGGAGGAATCGACCTCGAGGCCGGCCCGCTGGCGGACGCGCGGAGGCATTTCCTGCGCGCGGTGCAACTGGGCGGCGCGAGCCGCGAGCTGCGGGCGCGTGCCGAGCAGAATCTGGGAATCCTCGCCAGCATCCAGGGTGACTGCGAGGACGCGCTGGCGTGCTACGCGCGGTCTCTGGAAGCGTACAAGAGCTGCAACGACGAGCACGGGTCCGCCATCGCGTACCACAACCTCGGGATGGTGAGCGCCCAACGACAGCTCCTCGACGAAGCCGATGGGTACTTCACCCAGAGCTACGACATCGCCGTCCGTGTGCAGGATACCTACCTCCAGGGACTGTGCCTCCTGAACCACGCCGAGGTCTATTTCGCGCGGGAGCGGTACGAGGAGGCGCGGCGCAACGCGGAGACGGCCCTCGGGCTGTTCGAGCAGGTCGACAGCGGGGTTCTACGGGCACAGGCCTATCGCATCATCGGCATGGTGTACCGCGAGACGGGACGGCCTGCGCTGGGCGAGGCCCGCCTGCGCTCGGCGCTCGAACTCGCGGTGACAACGGGCTCAGTCCTGAACGAGGCCGCCACGCGCCGGGAGCTCGCGATCCTGTATCAGGCGATGGCCCGCAATCAAGACGCGTTGAAGCTCCTGAACGAGGCCCACGCCCTGTTCCGCCGGCTCGATGCCCGCGGTGATCTAGTCTACGTCGACGGCAAGATGGCCGAGCTCGAGGCCACCTACCTCGCCGTGGTGAGCGAGTGGGGTCAGTCGATCGAGTCAAACGACAGCTACACTTTCGGACACTGCGAGCGCGTCGCGACCCTCGCCCTGGCCGTCGCCCAGGAGCTTGGTCTGGACCAGCACACCCAAACCACGATCCGGCTCGGCGCCTATCTGCACGACGTGGGGAAGGTGCGCGTGCAACACGAGGTGCTCAATAAGCCCGGGCCGCTCACGCATACCGAGCGCGAGGCGATGCAGATGCACCCAATCTGGGGTCTGGAGCTGCTCCTGGGCGTCGGATTCCCCTGGGACTTCAGGCCGATCATCCGCTGGCACCACGAGAAGTACGACGGCACCGGGTACCCCGACCGCCTGCGTGGCGACGAAATCCCCTTGTCGGCGCAAATCGTGGGCATTGTGGACGTCTACGACGCGCTCACGACCGACCGCCCCTACCGCCCTGCGCTGTCGCACGACGCGGCACTGGAAGAGATCGAACGCTGCCGCGCATGGTGGTCGGACGCGGTGTATGCCGCCTTCCGGAAGGCTAGAGCAGCAGTGCTTCCACGCGATATGCGTGAACCATCTTCGCCCGCTGTGACCAGCCAAACACGGTAAACCGGCCGTCCTGAGAAGCGACCAGCGCTAACGAATCCCGCTGCTCGTGCACGAATTGCGCCGCCGACAGATGACGTGTCCCGCCGAGCTCCGATGCATGTACGGTGACCGGCGTGTGACCGAGGATCGGCTCGCGCACTAGCACACCCTCCACGAACGGGCCGGACTCCGTGCGCCCGATCTTCGCGCCGAACGCCAGCACATCCCAGCGATCACTCAGTACGACTGCGCCGTCCACCGCCGTCAGCCCGCCGATCGCGTCGGTCGCGTCCTTGAATGCGCCTCCTCCGTCGCGCGCGCCGTTGCGGACCAGGTCGCCCAGCCTCGAGAACGGCGGCGCAACGGTGTAGGGCACCGAGACGATCGATTTGCGCCAGGACGACGAACCGTGCGGTACCACCAGCAGGGAGCCGCCGTGGCCGTGTGCCCGCATCGACAGCGCGAGCGGCAGCAACACGTTGTCGGCCGTACCGGACCCGGGATCGAAGCCGAGCAGCGTCGTGACGAAATCCGGGCACTCGGACGACAGCGTACCCTCGGCGTCTACGATTTTGATGACTTCGCCCTCGAGCACCGCGACGTTGGCGAACTTGCCTTCGGGGTCGGCGCGCCGGTGCTTGATCACGAGCAGGCCGGGCTCGATCACTTCCACGACGAAGCAGAGCGGCGGGATCGTCCGCGTCGCACCCCAGACCGCGAGATCCCCGCCGCCGTTCTTCCAGACGCCGAGGTGAATGCCGGGCCGTTCGACTGCGGGCGCGAGCTTCGTGAGGTTGACGGGGTCGAGCGAAAGCGGCCGCTCGACGAGGAGCGCCGTCCCCGCCGCCTCGGGCGGCAGATAGGCGAGTGAGATCGTCGGCTCGCGGCCTTCTTCGCGCCGCAGGCTCGCCCAGAAGGCGGCGTTGATGATGCGTTCTACCGTCGTGGCATCGGGGACTTCGGCCTTGAGCCCCGCGCGCTCGATGTGGCGGCGGAAATGCCGTTCGACCGTAGTTGCGACGGACTGCGCGGGCGGATAGGCTAGCCGGTCCATATACAAACAAACTACTCTGCCCCGGGGGTGACCGTGTTGATGATCGTGCTGCGCTTCCTCCACGTTGTCTCAGGCGCCGTATGGGTCGGGATGTTCGCCTTCATGACCTTCTTCCTCCTGCCCGCGTTCGCCGAGGTCGGTCCGGACGGGGCGAAGCTGCAGGCGGCACTGGCCAAGCGCCGCATTCCGGTCATCATGCCCGTGATCGCGCTGATCACGCTGGTGTCGGGGATGTGGCTGTATCAGCGACTGTCGGGCGGGTCGATCGGCGCGCTGCTCAAGACGCCGATGGGCCTCGCCTTCGGCTTGGGAGGCCTGGCCGCGCTGCTCGCCTTCGTGGTGGGCATCGGTCTGGCCCGGCCCTTCATGATGCGCAGCATGAAGCTCGCGGAACAGATGAAGACCGCGTCGCCGGCGGATCGGAACTCGATCATGGCGGAGATGCAGAAACTCGGCGCGCGAGGCGCGGTGGTGAACCGACTGGTGATGGCGCTGCTACTGTTCGCGCTCGCCGCGATGGCGGTCGCGCGATATCTCTGAGCTAGTGTCTGCGGCCGCCGCCGCCGCCGCCGCCGCCGCCCCCGCCCGAGCGCGGCGCTGGGCGCGCGCCGCCACCACCGACGCTGCCGCGCGATCCACCAGAGCGGCCGCCGCTGAATACCCGTGGCTGGGAGCGCGGCTGCGCGCGTGATGGGCCGGCACTATTGGGGCGCGGCGCGATGTTGGGCTTGCTCAAGTCGCGTGTCCGAGGCCCGATGCCGCGACCGGGGTTCGAGAACCCAGTGCCCAGATCGCCACGCGGGCGTGGCTGGACGGGTATGTAACGGCTCGGCCGATTCGCCGGGATCACCAGGCGTGGCTGCGCGAACCTCGGCCCAGGGAGCGAGCTGAAGATGTAGGGACGATACGGGCGATACGGCCGGAAGATGGGGAAGCCGAAGCCGAACCCGTAGCCATAGCCATAGCCGCGATACCCAAACCCATACCCGAACGCGTAGCAGCTCGCGCTCCAACCGTAGAATGGATCGGCGCAGAATGGATTGAAGAACGGGTTGTAGTAGAAGCCGAAGTGGGGATAGTACCCGGAGCCATATCCGTAGCGCGCCGCGATCTCCCGCGAGTTGGCGACGTAGGTGGCGTCGTCGTAGTCAAATCGACCGGCGGAGTCGCCCGACATCTTTTGCACGACGTCGAGCAAGCGCGCGAGCGGATCGTCGCGGACCGATCCGGACGCACCCCCCAGGGCGCGGAAATCCCAATGCTCGTTCGTGGTGTACGCGCCGAAGTCGTAGGCGTCGGGCGAGACAGCGGCGAGCACGGTGCCCGATCCTTCGTCCCCCTCTACCTGGAACGCATCGCGATCGCTGCGACCGCGGACCTCGAACTTCTTTCCGCCGCGCACGAAATCATCGTCGGTCGGATCGAGGGGGAAGAGCACACGGATTCGGCCTTCGGGGTCGGCGTGCAGCACGACGAGGTAACCATCCTGCGCGCTTTGGACGTACACGCGGGCTCGGTCGCCGGGGTCAAACTGATCGCGATTGAGCCGAACGGTGACTGGATTCTGAGCGAGTAGCAGTAGTGCAAGCAGCATACGTCCCAATATACGGCGTCGCGCTTGAACATGTTCCCAGGGTAGTTCAGTTTGAAGCTATCCTCCACGCCCTCATAGTCATCCTCGCGCTCGCGCAGGGTCCGGACTCCGTCCCTTCCGGGCGGCTCGCGGCTCGCGAGTGGTATCGCGACGCCAAGTTCGGGATGTTCGTCCACTGGGGGGTCTACAGCCTGCTGGGCCAGGGCGAGTGGGTGATGCAGAACCGGCCTATCGCCGTTCCCGATTACGAGTGGCTCGCCTCCACCTTCAATCCGGTGAAGTTCGACGCGCGCGCCTGGGTATCGCTCGCCCAGGCGGCGGGCGTGAAATACATCACCATCACATCGCGCCACCACGACGGCTTCGCGATGTTTGCGACGCGGGCAACGTCGTACAACATCGTCGATTGGACGCCGTTTCAGCGTGATCCGCTGAAGAAGCTGGCGGACGAATGCCGGCGGCAGGGGATCAAGCTCTTCTTCTACTATTCGCAACTCGACTGGCATCATCCCGACTACTGGCCGCGCGGCTCGACCGGCCACAACACGGGCCGGCCCGAGAGCGGCGACTGGAATCGTTACCTCGACTTCCTCGACTCCCAGCTCACCGAGCTGCTCACCAACTACGGTCCCGTCGGTGGGATCTGGTTCGATGGGATGTGGGACAAGCCCAACGCGGATTGGCGCCTGCCGCAGACGTACGGGCTGATCCATCGGCTCCAGCCCGCGGCGCTGATCGTGCCGAACCATCATCAGGCGCCCCTCGCGGGCGAGGACGTGCAGACGTTCGAACAGGATTTGCCCGGAGCGAATACCGCCGGCTTCAACACGCGGACGATCGGCGGCTTACCGCTCGAGACGTCGCTCACGATGAACGACTCGTGGGGCTTTAATCTCACCGACCATCATTACAAATCGACGCGCGAGCTGATCCACTATCTGGTGCGGGCTGCGGGCGTGGGTGCGAACCTGTTGCTCAACATCGGCCCGCGACCAGACGGGACGATCCCGCCGGAGGCCGAACAGCGGCTGCGCGAGATCGGTCAGTGGCTTCGGGCGAACGGCGGCGCGATCTACGGCACGCGTGCCGGTCCGATCGCACCGCGGAGCTGGGGCGTGACGACGCAGCGTGGCGACACCGTGTTCGTGCACGTGCTCGATTGGAACGATCCGACGCTTGCACTTCCGGCACTCGGCGCAGGAAGATGGAAGGCGCGCATGTGGCCGACGGGCGCGGCAGTATCGGTGACGACATCGAACGGCGGGATGATGCTCACGTTACCTGCTGACACGGAGAGCTTCGATCGGATTGTGGCGCTGACCTGGAGATAGGCGCTGACCAGGAGATAATAGATGTAGGGGCGCAGCATGCTGCGCCCCTACTTTATTAACAGGATTCTCTGACCTGTTCCGGGATTCTCCGACCCATCACCCTGTGACGCGAATCACGCGGAACATCTAAACATCTGGACCCGATCGGGGTCAAAGGGAGCGCATGACCCTTATTAAGGAGGTGCGCGCTATGAAACGTCAGCTGCTTGTCCTCGCGGCCACGCTGAGTCTCGCGGGCTGCGCGGCAGGAGGGGGATACGCCAGCGCGGAGTACGTCTACGCCGAGCCGGTCGAGTACGAGTATGTCGTGCCCGTCGATCGCGTCGTGGTCGTGACGCGCGACGTGCTCGTGACGCGGGGCTGGACGGTGTACCGCGTGCAGCGCTCGGGGCCGAATCGCATCATCTGGGCCCGGCGCGGCGATGATCAGGTCGTGCGGATCTTCGCGACGCCGCGCGGCCAGCGTGTCGCGGTGCGCGGTCTGTTGGAAGGCCGCGACCGCGATGATCGCGGCAAACACAAGGGCTGGGCCAAGCGGGGCCAACCGCGTGACATCATTACGGATATCGATGTCCGGCTGAAAGCGCGGGGGTAGCACTATCGCAGAACAATTGTAGGGGCGCAGCATGCTGCGCCCCTACATGTGCCGCTCCTGTTTCAGCCGTTGCCATTCGGCCCACGTCAGCAGGATCACGATCACGTCCAGCACCGTAAGGGCGATCAACCAGCCTGACGGCTGGACGAAGTAGCGGTACATCTGGTAGACGGCGAACGCGGTGAACACGCCCATCGCCCACGGGAAGGCCCACAGCTTGTCCCGGATCAGCGCATAGACCAGTCCCGCTTTGATCACGCCATGCGATAACAAGAAGATCGCCGCGAACGTCTTGCCCCCCACGGAGAGATGGTCGGCCGCGGCGCGCAGCTGGGTGGCGATGAAGTCGTTGGGGTCGCGACTGAGCTCGTTATGGGTCAGCCCGACGACGAAGCGTTGAATCGCGCTCGGCGGAAAGAGCAGCAGGAGCGTGCCGCCGATCAGCTCGAGGAGCCCGTTCAACCCCTTGAGGATCACGCCGATTTCGAAGGCCACGTGGAGCTTGGAGCGCTCGTTCATCCTGTTTCGATCGCGCCGGCACGTTTGAGTTGCGCGACGGCGACCGCCTGGTCGGCGAGCACTGTAATGAAGGCGTTCAGCTTGGGCTGCAGCTCGTCGACCTTTGTCAGACAGTCGCTGACGACGTCTACGGGCGAGAGCCGGCCCGCGCGGACTTGCGCGCTTGTGTTGGCGAGGGATGGAAAGGTCATCTGTCACAACTCGCCGGCAGAAGGTCCCTTAGGATATCTGTCCTTGAAGTTGCTTGGAACGTAGCGTATTCGGGCGAGCGACTAGTGACCGTCTGGCAGGACTCTTGGACGTTTCGGATCGTAGATCAGGACACGGGGGCGGCAGTCCCCGGGGTCCCGGTCAGCGTGCTCGAGAGTGGCGGCCGCGCCGGCGGTTACTGGGTGAGCGACAGCGACGGGCTCGTGCGGATCCCGAAGCATGACCAGCCGCGGCTGCGGCTGCGCGTCGGGCTGCGCAACGAAGAGGCCATCGAGTTCGACGCCCGCTCGCTGCCCGACACTCCCATCCCCCTCACCGCCCCTCGCGAGCTCGCGGTTGCAGGGACTGCGGCGTCTGTCGCGCCAGCCGATAGCCCGCCCCCGTCCCACACGCCGCCGCCGGCGCAGTCTCAGCCGGGTCATCTGATGCGGTTCGCACGCATCGGTGTGCTCCCGAAAGACCGCGACGTCACCGCCGCCGCGAGTCCCGATCCCACGGCTCTGCGCTACGGCCTCCTGATCGAGATCGAGCTCGCCTGGCAGTCGCTTGGCGCCGAGGCAGGCAGTACGCTGTACAGCATCTCGCTCGGCCCGGGCGAGGAAGTGAAGGTCGCGGTATCGGACGGGCGCTGGCGCAAGTCGCCGGACGCGCGCGAGCGCCCGCTCCAGATCGTCGCGAAGATGGTCGGTGCGCGCCAGATCGGCGACGGATTGGATGCGATGCCGCTCGACGTCTGCGTCGCTGCCGACCTGCCAAGCGCCGCTGCCGACACCGTCAAGCTCCTCGCCGAGCGCACCGAGCGGACGTGCGAGGCGCTCCGCCGCCGCGCGCTCGGCGTCACCGAGTTCGACGGCGAGAAAACTGCGGGCGCTTCGCTGCGCACGCTGCGGAACATGCGCTCCGAGGGAGTGCTCACCTATCATTTCGTCGAGCCGATCGAACGCCACCGCGTGATCGTGCGGACGCCGCGCTTCCGGCCCGCGTTGCTCGTGCCCTTCCAGCTGCCGAACATCGCCACGCGCGAAGTGCTCCGCCGCTTCGGGCACGCGATCCGCCGCAACCTGCTGGACCGCACCCTCGCCGCCGACGTCGACCTGGTGCGCGGCCCCGACGCCGTGCCGGCCGCGGTGGAACAGCGGGTCTACGCGCACATCGCCGCCTATCTACCGTACTACTCGGCCACGATCATCGCCGCGGGCGATCCGGCGGAGCGGTTCTTTGCGCTTGCCAAGCTGCGCGATCCCCG
The DNA here is from genome assembly GCA_003223395.1 of Gemmatimonadota bacterium. Taxonomy (GTDB): domain Bacteria; phylum Gemmatimonadota; class Gemmatimonadetes; order Gemmatimonadales; family GWC2-71-9; genus 20CM-2-65-7. Next base: position 13,727 of record QHUZ01000080.1, on the reverse strand, counting down.
CGGTCACCCCCTGACCGATGTAATCGAGAACATCGTGGTGGACCGTGTGGGCAATTACGTCGCCTTTCCGCTCCGCTCCGTCGCCCATACGACGCCGGAATGGCGCAGCATGCTGACCTCGAGCTCGGCACAACCGCCGCGAACGTCGCATGAGTTCACCGTCACCGTGCCGGTTCCCGGTGTGTGGTTGCGCTCGGAGCTGTTGCCGGCCCGTGTCGCGACCGAGAGCGACGCCGGTGCTGAAGAGGTGAAGACCGAGGGACGGACGGAGCGGCGGAAGCGGGGCTAGCGCCGGACCGGGACGTCGATGTAGCTCGCGCCGAACCAGCGGATCTCGAGCGGCTCGCCCGCGTCCGCGACCGTCTCGTCGTTCACGTCCTTCCCACTTCCATAATTGATCTGCTGGCCCGGCCCCTTGATAGGACCGACGACCGCAACGATCCGACTGCCACGCGCCACCCGGCGGCTTATGAGCCGCATCGCGCTGAAATCGAGCGTCGCCCGGGCTCCTGGAGTCAGCAGGTGCCGTACCGAGAGATCGCGCGCGAAGCTCGCGCGCATCTGGAACGGTGGAAGCTGGAAGTATTCCCCGCGGGCCGTCAGCTCGAAGAGCTGTACTGAGAGATCGAAGTCCTTCTTGTTGATCGCAAGCTCCAGATGCCCAGAATACAACCCGCTCACCTCCAGAGGTTCCTCGAGCGGATCGCTGACATACGTCAACGCCGCGTAGCTGTTGATCGCAGTATCCCGCACGCCACCGGCGGGGAAGACGCTGTCGATGTCCCCGCGGTAGGCGAGATCCACGCGCAGCGTCGTAGATGAATCGCGAGCGGGCTGCGTCCGCGAGAGCCGGAGCTCGGGACTCAAGTAAAAGCGCCGCGTCCCGTTCGACATCGCCGCGATCGATGGCGCGTGCTTCCACACGTTGGCGCCCATGACCTCGTAGTTCACGCGGTCCGCGAGCAGCGCGGGCCGCGGCCCTCCCTTGAGCACCCAATCGAACCACTGGTAGCGCAGCTCGGCGACGATATCGATCCGCGCGACCGGATCGATCTCGTAACCGGCGATGTTCGTCGCCGTGTCGCCGAGGGCATCGACGACGCCGCGCTGTGCCTGCGGATGATCGTACGGTCCGATGAGCAGATAGTGCTGCGCGTTGGGATCGTGCGCGTAGTGCTGCGTGAAGTAGTACATCGCGGCACCGGGACCACCAAAGTAGTACCCCGCCGTCTGCAGCACCGGAATCTTGATGGTTGCGAACTCGGCGCCGTCCGGAATCATGTCGCGCCAGTAATCATCGAACGACGGGTGGGCGAGCCACTCGGCAAACACCGGATTCGGCGTGCCGTCGATCTTCTCGAGGTCGTGATACGGCCGTCCGCTCACGTACCATTCCCGGTTCAGCCGGAACCAGCGCGCCCGGTCGAAATACGTCGCATTATCGAGCGTCTTGTTGTTTGTGGTATAGAACGGCCAGGGATAGAGGAAATTCCACGCGATGTTTCCCTCCATCGGGACATCGATCCCCGGCCCGACCGGCGCACCCACCATGATGGCCTTGAGCGCCTTGGGCATCCGCTTCGTCGCTGCCCACGTCGTGAACCCGCTGTAGCTCCCGCCGTACATGCCCACTCGGCCATCGCTCCACGGCTGGTGCGCGATCCAGTCGATCAGCGCGGCGGCGTCCGCGCCGTCGTGGCGATACGGGACTGGCGCTTGCGGGCTGCACGCCTTGCCACGCGTAAATGCGGTGACACCGATGTACGCGTTCGAAGCCGCGCGGCGCGCGTCCGCGACATTGGCGGCAGAGTCCACGTAAATCGTGAAGGTCAGCAGCGCCGGGAGCCGAGCGGGACGTGCCACACGCGGTCGCATGATCAGGGCGCAGACAACTGCGCCCTCAGGAGTAAAGACCTGGACATTGCGTTCCGTGATGTAGCGGCGCGCATCGTCCTGCGCGATGAACGGCGCGCTCGCTCGTTGTACATTCAGCTGCAGAGCGCCCTCGAGCCGCTGCGACGACGCCGACAACTCGCGGATCGCCAACGCCGCTCTGCGATCGTCCAGCGTCGCCAGGCTCGCGCCCAACGCTGTCGCGCGCGCCAGCACGGCGGAATCGCTGAGATTGGATGGAATGCGAAAGCTCTGCGCAGCGGCGGTGCAGGCACAGCCGATGACGAGACAGATGCTGGCCCACGACGTCCGATTCACAAATCCCCCGTACGTAATTGCAACTGCACGGTTGCAGCCGCGGCGTTAGCTTCCAGGCGCCAAATGACGCCGATCAAAGCTACGCTCGTTTGCCTGATTGCCGCTTCCCTTGCCTGCAGTGGGGACGCGGCGGGGCCGCCTCCGGTCAATCCCGGCCGGATGACTGTGCAAATCAGCGGCGCCGTGCATCTCACGAGCGAGTGGCAGGCATTCGGCGTGTTTCGCGATCTCCTCGCGAGCGACACGGCCGAATTCTCATTGATGAATGGCCAGAACCGGCCACCGTCAACCGGCGATTCCAGCTTCACGCTGCAGTTCCCCGGGCGGCTCGACGTCGGACAATTCGCGGTGGGCCGCTACGTGCCTGGCGCCGTCCCCACGGTGCCAGTGGTTTCGGTCCTGCTCGACGGACCGGAGGTAGGCCTCGGTGATGCGAGGTTCTTTGGGAGTCTGCCGGGCGGGACGCTCACCATCGACAGCGCCGGCTATCCGCCGAGACCGGGTCTCGACCTGGGAGGGCTCCGCGGAACCCTGACCTTCAAGGCCGTAAGCCTGCTGGGGACTGCTGACACGATCACGGTTCATGCCACGTTCAACTCGCACTGGTACCACTACATCTTCCCCAACCTGGTTGTCACGCTGAGCGGCGCCGGACCTGTTGTGGGAACATCACAGTTTTCGACGGCGCAATCGCTCGACGACGATCATGGTGGGCGATTCGTCGAGTGGGCGTCGGACTTCGGCCCGCAGCACACGTTCCCACACGACATCTCCCAAGAGCTGCGCGTCGCGGCGCCGGGCGTCGGCACGTTCACCTTGCCGGCCATCACGCCGACACAATTCAACGATCCCGCCCAATGGCCGGCCGTGTACACTGCGCTCTTCTACCGCGACGATCCGCGCATCGCGCTGTCTACCGGCGGGACGCTGACGATCACCCAATTCATCGCGCCGACGGACGAGTTCTACGGCGAAATCCACGGAACTTTGACGAGTCGTCTTGCGCTTTGGACCGACCCAACGACGCTGAGCGGCGACTCGGTGGACGCGAGCATCACGTTCGCCGTGCAATTGTGGCCGCTGGGAGGGATTCCGGCCTCAGCGCCGAGTCCTTCAGGACTCGTGATGTGGCCGAGCCGGCCCTTTCGGGCACGGTAAAAAGCAGATCCCTTCGCTACGCTCAGGGCAGGCTCTTCGCGCCTGCGGCGGCGGCATTTGCGAGGTAGGGGCGCAGCATGCTGCGCCCCTACTGTGCGGTGTCAGGGGGCGTAGCCGCTCGCGCGCAGAATCGCCTCCGGATCGCGCAGCTCGAGCAGCTCACGCAGCGCAGCGCGCTTGTCCGCGGCGCGCGCGTAGTACGCACCGGCGATCCGGTAGCCCACCCAATAGCCGATGTCGACCGCGCCGTGGTTCTGTCCCGCCGGCACCATGCCGTTGTACATCCAAGTGCGGATTATCGAATCACCGGCTATTTCCATTTCGTCCTGGAAGTCCACCCAGACCTCGTGCTCATGCGCGCGACCGTAGACCTGGCGCGGCGTGTTCGCGGCCCATGGTCCCACGGCGAGCTCGGACACAAAGTCGGCGATCCCTTCGCCGAGGGAGTGGCGCAGCAGGGTGTCGTGCTGGCCTTGGGGCATGGGCTTCTGCTGCGTATGTACAGCCTCGTGCACGACGAGGCCAACGAGCGATTCGATCGTATGCGTCGGGAAATTCTTCCGCGCCCAGTCGGGCAGCTCGTCGAGCGGCGTAGTGGGGTCGCTGGCACTCTGCTCGGTGCCTATCAGCATGCCGCTCTGCGCGGTCGTGCCGCCGGTCGAGAGCGTGCCGATGAGAAAGTAGATGGTGGGAAAGCGGGCTTCGGGATACAGCGCTGCGAGCCGGGTCAGACCACGCCGAATCCCCTGCGTTACCCGCGAATTGGTATCGACCGACAGCGTCGTGGGGCGCACGGCGGCGTAGTAGCGCGGGTACGCGCGGAGCGCGCGGAGCAGCTCCTCCGCCGCCGACTGCTCGGCGAACGGCGCGACCGCGCGTTCGAGGGAGTCTCGACGCAGCGAATCGAGCCGACCAGCCGTCCACCCCGCGACGATCATTCGGGCTTTCACAGTGTCGCGGTTCATGAGCCGCACGCGCATCCAGTCGCGCAAACCGGGCGAGCCAGGCTGGAGGTAGATCGTGCGGAAGATGCGCACCTGCTCGGTGTTGTCCTTACCCGCGGCGAGATCGTAGGCGCGCCAGAAGTTCGCGATGTCGCGCGTGACGATTTGCACCGAGTCGGCGGGATGCTGCAGCGTGAGCGCGGCGAGGAGGGCGACATTGACCATGGCTCGGCTCCCTCTTGACGTGTGTCCACGATCCGTCTAGCTACCTACGAGATGATCTACACCGCCGCGATGGTTCGGGTTTGCCCCTGTAGCATGCCTCCCCTCACCGGGACGGATCCGGCTATCGTGTAGAGCACCGAACTCGGCGTTTCTTGCGCGGCTGTGGTCCCGGATGGATGAGGACTGCAGCCTTTTTTTTCGCTACCCGAAGTAAAGGAGGCAACATGCCGCAAACCCTAGCAGCTGTTACCGACATTTCCGCGCGTGGCTATGCGCGTCCTGAGGTGCTCGTCTCCACGGACTGGGTGGAGGAGCACCGCAACGATCCGAATGTCCGCCTGCTCGAGTCGAACGAGGACGTGCTGCTGTACGAGACGGGGCACATTCCTGGAGCGGTGAAGATCGATTGGGTCACGGACCTGAACGATCCCCTTGTCCGCGATTACGTCGATCGCGCGCGCTTCGAGAAGCTGCTGCGCGCCAAGGGGATCAACGACGACACCACGGTCGTCTTCTACGGCGACAAGAACAACTGGTGGGCAACGTACGCCTTCTGGGTGTTCAAACTGTTCGGCGTCGAGAATCTCAAGATCCTGGACGGCGGCCGGCTGCGCTGGGCGGAGGAGGGACGCGAGCTGGTGACCGCCGTGCCCACGTATCCCGCGGGCAACATCACGGTGCGCGAGCGCGACGATTCACGGATCCGCGCGTTCCGCGCCGAGGTGGAGCAGCATGTGAAGCGGCGCGGGAAGCTGGTCGATGTGCGCAGCCCCGAGGAGTATCGCGGCGAGCGGCTGCACATGCCCGAGTATCCGAACGAAGGGGCGCTGCGCGGCGGGCACATCCCGGGAGCGAAGAGCATTCCGTGGGGCCGGGCGGTGACCGCGGAAACCCACACCTTCAAACCCGCGACGGAGCTGCGAACCATCTACGAAGCTGAAAACGGATTACTGACGACCGATGACGTCGTTGCGTATTGCCGCATCGGCGAGCGGTCGTCGCACACCTGGTTCGTGCTGACCTATCTCCTCGGCTTCAAGAACGTGCGCAATTACGACGGCTCATGGACCGAGTGGGGCAACATCGTGCGGTCGCCGATCGAGAAGCCGTGATGGATCGCGAGACGCGACTGGCTTGGTTGGTGGACCATTATCGTCGCCCGAGGCACGTCGGCACGCTCCCCGACGCCGATGCCCGTGTCCCGGGCGGGAACCCGGGGTGTGGAGATATTGTCACGATGTATCTAAAGGCGGAGCAGGGAACAAGCCGAGTCGCCGCCGTCAGCTTCGAGGGTGTAGGATGCACGCTGAGTCTGGCGGCGGCGTCGATTTTGGCCGAGCGGGTCAATCGCGACAAAACGTCATTCGACGAGATTCTCTCCTTTACTCCCGAAGCGTGGATCGATCTCCTCGGCCGAGATATCGCGGAGGCTCGGCCGCAGTGTGCACTGCTCGCGTTGGGGACGCTCAAGGCGGCGGTGAAGACGGTCGAGATGAATCGCAAGCTCAAGGCGGCGGGGCACAGTGACGAGCAGATTCGCGAGCTGCGGCGCGCGATTGCGGAGCAAGGGACAGAGGCCGGCGTCGTGGTCGGGGAGGGGGCGGAGCAAGCGGCCGGAGTCAGGAAGTAGGGGCGCAGCATGCTGCGCCCCTACATCATCATGCATTGGCTGTCGCGCGATCATGCATTGGCTGTCGCGCGTCATCGAAACGAGGTATCTCTGAAGCACCTATGACTCCACTCCTCCTGACCGTTGCGCTACTCGGTTCGGCGCAGAACCAGGCTGCACCCGACACTACGCGCTACATCATCCTCCAGGCCGGCAACCCCGCGGGCAGCGAGCTCGCGGTCCGCAATCCTGACGGCAGTCTGTACTTCCTCGAGGAGTACAACGACCGCGGCCGGGGCCCCAGGCTCGAAACGCGCATCACGCTGACGCCGGCGGGGATGTTCCAGACGCTGGCGATCGCCGGGCACGACTACTGGAAGCAGCCTGTGGATGAGCGCTTCGCGCTGCGCGGCGACTCGGCCGAGTGGTCGTCGAGCCTCGAGAAGGGCCGCCGCCGGCTCGACGCACCCGCGCTCTACAGCCCGTTCTTCGGACCGGTAGGGTCGCTGCCGCTACTGATCGGCGCGGCACGACAGAGCGGCGAGGTGGCGCTGCTGCCGTCGGGACGCGCGCGGGTCACGAAGGTCGGTGAGCGCACCGTGTCCGCCGGCGGGCAGTCCGCGCGGATCTCGCACTACCAAATCGAAGGGCTCGGCTTCACGCCGACCGACTTCTGGGTCGATACGAACAACCGCCTATTCGCGTTCGTCGCGGGCGCTTGGTTCCGCGTGCTCAGACCAGGTTGGGAATCGATCGGCGATGCGCTCGCGGCCACGCAGGATTCGCTGGAGAAGCAGCGGGACGTGACAGTCGCGCGCACGCTCGCCGATCATCCGAACGGCGCGGTCGTGTTCCGCCACGTGAGCGTATTCGATGCGCCGAACGCGCGCCTGGTGCGCGATCAGGTTGTCGTGGTGCGGGACAACCGCATCGAGTCCATCGGCCCGGATAGCGCGATGCGTCCGCCCGTGGGCCCTGGAGCGCGTGTGATCGATGCGCGCGGCAAGACGCTGCTGCCGGGGTTGTGGGATATGCACACGCACAACGGCGCGCTCGATGGCCGCATGCACATCGCGGGCGGAGTGACGTCGGTGCGCGACATGGCGAATGACATCGACGACCTGCGCCGGTTGCGCCTCGCGTGGGATTCGGGGAGCGCGATCGGGCCGCGCGTGATGATGGCCGGCTTTATCGACGGCCCCGGGCCATACGCCGGCCCGACCAAGGTGCTCGTGAGCACGCGCGACTCCGCGCTCGCGTGGGTCGATCGCTACAAATCGCTCGGCTACGAGCAAATCAAGCTCTACAGCTCGCTCGATACGGCCCTGGTCCGGCCGATCGCCGAGCGCACGCATGCGCTGGGACTGCGTCTGTCGGGGCACATTCCCAATCACATGACGGCTGCGAAGGCGGTGCAAGCCGGGTACGACGAGATCCAGCACATCAACATGCTGTTTCTGAATTTCGAAGGCGATTCCATCGACACGCGCACGCCGTCGCGCTTCAGCGCACCCGGCCGCTACGGCGCCGATCTCGATCTCGCTTCCGACAGCGTCCGCGCATTTCTGCAGCTGCTCAAGGATCACAAGACGGTGATCGACCTGACGCTCGCGACGTTCGAGGGGATGTACACGGTCCGGCCGGGGACGATGGACGAGGGCGGCCTGCGGATCGCGAACCGCATGCCGGCGGAAGTGCGGCGCGGATTTCTCGCGGGCGGCATCGCGCAGAGCGACTCGGAGCAGACGCGCTATCGCGCGTCCTGGGCGAAGATGCTGGCGTTCGCCAAAGTGCTGGACGACAACGGCATTCAAATCGTCGCGGGCACCGATTGCATGGCGGGCTTTTGCCTGCAGCGTGAGCTGGAGCTGTACAGCAAGGCGGGGATTCCCAACGCCCGGGTGCTGCAGATCGCGACCTGGGGAGCCGCGACGGTCATGAAGCGCACCGATCGGCTCGCCGCGATTCGTCCCGGTTATCTCGCGGACTTGATACTGGTGAATGGAGACCCGGTGGCCGACATGACGAACATCGAGCGCGTCGATATCGTGATGAAGAACGGCGTGATCTACGATCCTGCGGCGATTTACCGCACGATTGGCGTTCTGGGGTGGCGCGAGGGGCAGCGCGCGGTCACCCCCTGACCCTTTGTTCTTTTCAGCTCATTCGGCCAGCGCGACCACCACTTCGCGGGGCCCCTCGAACGCTTCCCTGCCGTGCGCAGCCCGAAGGTTATCCACGACAAGCAAGTCGCCCGCCTGCCACGGCTCGCGGACCGTGTGTGCCTCATACACCTCGTTGATCACCTGGAAGACATCCGGCCCGATCGGATCACCGTCGCCGAAGGCCGTATTGAATGGCAGTCCGTCCGCGCCGTAGACGTCCAAGAGGTACTCGCGCAGCTCGATGGCCATCGTCCACTCGCTGAGGAACGCGATCTGGTTGAACCAGCATCGCCGGCCGGTGCGCGGGTGACGCACCACGGCGTTGCGGCGCTGTCGCGTCCGCAGGCCGCTCTCGTGCCACTCGAAGTCGATCGCGTTGGCACGGCAGTAGCTCTCGATGGCGTTGCGGTCGTCCGTGCCAAATGCATCCACGAGCGATGCTCCGATTTCGTCGTTGTAGTTGCGAATCAGCAGCCAGCCCAACCGCTCGAACCGCTCGACCAATTCGGGCGGCAGCGCCTCGAGGACGGCCGCCGCGTCGGCGACGGGGGTCGCTCCGCCCGCCGCGGGCGGTACGACGCACGCGAACAGCAGGAGGTTTGGGACCGCGAGCGCGTAACTGAGCTCGTGATGCATGCACATCTGCTGGTTGGGCGGCCACTTCGATGCGGAGTAGACGCCCTGCGCATAGCGTTCCCGAGGTGCGAAGGCCTCCCTTTCGGTCATCAGGTGGCCGAGTTGCCGGAACACACGCTCGGCGTCGGCTGCATCGCGCAGTCCGAGACCGCGAATGAGGAGCGATCCATGTTCGGCGACGAAGGCGCGGATGGCCTGGGGGTCGACGGCAGACGCGACCCGCAGCAGCGGCGGTTTGCCGGGCTGCACGTCGGCGTGCAACGCGGGAAGCGCCGACGACACCGTCACGTTGCGGAAGCCTCACTGACCGACAACCGACGACTCTCAATCAGCATTGCCTGATCGGCTAGGCTTGGATGGGCCACGAGCTCTTTGAAGGACAGCGCGCGGTCCAGGGCGATCAGGAGCTGCAAAGCGGACAAAGACGTGCCGCCGAGGTCGAAGAAGCGATCCCGTCTCCCGATCTGTTCCTGGGGGATGCCGAGCACATTCGCCCACGCCGCGGCCAGCCACTGCTCCGTCGGCGTACTGGGCGGCTCGCGCTCCTGCTCGGCCACGGTGAGTTCCGCGGCGAGCGCGGCGAGTGCCTTGCGGTCGGTCTTGCCATTGTCCGTCAGCGGTAGGCTCTCGCGCCAATGGAATGCCGCGGGGGCCATGTAGGTCGGAAGCTTCTCGCCGAGGCGCTTTCGAAGCGCATTCGCATCCAGCGGTTCCGCTCCGGAGTAGAAGGCGATGAGCTGCTTGTTGCTCACGACCACCGCGCCGTCGCGCACGCCAGGCAGGCGCACGAGCGCGCTCTCGATCTCGCCGATCTCGATCCGAAAGCCGCTGATCTTGACCTGGGAATCGCGGCGGCCGAGGAACTCGAGCTTCCCATCGGGCAGCCAGCGGCCGTAGTCACCGCTCCGATACAGGCGCCCACCTGGGCGGTGCGGATCGGGCAGGAAGGCGCTGCGCGTGCGGGCGGGATCATTGATGTACCCGCGGCCGACGCACACGCCGGAGAAGACGATCTCACCGGGTTCGCCGAGCGCCACCGGTGACAGGTGCTCGTCCACGACGTCGATGCGCACGTTGTTGATGGGGCGGCCCAGCGGCACGCGCTCGCCCGCCGGCGGGCGGTCCATGATCTCGTGATTGGTGTCGTCCGACGTCTCGGTAAGGCCGTACGCGTTCACCAGCTTGATCCGCGGCTGCACCGCGAACCAACGCTCGACGAGGTCCTTCTTCAGGCTCTCGCCTGTGGCCACCACATAGCGCAGGTCGGCGAAGTCGCGCGGATGCTGCGTTAGATAGGACACGAGGAGGTCGAGGTAGGACGGCACGACCTGGACGATGTTGACCTTGGCTTGGGCGATCTTGTCGATGAACCGCCCGGCGTCGAGCACGATCTCCTGCTCGACCAGGAGCGTGCGGCCGCCGACCAGGAGCGCTGCGATCAATTGCCAGAGCGAAATGTCGAAGCACTGGGGCGCGATTTGGGCGACCACCGTCCCCTCGCCGATGATCAGATCGTCGATCTTGGCCAGGAGGTGGTTCAAGAATCCGAGGTGCTCACACATCGCACCCTTCGGCTCGCCGGTCGATCCGGAGGTGAAGTAGATGTAGGCAAGCTGGTCGCGCGCGACTGCGATGCCGAGATCGCTCGCCGCAAGTCCCTCTTCATAGGCCGCTTCGATCAACGGCTGGGTGAGCACCAGCTTCGCGCCGGCGCGCGAGACCATCTTCGCAATGCGCTCGGTCGGAAAGTGGGGCTCGATTGGCAGATACGCGCCGCCGGCCTTGAAAATCGCGAGCACTGCGGTCAGCCAGTCGAGGTTCCGCTCGGTCATCACGCCGACGACCGCTTCGCGGGTGACGCCGCGCGCCACCAGGGCTCGGGCGAGCTGATTGGCGCGGGCATTGAGCTCCCGGTAGGTGAGCTGCCGGTCGCCGTGCACGGCGGCGATGGCTTCGGGGCGTTCCCGGGCCTGGATCTCGAACAGCTCGTGGGCCCGGCGGTCGGGCAGCGCTCGGCGCGGTCCGGTGCTCATCTCACAACTCCCTCGCCGGGTTGCCGCCCCAGCGGGTGCGGGGTGGAATCGTCTCGCCCTTCATGAGAAAGGAGTCGGCGGCGAGTACCGCGCCGTCTCCCATCGTCACGCCATAGTGCACGAAGGCGCCAACGCCGATCGTGCAGCCGGCGCCGATCGTCATTGGGCCGGACTTGTACGTGCCGTCCTCCTGCGAATCGCACTGGAGAATGCTCTGTTGATTGAGCGCGCACTCGTCTCCGATGACGGTCAAGGTCGGCTCGGAGATGAAGACGCCGTCGTCGAACACCCGCTTGCCGAACCGCACCCCGATCAGGCGCCACAGCACGCTCTTGAACGGCGTGCCGTCGAACAGGTGCAGGAAATTGATCGGGTGCAGCTTCCACACGCGCTCGACCCACCAGAAGCGGGAGTCGTAGATAGAACAAATGGGCGGAGGGGGTGGGCCCAGGGATTCGAAGCAGCGCTCCACCAGGGCGTAGTAGATCGCGGCAGCGACGGCGCTGAACGCGAGCAGCGCCGCGGTGAAGGCATGTGAGCTCTGGAGCGCGACGAGGTCGATCAGCACGATGAGAAACAGGCCGAGCCACCGCGTGGTGAGAAAAACGCTGATCGTCCCGAGGTTGAATCGATTCTTTGCGGCAAGCCCCCGGCGCAGCGCTTCCCCGGTGCGAAGATGATCGAATTGGCTATCGCGCTCGACGGACCGCGGTATCTCGAACGGTGGTGCGCCCAGCAGCCCCACCCCGTGATAGGTCTTGCCCTCGATCGGGATCATGACCTTGGTGCCGAGGAGACAGTTCTCGCCCGTCTTTCCGCCTGCGGGATAATTGACGTAGTTGCCCACGAAGTTGCGGGGCCCGATCGTCGCCCGAGACACCCGGAACGAGGTGCTCGAGACGTCGTCGTTGAAGACGTTCAGACCGTCGGCGGTCATCGTGCCGGTGCCGACCGACGTCAGGAAGGGGTTTGTGGTCGTCACCTCGCTGCCGAAATTCGACCCCGTTTGCACCACGGGAGTGAGGCGCCAACCCATCCATCTCAGGAAGTGGACGACGTACGAGCTGTCACCGAAGAGCAGTGGGAAGAACCGCATCCTGCTCAAGCCCCCGATGATGCGATACACCGAGTAGCGAAAACCGTACAGCGGGTAAACAGTGTTCGGCTTGACGAACCCGCTCAACAGACGCGGGATCGTACCGAGAGCGAGGAGGCCGAGGAGCACGGCGCCGAAGAACAGGACAAACGAGATCGCCAGCGCCCTGATCACGAGGCCGGTCTCGACGCGAGATGACACCCAAACGGACAGCATGTCCAGACCGCCCTCGAGCAGCGGTACATAGATGAAGAGGATGACGAGCAGCGTGAGCGTGCCGGCGACGGCGCGGCGCAACGTGCTGGACCTGGCCGGGGGGGCCGGCGGCACTCTCATGTAATTCACGTCCGTGCGCTGCGCGGGCGATCCGTGCCAGCGCTCGACGGCCGGTACCCACTGGCCGCTCAGCAGCGCGGAGGAATGGCCAAGCTGTGCCCCGTCGCCCATGAACGTGTCGATGTCGAGCACGGCCATTTCACCGACGTAGACGCCGCGACCGAGCGTTACTGGTCCGATTTCGATCCGGCCGGCCTGTGCCCGGTAACCGACGAAGCTCGCCTCTCTGCGGATCACCGTTCCTGCGCCGATCGAGAGCAGGTCGGTGCAGATTGGGATTCGGCGTGACAGGATCAAGGAGCCGGGGCCGATATTCGCGCCGAGTGCGCGTAGGTAAAGTCCGTAGAGAGGCGAGCCAACAAACAGGTACGGGGCCGGGTTGGACCGAATCAGCGTCTTCACGATCCAGAAGCGGAAATACTCGAGGCTCCAGAGACGGATCTGCCGCGGCTTCCAGCGACCGATCAGCAGCCACTTCGCCGCGATCGGTATGGCGGCCACGACGAGGAATGCCACGGCACCGAACAGCAGCAGGCGCACCACGCGCTCAACGCCCGTGGCTGCACCGACGAACAGTTGATAGCCCTCGACGGCGGCGAGCACGCCGAGGTAGGAGAAGCCGAGGTAGAAGGACGCTTGCAGCGCCCCGCACAGGACGTACTCATGCGCGCGAGTTGGTGTCGGGGCAGGTAGCTGCGGCGCCGGCATTGCCTCCGTGACTGCTCCCGCCAGGCTTCTGATCGTGGGGTGCGCGTACACGTCCTTCATCGACACCGATGGCAGATTGCCGCGCTTGCGCACGCGCGCGCAGAACTGCGCCATGAGCAGGGAATCGGCGCCGAGGTCGTCGAAGAAGTGGCTGTCGACGCTCACCTGGTCGATGCGCAGGACTCCCGCCAGCAGCTCAGCGAAGCTTGCTTCGACGCCGGTCTCAATTACCGCGGTCATCGCACCGTCTCGTAGAAGAAGTCCGAAATGCGCTGGTCCTGGCCGGCGGCGACCGCCTGGTCGTACACCCATTTGCCGACCGCGATGTCGAGTACCCCCATCCCGAAGGGCGAGAAAATGATCGGGCTGCTCCGATTCACCGATCGCGTTCCCTGCATGATCTCGGCGAGCGTGCCCGTCACGAAGTTGCGGTTGCCCGTCAGCTGTGCGGTGAGATGGGGGGAGGTGTTCGCCTTCATCACCTGCTCGACGTCATCGACCACATTCTGCGACCTGAGGAGAATGTCGGGGTGGAGATCCCGCAGCGAGATGTGCAGCACCACCGGGTTGTGATCGAATAGCCGCGTATCGGCGACGTGCGGTATC
>QHUZ01000079.1 GCA_003223395.1 Gemmatimonadota bacterium | reverse complement strand
CTCGGGCACGATCCGTCAATCGAAGATCGGTGTCGGGTGGGCAACACTGCAGAAGGCCAAGACTCACGTCGGTACGTCGGCACGCCTACAACTTCTCGACGTCGACAAGACACTCGAGGCAATCGCTACCACGAGTGGGAAGGGCTCTGCGGGCGACAAGCAGCGTTTACTGAGTGACCTGTTCTCACAAGCGACCGCCGCAGAACAAGACTTTCTGTTCAGACTCCTGACCGGTGAGCTGCGCCAGGGGGCGCTCGAGGGACTCATGGTCGAAGCGGTCGCCAAGGCGCGCGATCTCCCCGCGCGCGATGTACGCCGAGCCATGATGCTTGCCGGAGATTTGGGGGCAGTCGCGAAGGGCGAGATTGCCGGTTTTAGGATAGAGCTGTTTCGGCCGATCAAGCCCATGCTGGCGAAGACCGCTACCGACGTTGACGAGGCGTTGGCGGAGGGTGCGACGGCGTTCGAGTACAAGCTCGATGGCATTCGGATTCAGGTGCACAAAAACGCGGACAAGGTGCGCGTTTACTCGCGCACGCTCAATGACATCACCGCGGAGACCTCCACCGTCGTCGACATATCCATGAATATGGATATGTCCGAGGTGATACTGGATGGTGAAGCCGTCGTTTTGACGGCCGACAAGCGACCGGTCCGCTTTCAGGACACGATGAAAGGTCTCGGCGGCGCTGTTCCGTTCTTTTTCGACATCCTGTACCTCGACGGAACGTCCCTTTTGGATCAGCCGTACTCCGCGCGCAGCAAATTGCTGCCTGAAAAATACCGTCCGCCGCGCATCATCACCGGAGACGCGCAAGCCGCGCAGGACTTCTTCGACGCCGCAATCGCCGCGGGGCAGGAAGGCTTGATGGCGAAAGGCCTCGAGTCGAAGTACGAGGCAGGCCGGCGCGGCGCCGCGTGGTTCAAGATCAAGAAGGCGAATACGCTGGACCTCGTCGTGCTCGCGGCCGAGTGGGGCCACGGGCGCCGCCACGGCAAACTCTCCAACCTCCACCTCGGCGCCCGCGATCCGAATGGTGGGTTCATCATGCTCGGCAAGACATTCAAGGGCATCACCGACGAGCTGCTCGCGTGGCAGACCAAGCGGCTGCAGGAGATCGAAACGCACCGGGAAGGGATCACCGTGTACGTGCGACCGGAGCTCGTCGTGGAAATCGCGTTCAACGGGCTGCAGGACAGCCCGCATTATCCCGGGGGTCTGGCGCTCCGGTTTGCGCGTGTGATCCGGTATCGCGACGACAAGAAGCCGGAAGACGCCGACACGATCGAGACCGTCAGGAAGCTACACCGCGAAGGTGCGCCGGACTCCGACGGCAAATAGCGGCCACGGCATCACGCTCTTGAGACGGGGCAACCAGGCAGCATCGGTCCCCACGCGATACCGGAGGGCGGGCGAGCGGCTCTGTACGGCACGCAGCACCGTCTTGGCGACTGCCTCGGGTGAGATGCCGTTTTTCACGTGACGGCCGAGTGCGGCGGTGGCGCGCTGGCGGACGCTGTCGTACGGGGCGAGCGGCACGGCCGCGACCTGCGTGCTGTCGCCGATCGGCGTGGACACGAAGCCCGGCTCGATCAGCGTGGCGTGAATACCGAAGGGCCGCAGCTCGTGCCAGAGCGCCTCGGTGTAGCCCTCGAGCGCGAACTTGCTGGCCGTGTAAAACGAGCCAAAGGGGATGGCGGTGATGCCGGCGAGCGAGCCGATGTTGATGATCTTGCCGCTGCCCGCCTTGCGCATCCGGGGGAGAACCGCTTTGACCATCCGGACGACGCCGAAGAAGTTCGTCTCGAGTTGCGCTTTCGCTTCATCGAGACTCGTTTCCTCGGCGGAGCCCATCAGCGCATAACCGGCATTATTGACGAGCACGTCGATCGGGCCTACTCGTTCGATACAGGCGCGAACCGAATCGTCCGAGCGGACGTCCAATGGGACCATCGTGACGTTCCCTGACGTCGCCGCCGCAGGCTTCCGAGCGGTGCCGAAGATCTTGAACCCGCGCTCGGCGAGCAGCTGTGCGATCGCCTGACCGATGCCTGACGATGCACCCGTGACCAAAACCGTCTGGGACATAGATTCTCCGGGGGATTATGATTGTCTTCCTGCTGCTCCTACTACAAGTGCCGCGGAGCCAACACGGTTCCGTTACCCAGCGCGTCAGTCATACCGATATCGTGATCTCCTACAACCGTCCCGTAGCCCGTGGCCGCGAGCTCTTCGGCAGCCTCGTTCATTACGGACGAATCTGGCATCCCGGCGCCGACTCGGTCTCTACAATCTCGTTCAATAACGATGTCATGATCGACGGCCATCGGCTTGCCGCGGGACGCTACTCGCTCTGGACCATTCCCGAGGAGCCACCCAAGCCCTGGACGGTGATCTTCAATCGCGGCGTCGGGGGATGGCACACGAACTATCCTGGGGAGTCGCAGGACGCGTTGCGGCTGAGCGTGACGACCGAGACCGGGCCGCACATGGAGACTCTCACATACTATTTCCCGGTGGTGGATGCTGACTCCGCGGTGCTGCGGTTGCAATGGGGAACGGTGGTCGTGCCAATGAAGGTCAAGGCTACGCAGTGAAGGTCGGCAAGACCCTCTACGCAAAGACCCGCAAGGAATGGCGTCGGTGGCTGGCCATGCACCACAAGTCGGCCAACGAGATCTGGCTGATCTACTATAAGAAGGCCAGCGGGAAGCCGCGCGTCCCGTACAACGATGCAGTCGAAGAGGCGCTGTGCTACGGCTGGATCGACAGCATCTTGAAGCCCATCGACTCGCGCAAGTACGTGCAGCGCTACTCTCCGCGAAAGAAGACCAGCAGGCTGTCCGACATGAATCGCGAGCGCGTGCGCCGGCTGATCAAGTCCGGTCGGATGACCAAAGCGGGGCTGGCCGCCATCGAGCATACGGGCAAGGGTCGGTCCAAACTTCCCACCGATATCCTCGAGCGTCTGAAAGCCGAACCCAGGACCTGGAGGAATTTCCAGAAATTCCCTGCGTCCTATAAGCGGATTCGCGTAGGCTGGATTGACGCCGCGCGTCACAGGCGCGAAGTCTTTGAGCAGCGACTGCGCTACTTCCTCAAGATGACCGCCCACAACAAACGCTTCGGGATGGTGCAATGACTCCGCTCCTACTCGCCCTGGCCCTGGTCACCCAGTCCACCGACATCGAGCGCGAGGCTGCCGCCGGCATACTGCGGCAGATCGATTCGCTCGAAGCGCGGCTCAAGCCGACCGAGAACGCGCAGCGCCTCGCCGCGCGCAACGACCCCGCGCGCGATCGGGTGCTCGCGCGCGTGGTGACAGTCTGGAATAGCGAGCTCCAGAACGTTTCTGACTGGATCGGCCATCACCCCGAGGTCGGGTGGCATGAGTTCCAGGCGGTCGACACGCTCACCACACTGCTGCGCAGCTACGGCTTCCAGATCGACACCGGCGTCGCCGGAATGCCGACGGCGTTCGTCGCGCGCTGGACGTCGCCCGCCGGCGCGAGCGGTCCGACCCTGGGGCTCATCGCCGAGTACGACGCGCTGCGCGGGACGCAGGGTGACTTCCATGGCGATCAGCACAACGCCCAGAGTCCCGTCGCCTTCGCGGCGGCCCGCGCGCTGATCGAATACATGAGGGACGCGCGCGTTCCCGGGCGCGTGATCATCTACGGCACACCCGCCGAGGAGGTCGATCCACCCGCGAAAACGCTCCTGTGGAAGGCGGGCGTGTTCAAGGGCGCCGACATCCTGGTGCGCAGCCACTCCTCGACCGAGGCGCGCCGCGACCGGCCCGGCTTCGGCGTCTGCTGCCTCAACATCGATGCCGTGAAGTACACCTTCACCGGCCGGCCCGCGCATCAACTCACCGCCTGGAACGGGCGCAACGCGCTCGAGGCTGCGGTGCAGTTCTATTCCGCCGTCGATCATCTGCGCTCAACGTGGCGCCCGGACCACCGCGTGCAGGGTGTGATTCCGGAGGGCGGGATCGCTCCCAACGTCGTGCCCGATCACACCGTGGTCGACTACTTCATTCGCTTTCCGGACGAGGTCTATCTCGAGCACATCGCCCGCATGATGACCGACGCCGCCAAGGGCGCGGCGCAGATGACGGAGACCGACGTCGAGATCACGCGGTACGGCGAATACCGCGACGGCATCACCGTCTCCGCGCTCGAGGAGCTCTTCTTCGCGTACGCCAAGAAGTTCGGCGCGCCGGGATTGCAGGACGAGAAGGGCCGGCCGGCTGGCTACGAGGAGACTGGTTGGGTGAGTCGCGAAATTCCGGGCGTCGGCGTGACCGTGCGGAGCTCGTCGTTCGCGAACCACACCTACGGCATGCGCGACGACACGTTCGCCGACATCGGGCACAAGGCGTTCTTGCTCGATGGGCAGCTCGAGGCCGCGGTGCTATTTGATTTCCTGACGCGTCCCGAGCTCCGGGCAGCGGTCACCGAGGAGCACCGGACGCTGGCGGGACTGCAGGGCCAGTATCTGGCGGCGCTGCGGCGCGTCTATGCGCCGGAAATCGGCGCGGATACGGCCTTATCCAAGGAGAGCCGGGCGGAGCTTCGGATCCCGCAGGTCAAGCGTCCGTAGTCGCATCTCCTCCAGGAAGCTGCTGCCACCGGTCTCGCGTCCGAAACGGCGCTGGACACGGGTGAGCACCAGCCGTTCTCGCGCGCGGGTCATGCCGACGTAGAGCAAGCGTCGAGCCTCTTCGATCTCGTCGGTGATGTTGTTGGTCGCCGCCTGGTAGCCCGGGATCTCGTAGTCTTCGACGCCGAGGATGTAGACGCGCGAGAACTCGAGACCTTTGGTGGAGTGGAGCGTGAGCAGGTTCACGCGATCGGGTGCGAGCTCGACGCCTTCGGACGTCGAGAGCGCCACGCGCTCGAGCAGCAGGTCGATGCACTCCTCCAGCGTTCCCTCATCGATCAGCGCATTGAGTCGCGCGACCGCAGTGGCGTAGCGCTGCGAAGGGTCCCGCTGCCCGCGCAGCCGCGTCATGAGCGCCCGGCCACCGAGGCGCGTGATGACCTCGTCAAGCGTGCGAGCGGTGTCGGTTCGTGACGCTGCGTAGAACTCCAGTGCGTCGCTGTAGCGCCCCAGCGTGCGGTAGCGGCCGATGTTGAAGAGGAGTGTTCGTTCGGGTTGGGGTGGGAGATCTTCTAAGGCGAGTGCAAGTCCTAAATAATCAAGCACGTTGCTCAGCACCGCTTTCCGCGCCCGCACCGCGCGGAGCTTCTGCAGCTCGCGGTATACGTGTGCCAGCGTGATCGCGTCGTCGAGCGCGTGATGCGCCCGGCCGACGTCGATCCCCAAACGATGCGCGATGTCGACTTGCTTGGGACTGTCCTGCGTGAGCGAGCGCACGAGTGGGAACGTGTCGTAGAAGGTGAGCGACTCGATGCCGTCGCGTCCGGCGGCGAGGCGCCGGAGCACGGGGACGTCGAACTTCATGCCGTTGTGGGCAATGAGAACGTCGGAACCCACAAACGCGTGAAACTGGGTGAATACTTCGGCAAACGGCGGAGCGGCGGCGACATCGGCATCGGTGTAGCCATGCACCGCCGTGGCCTTGGCGGAGATTGGGCGGTACGGATTCGCCAGCGAGTGGAAGCGGTCCACGATCTCGCCATTCACCACGCGTGCAGCGCCGATCTCGACGACTCCGCACGTCGCGGCGTCGTTGTCCGTCGTCTCGAAGTCGAACGTGACGTAACGATCGAGCGTGGTGTCGAGCTTTTCCGCATCGAGCAGTTGGAGGGCCTTGAAGACGGTCAGCGCATCAGCGTCGATGACTGTCCCAGAGGGAGCCGTGGGCAGGTTCCGGATCCCCGCGGCCGCCAACATCCCTCGCAGGGCGATCTCAACGCCGCCCCGCGGCGCGAATGAGATCGCTTTGGCGCTTCGCAATCTGACCGCGAGTTCCACGGCTTCCGGTAGCGCCGCAGGATCCGTCAACTCGTCGTGCCGCTCCTCGAGCTTGTTGCGATAGGGACCGACCGTTTGCGAGAGAATCTCCTCGATCACCGCGGGAAGGGTACCGTGCGAGCGCGGCAGCGTGCGCAGATTCTCGAGCTGATAGATCAGCCGCCACAGCTTCCGCGTGTCGGGATCCTTCGCCGGCCGCCGCTCGGCGAGCGCCCGCGCCGACACCAGGAAGTCGCTGTTGTCGCTGAGCGCAGCCTCCACCTCTTGCAGGAAGTGCTCCGACAGGACGCACTTCGCGAACGTGTGCATCGCCGCTGGATCGTCGGGGGTCCGCACGACGCGCAGCGCGGCGATCACGTACCCGATCACCTCGTCTTCGATCAGCGAGCGGCCACGCGCCAGCCGGCAGGGAATGCCGGCACGCAGCAGGCGGCCCTCGATGTGCTCGCCGACGCGATGCTTGCGGTACAGGATCGCATAGTCTCCCCAGGCGAGACCCGCGGCATGGTCGCTCTGGAGATCGCGCAGCAGCCACGTGGCTTCCTCGTGCTCGTCGCGGAAGCCGTGCGCCACGACTTCATACGAGGACTCCTGATCCGCCGTCAGCTGCTTCTGAAAGAGCTGCGGATTCTGCGCCAGCACGCGGCGCGCCGTCTCGAAGATCTGGCGCGAGCAGCGGCGGTTCTTGTCGAGGATGATGGGCACGACGTCGTAGTCGCGGCGGAACCGCTCCAACACGTACGGATCCGCGCCCGTCCATGCGAAGATCGACTGTTCGTCGTCGCCGACCGCGAAGAAGTTGCCGTGCGGCTCGGCCAGGCGTTTCAGCAAGTCGTATTGCACGGCGTTCACGTCCTGGAACTCGTCGACCAGCACATAGTCCCACCGGTCCGCGACCCGATCGGCGAGCGGCTCGGCCTTCGTGATCAGCTCGTCGAAGTCGACCATGTTTCTGGCCCTGAGCCACGAGACGTACTCGCGAAACAACCGCGCATCGCCGTCGCTCAGGCGATAGCCCTGAAAGCGATGGCGGCTGAACAGCGTCAGCAGCTGGCCGCGGCGGTCCAGCGGCACGTTGAGCCGGCCGAGGATCACTTTCTGATACGGCTCGTCGGCGACGCCGAAGCCCCGCCGCAGCCCCGCGTCCTCCACGAACTCGCGCAGCACCGCGAGGCAAAACGCGTGAATCGTACCGCGCGTGATCTGTTCTGCGCGTTCACCGAGCCGCAGCGCGATCTCTTCAGCCGCGCGATTGGTGAATGTGACGGCACAGATGCAGCGCGGATCGATCCCCGACGCGATCAGGTGCTGGATGCGAGCGATGAGGCAGTAGGTCTTGCCGGCACCGGGACCCGCGACGACGAGGACGGGCCCGAGGGGGGCTTGGATTGCGAGGCGTTGCTGTGGCGACGGAGTTAGATCCACCGAGTCATAATAGGGTTCATGACCGGAAAAACACCAGCGATACCAGCACAAACAGCGGCAGGAGAATTCCCAGGCTGTACACTATGTAGCCGAAGAAGGACGGCATCTTCACGCCGTTCTCTTCGGCTATCGCTTTGACCATGAAGTTCGGCGCGTTGCCGATATAGGTGTTCGCCCCCATGAACACCGCGCCGGTCGAAATCGCCGCAAGGAGCTGCGCCGCGCGCGGATCGAGCGCCAACGTCCCGATGTAGGGCCCGTGCGGCGCGACGCCGTGCAACCCCGCGGCACTGGCCGCAAACGCGAGATACGTCGGCGCGTTGTCGAGCACACTCGAGAGCGCGCCGGTAGTCCAGAAGAATTGCACCGGCGTTGACAACGCAAACGCCGGTTGCTGCGCCCACGCGTTGAGCATTTCCAGAACCGGCGTCATGGTCACGAAGATCGCCGCGAACAGCACCGCCACCTCGATGATCGGCGAGAACGTGAACACGTTCTTGGCTCGGCGCTCGCCCGAGCCGGCGAAATAGCCGAACAACGCGAGCAGCACGATCAGCAGCTCTCGAACGTTCTGCGCCCAGGGTTGGCCCGCTGCGGCAGCACGCCCCGCCCCGACGATCGTGAGGATGATGCCCAGCAGCACCATCATCTCCACACCGCCCTGGATCCGCAGCGGCTCGTGAATCAGCACCTCCTCGTGCTGCGAGCCG
>QHUZ01000109.1 GCA_003223395.1 Gemmatimonadota bacterium | reverse complement strand
GCTCGACTACGTAGGAGGTGTTGCACTCGACGCCTTGATGGGATTGGGAGATGATGCCGTGGTCGTGTCGGAGGTGACCGTCGGCCAGGCACCGGCGGAACCGCCATCCACCCTGCGACCTGGGGCGCACGCCGACGAGTCAATACCAATTGGTCCAGGAAGACCCACGGCTGAGCAGCAAGCCGCAGTCAATCAAATCGGGCGAGAAACGGGCTGTCACACATGCGGAGCGACGGATCCTGGCACTGCCAGCGGGAACCATGTCGTTGATCACCAGCCACCGACGCGGCTAAACCCGCAAGGGAATCCTCAACGAGGGTATCCACACTGCATAAATTGTAGTCGTCGGCAGGGTGGTGAGGTCAATGCGGCACGCCGGCGCGTTCCACCGCCGCCACCACCGCCGCCGCCGCCGCCGCCACCACGGGAGCCTTCGGACAGAAATCGGTGAGTGACAAAACTCGGCACCAGTTGGAAGTCCCCACGGATCATTTTCAGGTCTTGGTTGGCGATGCCAAACGCGGCCCAGAGGTTGATACCACCCATCTCTGGGACGCAGGGGGGGCTTTGGTCAGCTTGAAGGGTGCTCCAGAACTGGTTGGACTAGCCACAGTACGAGAGGGCGGGATTACTCGCGTGGAGGTGGATGTACTTCCAGGACCGTTCAGTGTTGGCGACAAGTGGCTTGACTTAGGGGGATTCATTTTGTCAGTCCCTTCCGGTCGGATCATTTTGTGGGGACCGGAGGTCAACGACTTGAGTCAAGCACCATCTCTGTCGCTTCCGCCGGGCCGCTACGAGGGCCGCGCTTTTTCAAGAGGAACGGAAGCGGTTAAGGACGAAATGGCGCCCAACGGCCCAGATGAGTATCGGATTGTACTGTGGAGAACCGAGTAGACGCAGCAAGACCGGCGAGGAGCTGTTCAGGCACCTCGTTCTTTGCATCGCGTGACGAAGTACGGGAAGAAGCACGTCCATTCCGACCGTGTCGTCTTCGCTGGCTTGATCGAGCCTTGCGCCACGCCGCTTCGGTGGTCTCGACGACGAAGGTCGAGTGCCCCTTCCCGTACTGGTAGGCATGCACGCGCCCTCCGCAGATACCACCCATACCTTCACATGCGCTGCGACAGCCAGGGTCACCTGTGGCACAGCGCCGGCGCCGCTGTCCTGCATGCCAGCGAGTCCGTGACCGTCCAATGCCCTACAGCACAGGCGAGGCCGTCACCGTAACGTTTGACTGTCCGACCATCCCGCACGTGCACCTGTTCGACCCAGCCTCGCACGCACGGACCTAACACCCGTACGCCCGGCCCGTCGCTCCGTGGCCGGCCGCGAAGGATTCGACCGAGCACAAGCAAGAATGAGAGGCTCAATCCTCCACCAAACTCTCAGCACTGCGAGCCGAGTATGACGGCTGGGGCAACTCGATTTAGTGAGCATCTCATGGGACACTGAGTTAGCAGATAGTCTGTCGCGTGGCGCGCTTCTTCCAATAGCGACGAGCGTCCTCTCTCGGAGCTCGCTCCGCAATGCGCCGCACGATCGTTACCCTTCCGACACTCCTGCTCCTGTTTCTTCTCGAGTCGCTACTCAACGGTGCGTATCTGCGAGCCCAAGGTCGAGTCGGCCCGATGCGACCCAGCATGCCGTCACCCACGGCAGCGACGTTCGGCAAGTTCGGGGACATTCCCGTGTCCATGTACACGGGCACCCCCGAAATCGGAGTTCCGCTATTTACGGTGAAGGGGAAGACGCTCCAACTCCCAATCGCACTCTCTTATCACGCGTCAGGCATCAAGGTGGACGAAATCGGTGGCTGGGTCGGGATGGGATGGACGCTTGACGCCGGCGGCGTGATCACCCGAACCGTTCGTGGGCTGGTCGACGAGCAGAACTACGGCTACTACCGCGAGGGACACACGTTCTACGACAACACGCACTGGCCGACCCCCCCACGAGAGATTTTTATCAACCTCGCGCAGGGAGTTCTTGACGGAGAGCCGGATCAGTTCTTTTTCAACTTTGCCGGCATGTCCGGCGAGTTCGTGGCCGGACCCACCAGCACGGACCCTAACCACAAAGAATACGCGACGATTCCGTATCGCAATTGGCGCATCGAGCCGACGCTCGGTGGGCCGGGATTTGCCTCGTGGGTGATTACCACGGAGGACGGCACCCGCTACACGTTTGCGGCAGCGGAAACGAGCCGCGATTGGTGGTGGATTGCCGGTGGTGATATGGGTGTCAACCAGCCGGACTATTATTCGAGCTGGTATCTCACCAAAATCAAGGCCATAAGCGGCGATTCCATTGTTTTCTCGTATGCGTCCTACAATGTGGAGCACTATCGTGGGTTGCGTCGAGAGGCCTACGACGACACCTACGGATCGTGCCCTGGTCTCCCACCCTTCGGCCTCCCGTTCGACGCGCAAAGTCAGTCCTACCTGACGGAGCAGCAGCTGGTATCGATCACGACAACGGGGCAGACCATCACGTTCGGCACGGATACGCGCACGGATGCCATATCGCCACATGAAATCTTCTGGTTGAGCAGGGGAGTGGACCAGCCTCAGGAACCGCGTCTGCTTCGAATCACCATCACGAACACTGCGGACGGCGCAATCATCAGACGGTTCTCGTTCGCGTACGACTACTCGATTGGCAACAGGCTGACGCTCCTCAATGTGTTCGAGGAAGATCCAGCGGGAAACCAGCTTCCTCCGTACAGCTTCACGTATTCCGGCCCGGCATTACCGCCGCGCGCGACCTGGTATTACCAGTACTACAATGGCGCGGTGAAATTCCCGATCGACCACTGGGGATACTACAACGGGAAGAACAACGACACGCCAATTCCTCCGGGCTGGAGTCCGGCGATCCTCCCGTTCAACCACAAATACTTTCCGGGTGCCGACCGCAAGCCTGATGGGACTTTCATGCAGGCTGGAACACTCACGAAAATCACATATCCGACCGGTGGGTTCAATGAGTTTACCTACGAACCCAACGATTACAGCACCGTCGTCGACGGCTCGCCGCTGTTCGACGAAACTCCGCCCCAGAATGCCCAGCACATCACGAACCACGATGGGTTCCACACCAATCCGTTCACGATCGTGGTGCCGACGGGAGACGAGGCCAAAGTCAAGGTGATGATCTCCTTTCCGCCATGGACCGGCCCGGCGTGCTACGACGGCGATCCATTGCTTCAGTGGTGTCCGTGGGCCGAGATCAGTCAGCAGGGATCGCAAACGTACATCCAGCGCTGGTTTGCCCACCCTGACGGGAAAGTCAAGCGTGTCAACGGGCCTGGTGCGGGCGAATTCCTGTTGGACCACAGTGACTCGCTGTGGCTGAGTCCCGGGGACTATACCGTCGGAGCATCCGATGGCGGCAATCCGGTAACGATTTCAATCACCGCGAGCTGGGTGAATCGCGTCGGCGTCACGAAAAAGATTGCCGGAGGTCTCCGGATCCTGCGGATAAAAACCGATGATGGGATGGGGCATGTCAGTATTCGGAAGTTCCAATACCTCTTGGGGGACGAAGTACGCTCGAGCGGTATCATTGGATCGGAGCCGCACTCCGACTATGCCTACTCCGGAACGAATGCCAATGGCACCCCATGCGCGTTCTACTCGCGCGCTTCGGCATCGAAAATCCCGCTGGGGGGCGGACCCAACGTCAACTACAGCGATGTCACTGAGCTCCATGGCGAGAGCGGTGAGGACGGGCGGACGCGCCACACCTTCACCGCGGGCGGCGATGTCGCTCCACCGGGAACGTTCCCGTACCTGCGCCGCACCAGTAACGAGTGGAAACGCGGACAGGAGGAAAGCCTCGCGGAGTACGACGCCAGCGTACGTTACCAACGGATTGCCCTGCGGTTTTACGAGTTTCCGGAGCCGGCCCAGACCACACGCAAGTTTCGCGGCGTGGCCCTCGCCACTCTGGCCGGTGTGTCGGAGTGCGGCGACCTCGACGGGGACGGATTACCGGACTACTGCATTCCGGACGCGACCTATAGTGCGTTTGTGGTGGTATCAGGCCAAAAGCTTCCAACGAGTGAACTGCGTTACAGCTATGACACCCTTGGGAATGCCTCGATCTCAACCTCCACGAGATACACCTACGGGAACCCAAATCACGGACAGCTGACCGAAACAGCCGAAACCAATTCTGACGGCGTCCAGCGGATCACACGACTGAAGTACCCGGCCGACTACACGATGGACCAGGCGCCGACGCCAGGATCGGAGGCGGATGCGCTCTCCAAAATGGCAGATGGCTCGGCCACGGGTGCCCACATGCCCGGAGTCGTCATCGAACGCACCGTCAGTGTGAAGAACGGCACGAGCGATAAAATCGCCGAGGCCGATCTCACCACATTCAAGGAATTCCTCGCGGGCCAGTTCCTACCCTACAAGCACTATGTGCTCAACAGCCCGAGTCCGATTCCATGATGACCACACGAAAGGTTTGCGAAGTTGCTGCGATGATTCTCTTCGCGCTTCCCCTTGGTCGTGGCGTCGCTCAGGTGCGCGTCGGGCCGGACGGAAACAGCATGACCGCGCCGGCTAACACCACGGGTCAAACTGTGTACTTCAGCCTGACCGGCCTGCTCAATGGCTACAGTTACTCCCTCGAGTGGTATTGCAACGGCGCCGTTGTGAGCTGCAACTCTCCGAACGGTTATTCAGTTCCGGGCACCTCATATGGAGCGACCGTGCCCATCACCTTCAACACCGGGGGTGTGGGGACGGGCAGGTTGCGGTTGAAAGCGACCGGTGCCGGCAGCTCGGACTCTGGCTGGTTCAACGTTAGCGTCAAGGTGCCGTACGCCGTGACCGTTGTCCCCGACGGCGGTACTGAGCCGACGCGTCCTGCCAACACAGGAGGCTACTCGGCGTGGTTCGACGTCCAGAACACCGGCGCGAACCCTAGCACGTTCAGCTTTACCTGCGTCGGTTCGAATGGTGTGATCTGTGGAACGGTGCCGGCATCGGTAAACCCGGCGGTCGACGGCCCCGCGGTACGAGTGTGGATGCCCTACAGCGTCGGTGACCCCGGCGCCAGCGCCGGCACATTGCGGCTGACTGCGTTGGGATCGGGGGCGAGCGACCCAGGCACCTACACGGTTCCCATTGTTCGGTACGGCGTGACTGTGACGACAACGGGCGGCGTGACTGTTACGCCGACACGATTCGAAAACACCACTGGGTTGGCTGAAACGTTTCTCGTGACGAACACGGGATCCGACCAGCGTTCGTTCAATTTCTCATGTACGTCAAGTGGGCCTGTGAACTGCGGAACGGGGCCGGCTCCAGTCACGTTGGGTGCCGGAGCCGCAACGACGATAAGCATGCCCTACAGCGTGGGGAGCGCCGGCTCCGGGTCGCTCACGCTCACCGCGAATGGAACGAATGCCACGAGCTCGGCGACATATGGCGTACCGGTCGCTGTAACAGTGTCGAAGATCTCTGGTGGTGCGCTCGTCCTAAGCGGGAGTTACCTCGTGCAGGAAACCGCCCTCATCTATGATGACGCTGGCCGGATCAGACGACTCAGTGACGGGCGGGGCAGCGTCACCGAATACGAGTACGGTCCCAATCCATACCCGAACGATGGGTTTCTCACGAGAGTCAAACGTTGGCGGAGCAGCAACGGCAGTTCCTATCTCTCGACCGATATCGGCTACACGAGTGCTTACGTAACATCGATCAGAGATGAGGGCGGTACGCTGCGGGCGTTCGATTACGATGGATGGGGAAAGTTGACCCAAATCAGGAACAACGGCGCTCCCCCCGATGGTCAACAGGTAATCAAGCGGTACGCATATACGTATTCTCGAACGGCCCCCGCTTGGACGTTCCAGGCGAGCAATCCAAACACGATCACGGAGACCACGTTCCTGAAGGGCGGTGCTACGCCTGTTACGGTCGTCAGCAACCAGTATTTCGACGGATTAGGCCGGGCCATTCAATCACAAGTGCAGGACGGTTCGACTTACCATGTGACCGCGACGCAGTATGACCTCATGGGCCGTGTATCGCGCGTGTGGCAGCCCTTTCCGCGGAGTGCGCCGGGCTTCGACTCGAACT
Source organism: Gemmatimonadota bacterium (assembly GCA_003223395.1). Classification (GTDB taxonomy): domain Bacteria; phylum Gemmatimonadota; class Gemmatimonadetes; order Gemmatimonadales; family GWC2-71-9; genus 20CM-2-65-7. Next base: position 4,898 of record QHUZ01000109.1, on the reverse strand, counting down.
TTGATCAAGACGCGACGAGCTACTACAACAGCTATCACAGCACAACGCTCGCACATCCCTTTACGGAAACGCGGTATCGCGCCGACGCTTTGAATAGGGTCAGCAAGGTCTACGGGTCCTACATTCGGTCTACGCCCATCGATTCCGTCGTCACGAGCTATGGAATCGAGGACAACGAGGAAGTGACCGAGCTGACTGATGAATCCCAGAAGAAGAGACGCAGCTACGCCGATGGCTTCAACAGCGCGGTGAAGACCATCCTCGGTTTTGGATCGCCCGACGCCGCGACGACATTGTTCACCAGCAACGTTGTCGGACAGCGAACGCAGGCGACGGATCCCCGTGGCCTTGTTACCACGTACACGGTGAACACGCGGGGAATGCAAATCAGCCGGACTAGCCCGGACGTCGGAACGATCAACACCTCGTACGACGCGGCAGGAAACGCACGGTATTTCCAAGATGCCAACCAGGCTGTCCTCGGGCAGGTGTACTTCACCATCTACGATTCTCTGAGCCGAGCGGTTGCCTCTGGGATCGCCGCGACGGACTTTGCCTCGCTCGATCCGTTGGGACCGCCGCAGCCCTTCGAGACGACACGTACGAACTGGCTGATCGCGCGCCGCTACGACGCCATGCCGCCCGATTCCACGCCGTGGAATCTGTTCCCCACGCCTCCGACGCTGCTCAACATCAGCGCACGACTGGCGGGGGTGGCCAGCAAGTCAAACGGCGCGTGGCAGGTGACGTATTTCAGCTACGACGCCGAAGGGCAGATCGCGACGCGCTATACGTACACACAAGCCAACGGTGGTGGTGCTCCGCCGGCGGAACTGAATACCACAATTGCGTACACACGAGACCTGCGTGGCTCCGTCACTCAGCGGACCGTGACCGTTGGCGCAAACAGTCTCTACCAATGGTACGAATACGATGCTCGGGGTTTGCTTTCGATGGTGTTCGCATCAACCACGTCGACCAAGCCTCTGACGCCTGACGTCACGGACACGTATCTCTCGTCCGGCCAGCCACAGAGCTATCAGTTCCAGAATGGGCCTGTCGTCCCCATCCGGTACACCATTCGTGGGCAGACCGATAGCATAGGCGATCCGTCGCTCGCTCGGTGTCTCACGTGTCCGTTCTCGGCGCACTACGCTTATCAACCGAACGGTGTGCTTGATACCGCTGAGTTCTACAATGCAGGGGCGCCGGCGCCCGCCCCGAAGCGTTACCGCTATGTGTTCGGCCCGCTTGCCTACGACGCGCTCAACCGACTGAAACAAGCTGATTTCTTTGCATGGACCGGGAGTGCCTGGGGCGCAACCCCGGCAAATGATCTCGCCCAGATCACGTATGATCTGTCAGGGAATCTGCGACATCTCCAACGTTACAACGACGCCGGCAACGTCATTGACGATCTCTCCTATTCCGTTCCTTCGTCATCCAACCGCCTGGACCGCGTCGACGACGCTGTGACCGGCAGTCCGGAGCCATGGGATGCGGAGAGCGGCCCATTTACGTACGATGCGAATGGGAATCTCAAGACCGCACCTGCGCCGTACTCCATCTTAAACGTCACATATGATGCACAGAATCTCCCGTTGGCCATCAACAGCAACGGAGCCGTCTCGAACTATCGCTACGACGAGGCGGGTCAGCGGATAGCGAAGCAGGCAGCCACTGGCGGCACTGATTTCTACCTCCGCGAAGGCGCGACGATAGTTGCTGTCGTCTCCCTGAATGGTACGACTCCGCCCCCCTCCTACTTCAACATTCTATGGGAGAACCGCGTCGTTGGCCGTCAGGTCACCAGCGGCAACCGCACGTACGACCATGTCGACATTCTTGGAAGCACGCGGACGGTCGTGTTGAGCACGACGGGTGCGGTCGTCGAGAGCTACGACTTCGATCCATGGGGGCTGCGGATGCCGGGACGCACATTGAGCGCCCCCAATCCGACAAAGGAAGGCTTTAGTGGTAAGGAACAGGATGTAGAGACGGCGCTCGACTACTTCGGAGCACGCTACTATATGCCCGCGATCGGGCGGTGGTCGAGCGTAGACCCATTGGCCGACAAGGCTCCCGCGTGGAGTACCTACGCATATGCATATGACAACCCCGTGGGTTTTGTCGACCCCACTGGGCGAGACCCCACGCCTTTGCAGCGCCGGCCTGAGTGCCAGCAAGGATCCAACTTTGTCAGGTGCATGGGCGTCGTTGCGCCCGCGATCGGACCTCTGCTCATCCATTTGGAAAAGGAAGTCATCGTCACGACCATAACCGGCGAAGCAGTAGGTGCTGTTGCCACACGAGGCATTCAGTGGTTCCGGGCCGTACGATCAGGAAAGAGTGTCTGGAGCCTGGGTTGGGCAACGCGTGGACTTGAGATTGAGGCGCAGCTTGGTGGCAATCTGCCCGCGGGATTCCGTGTGATCGACCGCTACGCCGATGGAGTGGCGACGAGCATCAAATCGATGGATCTGGCTGCAGGAGGCTATCAAGAGGGGTCGACGGTTCTGCGGACGTTGAAGGGCTACATTAACAAGCTTGAGACATTTTCAGGGGCTAGCATGGGCGACGTGAGCATCACGGCCGAAATGATGGCAAATTCACAAAGGGTGTTAACGGTGGCGATTCCGGAGGCTGGAATGACGGCGGCGCAGCTCGCTGCTTTCCAACAGGCTGGCGAGTACGCCCTTTCCAAGGGCATCAACATGATTGTCGTGATTGTTAGGTGATCACCACGTCGCGGCATCACATATACCTTTACAAGAACCGATTGTACGTGCCGCGACTCGCGCGTACAGACGCTGGCTTCTACCTGGAGCAGGAGCCTGTATCGTCTGTTGAGCCCGCTCCAGCCGAACTCCGCGTCCTTCTCGAAAGCAGGATACGAGAAGGCAATCCAGTGACCGCTGCTCCTATGCGGAAGGAGTACCCGAGTCTCCCACGTGTTGTGAGGGCAGCTGGAGCGCGCACGGCTAGGGCGTTCGAGCGAGAGGCACGACTGTGGGCCGTGGAACTGACCAGCAACCGAATGAAGCTCGAGGCGCTAGAGCGCCACCCCGACGGGGGGTGGGTTCAGCCGCAACGAGCACAGGAATTCCCCAGTACATCCGAAGGAATGGACGCACTGGTGTCCACGATTCTGAAAGATGCGTAACGAACACAGCTCCTTCTGTGATTGCGCGTTTTGGATGTATTCCTTGGTCGTGTTGAGCAGGGTTGAAAAGGTCGTGCGTGGTTTTTGAAAGGAGGGTAGTGATGCCGTTCTATTCGAAACTCGTTCACGAGGTTCGGTGCCGTCATCCAAAACTGAGAATCTGACCTTCAGTATCCTCTCGTCTCTGCGAGCTCCCTGTGATGGTCGTGGGGTGACCCTTTTTAGACGGACCCCTCCCACGATGACTTAGCGATCTGCCGTCCGCTGGCCCGCTTCTTTAGTCGGTTCTGTACGGTCCACTCTCGGAGCCGCTCGTGATGCGCCCCCGCGCCGCGTCGATGGAACGGCGCGCTAAACCGAAATCACGTCGCGCCTGGTACATAGCCCGCCTTCCTATCTCGCACGACGCGAATTGCATAGGACTTCCGCGGCGGTTTTCGAGTCTCCCCGGACAGTCGTATGTCAGGTGTACGCTATCGCCATGCGAATCTGCGCATCCGTGACATACGGCGCCGGCCCCAGCCGCAGGCTCTCGCCGCGATGATCCGACCAGACCCCCTTCTTTCGGAGCTCTTGCTTGAGGCGATTCGCATCTGGACGTCTGAGCGCCAAGAATCCGCCTATTGCGGTTTTCGACGGCGTGAGCTCCACGCCGAGGCCCTTCGCGAGCATCCCAACTTGATGCTTGTTCAGCTCACGGAGCTTCTCGGGCGTCAGGCCTTGCTCCTCGAAAAACCGAAACACTGCCGCCCCTCTGTAATGGCTCGTGAAGTCGTACGTCGCCCCTGCAAACCGCGCCGGCCCCGGCCCATACTCCACGCGCCCACTCGGCGCCCTGCTGAGATCGGTGAACTCGCTGAACCACCCCGTTACCACCGGCCGGAGCGTCGTGTCGGCGGGGAAGCGGAGAAACGCATTTCCCGGTCCGAGCTGGCAGTACTTGTAACCGCCGCCCACGACGTACGCCCCCTCCAGGCCTTCCACGCGCAGCGAAAACGGAATCACGTTGAGTGCGTGGTAGGCGTCCACTAACAATTCCGCCCCCAACTGCTCGCAGGTCCTGAGCGTGGCCATGAGGTTGGGCACGATGTGGGCGTTCGTGTACAGCACCGCCGAGACAAGCACCGCGGCGGTGCGATCATCGACTCGCTGCGCCAGCCGCTCCGCCAATGTTGGCGCCGGGTCGGCCGCAACCTTCACAACCTCGATGCCTTCCTCGGCCAAACGATCCAGCTGGCGGCGAATTGTATGAAACTCGCCATCCGTGGTGATCAGCCTGGGCCGCTTCTTTAAAGGAAGGGCCGACAGGAACCGCACCACCAGCTCGTGCGTGTTCGGCGCGAGCGCGATCCGATCGGGCGAGTCATCGAGCAGGCGCGCAAACCCGCGCCGCACCTCGTTGGCCTTCTCGAATGCCTTGTCCCACACGTCGTCCACCAGCTCGGCCGCATCGAGCCACGCCTGCTGCTGTGCCTCGAAGGCGACATCAGGCCACGCTTGATGCGAATGACCCGTAAGTAGAATCCGTTCGGTGACGCGAAAACGAGTGTAGTGCTTTGCAAGCTTTTCGGGATCGATCATGCCTTTGCCGCCCCTCGCCGCCCCTTCGCCGCCCTCCGCCGGCGTCACAACTCAGCTCGAATGGCCCACAAATCCGGAAACGCGGGCTGATTCAGAGTAGTCAACAGATACTCCGCGCCGGCGGACCCGCCCGTCCCAGTCTTCGTCCCGATCG
>QHUZ01000108.1 GCA_003223395.1 Gemmatimonadota bacterium | reverse complement strand
GGCCGACACCAGCCAACGCCTTGTCCTCGCGGCCAAAGAAGAGCTCATGTCGGTCCGCGAGAACCTCCACAAAAGCCTCGACGACAAGCTCGCCGGCGTCGACCACCGCGAGCGGGAGCTGCGCAAGACCGAGCAGCAGCTCCAGGAGCGCGCGCGCGCCCTCGACAAACGCACGCAGGAGATCAGCACGCGTCTCGAACAGGTCGCCGGCTTGAGCGCGCAGGACGCCAAAATGGAGCTCATCCACGGCCTCGAGAACGAAGCGCGGGACGAAGCGGCCGCGCTGGTGCGCAACATCACGGAGCAGGCCAGGAAGAACGCCGATCGCGAAGCGAAAAAAATCATCGCGCTCGCCATCCAGCGGATCGCCGCCGAGCAGACGGCGGAGTCCAGTGTGTCGGCCGTGCTGCTGCCGTCGGACGAAATGAAGGGTCGCATCATCGGCCGCGAAGGCCGCAACATCCGCGCGTTTGAAGCCGCCACCGGCGTGGACGTCATCATCGACGACACCCCCGATACCGTCGTCGTGTCCTGCTTCGAGCCCGTGCGCCGCGAGATCGGCCGCCTGGCGCTCGAGCGGCTGATCGCCGACGGCCGCATCCATCCCGGCCGCATCGAAGAGATCGTGAAGAAGGCGAAGGCCGACGTGGACGCGAGCATCGTCGAGGCGGGCGAGCAGGCCGTGTACGACACCGGCATTCGCGGCATGCACGCTGAGCTGGTGAAGCTGGTTGGGCGGATGAAGTACCGCACCTCGTACGGTCAGAACATTCTCGAGCATTCGAAGGAAGTCGCCTACCTCGCCGGGATGATGGCCGCCGAGCTGAAGCTCGACGTCAGCCTCGCGAAGCGGGGGGCGCTGCTCCACGACGTCGGCAAAGTGCTGACCCACGAGCACGACGGCACCCACGTGCAGCTCGGCGTCGAGATGGCGACCAAGTATGGCGAGCACGCGACGGTCATCAACTGCATCGCCGCGCACCACGACGATGTCCCGCATGAATCGCCGGTCAGCGTGATCGTGCAGGCGGCCGACGCGATTTCGGGATCGCGCCCCGGCGCGCGGCGCGAGGCGTTCGAGACCTACGTGAAACGGCTCGGCGATCTCGAGAAGCTCGCCTCGGAGTTCAAGGGCGTCGAAAAGGTGTTCGCGATCCAGGCGGGGCGCGAAGTGCGCGTCGTCGTGACCCCGGACCACGTCGATGACGCCGCGGCGGCCCGGATGACCGACGAGATCGCGCGCAAGATCGAGCGCGAGCTCCAGTACCCGGGGCAGATCAAGGTGGTCGTGATTCGCGAGACGCGGGCGGTGGGCGTTGCCCGCTAATCTGATCGACGGTAATGCCATCGGTGCTACGATGCGCAGCGAGTTGGGGAACGAGATCACGAAGCTCAGGCGGGCAGGGATTACGCCCGGCCTCGCGGTGGTACTCGTGGGCGACAACCCCGCGTCGCAGGTCTACGTCCGCATGAAGGGCAAGGCGTGCGATGAAGCCGGGCTGTATCACGAGACCATCAAGCTGCCCACAGACACGAGCGAAGCAGACCTCATGGCACTGCTCGAGCGGCTCAACGCCAACCCCGAGATCCACGGGATTCTCGTCCAGCTGCCGCTGCCCCGGCAGATCGACAGCAATCGCGCCTTGCACCGCATCGACCCGCGCAAGGACGTGGACGGCTTTCATCCGGAGAACGTCGGTAAAGTCGTCGTGGGCGATCCCACGGGCTTCCGCCCGGCGACGCCGTATGGCGTGCAGCAGCTGCTGATCCGCACTGGCGTGGATACCAAAGGCGCGGACGCTGTCGTGGTCGGGCGATCCAATGTCGTCGGCCGGCCGATGGCGGCGCTGTTGTTACAGGATGGTCCCGGTGGCAACGCCACGGTGACGGTGTGCCACTCGCGCACGCGCCACATCGAGCAACACACCCGCCAGGCGGACATCCTGATTGTCGCGATCGGCAAGCCCGAATTCGTGACCGGTGACATGGTGAAGCCAGGGGCGGTCGTGATCGACGTCGGCGTCAACCGCGTGGACGATCCCTCGCGGAAACAGGGCTACCGTCTCGTCGGCGACGTGAAGTTCCAGGAAGCGAAGCAAGTCGCATCGGCGATCACGCCCGTTCCCGGCGGCGTCGGCCCGATGACGATCACGATGCTGCTGTACAACACCGTTCAGGCGGCCCGGCAGTGGGCGCGCGGCTAGATCTTTTCAGCGCAGCATCCGCCGAAGGCGCGTGGACAGTCGGCGAAGTCACCAAGCGCGCCCGGGCCGTCATCGAAGCAGGTCTGCCGCCGCTGTGGGTGCGCGGCGAGATCGCCGGCTTCAAGGCGTGGCGCAGTGGCCATTGGTATTTCTCGCTGCGCGACCAATCGGCGCAACTGCGCTGCGTCATGTTCGCCAAGCAAAACTTCATGCTGCCCGCCCCCAGCGATGGGATGCAGGTTTTCGTGTTCGCCCGGCCGTCGCTGTACGAAGAGAAAGGCGAGTTCCAGCTCACCGTCATGGAGCTGCTCTCGACCGACCAGGGCGGGCTCTGGAAACTGGCGTTCGAGAAAGCCAAGGCCGCGCTCACCAAGGACGGTTTGCTCGATCCGGCGCGCAAACGCCGTCTGCCGCCGTTCCCGCGCCGCATCGCCGTCGTGACGAGTCCCGATGGTGCTGCGCTGCGCGACATCCAGGCGGTCATCGGCCGCCGCTGGCCGATCGCCGAGCTGATCATCGTCCCGGCGCAGGTCCAGGGAGCCAAAGCCGAGGGATCCGTGTGCTCGGCGCTCAATCGCATCTCGCGGTTGCCGGTGGATGTGTTGGTTGTTGCCCGAGGCGGGGGATCGATCGAGGATCTCTGGGCGTTCAACACCGAACGCGTCGCCCGCGCCGTGGCTGCAATGCCAATGCCGGTCATCTCCGCCATTGGTCATGAAACGGATGTGACGCTGTGTGATCTTGTTGCGGACCTGAGGGCGGCGACACCATCGGCGGCAGCCGAGGCCGCGACGCCGGACCGGGTGGAAGTGCTGCAGCAGTGTGGTGTGCTGGGTCAGCGGCTGGCACGTGCGCTGCGCATCGCGTCGCGGCATGTGGTGGAGCGGCTGGATCGCACCGGGGACCGGCTGGTGCGCAGCATGGACACGCGTCTCGAGAAGTCCGGCGCACTGCTCACGGCGCACAGCGCACGCCTCGATGCCTTGAGTCCATTGCGCGTGCTGGGTCGCGGCTACGCGGTGGCGCGGGACGAGAACGGCAAGATTCTGAAGCGAGTTGCGCAATTGCCCGCTGGAAAGGAGTTCCGGCTGCGCGTGACGGACGGAGAGGTAAATGGCCGAGTTCAGTAAGCAGCTCGAGCGCCTCGAGGCGATTGTGCGCCGGCTTGAATCCGAGGACCTCGATCTGGATGAGGCGCTGAAGCTGTTCGAGGAAGGCATCGAGCGGCTGCGGGTCGCGCGCGAACAGCTGTCCCAGGCGGAGCTCAAGGTCAAAAAAGTCCTCGAGATTGAAAGCCCTAGCTAAATACCTCGCGGACGCGCGCTCCCGCGTAGACAAGGTGCTAGCGGCGACCGCTACCACGGGAGACGAAGTCGTCCGCTACAGTCTGCTCGGCGAAGGGAAGCGCCTGCGTCCGACGCTGGTGTTCGCGGCGCATGAGGCGCTCGACGGGGCCTCCTCCGCCGGCGTCGCCGAGCTGGCCGCCGCCGTGGAAGTCGTGCACGCGTATTCGCTGGTGCACGACGACCTGCCTTGCATGGACAACGACGATCTGCGGCGTGGCCGGCCGACCGCGCACCGCGCGTTTGACGTACCGCGCGCGACGCGCGCGGGCTACGACATGGTCGCGCTCGCGGCGCGCGTCATGGAGGACGGTTTGGCGCAGCTCGCCCTGCCGCCCGCGCGCCGGCGGGAGATCGCGCTCGAGCTGTTTCGCGCGGCGGGCGCCGGCGGGATGATCGGGGGCCAGGCGCTCGATCTCGAGGCCGAGGCGAAGGCCCTGCCGATCGACGCGCTCGAGGAGGTGCACCGCCGCAAGACCGGCGCGCTCATCGCAGCGTCCTGCGTGATCGGCGGGCTCTCGGCCCAGGGAACGCCAAGTCATGTCGAAGCGCTGCGCGCCTACGGAGAGGTAATTGGCCTCGCCTTCCAGATCGCCGACGACGTCCTCGACGCTACCGCCACCTCCGATCAGCTCGGAAAGACGGCTGGAAAGGACGCGGCACACGCCAAAGCGACGTTTGTGACGCTGCTGGGCGTCGGGGCGGCCCGCGCCGAGGCGGAGCGGCTGGCGGCGCAGGCGGTAGACCATCTGCGGGATGCCGGGTTAGTTTCCCCCATACTGGTTGAGCTGGCCCACTACATTGTGACGAGGCCTAATTGATCCTCGAAACGATTCACAGTCCTGCGGACGTTCGCGCGCTGGTACCGGAGCAGCTGCAGTCGCTCGCGGACGAAGTCCGCCAACGCCTGATTGACGTCGTGTCCCAGACGGGCGGGCACATCGGCGCGGGCCTGGGGGTCGTCGAGTTGACCGTCGCGCTCTGCGCCGCGTTCGAATCGCCGCGCGACAAGATCGTCTGGGACGTCGGCCACCAGGGCTATCCGTGGAAGATTCTCACCGGCCGCAACGACCGGCTCGCGACGCTGCGCCAGCAGGGTGGCCTGTCGGGTTTTCTGCGGAGATCTGAGAGTGAACACGACCAATTCGGAGCCGGTCACGCGGGTACCGCGTTATCGGCGGCTTTCGGGATGGCGGCGGCGCGCGATCTCAGGGGCGAGGACTTCAAGGTCGTGGCGGTCGTGGGCGACGGGGCGATGACGTGTGGGCTGCCCTACGAGGCCATGAACAACGCGGGGCACTCGGGCCGCGACATCATCCTGGTGCTGAACGACAACGGGATGTCGATCGCGCCCAACGTTGGCGCCATCAACAAGTACCTCGGCTCGATCATCGCGAATCCGTTCACGGTTCGGCTGCGCGAGTGGGTGAAGGGGATGATCGAGAAGGCCTCGCACCTGTTCGGCGGACCCAAGCTCGTGGACTTCGCCAAGAACGTCGAAGAGAGCATCAAGAACCTCTGGTCGCCCGGGATGCTGTTCGAGGAGCTGGGGTTCCGCTATTTCGGGCCGATCAATGGGCACAACATCGATCAGATGCGCCAGGCGTTCGAGACCGTGAAGAAGCTGAAGGGCCCGCGCGTCGTCCATGTCATCACCGAGAAGGGCAAAGGCTTCCCGCTCCCCGAGCCCGATCTCGAGAAGTATCACGCCCGCGCGCCCTACGATCCCGTCACCGGCAAGCTGAAGCCGGTCAACCCGGGCCCACCGCAGTGGACCAAGGTGTTCGGCGATGCGCTCACGCAGCTCGCCGCCGAGGACGCGAACTTCGTGACGATCACGGCAGCGATGCCGTCGGGGACCGGCACGAACATCTTCCAGAAGAAGTGGCCCGAGCGATTCTTCGACGTCGGCATCGCCGAGGCGCACGCGACGACGTTCGCGGCAGGCCTGGCGACGCAGGGCGTCCGCCCGGTGGTCGCGATCTACTCGACGTTCCTGCAACGCGCCTACGACAGCATCATCCACGACGTCGCGATCCAAAAGCTGCCGGTGATCTTCGCGCTCGACCGGGCCGGCATGGTGGGCGAAGACGGCCAGACGCACATGGGGCTGTACGACATCGCCTATATGCTCGCCGTGCCCCACATGACCGTGACGGCCCCGAAGGATGCCGCGGAGATGATTGGGCTGCTGCGCTGCGCCCTGAACCACACCGAGGGTCCCTTCTCGCTGCGCTACCCGCGCGATAAGGCACCCGGCGAGGCGCCACCGGCCGCCGAAGTGCCCGCGATCCCGTACGGGACGTGGGAGCTGCTGAGAACAGGAAAGGACTGCGCGATTATCGCCGTCGGAGTCATGTGCAAACCGGCCCTCGAGGCCGCCGATTCTCTTGCCGCCGATGGTATTGCCGCCGCAGTTGTCAACGCGCGCTTCCTCAAACCGATGGACCGCGAGATGCTCGACGCGCTGGCCCAGAGTCACAAGCTGCTCGTCACCGTCGAGGACGCGACCGTCGTCAACGGCTTCGGCGCGGCGCTGGCCGCGCTGGTGCAGACGACCGCGCCCGACTCCCGCGTGGTGGCGCTCGGCGTGCCCGACCGGACGTATGAGCACGCCCCGCGCGCCGAGCAGCTCGCGGACGTCGGCCTGACGGCCGCGGGGATCGCCGCCCGCATCCGCGCCCTCGCCGCGGAAGAGTCGCTCACCACGCGATGAACGTCGGGGTCGTCGGGAACCCCAACTATCCGGATCTTGGCGCTTTCCTCGCGACGCTCCAGCACAAAGCGTCCAGCGTCGGCATCACGCTCTACACCGAGGAGCGGATCCAGGCGCTCTGGCCTACGGGGGACGGCGGCCAGCCCCCGCTCCTCAGCCAGGCTCCCTCCACGCAGCTCGATCTCCTCATCACCCTGGGTGGCGACGGTACCCTGCTGCGCGGTGCCCGGCTCCTGAACGGCGCCAACACGCCGATCCTTGGCCTCAATCTGGGCCGGGTCGGGTTCCTGACGACCGCGGCGCCGGACTCGCTCGACTGGGCGCTCGACTCGATCGTGCGGCACGCCTTCACCACAGAGCCGAGACTGGCGCTGCAATCGACAATTACCGGCAAGGGATCCAAGACGCCCGGCCGGGTGGAGCCGCTGGTGCTCAACGACGTCGTGGTCCACAAAGGCGGCGTCGCGCGCGTCGTCCGTCTGAAAGTCTCGGTGGATGGGGACGAAGTCGCCCAGTATTCGGCCGACGGCATCATCGTGAGCACGCCCACCGGCTCGACCGCGTACTCGATGTCGGCGGGCGGGCCGATCGTCGTGCCAACCGTCGATGCGATCGTCGTCACCGCCATCTGCCCGCACACGCTCGCGGTCCGGCCCCTCGTCCTGGGGGCTGCCGCGGTCGTCACGGTCCAGCCGATTCCACCCTGGACCGATGAGGTCCTCGTGTCGTTCGACGGCCAGGTCGGCACGCCGATGCAGCCCGGCGAGCGGCTCGAGGTGCGTCGCGCCGAACGGCCCATTCTCCTCGTCCGGCTCGGTCCGGAGAGTTTCTTCAAGCGGCTGCGGCGGAAACTGCATTGGGGCGATCTGACCGATCGCACCCGGAGATAGATGCTCACTGAGCTGCGCGTCCGCGATCTCGCCGTCATCGCCGACGTCACGCTTCCATTCCAGCCCGGCCTCAACGTCCTGACGGGTGAGACCGGTGCAGGGAAGTCGATGGTGGTCGACGCGCTCGCCCTGCTGCTCGGCGAACGTGCGTCGGCGGATGTCGTGCGCCCCGGGGCCGACAAGACGGTCGTCGAAGGCGCGTTTGAGTTCGTTGCCGCCGTTCACCGCCATCTTTTGCCGCCCTTCGCCGCCCTTGGTGTCGAATTGGAAGAGGGCAGACTCGTCCTGAAGCGCGAGGTCCTGCGGGAAGGGAAGTCGCGCGCGTGGGTCAACGGCTCACCGACCACCATCGGCGTGCTGGCGGAGATCGGCGCGCTGCTCGTGGACCTGCATGGCCAGCACGAGACGCAGTCGTTGCTCCGTCCCGACGCACAGCGCGACATGCTCGATGCCTACGCCGATGCGGACGTCGAGCGCGTGGCCGTGCGCGACGCGCACGCGCGGCTCAAAGAGCTCGAGACCCGCGAGGCCGAGCTGACGACGCGGCAGGAAGACGTCCGGCGCAAGGCCGACTATCTGCGGCACGTGCTCCAGGAGATCGAGCGCGCCAAGCCAAAGCTGGGCGAGGACGAGGCGCTGGACGTCGAGGCGAAGCGGCTGGCCCACGCCGAAGAGCTGGGCCGGCTCGCGCGCGACCTCGAGGAGACGGTTGATGCTGCGGGCCTCACCAAGGCGCAGAAGATCCTGGCCAGCCTGTTGCGCGTCGATCCATCACTCGGCAAATGGCAGGAGCTGCTCGATGCCCTGTCGGCAAATGCCGACGAGTTAGCGCAGTCTGCACGGGACTACGCCGGTGCGATCGAAGCCGATCCGGGTAGGCTAGCGACCGTAGAGCAGCGGCGCGACCTGCTGTTTCGGCTGCAGCAGAAGCACGGGCCGACGATGGCCGACGTGCTGGCGGCACGCGACACGGCAGCCCGTGAGCTCGAGCTGCTCGACACCGCGGATCTCGATTTGCGGAACATCGCCGCTGAGCGCGAGCAGGCCGCCGCAGAGTTTACCCGCGCAACAGAAGCGCTCACGACAAAGCGGACGGCAGGCGCAAAAAAGTTGGCGCGGGCAGTGAACAAGCTCCTCCCGGCGCTCGGCATGGTTGGTGGCCGCTTCGAGGTGTCGCTGTCCGGCGCACAG
>QHUZ01000107.1 GCA_003223395.1 Gemmatimonadota bacterium | reverse complement strand
TCGACGATGCTCGCGTCCACGTCGGCCTTCGCCTTCTTCACGATCTCTTCGATGCGGCCCGGATGGATGCGGCCGTCGGCGATCAGCCGCTCGAGCGCGAGGCGGCCGATCTCGCGGCGCACGGGCTCGAAGCAGGACACGACGACGGTATCGGGGGTGTCGTCGATGATGACATCCACGCCGGTGGCGGCTTCGAACGCGCGGATGTTGCGGCCTTCGCGGCCGATGATACGACCCTTCATTTCGTCCGACGGCAGCAGCACGGCCGACACGCTGGACTCCGCCGTCTGCTCGGCGGCGATCCGCTGGATGGCGAGCGCGATGATCTTTTTCGCTTCGCGATCGGCGTTCTTCCTGGCCTGCTCCGTGATGTTGCGCACCAGGGCAGCCGCCTCGTCCCGCGCTTCGTTCTCGAGGCCGTGGATGAGCTCCATCTTGGCGTCCTGCGCGCTCAAGCCGGCGACCTGTTCGAGACGCGTGCTGATCTCCTGCGTGCGTTTGTCGAGCGCGCGCGCGCGCTCCTGGAGCTGCTGCTCGGTCTTGCGCAGCTCCCGCTCGCGGTGGTCGACGCCGGCGAGCTTGTCGTCGAGGCTTTTGTGGAGGTTCTCGCGGACCGACATGAGCTCTTCTTTGGCCGCGAGGACAAGGCGTTGGCTGGTGTCGGCCGCTCGACGCTCGACGCGCCGGCCCCAGACGTAGAAGATCACCGCTGCTAACAGCACGCCGCTCAGAACGGCTGCGACTAGACTCGACCACGCTTCCATGGATCTATCTCCACCTCTCCCCTAACGGGGTGAGGATAATTATCAGCCGGCGGTCAGCGCCTTCCGCTTGGCCGGCGGCAGCATTTTCGCGAGGTCATCGGCCACCGCGGCGAGCCGCGCCGCCACCTCACGTTCGGTCTGCTTGGCTTGGAACAGCTCGTTCGTGATATCGAGGGCCGCGAGGATCGCGGCCTTGTGCGTCTCCACCAACGGTCCCTGACTCAGCACCTTCTTCAACGCCTGGTCCAGATAGGCGGCGACTTCGCGCGTGTACTCGGGCGTCAGATCGGAGCGGACGGTGTACTCCTCCCCGCCGATCATCACCCGGACGGCGTGCTTCTTCGCCGTCACTTATGGCCTCCATTGTCTCGTGCCTGTTCTTCCAGAAACGAGAGTCGTTGCACGAGATCGTGAACGCGCGTCCGCGCCCCCTCGACCCGCTGGCGCAGCGCCTTATTCTCTGACTCCAGGTCGGTGTTCTTGACCGGGCCGCCGCGCGTCTTCAGCTCCGACTCGGCTTTGTGGGCGCGCGAACGCCAGCCCGCCAGCTCCTCCGCCACGTCGCGGACGATGGCTTCGAGCTGATCGATCGCGTCCCGGACATCAGGCCTGTCGCCGGTGTACGTCAAGGTCGGCCTCCGCTGCTCTCAACATCCTTTCCAGTACTTCAACTGCTTCGCGTTCAGTCAAAGTCTTATCGGGCGCGCGGAACGTGCAGCGCCACGTGACGCCGCGCGTCCCCGCCGGCAAGCCAGCTCCACGGTACTCGTCCAGCACATCCAGCCGTTCGAGCAACCTGCCGCCCTGACGGCGCAACACGACGTCCACCGCGCCGGCCGTCACGCTTCCCGGCAGCACCAACGAAATGTCCCGCACGACGGACGGCTGGCTCGGCAGCGGCTGATACCGAACCGGACTCGGTGGTGCGACCACGATCTTGACCTCGAGTCCGAACAGCGGCGCTGCCCATTTTGGCGCATCCGCCTCGAGCGGCCCCCAGCCGGAGCCATTGGCGGCCGGTTGCACGTCGTCTGACCCCGCCGCGAGGCCTACAGCTAACTCAAAGTGCTGCTTTAGGTCCCATATGTCCATATCAGGTAGTTTCGCAGCGTTGGTACTATCGGTCCAATGCGGCGGATGGCGCGCCCCCGTTAGCACGATCGCGAGGTGCAGCTCCTCGGCCGGCCGGTCGGTCGGACGGCCGGACGCCCGGAATACGGTGCCGACCTCGAAGAGGCGTACATCGCGGTTTCCCATGGCCCAGTTGTACTCGACGCGCCGGATCAGACCCGGCAGCAAGCGACTTCGGAGGTGCGCCTCTTCGGCCGACAGGGGGTTCAGGACTGCCACGGCATCCGGCCCGTCGGCGGGGCCGAAGGGGAGGGTTCGGGCCTCGAGGAGGCCGTTACCGCTCGCCACGAGCTGCTCGCGGATGCGGTGCAGCGTCAGCTCGGCGGGAGCATCGGGGACGGTGCCGGGGCGATAGGGCCGCAGCTCGTCCGGGAAGGAGTCGTAGCCGCGCAGGCGCGCGACCTCTTCGATGAGATCGACCTCGCGCGTGACATCGGGACGCCAGCCGGGGATCTGAACCGCCAGCCGGTCGTCCTTCGGCGCGGCAACGAACCCTACGGCCGATAGCAGCCGCTCGATTTCTTTGCGCGGCACGGGGACGCCCAGCAGGTGGCCGACGCGCGCATCGCGCAGGAACACGGAGCGCGATTTCTGTGGCTCCGGCCACAGGTCGATCGGGGGCTCGCGCATTTCGCCGCCGGCGAGGGCGCGGATCAGATCGATGGCGCGCCCCATCGCCTCAGGCATGCCGAGCATGTCGATGCCCCGCTCGAAGCGGTAGCTCGACTCGCTCGACACGCCGAGCGCGCGGCGGGTGCGGCGAATCCGCGTCGGCTGAAAGTACGCGCACTCCAGCACGATGTCGGTCGTAGCCGCAGATATCTCTGATTCAGCACTTCCCATGACTCCGGCAACGATCTGGGGACGCTGATCATCGCAGATGACCGTCATTTCGGGTGTGAGCTTTCGCTCGACACCGTCCAGTGTGACGATTCGTTCGCCCGATGTCGCGCGCCGCACCACCACCGCCGGCCCGCGCAGCTTGGCGAGATCAAAGGCGTGCAGCGGTTGATTGACCTCGAACAGGATGTAGTTCGTCGCGTCGACGATGTTGTTGATGGAGCGTTGACCGATGCCTTGTAGCCTGGTCGCTAACCAGGGAGGGCTAGGCTGTACTTTGACCCCTCGGATGACCGCAATCATGTAACGAGGCGCACCTTCGGGGTCGTCGACCCGCACCTCAACACCATCCACGACACCACGGTCCTTGCGCGTAACGGGTGATTGGCTCGCGGATGCTGGAATCGGCGGGAGCTTCACGGTCGCCGCAAGACTCACAGCCAATTCCCGCGCGACCCCTTTATGACAGAGAAGGTCCGGTCGATTCGCCGAGACGTCGATGATGATCTGCTCGTCCGCGATCGGCACCGCTTCGAGAAACGGTGTGCCCGGAGGGGCGTCGGTCTGCAGCTCCAGGATCCCCGCATGATCGACGCCGAGGCCAAGCTCTTTCGCGGAGCAGAGCATGCCGTTGGACTCGACGCCGCGGATCTTGCGGCGCTCGAGCTTTAACCCACCAGGAAGAGTTGCGCCGGCTGGAGCAAAGGGATACGCCTTTCCTGCTTGTACGTTAGGGGCCCCGCAGACGACCTCGAGTGGCGCTGCGCCACCGGCGTCCACGACGCACAGGGATAGCCGATCCGCGTTAGGATGCTGCCGCACCTCGAGCACGCGTGCGACGAGGACCTCGCGCAGATCCTGATGGATCGGCACGACGCCGTCGACGGGCGCGACTTGTCGCGCGAGCCGGTCCGAGACGTCACGGCCCTCGAGCGGTCGCCCGAGCAACGACTCGAGCCAGCGACGCGAGACGATCATCGGATGAACTGCTCCAAGAACCGCACGTCGCTATCGAAGAACAATCGGATATCGGGAATGCCGTAGCGCAGCATCGCGATGCGCTCGGGTCCCATGCCCCACGCGAAGCCGGTGTACTTCTCGCTGTCGAGCTTGCAATTCTCCAGGACCGCGGGATGGACCATCCCCGAGCCCAGGATTTCCATCCAGCCGGTCTGCTTACACGCGGCGCAGCCCGACCCCCCGCAGATCTGGCATTGCACGTCCATCTCGGCCGACGGCTCGGTGAACGGGAAGTAGGAGGGCCGGAACCGCACCTTGGTGGTCGGCGAGAAGATGCGCCGGGCAAACGCGGCGAGCGTCGCCTTGAAATCGACAAACGTGATCCCTTCGTCCACCGCGAACCCCTCGATCTGCTCGAACACGGGGGAGTGCGACGCGTCGAACGGATCCCGGCGGTAACAGCGCCCCGGGACGACGATCCGAATTGGCGGTGGATAGCTCTCGAGGGTCCGGATCTGCACCGGCGAGGTGTGCGTGCGCAGCAGCACGTCGCCGCCCAGATAGAAGCTGTCCTGCGCGTCGAGCGCCGGATGGTCCTTGGGAAAGTTCAGCGCGTAGAAGTTGTAGCGCTCGGTCTCGGCTTCGGGGCCGACGACGCGCGTGAAGCCCAGCTCCTTGAAGATGTCGCAGATCTCGTCGACGACTTGCGTGACGATGTGGACGCCGCC
Source organism: Gemmatimonadota bacterium (assembly GCA_003223395.1). Classification (GTDB taxonomy): domain Bacteria; phylum Gemmatimonadota; class Gemmatimonadetes; order Gemmatimonadales; family GWC2-71-9; genus 20CM-2-65-7. Next base: position 3,926 of record QHUZ01000107.1, on the reverse strand, counting down.
GCGCCACTGGGGCCGGCCGGGCAGCGTGAGATCGACGTCGGCGAGCGCCGTGGCGCCGCGCTTGAGCTCGAGCTCACGCGCTGCGATAGCGTGCGCAAGGTCGCGTTTGAGGGCATTCGCTGCTCCCCCGATTGTTCGTCGTGTCTCGGGATCGAGCGCGGGGAGACCTTTGAGAATATCGGTGAGGGCGCCGGCTTTGCGCCCCAGGAGCTCGGTCTTGAGCTCCTGGAGCCGGCGTTCGTCCGCCTGCGGAATCTCTTTCAGACGCTCCCGCAGCGAATTCAGAGCTGCTAGGAGGTCGCTCATGATTAGAGGGCCTTCTTAGCGACCTCCGCCAGCTGTTCAAACGCCGCCGGATCCCGCACGGCGAGATCGGCGAGGACCTTGCGATTGACCTCGACGCCCGCCTTGCGCAATCCGTTCATGAACTTGTTGTACGACAACGCGTGCAGCCGGGCCGCGGCGTTGATGCGCGTGATCCAGAGGCGCCGGAACTCGACCTTTTTGCTGCGGCGGTCGCGGTAGGCGTACTTCGCGGCGCGCTCGGTCGCTTCCTTGGCCGCCTTCCAGAGCTTGCTGCGCCCGCCCCAGTACCCCTTGGCGAGCTTCATCACCTTATTCTTGCGCTTCAGGCGCGCAACGTTGCTGTTGACGCGAGGCATGGGTTCTCCTTACGCCTGCAACAGGCGCTTGAGGCGACGCTCGGCATGCGACACGAGCGTAGGCTTCCGCAGGTGACGCTTCCGCTTGGGGTGCTTGGACGTCAGGATGTGGCGCCTGTACGCCCGGTACCGCCGCAGCTTCCCGGTGCCCGTGAGCCGGATGCGCTTTCTCAAGGCACGCTTCGATTTCATTTTCGGCATCGCTATCTCATTTCGGTGCGAGGACCATGGACATGTTACGGCCCTCGAGCTTTGGTTCCTGCTCGATCTTCCCGATATCCTTCAGTTCCAGCGCGACGCGATCCAGCACTTCCCGGCCCAGCTCGATGTGCGCCATCTGCCGGCCGCGGTACATCATCGTCACCTTCACCTTGTTGCCGTCCTCCAAGAATTCGCGCGCGTGCCGGGTCTTGAAGTCGAAATCGTGGTCGTCGATCCCGGGGCGGTATTTCACTTCCTTCAAATGAATCACGTGCTGCTTTTTCTTCGCGGCGCGCGCCGCCTTCGCCTGCTCGAACTTGAACTTCCCATAGTCCATGATCTTGACGACGGGGGGCCGGGCGAGCGGCGCGACTTCTACCAGATCGAGGCCCCGTTCATGCGCGGCGGCGAGGGCGTCATCGATCGTCAACACTCCCAGCTGGTCGCCGTTGTCCGCGATCACGCGCACCGGACTGATCCGGATCTGTCGATTGACGCGCGTGCGCGGTGCTTTGCTGTTGTTGTCGAGAGGTGGTGGCAGCTGTTTACTCCTCAATTGACGGACAAAAAAAACGGATCCCGATCACACCAAGATCCGCAATTCCTCACCGACCGGTGAGGTCTCGAGAACCCTGGAGCACTCTCCATTGAGAGGCGTGCGGGTGGGGCGCTATTCTCGCCCGCTTACCGTATTGTGGACGGCAAATTAGCGGAGCGCCATAGCCTCCACAAGCCCGACGCCCTTCCCGTCTTGTCCCAGCCGCCCGCTGATCACCGTCGGATCATGCTCGAAAATGAGTAACCACTGCTCAGCCTCGGCGCGCCGGTACAATCTGCGGCGGGTTTCCAGTGTGACCAGCGGCTCCAGGTCGTAGCCCATGATCCAGGGGAGCGGCAGATGGGCCGAGGTCGGCACGAGATCGGCGACAAAGCACGCCTTCTCGCCGCCGCTCTCGATGAGAATCGATTGGTGATACGGTACATGTCCGGGCGTCGGGATCGCGCGAATGCCAGGGAGGATCTCCTTCTCACCGTCGATGAGCTGGAAGGGGACACCCGCGAAGTTGTGCGGGAGGTAGCTGCCGGCAGTCCGCTCGTTGGTGTGCTGGGCGAAGTCGAGCTCGCGTTTTTGCACGACGTAGCCCGCCTTGGGGAAGGCCAGGCCGATCTTCCCTGCCGGGTCGATCCAGTTGTCGCCGCCGGCGTGATCGAAATGGAGGTGCGTGTTGATCACCCAGCGAATGTCGTCGGGGTGGTGGCCCAACTCGCCGAGCGCGTCTTCCAACTTCGTTCGTCCATCGTGGCCGGCGTTGTCTACGCCGTAGATGTCGATGAACTTGCTGTTCTCTTTGTTCCCCAGCCCCGTGTCGATGAGGACCAGGCCGTCATCGTGTTCGACGAGCAGGCAGCGCAGGGCCAGCGGGATGCGATTGCGATCGTCGGGAGGAGCTCGGCGCGCCCATAAGGCCTTGGGGACGACGCCGAACATGGCCCCGCCGTCCAGATGCTGTCTACCGGCCTCAAGAGCATGGCAGGTGAGGCGGCCGACTTGGAAAGTTGTGTGGGTCAAGTTCGGTAAACCAAATCCGACAACGTGGTCGCCCCATTCCCTTGCGCCAATCTCAGAAGCTTCGCGAGACACTTCGCTGCCGCGACCGCATCCCCTACGGCGCGATGCCGCCCTTCGATCTCGATCCCGAAGTGATAGCTCACCGTGTCGAGATTGCGGCGCGGGAGATCGGGCAGGAGCTTGCGCGCCAGCCGCACGGTGCAGACCCGCGGACCTTGGAGCAGCAACCCCGTCGCGCGTTCGATCTCGGTGGACACGAACGCCCAGTCGAACCGCGCGTTGTGCGCGACAAAGACGCAGCCTTCGAGCGCCCCGAGCAGGCGGTCGACGATGGCGTCGAACGTGGGTGCGTCGCGCACCGTCCTCGCATCGATGCCGGTCAGCCCGGCGACGAATTGGGGAATCGGAATCCCCGGATTGACGAGTGAGTGGAAGGCGACGGTGCCGTCGAGCATCACGACCGCGATTTCCATGATGCGATCGCCGCGGAACGCGCGCACCCCGGTGGTTTCGACGTCCACGACGGCCCAGCGGCACGCCTCGAGCACGGGACTGGCTGAGCTGGGTGGCGTGGCCAGGGTCCAGCGGCCGTCGGTCGTGCGCCCGAACCGCGGATCGGGCGCGAGCAGCGCGGCGGCGATGCGATCGGCCGTATGCCGGTTCGCCTGCGCGATGCCGAGGACGTCGCGCACGATGGCGAGACTCGCCGCGGGTCCGCTCTGCAGGAACGAAACGGCTCGGGAGGTCAGCGACGATGAGGGAACGACGGCCAGACCGGTCACAGGTCGTCTCGACGGAGGGGCAGCGTCATGCAGCGCGGGCCGCCACCCCCGCGCACCAGCTCGCTGCCTTCGATCTTAATCACCGCCCGCTCGCCATCTTTCAGCGTCTCGTCAGCCGTTACCACGCGGAAGCCGGCACTGGTCAGCTCATTGAGGGTGGCGTCGTTGCGGCCGTAGCTCAAGATCACGCCGGGCCGCACCGCGAACGAGTTACAGGCCGACGACCACTGCTCGCGCTCCTGCACGGTGCGCTGATTGCCGCCGCAGAAGATCGGTTCGAGCGGCTGATCCACCGCCTGCATCGCGGCAAAGAAGTTCGGCACCTCTTTCACACCCTTCGACCGCTTGCGACGGTGCAACACGGCCAGGCGCTCGGGACCCACGAAGTGCGGGGGGTAGACGATGCACAGCTCGCGGTCCACCTGCGTGAAGATCATGTCGAGGTGAATCGCGGTGCGCTCGGCGGGCAGCACCACGATGATCACGTCGGTCACGTTGCAGTTCGCGAAGACGAGATCGCACAGCAGATCGAGCGCCGCCGGGCTGGACCGCTCGCTGAAGCCGAGCACGAGGAGGTCAGGGCGGATGGGGTGTACGTCGCCGCCCTCGAGCGTGTAGTTGCTTCGCTTCTCGTCGGAGCCGTCGTAGAGAATGCCCCCGTTCTCGAACTTCTGGTCGTAGCGGAAGAGCGCTTTGATCAGCAGCTCCTCG
>QHUZ01000055.1 GCA_003223395.1 Gemmatimonadota bacterium | reverse complement strand
CTTGAGGAAGACCTCGGGCATCACGACCGCGCTGCCGAGGTTCAGGACGACACCGCCGTCATCCAGATCCGGCAGGACGCCGGCGAGGCGCTTGAAATCGCGATGACTCGTTGCGCCGATCGCAGCGCCGTCGGCGGTCGGATGCTGGTGCAGGATCTCCGCCCCGATCGCCGCATGCACCGTGACGGGGACGTCGAGCTCGGCGCAGGCCAGGAGCACCGAGACGTCCCGGCCGGGAAGATCCTTGCGGGTGCGCAGGTACTCGGCGAGCGCCTCTCCCGCGCCCTGCTGTGTCTTGGCGCCGTGCGCCAGCGCCGCGTTCATCTCGCGTCCCGTCTCTTCTGCCATGCCGAACGTGCCGTCGCCCAGGCCCGCCGCGACGTCTTCGCTCGTGCCGCCGTACGCGGCCAGCTCGAAGTCATGGATGGCGGCGCTGCCGTTCATCGCGACGGCCGTGATGGCGCGCTGCCGCATCAAGGCGATCAGCAGCGGCCCGAGGCCCACCTTGATGACGTGGCCGCCCAGCATCGCAACAATCGCGCGCCGATCCGCCGCCGCCACGATCTGATCGACGACGAAACGCAGATCCTGCGCGGCGAGAATCGCCGGCAGCGCGTCGACGAACGCGGTGAAGGAGCGATCAGCGGGACGCGGGGCGTGAGCGAGGAGTGAGGGATCGACTTTGTTGGGGCGTTTGGCAACCGGGACTGTCTTGAGGCGGGAGAAGTCGGCTTCGCGGTAATCGGTCATGGCTGACTAACTCCTGGGACCACGTATTCCTTGAGCTTCAGCGTCACCTGGCCGAACGAGAAGTTGGACTGGATGGCGAGCACGAGTCGCTGCGGATCGTCGGAGAGCCAGATGTGCGTCTCCGACTTCTCCGCGAAGATGCCCCGGCCTTGGGGAATCTTGGGGCTTACAACGAGCGCCCGCCACTTCTTCCCCGCGACGCTGACCCGCTCGCGTTTAACGACCTCGAGGATCACCGGATTGCGATCGGGCCGAAAATAGCGCGCGTACTCGTAGCGCTTCCCAACCTCGAGCGGCAGCGTCCGGATCCAGTACAGGAAGGACGCGTCGTCGAGCGGCTCGAGCACGGTCGCGAAGGTCGTGTCGCGCCCTTCCTCTCTATAGAAGCCGGAATCGGGGAAGATCTCGTAGCGGTGCTCGCGATGCTTGCCGCGCTCATCCTGCACCGATGAGAAGCGGCGCGAGCGGAAATCGTACCGCCCGACCCACGATTCGATGGTCTGATCGAGATGATACCACAGGGCGCCGCCCGAGATCGTAAACCGGAGGTGCATCGTCTCCATGTTGTGGACCGTGTCGATGCCCATGACCTCCATCGTGGCGCTCCCCACGCTGAAGATCCCGTACTTCGCTCCGAACGTGAGCCGCTCACCGACCGGGAAGGGCACGGCCGGCGGGACGTGAAGCACGGGGCGGGTCGACGTCGCGGCAGGCGCTGCGACCGCCGAGCTGGAACTGGAGGACCCGCCGACGGTTTTGCCGGTGCACACGGTGTCCTGTGCTCTGAGTGATCCTCCGCCGGCGAGCAGCGCGACCACCAGCATCGCGGTGCCCTTGCGGGCGGCACTGATGCGCCCGCGCGAGCGCCAGGCGGCGAGCAGCTCCTGCCAGGGATTGGACCGCGACGGGCGCTGTTTGAGATCGTACCGGGCGGCGCTGGACACGACTTCGATGCGCCGCGCATGCGCGCCCAGCCGCGCCAGCAGCTCCGCGTTGGCGGCCCAGCCTTCGGTCGTCAGCAGCGGGGCATCACCGGCGCGGGTGGCCTGGCGCAGCACGATCAGGCGCAGCGCGCTGAATCCCGAGATCGAGTCCTTCACACCGCCGCCGACCCGCAGCAACCGGGGCGCCCACTGCCGGGCCCAGCGTTCCTGCCAGGGCCGATCGCCGCGCGCGCGATACTGCTCCGCCACGACCAGGTCGGCACCGGACTCGAGCCGTTTGACCATTTCCTCCATGGTCTCCGGCGCGTGCACGAAATCGGCATGCAGGGTGATCGCGCAGTCGCGCTTGGGCCTATCGGTGCGGTTCAGTGCGAGCCGCAGCAGCTCCTCGAGGCTCCGCGCATAGCCCTGGCGCGTCTGATGTTTGATCACGGTCAGCGGCAGCACCCGCGCGTACGAGGTCAGAACGTCCGCGGTGGCGTCGGTCGAGGCATCGTCGCACGCGATGATCTGGTATTCCCGCTCGAACGCGGTGAACACCTGACGGACCTTCCAGAACACGAGCCCGACCGTGCTCGCTTCGTTGTGGACCGGCACGCAGACGTAGATCATGGCCCTGCAATCTAGAGAAGCGCCCTGTACACGTCCAAGACTCCCTGCGCCATCGCGGCAGCGGAGAACCCAGGCGGGAAGGGCACCGGTGTGGGGTGATCGAGCGCAGCGGCGACCTTCTGGGCCAACGCTTCCGCGTTCTCGGTGGGGACCAGCACCTCCGGCGGGAGGATTTCGGGAATGCCGCGAGGCGGCGGATTTCGGCAGCGAGCGAGTCGCGCAGTTTGCCCTCTCCCGCGATCACCCAATGGAGATCCGGGCGCTTGGCGCGAGCGTAGTGCGCGGCCCGAATGAGCGTGCGATGGTCCTTCTCGCCGGTGAGCGCGGCGGCGTTGACCGCCACCCGTGCGGATGCCGGAATGCCGGACTCGCCGCGGATGTCGAGCGGAACGGCGCCGGCCTTGCGAACCTCATCGACGTCGATGCCATCGTGGACCACGACGATGGCGCCCGGGTCGATGCCATCGGCGATCAGCACTTTCTTGACCGCCTCGGAAATCGCGATGATGCGGTCGGGACGGCGCCAGGAGCCGAAGCGGCCGATATGGAATTCGACGCGTCGTGTCGCGACGATTCTCCGGCTCCTGGCCACGGGCGCCACGAGCGTCAACGCGTGGCTGTCGTGGACGTGGATGACGTCCGGCTGGAACGCTGCGACGGTGCGGCGCAGATGCCACCAGGCCCGTGGATCCAGACCGATGTCCCACGCCGTGCCGAGCACGCTGACCCCGTCGGCTGCGGCGCGCTGCGCCAGCTCGCTTGCGTGTTTGGTGACGAGCGCTTGCTCGATCTTCGGCGCCCGGCTCAGCTCCCGGCAGAGGAGCCGCACCTGGTTCTGGCCCCCCCGCCATCCCCGGCCCGAGTCAACCTGTAGGACGCGCAGCCTTCTCCACTCCGGCGAGTACGCGGCGCAGTGCGTCGAGTTTGAAGGGCTTCTGGAGGAAGGGGCGGCCCAGCTCTTCGAGGAATTGCAGCGTGTCGCCGCGGACCGTGTCGCCCGTGGCAAAAATGATGCGATCGGCCACCGTCGGGTGCATGCGCGCGAGCGTGTGGAACATCTCGCGCCCGCCCAGCCGGGGCATACGCAAATCGCAGATGATCAGATCGAATGGCTGCATCAGCGCGCGCTTGAGCGCCTGACTCCCGTCCTGGGCCAGCACCACCTCATGACCCCAGCTTTCGAGCGTCGCCTGCATGTAGTGGAGAATGTGCGGCTCGTCATCCACCACGAGTACCCGGAGGTGTTCCTGCCGTTCGGGTGGCGCGGGTTCGCTCTCCGCACCTCGGGGGAGGGGGCTGAGCGCCGCGCGCACGCCCGTCGGCAGCTCGACGCTGAACGTCGCCCCGCGGCCGCTGCCCGCGCCGCCCGGGTCTACGGTGATGTTTCCCCCGTGCTCTTTGACGATCCCCAGAGAGATGGATAGTCCGAGGCCAGTCCCTTCCCCCTCGGACTTGGTGCTGAAGAACGGCTCGAAGACCCGTTGCGCGACGGCCTCCGGAATGCCCGGCCCGTTGTCGGAGATGTTGACCGAAAGGCCGTCCGGCTCGCATTTGGTGGCGATTTCGATCCGTCCGCCGCCCTCCCTGGCGCGTGTGCTCGCGATCGCCTGCGCGGCATTGTTGATGATGTTCACGAACACCTGCTTGACCTGATTCGCGTGCACCTCGACTTCGGGAAGCCCCGGCTCGAAGGTGAGCGTGAGCTCGATCCGCGCGGCGAGCAGCTGATTCTTCAGGAGCTGATGCGTGGATTCGAGAATCGGCCGGATCGATTGCAGCTGGCGCTCGCCTTCCTGGCGGCGCGCGAACGACAGCAGGTTGCGCACGATCGCCGAGGCGCGCTCGGCCTCCTGGCGAATCACCGCGAGCGGCTCGGCCAGACGCGGCGGCACATCCGGCGCCTCGCCGAGCAGGTCGCTGAAGCCGACCACCGAGGCGAGGGGGTTGTTGAGGTCGTGCGCGACGCCGGCAATCAGCTGGCCGATCGCCGACATCTTCTCGGATTGCACGAGCTGCTCCTGCAGGCGGCGCTTCTCGCTCTGATCCTCGAACAGGAGTACGGCAGCGCCCGGCTCACCCGCGGGAATGGCGGTCACCAGCAGCGGCCGTTCGCCCGCTCGCACCTCGACCGGAGTTGCCGAGCCTTCCGGCGTGAGCAACCGGGCGACGGGATCGACCCACGCGGGCGGCAGCAGCGTCAACCAGGGTCTGCCGGTCAGCGCCGTGACCGGCAGCTTTATCAGCTCCGCGAACATGCGATTGGCCCGGCGCACGGCGCCCTGGGGATCCACATAGCAGATCGCCTCATTGAACGCGTCCACCGTCTGCTCCCATTCGCGCTTGCCGCTCGACAACAGCTCCACCAGCCGGGCGTTTTCGAGCGCGATGCCCGCCTGAGCCAGGACGGCGCGCGTGAACATCAGCGCCGCGTCATCCAGCGGGGTTCTGGTGTCTCCCTCCATCGCCACCGCCCCGATCGGGCGCGACACCGCGACGATAGGGACACCGAGCCAGCTCGACGGCGCGGGCTTATCCACCTTCACGTCGAGCTCGGCGGCGCGCGCGGCGACGCGGTCGGGGAAGACGAGCGGGCCGCGGCGGAGTGCGAGCTGCAGGAGCGGCTCGTCCGTGGCGGCCGGGCGGGGGCCGTTGTGATAAGTCACGCGCAGCCGGTTGGTATCGATATCCAGCAACATCACCGAGAGCCGTCCCGGCGCCAGTTGTTCGGTCAACGTCCGGGCCACGATCTCGACGATGGTCACCGGCCGGAACGCGCCCGCCAGCTCCTGAGAGAGCGCGGTCAGACGGGTGAGGACCTCCGCGACCGAGCCGCGCGCGCCGGTCATTTGCCTTCGTCCAGAAAGCGCGTCGGCACCCGCGTGGCGGCGTCGACGAGCGCTTCCGCCGACTTGATGAAGCGGACCACGATCGGCAATGAGCCCTGGAGCGCGACCTTGCGCTGCATGATCCCGGCGATCGGGCCGAGCTCTTTCTTGATGATCTGTTTCCAATAGCGGTATTCGGCCGTCAGAATGAAGGGAGCCTGCTGCGCGGCTGTGCGGGCGACGAGTCGCGCCTCCCGGCAGACGCCGCGGTCGAGATCGAGCAGGATCGCCACGTCATCCGGTACGCCGATGGCCGGCTGCGCGGGCAGGACCAGGGCGACCGAGCCGTGGGTCCAGTCCGTGGACGCGGTGCGGTAGTCGTCGCTCGCATTGATCGCCGCACCATACGCGGCGACCCACTCGGGCGACGGGAACGCGTGCATGGCGGCGGTCACGCGATCGCCTGCGCGAATCCTTCGAACAGGGCTCGCTCCGTGAGATCCTCCGGGTGCCATTGGACCGCGACGATCCACCCCTCATTGGGACTCGCCGGCTCCGCGCCCTCGATCACGCCGTCGTCGGCCCAGGCGACCGCCTTGAGTCCCGGGGCCAGATCGCGAATCGCCTGATGGTGCCTGCTGTTCACCGTCGCGGCACGGGTCCCCAGCGTGCGTTCGAGCAGCGATCCCGCCTCGACGCGCACGGCATGTCGGCTCGTTTCGTCGCTGTGCGGCACCACGCTCGGGCGCTCGCTCGCCAGGTCCTGATAGAGCGTGCCGCCGAGTGCGACGTTCAGAATCTGAATCCCCCGGCAGATCGCGAGAATCGGGAGCCGGCGCGCCCGTGCCGCCTGGATGAGCGCCAGCTCCGCGGCGTCGCGCACGGGATCGACCTCACCGAGACGCGGATGCGGCGCCGCTCCGTAGCGCTCGGGGGCGACGTCTTCCCCACCGGTGAGGACGAGTCCGCGCACCGCCGCGAGTGCGGCGCCCGCCCGATCGGCCGCCAGCATCGTCGGAACGGCCAACGGGACGAGGCCCGCGCTCTCGAGCGCGCGAACGTAGGCGGTGTTCAGGGTGACGCGCTCGCGGCCATCGACGAGGCGGCGCGGCGCCGTCACGGCGACGGCTGGCGCCGTGCTCACGACGTTTGGGACGCGGGACCGCCGAACAAGGGACAGCGGGGATTGTTGACGCTCACCCAGTCCACGCGAACCCCGTACAGGTTCAGCGCGGTGCCCCCGCCGACGATCGTGCCGATCGACGGATGATTCGCCGGCTCCTCCTGATCGAGGATGAGGACTCCCGTCGCTCGCTGTGACGTATCGTCCACGACCAGCAAGCCGTAGCCACGCGGGGGAAACGCTGGTCCGCGGAACTGCATCGAGATCTTGCCCTCGGCATCGCGACTGACGATCACCGCCCCGCGGTCATTCTTTTGCAGCTGGATGACGAACGCGGGGAGGGAATCGGGGATGCCGCGCGGCGGATCGGTCAGCACGGCGCGGGCGTTGGCAAGCTGGGAAGTGATCAACGCCGGCCCCGCGAGCAAGGCGATGCCGCAGGTGGGCGAGCCGCCCGTTCCCCGGCCGCACGCAACCCCCACGAGCAGCAACAGCGGGATCAGTCGTTTCGTGGAGTGCATGCGCAAATCTAACGCTAATGCGTCCAAACCGCGGTCAGGGCAACGGTACGGACTGGCGCGAGTGTCTCCGGTACGAGGTTGTAGATGTAATTGAGCACATTCGCGGCAAGCAGGCGGACTTCCACGGGCCCGTTCGAGGGCTTCCAGGCGGCGCGCAGGTCGAGAACCCTCACGGGCACGCGGCGCGGATCGACGAATCCCTCCAGCTCGATGCGCTCGGGCCGGCTCGCGAAGCGGAAATCGGCCCCGACGCCCAGGGTCCCAAGCGTGTAGTCCGCGCCGACCAGCAAGAGGTGACGGGGGCGAAACGCGAGCGGCCCCTCGGTGCTGTCGCCGGCGAGCCGCCGCCGGGTGTCGAGAAAAGTGTAGCCGAGGGTGGCGACGAGCCGGTCGGGAATCGGCGCGGCGATCAGGCTGGCATCGAACCCGGCGATGCGGGCACGCACCACGTTCTGCAGCTGAATCTTCACCGTGTCTGGCGGAATCAGCAGCACCTGCGGCTCGATCAGGTCCCGCGCCTCCGTCCAGAACAATGCGGCGTCGAGCCGCATGAAGCGAAACAGTGGCGCGGTGGTGTGGCCGATCTCGAACGACCAGGAGACCTCGGGAAGCAAGGTGGGGTTGGGGACCACGTCGAACCCGAGCGCGGTCGTATGCACGAACCGCTCCGCCATGGTTGGTGAGCGGAACCCGCGGCCGATCGATGCGCGCCACGTGGCCCCTCCCGCGCCGTTGAGCGTGGCACCGACGCGTGGGCTGACGACGGCCGTGAGCGAGCCGCCGTCTATCGCGAGGAAATCGACCCGCGCCCCACCGCTAACACGCGCCGGGCCCAGCCGCTGCTCGCTCTGGCCATACGCCGCGAATTCTGACTGGGAATGGCTGCCGAAAATGTCGCTCGTGACCGTCGAGTACGTCGCCTCGGTGCCGACGATCACCGTGCGGGCAGGGTCCGGATGCGCCTCGATCTGTCCCGCCACACCGAACCGGTCGCCGATGCCGAACTCCGTCGCGCTGCGCCGCACGTCCACGAAATGGGTGCGCAGCCACGACCCCCGCGCCGTCCAGGCGAATCGCGGCGAGACCGTCGTCCGGACACGGGCAATGAGAAAGGCCTTGCGCGAATCGGTGCGCGCGCCGCGCTCGGTGGTATCGACCTTGAAGGGCTGGAACACCTGCCCCTTGTCGTCGCACTCGCCCCGGCTGCACCAGCTCAGCGGCACATCGTAGCGGTCGGCGGCCCACGCGCCCGAGAAATCGACGCGCGTGTTCGCATGCTGCCAGCGGCCCCGTGCGCCGAAGTGCAGATGATCGTCTTGATCCTGTTGGCGGTAACCGTCGGAGTGACGATCGCCGCCGGAAATCCGGCCGCCAAAGACGTCGGTGCCGTACGACGCGGAGAAGTCGGCGCCGCCCAGCATTCCTGGATTGTCGCGGAACCGCCAGACCGGATGCGGCGGATCGCCGTACACTCCACCCGTGAGGCGGAGGCCCGTGTGGAATCCCGTGGGGACGTCGCGCGTCGTCACGTTGATCACACCGCCGAATGCCGCCGAGCCATACAGCGATGATCCCGCGCCCTTGAGAATCTGGACGCTCTCGATCTCGTCCAATGCCAGCAGGTCCCAATTGATGCCGCCGCGGTCGCCCTGGTTCATGGGAACGCCGTCCACGGTCATGAGCACGCGCGAGTTCAAGCCCTGCACGTAGCCGGTCGAGCCGCGCACGTTGGTCTGGCCGTTCACCATCTGCACACCGGCGACGTGTTCGAGCGCTTCATCCACCGTGTTCACGGCCCGACGACCCAGCTCCCGTTCCGTCACCTGGCCCACGCTGGTCGCCGGCCGATCGCCGAAGTGCGGGACGCGATCGCTGACCACGTCGACCGGCGGGAGCGCGAGCGGCGCCGGCGAGAGAATGAAGTCGACGATGGTCGAGTCGCCGCCGGTGAGTGCGACGGTGGTATCGATGGGACCGTACCCAAGAGCGGCGGCGTACACGCGCACGCGGCCGGCGGGCACGACCGCGAGGCGATATGCGCCTTGGAGATCGGACCGCGTCGACAGCGTCGTGCCGGGGATCGCGATGCTGGCGCTGCTGATCGGCGCTCCGTCCTTGTCGCGGACGGTGCCTCGCACGATGCCCTGCGCCGCCGCGCGGAGCGGCGCGACGACGAGCAGCAACGTCGCTATTGCGCGGTGCACGTCACGAAGTCCGTCGCCGGCCGCAGGCTGTCGAAGTTGACCACGAAGTCGATGTTGCTTACCGCCGAACCGCTCGGCACCGTGGCGACGCCGCGCTGGGTCGAGTCTGCGGGGTCGCGGTAGTAGCCTGCGACGCGCAGGTATTGCGTGTCGGCCGGGCTGAGCGTGAGCGTCCCAGGCTTTTTCCAGACCGCGAGCACCCAGTGGTAGGCGCCGGGGTCGAGTGGGACGCTGTAGGCGGCGAGCGAATCGGTGAACGGTACCGATCCGGGGATGACTGGCCGACGGTTGTTGATGAGCTCTGTACACGTCTGCGGAACCGCGAGGTAGGCCGCGATGAAGACATTCTCGGTGTTGGCGGGAACCGCGCCGCGGAATCGTACCGTGCCGCAGAGGCCCACCAGCGAGCGAGCGCAAATCGGTTCCGGCTCGAGGCCGCGGCCACACGCTGCCACTACCGCCACCAGCAGCAGAATCTTGCGCATCCCAGCAATTTGGGACCACCGGGGGAGGCGTCAACTTGACCCCGGTTTTGCGGGGGAATAACGTTGCGGCATGCCACTGTACGAGTACCGCTGTAAGGTGTGTGACGTGCGATTCTCGCGCACCGAGTCGATGGCGGAGCATGCCGCGCGGCCGCGTCCCACCTGTCCGAAGTGCGAGTCGCCTGCCGTGGAGCCTGTTTTCTCCGACTTTTTCGCCAAGACCGTTCGCAAGAGCTAGACACGTTCGAGCGCTTGCGGGACGCCTTCCGCGCCGCCCTCGATGCGGCGTCGACGCCGGACCTGCGATCCCTCGCGCGGCAGATGCGTGAAGCAGTCGTCGACGCCAAGGTGGCCGTCGCCGAGGTCCAGGAGGCCGTCGAGCGCACGGGGCGCGAGATCGCGGTCGAGCGGCAGCGACTCGCGGACGCCGAACGTCGTGGCCGGCTCGCCGGCGAGATTCAGGACGCGGAGACCGTTGCCGTCGCGGCGCGCTTTGCAGCGAAACATACCGAGCGCCTCGGCGTGCTCGAGCGTAAGCTGGCCAACCAACGAGAGGAGCTGGCGCTCGCGCAGCGTGAGCTGGACGATATGCAGGCACAGCTCAAGACCGCCGAGCGGGATCGTCCGGCCATGGAAGCGCGACGTTCCGCGCGGGAAGCCGGCGATGCCGACCCTGGCGTGGATCTGCAGGACGAGCTGCTCAAGTCCGACATGGACCGCGCGTCACGCGAAGCCGCCGCGGCGCGCCAGCTCGAGGAGCTCAAGAAGAAAATGAGAAAGGAATAGCCCGTGGATGTAAAGCGAGGCCGGATGGTCTTCCTCGGCTACGGAAAGTACTGGCGCTCGGATCGCATTATCGGCCTGACGCCGATCGAGCAGGGACGCGGCCCGGGGCAACGGACCAACGTATTCATCGAGGGCCAGGCGGAGCCGATTGTCGCCTCGCGCACCGAGCAGGCGATCCTCGAGGACATGGGTGCGAGCGATGACAGCTTCCAGCAGGAGGCGCTGCGCCAGGCGACCCGCGAGCTGCTCGAGGCGTTCCACGAATTCTCGCCGGTCCTGCGGCGCGCGCTGCAGAACGAACACCACTTCGACGTCGAGAAGTGGGAGGGACGGCTCGGCACCCTGCTGAGACCGGCCGAGCATCCCGACTCCGCGGCGCAGGACGATCTGTTCGACCGATGAACGGCGAACGAAAGTTCTTCGGGCATCCGCGGGGCCTCGCCACGCTCTTTTTCACGGAGATGTGGGAGCGCTTCAGCTACTACGGGATGCGCGGCTTCCTCATCCTGTACATGACGAAGGCATTGACGTTCACGGATGCCAAAGCGAGCACCGCCTACGCCACCTACGTCTCGAGCGTGTGGCTCTCCACCATTTTTGGCGGCATCATCGCCGATGCGTGGCTCGGGCAATACCGCAGCGTCCTGGTCGGCGGGATCATCATCGCGCTCGGACACTTCACGCTGGCACTCCATGGGCTGCCGCCCCTCTATGTCGGACTCAGCCTGATCGTCATCGGCACGGGCATGCTCAAGCCGAACATCAGCACGCTGGTCGGTGGCTTGTACGAACCCGGTGATGAGCGGCGCGATTCCGGCTTTTCCCTCTTCTACATGGGGATCAATCTTGGCGCGTTCCTCGGCCCGATCATCGCCGGCCGGCTCGCCGAAGGTGTCGATTGGCACGTCGGGTTCGCCTGCGCCGGCGTCGGCATGGTGCTCGGCCTCACGCAATACGTGCTGGGCCGGCGCCATCTGCAGCCGGCGGTCGAGCGGATCGCTGCCCAGAAAGCCGCGCAACGCGTGACCGATGTGCAGCAGCAACAGTCCGGTCCGCTCACCGGTGACGATTGGCGTCGCATCTGGGCCGTGGTCGTGCTGTTCCTCTTCGCCTCCCTATTCTGGGGTGCGTACGAACAGGCGGGCTCGAGCCTGACGCTCTTTGCCGATCGCTACGTGCATCTCGAGCTGCTCGGGCTGAAGCTCTACGCGTCGTGGTTCGTGTCGGTGCAGGCCCTCTTCGTCATCCTGCTGTCGCCGTTGTTTGCCTGGCTGTGGATACGTCTGGGGCCCAGGCAGCCCTCGAGTCCCGCCAAGTTCGCGCTCGCGCTCGTGTTCGTCGGCCTCGCGTTCGTGCTGTTGATCCCCGCAGGCTCGCTCGCGCAGCAGGGCATCAAGGTGTCGCCGCTCTGGTTGATCGCCTGCTATTTCATCCAGGAGCTTGGCGAGCTCTGTCTCAGTCCTGTCGGACTCTCGCTGGTCACGAAGGTGGCGCCCGTCAAGCTCGTCAGCTTTGTGATGGGCATCTTCTTCCTGTCGAATTTCGTCGGCAACCTGCTCGCCGGTTGGTCGGCGCGGTTCGTCAGTACGGTGCCGCTCGTGACGCTGTTCGGCGTCACCGCTGCCGTGACGATCGGCGCCGGGCTCGTGCTCTTTCTGCTGCTGCGCCCCGTCAGGAGTCTGATGGGCGGCGTGCGGTAGATGGCGCAGCCAGTCACACCGCAAAGGGACACCGCCGGCTGGTTCGGCCACCCTCGCGGCCTCTCGACGCTGTTCTTCACCGAGATGTGGGAGCGGTTCAGCTTCTACGGCCTCAAGGCGCTCCTCATCCTCTTTATGACCGCGGCGGTGACGAAGGGCGGCTTGGGGTTCACCGACCAGCGCGCCGGCAACGTCATCGGATGGTACGGGTTCGGCGTCTACGCGTCGGCGATTTTCGGTGGCTTGGCAGCCGACAAAGTCTTCGGTCAGTATCGCAGCGTGCTGATGGGCGGCATCATCATCGCGCTCGGCCATTTCAGCATGGCGGTGCCGACAGTCCCGACGTTCTATCTCGGTCTCTGCCTCATCGTCGTCGGGACCGGGCTGCTGAAGCCGAACGCGAGCACGATGGTCGGTGCCCTGTACGACCCGGAGGACGCTCGGCGCGACGCCGGCTTCTCGATCTTCTACGTGGGCATCAACGTCGGCGCGTTCGTCGCGCCGCTCGTCGTGGGAACGCTGGGGCAAAAGGTCAACTGGCACGTCGGCTTCGCCTGCGCCGGCGTCGGCATGATCATCGGCCTGATCCAGTACGTCGCGGGAAAGCCGCGCCTCATGCCGGCGCTCGAGCGCCTGGGCCAAACCGACACGCATGCCGCGCGCTCGGCGGGACCGTGGTGGCGGTTCCAGCGCGATGAGTGGGGACGCGTCGCCGCGATTGCCGTGCTCTTCGTGTTCTCGTCGATCTTCTGGGGGGCGTTCGAGCAGGCGTCGTCGAGTCTCAACCTGTTCGCCGACCGGCTGACGCGGAACACCGCCTTCGGGTACAACTTCCCCTCGACGTGGTATCAGTCACTGAATTCGATGTTCATGATCTTCGGTCTGGCGCCGCTGATCGGCTGGTTCTGGATTCGCCTTGGGCCGCGTCAGCCTTCGAGTCCGGTGAAGTTCGCGCTCGGTTTGTTTTTTGTCGGCCTCGGATTCGTCCTCATCGTTCCCGCCGCCCGGATGACACAGCAGGGCGTGCTGGTCAGTCCCTGGTGGCTCATTGGACTCTACTTCCTGCACACGATCGGCGAGCTGTGCCTCAGCCCGGTCGGCCTGTCGATTGTCACGAAGCTGGCCCCGGCTCGTATCGTGGGCTTCATGATGGGATGGTGGTTTCTCTCGATCGCGGTGGGAAACAAACTGGCCGGCATGGCTGGAGGGCTGTTCGAAACGCTGCCGTTGCCCAAACTGTTTGGCGCGGTGGCAGGCGTGACGTTTGTGGCCGCGCTGATCCTTTTGGCGCTGACACCCTGGTTACGCCGACTGATGGGGGGAGTGCGCTAGAGTGTGAACTGCGGATCTGGTGAGTTGTCCCCACCATTCTGGTGGACCCCGGGCTTGCGCCCGGGGTCAGAGAATCTCGACTTCCGCGGAACGAGATCGGGGTGGCGCTGGAATTGCTGGCCGATATAGCGGATCACGCGCGGCAAATCGCTCTTGTGAATCGTCGCAACATAGTAACCTCGCGCCCATCGCACCGCTCCGACCACGAAGCGATTCGCCCTAGTAGCTGCGACCGATTTTGCCAGGCGAATGAAATCGCTGATGCGAGTATCTGGACGAAAGCTCACGAGCAAGTGGATGTGGTTCGCTAATACCTCTCCTTTGACGACTTGAAGACCCGTCCGCTTGCCGGCGCTCGCAATAGCTACGCGCACTTCATGGGCTGCGCGCTCGTCAATGCACCCGACGCGCCGCCACGTGTGCCAGGTGATGTGCGCATACATCTGGAATGCTCGATGGGCCGACAAGTGGAGTCCAGGATTTCTGACCCCGGGCGCGAGCCCGGGGTAAACCCAATCTTGGTGGGACTTGTTCTACTCAGATAACCAAATTTCTGCATTACAGGGTCACAAAACCAAAATTCCTGCATTACGGCGCGTGCCACGTGAGATCGCCAATTTCTGCGGCCGCCCGAATCTTCAGGCCATCGGAGTCTGAGCTGACTCCCACCGAGACAATTGGTTTGGGCGCGCTATTCCACAGGCGTCGATAATCGCTGAACGGATCGCGACGCTCCTCGTGCCACGACCCATCGGCGTCCTCGGCGCGCTGTAAGACGACCACCATCCGGTTGCGCCCGGCCCAGCTCGCAAAACTCTCGCCGCGGCCCTCCCGATTGCCCCACGCATAGGCGATCGAACGACCGTCCTGGAACGTGATCACCACACGGATGGGGCTGTCGTCCGCGGCGCGGCGTTTCAGGTCAGCGCCGCGGAGCGGCGTGCCGGCGCGCCAGCGCCACGTGATCGTCCCCTGGCGCACGGATGGTGAAGGACCAATCGGACTGCGCAGCCGGTAGGTCGCGGTCCCCCCCTGGCCGATTGCGGTGAGGCGCATGGTGTGCGACCGCGTGACTTCGAACGTTGGTGGATCGACGCCTTGCATCCGGGTGAGCTTCCAGCCTGACGGCAATCCCGATCCTGCCGGTAGAATCATCAGGTTCGTGAGCGTCTGGGCGAGCGCGACCAGTACGCTCACATCGGCTCCTCGGCGAAATGACAGGCCGCATCATGCCCGGGCGTGATCGGCCGCAGCGGCGGCGGCTCCGTGCGGCAGCGCTGGCTCTTCTTGGGATGCGGGCACCGCGGATGGAACGGGCAGCCCGGAGGCGGATGCGCGGGCGACGGGATGTCGCCGGGGAGCACGATGCGGCGCTTGGTCGTATGCGGGTTCGGCTCCGGCACGGCGGACAGCAGCGCGCGGGTATACGGATGTCGCGGCTGCGCGTAAATCTCGCCGGCGGGGGCGCGCTCCACGAGCTTGCCGAGATACATGACCGCGACGTCGTCGGCGATGTGCCGCACGACGGCGAGGTCGTGCGCGATGAACAGATAGGTGAGGCGCCGTTTGGCCTGCAGGTCGGCGAGCAGATTCAGGACCTGGGCCTGCACCGACACGTCGAGTGCGCTGACCGGCTCGTCGCACACGATGAACTGCGGCTCGACCGACAGCGCCCGCGCGATCCCCACGCGCTGGCGCTGGCCGCCCGATAGCTCGTGCGGATAGCGTTTGGCAAAGGCGGCGTCGAGTCCGACTTCGTCGAGCAGCGCGGTGACGGTGCCGTTCAGGCCGTGGATCTCGAGCGGCTCACGCAGCGTGTCGTCGACCGTCATGCGCGGATTCAGCGAGCTGTAGGGATCCTGGAAGACGATCTGCATCCGGCGCCGCAACGCGCGGAGCCGGGTGACGTCGAGCGCGAAGACGTCGTTCCCGTCGAACAGCATCTTCCCCGACGTCGGCTCCTGGAGCCGCAGCATCGTACGTCCGACCGTCGTCTTCCCCGAGCCCGATTCGCCCACCAGCCCCAGGGTGCGGCCCGAGGCGATCGTAAATGACACGCCATCTACGGCGCGCACCGGCGCCTGCGGGCGTCCGAGACCGAACCAGCGCCGCTCGCCGGCGTAATGTTTCACCAGGTCACGTACGTCAACGAGCGTCATCGCTTCGACACCTTCCGCTCGGGCTCGGTCACGAGCCAGCAGCGGGCCGTGTGACCCGCTTCGTCGCCGACTTCCAGCAGCGGGGGCTCCTGTGCCACGCATTTGTCCCACGCGTACGGACAGCGCGGATGGAACCGGCAGCCGGGCGGCCACGCAGTCGCCGCCGGGACCTGCCCGGGGATGGCGTGCAGCCGCGTCCGCGGCGCGTCGATGCGTGGGACCGCGGCGAGCAGCCCCTCGGTGTACGGGTGCGTCGGTCGCTCGAACAGCGCGTCGGTCGGCGCGGTCTCCACGACCCGGCCCGCATACATCACGACGACGCGATCGGCGTGGCCGGCGACCACGCCGAGATCGTGGGTGATCAAGAGGACCGACATGCCGAGCTCGTGCTGCAAGCGGTCGAGCAGCTCGAGGATCTGGGCCTGGATCGTCACGTCGAGCGCGGTCGTCGGCTCGTCCGCGATCAGGACCTTGGGGTGACACACGAGCGCCATCGCGATCATGACGCGCTGGCGCATGCCGCCCGAGAGCTGGTGCGGATAGTGGTCGACGCGTTCGTCGGGATCGGGAATGCCGACCAGGCGCAACATCTCGATCGCGCGGGCCCGCGCCGCACTGCGCGACAGGTGCTGATGAATGATCGCGGCTTCGGCAATCTGATCCCCGACCGTGAACACGGGGTTCAGCGATGTCATCGGCTCCTGGAAGATCATCGCGATCTGATTGCCGCGAACCGCGCGCAGCTCCGGCGCGGGGAGCGCGAGCAGATTGCGGCCTTCGAATTCGATCAGGCTGCCGGGGAGCACGTGCCCGGGCGGCTCTGGCACGAGCCGAAGAATCGAGAGTGAGGTGACGGTCTTGCCGCAGCCCGATTCGCCGACGATCCCGAGTGTCTCGCCGGGATACAGGTCGAACGAGACGTCGTCCACCGCCTGCGCGGTTCCCTTGCCGTGCTCGGTGACGAAATAGGTCTTGAGATTGCGGACGCGGAGCAGCACGGGAGCGCCAGGGATCGTCACGCGGCCTCCGCGCGCGGGTCGAGCGCGTCCCGCACGCCGTCGGCGACTGCATTGAGCGACAGTACGACCAAGGAGATAGCCAGGCCCGGAAAGAGAGTCGACCACGGCGCCGTGTAAATGCTCGGAGCGTTATCGGCAATCATGTTGCCCCAGGTTGGCTCCGGCGGCTTGACGCCGATCCCGAGGAAGGACAGCGACGCTTCGAGCAGGAGCACGTTCCCCACGCCGAGCGCGGCGGATACGATGATCGGCGCGGCGGCGTTCGGCAGAACGTGGCGAAAGATAACTCGACCGCTGCCCGCGCCGAGCGCGCGGGCTGCCACGACAAAATCGCGCTGGCGGAGGGAGAGGACCTCGGCCCGCACGAGCCGGCTGGTGCCGAACCAGGACGTCAACCCGATGACGATGATGAGGGCCGCGAACGGCAGGCCGTCCCAGAGCGCCACCGCCATCAACAGGATGAAGATGCGAGGAAGGGCGAGGCCAACGTCGACGCCGCGCATCAGCACGGCGTCGATCCAGCGCTGGTAGTAGCCGGCGACAGCACCTACGAGGGTCCCCAGCGCGACCGCGACGAGGGCGCCTAACGCGCCGATGCCGAGCGACACGCGCGCCCCGTATACCGTGCGGCTCCAGACGTCCCGGCTCAACACATCGGTGCCGAGGAGGAAGGTCCATGACGGTGGATGGTTCTTGAGGTGCACGATGTCCAGTTGCTTGTCCGGATCGTACGGTGCGACGAGCGGTGCCGCCAACGCGACGATGACCAGGAATGTGAGGATGCCGAGACCCCAGGTCGTGGTCCGGTGCCGAAAAAAGCGCCGCCACCGCTCGTGCCGCATGGCACGATGGCGCAGGACGCGGACGATCTCGGCCGTCACGACCAAGGCGACGAACAGCGCGAGCCAAGTGCCGAGCGTCATGCGGTCACGACCTCGACATCGGTCGGGGCCCGGACGCGCAGGCGCGGATCGGCCAGCCCCACGAGAATGTCGGCGAGCAGATTGCCGGCGACGACGACGACACTGGCGATCAATGCCGTCCCGGTCACGACCGGATAATCGCGCAAGAGGATCGCATCGAACGCGAGACGACCCATCCCGGGCCAGGCGAAAATGGTTTCGATCAGCACGGCGCCGGTGAGGAGGAACGGAAACGCCAGCCCGAACCGCGTGACGAATGACAGCAGCGCGTTGCGCAGCTGATGCCGCAACACCACGCGGCGTTCCGGAAGGCCCTTGGCGCGCGCCGTACGCACGTAATCCTGCCGCGCGACTTCCAGCATCGCGGCCCGCTGGAAGCGCGCGGTTCCGGCCGCGCCGACCAGACCGAGCGTGGCCGCCGGCAACACCGTGTGCCAGAGGCGGTCCGCGACGCAAAACAACGAGTGCACCACCGGACAGAGGACCGGATCGCTTGCCCCGCCGACGGGAAACCACCGCAGCTTCTCGCCGAAGGCGAGGAGCAGCAGGAGCGCCAGCCAGAACGTGGGAAGCGAGTAGATGAAGAGCGTGACATTGCCGAGCACCACATCCGGGATGCGATTGACGCGGACCGCCTGGTAGATGCCCAGGCCGAGTCCGAGAAGGAAATCGAGCACCAGCGCCGCGCCCGCGAGCTGCAGCGTGAACGGGATGGTGCCGGCGATGGCGGCGCGTACCGGGCGACCGTTGGCGTACGAATTGCCCATGTTGCCGTGTGCCAGCGCGACCAGATATCGCCAGTACTGCTCGGGGAGGGGCCGATCGAGGCCGAATTGCCGCTTCAGCTCTTCACAGACGGCGCGCTCTACGGTCTCGGGACACGGCCTTCCCGGCGCGACGTGAATCAAAATGAATACGAACGTGACGACGGCGAAGATGATCGCGACGGACGCGAGCAGGCGCCGCAGGAGCCACGCCGCCCCCATCACCTATCGCTCCACGCGGTCTCGGTCGATCAATCGGTCGGGAGGAATGCGCCAGGTGCGCAGCACGGCGGCCCAGGAGTCCGGGCGGAGCTGCACGTTGTCGACGCGTTTGTGGACGGCCGCGACATTGTCGAGCGCGTAGAGAAAAATCCCCGGCGCATCCGCGTTCAGCGTTTCCATCGCGGCCCGCCACAGCGCGCGCGCCTGATCGCGCCTCGTGGTGGTCACGGCGCGATCCACGAGGCGCTCAAACGCGGGATTGTCATAGCGGCCGAAGTTCGAGCCGCCAAAGCCGGCGCGCGTCCAGCTCTGCGCGATCCCCGAGCTCGGCGAGGGATCGTTACTCCGCGAGAGAATGGCCGTGTCGAACTTCCCGGTTGCGACACGCTGATTGACGACGGCGCCTTCGACCGCGTCGACCTCCGCACGGACGCCGATCGCCCGAAATTGCTCTTGGAGGAGGAGCGCATACTGCCTCCGCAAGACGCTGGTCGTCGGAAACAGCATATGGAACGCGAGCGGCTGCCCATCCTTGTCGCGGACCCCGTCGCCATCGTGATCGCGCCAGCCCCGCGCGTTCAGAATCCGGTTGGCCTGCGCGGTGTCGTACGGGAGCTGGCGGATGTCGGGGTCCCAGATCCACAGTAGCGCGGACATCGGGCCCGGCGGGACCTTGGCCAGGTCACCCAGCGCGCTCTTCACCATGCTGGCGCGATCGACCGCCATGGCGAGCGCACGCCGCACCTCACGGTCCGCGAAGATCGGATGAGGTTTCGTGGTGTCGTCCGGCGCGCGCTGGTTGAACGAGAGGAAGGTGTAGACGTTGCCGCGGTAGGTGTAGATCGCGAGCTGTTTCGCGGCACGCGCCCGTTCCACGTTCTCCGGCGTCACGAGCTGCTCACGGACATCCGCCTCATCCGCGATGGCCTGCTGGACGGCGACCTGGAGGTTGGGCGTGAACCGCCAAATGAGTCGCCGAATCCCGGGCCTGCCCAGGAAGAAGGTCGAATCGGCGACGAGCTCGATCGATTGCGCCGGCTGCCAGCGCACGAACCGGTACGGTCCGTCGCCCACCGGTTCCCGGCCGAACGGCGCGGTGCGCCACTGGTCGCGCGGCACGGGCCGGAGCTTGTGCGCGGGCAGGATACGCATGTGGTACACCGCGTCGTAGAACATTTCGGGATACCGCTCCCGGAACCGGAAGACGGCGGTGAGCGAATCCCGCTGCGTGACGCTGGCGATCCGGTGGAGCTTCGGGCGGAACGGCGAGGCCACCACCGAGTCGTTGTAGGCGTTGAACGTGAACTCGACGTCCGCCGCCGTGACGGGTTGTCCGTCCTGCCAGCGCGCGCGCGGATCGAGATGGAAAACCAGCGTGAGCGGGCCGTCCCACTCCCATTTTTGCGCGAGCAGCGGCTGAAAGTCCTCATCCCCCAGCGTGTTCTCGGACATCCCGACGTCGGCGAGCTTCAGGAAGAGCTGCTCGTCGATGTCGTTGGCGACGATGTCCTCGCTGGACGGCGGCAGCAGCGTGCCCGGCTCCGCGACGGCCGCGTCGATGATCGTGCCGCAGTTCTCACCGGTGCAGCCGCCGCGGCGCTCGCACGCGGCGAGTCCGGCGACGACGAGAATAAGGAAGACAGTGAGCGAGGGAAAGGAACGCCGTTGCATGGCGCTTAACATTTCACCGGGGGGCGAGAGATGCAATGACGTCGGACGGTCGGACGGGCTGACGGCCGGACGGTCGGAAGTGCCTCCAGGCGTTGATGATGGCAGCTGCGACTTCACCGAAGCTCACCGCACGCCCGAGGACCGCTGCGAGAGTCGTTCCCCCGTTGAACGACGAAGGTTGTGTGGCATCGAGCAGGATCGATCCATGCTGCAGGAAAGCATCACCGCGCCGGACTTGCGCTGACCCGACAAGCTTCCGGCCCCGGTGGAGGATCTCGCCGCCCACCGAGGACGCGAAACAGGATGCTGGACGGTCGGACGGTCGGACGGCCGGACGGTCTGCCAGAACAGCTTCCACACCCAGGCTCCGCAGCGCCCTGGCGAGTCGCTCGTGAATCTCGCAGTAGGCGTCGCGCAGCGATCCGAAGACGCTAATGCGCGCCGCGACAGCGTAGGTGACCTCGTGTTCGTGCCAGACCGCCTGTCCGCCCGTCGGTCGCCGTACAGTTGGCACGCCAGGGAAGTCCCCTTGCTGATTCCGACCGATCGAGAGCGTTGGCGGGTTCCAGCAATACAATCGTAGCGAGGCAGTGCCGAGACGAACTGTCGCGTCCAGCAGCGCCACATCGGCGGCCATGTTTTCGACGCCCGAACGTCCCTGAGCATCGACCGTCAGTTCCCACAGACCGTCAGACTTCAGCGTACGCTTCCACCGGCGGACAGGTGCACACCAGGTTGCGATCGCCGAACGCGGCGTCGATCCGGCTGACCGGCGGCCACACCTTGTGCTCCCGCGTCGCGGCCGTGGGGAAACCGGCGCGGTCGCGGGCGTAGGGGCGGTCCCAGCTGTCGCTCAGCAGATCGGCGAGCGGGTGCGGCGCGTGCTTCAACAGGTTGTTGTCGCGATCGGCTTCGCCGGTCTCGATCTCGCGGATCTCGCCGCGAATCGCGACCAGCGCGTCGACGAACCGGTCCAGCTCCGCCTTCGGCTCGCTCTCAGTCGGCTCCACCATCAGCGTGCCCGCCACAGGGAATGAGACCGTCGGGGGGTGGAAGCCATAGTCGATCAGCCGCTTCGCGATGTCTTCGACGTCCACGCCTGCCGAGCTCTTGAAGGCCCTCGTGTCGATGATGCACTCGTGCGCCACCAGGCCGTGCTGCCCCGAGTACAGCAATTCGTAGTGTCCGCCTTCCTGCAGCCGGCGCGCGATGTAGTTGGCGTTGAGGATCGCGACCTTGGTGGCGAGCGTCAGGCCGTCGCGCCCCATCATCGCGATGTAGCCCCAAGAAATCGGCAGAATCGAGGGGCTGCCCCACGGCCCGGCGGAGACCGTGCCCGCGCTTTCGGCGAGCGGGATCCCGACGTCCACCACCGGGTGCGTGGGCAGATAGGGCGTCAGATGCTCGGCGACACCGATGGGTCCCATGCCGGGTCCGCCGCCGCCGTGCGGGATGCAGAACGTCTTATGGAGGTTCAAGTGACAGACGTCGGCGCCGATGTCGCCGGGACGGCAGAGACCGACCTGCGCATTCATGTTGGCGCCGTCCATGTAGACCTGGCCGCCGTGCTGGTGTACGATCCGGCAGACCCTCTTGATCGATGCTTCGAACACGCCGTGCGTAGACGGATAGGTCACCATCAGCGCGCCCAGCGTGTCGGTGTGCTCCTTCGCCTTCGCCTCGAGGTCGGCGACGTCGATGTTGCCCTGCGCGTCGGTCTTCACCACCACGACGTTCATCCCCGCCATCACCGCGCTCGCGGGATTGGTGCCGTGCGCCGACTGCGGGATCAGGCAGGTCGTGCGACGAGCATCGCCCCGATGCTGGTGATAGGCGCGAATCACGACCAGCCCCGCGAACTCTCCCTGCGAGCCGGCGTTGGGTTGGAGCGACACCTTGGCGAAGCCCGTGATCTCCGCGAGCCACTCCTCGAGCTGGCGGAACAGCGTCGCGTACCCCTGCGCTTGCGACCGCGGCGCGAAGGGATGCAGACGGTTGAAGCCGGGCCAGGTGATCGGAAACATCTCGGTCGTGGCGTTGAGCTTCATCGTGCACGAGCCGAGGGGAATCATCGCCGCCGTCAGCGACAAATCGCGATTCTCGAGCCGCTTCAGGTAGCGCAGCATCTCCGTTTCGGAGTGATGCGTGTTGAAGACGGGATGGGTGCAGAACGGCGTGGTGCGCCGTAACGCTTCGGGGATGGCAGATGAATCCAGCCGAGGGGCCGCATGCTGCGTCCCCAACTCCCGCCCCGTCGGCGCGGCAAACGCCGCGATCACGTCGGCGACATCATCACGGGTCACCGTTTCGTCGAATGCCACGCCGAGCCGGGTTTTCGACAGCGTCCGCAGGTTGATCTGTTTCACGCGCGCGGCGTCGAGGATGCGCGGGAGCACATCCTCCGGCACCTCGACGGCCAGCGTATCGAAGAAACGAGGATAGGCCAGCCGGTATCCGAGTTTTTCCAACGCGGCGGCGAGGGCTGCGGTGTACGCGTGCACACCGCGCGCGATCCGGCGCAGTCCCTCAGGACCGTGATAAACCGCGTACATGGACGCGACGACGGCGAGCAGGACCTGCGCAGTGCAGACATTACTCGTCGCCTTCTCGCGGCGGATGTGCTGCTCGCGGGTCTGCAGGGCCATGCGCAATGCGGTCCGCCCGGCACGGTCTTTGGAGACGCCGATGATGCGGCCCGGGAGGTGGCGCTTGAATTCATCGCGCGTGGCGAAGAAGGCGGCGTGCGGGCCGCCGTAGCCAAGCGGCACGCCGAAGCGCTGCGAGTTGCCGACGGCGATGTCCGCGCCCCCCCCGCCCCACTCGCCGGGTGGCGTGAGCAGGGTGAGCGCGAGCAAATCGGTCGCCACCGTCACGAGCGCACCCGCCGCGTGCGCCGTCTCGCACAGCGGGCGGTAATCGCGGATCGCGCCATCGGTGGCCGGATACTGAATCAGCGCGCCGATCACCTTGCCCTGCTGGAAATTGAACGCGCCGGGATCGGCGACCACCACGTCGATGCCACGTGCGGCGGCGCGGGTGCGCACGACCGCGATGGTCTGCGGATGACAGTTGGCGTCGATCAGGTAAGTGAGCTTGCCCTCGTGCTTCGTGACGGCCTCGGTCAGATGCATCGCTTCGGCGGCAGCGGTGCCTTCATCGAGCAGCGAGGCGTTCGCGATCTCGAGCCCCGTCAGGTCCGACACCATCGTCTGGAAGTTGAGGAGCGCCTCGAGCCGGCCCTGCGCGATCTCCGCCTGGTAGGGCGTATAGGCTGTGTACCACCCGGGGTTTTCCAGGACGTTGCGCTGGATCACCGTGGGCGTGAAGCAGTCGTGGTACCCCATGCCGAGGTAGGAGCGGAAGACCTGATTCTGCGTGGCGAGCTGGCGGAGCGCGTCGAGTGCTTCCTGTTCGGACCGCGCTTCAGGAATCCGCAGCGACCCCGGCAGCCGGATGTCTGCGGGCACGACCGCGTCGATGAACTTGTCGAGCGAATCGTAGCCGAGTGCCTGAAGCATGGCGCCCTGGTCCTCGGGCGAGGGCCCAATGTGTCGTTCCTGAAACAGATCGCGTTCGATATCCATCTTACGGGAGTGTGAAGGATTCCCCTGGTTTCAGCACCGTGACGGCCGAGGTGTTGCCTACCAGGCGCCGGAATTCCGCGGGATCGGCCTTGATGATATCCCACGTGTTGTAGTGCATGGGAATAACGCTTTTGGGTTTCACGAATTCCACCGCGCGGGCCGCGTCGGCAACGCCCATGGTGTAATTATCGCCGATCGGCACCAGCATGAGATCGATCCGACCGGCCAGGAGCTGCATTTCAAGCGTCAGCCCGGTGTCCCCGGTGTGATAGACGGTCTTCCCGCCGATCGTCACGACGATGCCGGCGGGATTGGTCGTGTACCGCCCAGTCTCGTCGCCCTCGACGCGCCCGCCGTGGAAGGCGGGTACGAGCTTCACGGTGCCGAAGGGGAACGCGTGCGCTCCGCCGATGTGCATGGCGTGGGTCGTCGCCCCTCGATCGGCGCAGAACTGCGCCAGCTCGTAGGTGGCCACGATGGTCGCCTTGTGCTGCCGCGACAGCGCGACGGCATCGCCCAAATGGTCGCCATGGCCGTGTGAGAGCAGAATTGCGTCGAGGTGCGGGACTTTGTCGGGTGCAATGACGGCGGCGGGGTTACCGGTGAGAAATGGGTCGATGATGACGCGCTTGCCGTCCCGCTCCAGCACAAAACAGGCGTGTCCGTGGAATGTGGCTTTCACTCTCCAACATGCTTCGCGTACGCGTCGGCGCGGAGCAGCTCATCCAATTCTTTGGGGTCCTTGAGCTTCACCTTCACCATCCAGCCTTTGCCGTAGGGATCGCGGTTGACGAGGGCGGGGTCCTGTTCGAGCGCTTTGTTCGCTTCCACGATCGTCCCGGCCACGGGGGAGTAGAGCTCGGACACGGCCTTCACCGCTTCGATCGTTCCGAAGACGTCGCGCTGCTTGAACGCGGCGCCGGACTTGGGAAGCTCCACGAACACCACGTCTCCCAGTTCGCCCTGGGCGTAGTCGGTGATGCCCACCTCGACCACCTGCGGGTCACCACCTTCCCGTACCCACTCGTGGTCCTGCGTATAGCGGAGGTCCTTCGGCATGCTGGACATGGGACGAGAGCCTACAACAGGTCCGCGCGGGGCGCCAGCCCTGCGCCGTCTTCTTCGCTGAGGGCGACGCGGGTCTCGCCCCACGGGCGCAGGTCGAGCCGCACCGCAATCGGATCGGGGTCGGGGGACAAATAATAGAGGCGGCAGGGTCGGGGCGGATCGGCCGCCTCCCAGGCGGCGCGCGCGCCGTCCGCGGCATGCGCCGTTGCGACGATGGACAACGGCGTCCCGGCCTTCAACGTCTTTGCTAATCCTTTGACCGTCGTGCGCTCGACGCGCATCCCGGCGTCGCGGTAGCGGCGCTCGATCGCCTGCAGCACCGGCGCGGCGGCGTCCTTGGAGTCCAGAGCGGTGAGCAGCAGGGTCTGGCCCGGCGCTTCATTCTGGACGCCGGCGCGCGCCGCCGCCTTGCGCAGGTTGGCAAAGACTTTCTTGGCTGCTTTTTCGAGCTCCGCCAATGTCCCGTCGTTCTCGATGACGTACGTGCTCCGCGGCCGCTTGCGTTCCGCGGGCATCTGGGCGGCGACCATCCGATCGGCCTCTTCGTTGGACAGACCCCGCAGGGCACGGAGCCGAGTCCGCCGGAGCGCAACGGGTGCGTCGACCAGGACGATCACATCGAACTGCGCCGGATCGAGGACCTCGAAGAGCAGCGGGATGTCGTTGACGACAATGGCATCGCCCCGCTCGCGCGCCTGCTGCTGCAGCTCCAGCCGGCGGGCTTGGACGGCGGGGTGGACGATGGCGTTGAGCGCGGCAAGGGCGGCGTCGTCGCCCATCACTTTGGCGCGCAATGCCGCGCGGTCGAGCGTCCCGTCCTGACCCAACACGTCGGCTCCGAAGCGGCGGGCGATCGCCGCCAGCACGGCGTTGCCCGGTGCCTGCGCGTCGCGGGCGAGGCTGTCGGCGTCGATCACGGTCGCGCCCCAACGCTTGAAGAGCTCGACGACGGTCGACTTGCCCGAGGCGATGTTGCCGGTGACGCCTACGTTGAGCATGTGGGCCTATAGCAGTGCGGTCTGATCTTCATCTTGCCTGGGCACCCGATGGCAATGCCTGCAGCGCGCTTCATAGGATTCCCGCCCACCAACCATGATGATCGGGCTGTCCCAGAGCGCCGGCTTGCCGTTGACGAGGCGCTGGTTCCTGGTGGCGGGACCACCACAGACCACGCAGATCGCCTGGAACTTGTCCACCACCTCGGCGACGCACATGAGGATCGGCATCGGACCGAACGGCAGGCCCCGGAAGTCGACGTCGGTGCCCGCGAGAATGACGCGGACCCCTCGGTCGGCGAGGCGGTTCGCCAAATCGACGATGCCGTCGTCGAGGAACTGTGCCTCGTCGACGGCGACGACTTCAGTCGTATCGCGGAGACGACGCGAGATCTCTTCGGCGGAGTCTACGGGCTCGGCTTCGACGGTCACGCCGTCGTGGGACGAAACCGAGAAGAGACCGGCGTACCGTGCATCTAGATGGGACTTAAAGACTTGCACCTGCTTGCGGGCGATGACCGCGCGCCGCACGCGACGGATCAACTCTTCCGATTTGCCGCTGAACATCACGCCCGAAATGACTTCGATCCATCCTGGGCGGGTGGCTTGCTGGAACATGGGCCCTCACGTTAAACCGTCATCAAGCAGGTGAGCAACCGGGACATATCCACAACTTTGGATATGTCGTCGGGGGGAGGGGCCAGGGTGGGTCGAGAAAGTCCAGCAAACTTGCGGATTTTCGGGTGATATCCCATAGTTCTTCAGTATTCATGCGGGTTTCCGCGCCCCCCTTCAAGGAGATCGCAGTGAACAAGGCTGAACTCACCTCCGCTTTGGCGATGCGCACGAAGATGTCGAAGGCCGATGCCACGCGCACCGTTGAGGCACTCTTCGACGACAAGGGCATTATCGCCACAGAGTTGAAGAAGGGCTCCAAGGTGCAGATCACCGGCTTCGGCAATTTCGAGGCACGTAAGCGCGCTGCGAGGATGGGTCGCAATCCGAAGACGGGCGGCGTCATTCAGATCAAGGCGTCGATCGCTCCGGCATTCCGCGCGGGCAAGCAGCTGAAGATGGCGGTCAACAACAAGAAGTAGGCTTTCAGCCCCGATCAGGCCGTGCGGTGACTCTCCGTCCTCGAATCGAGACTCCTGAGAGACGCCGCACGGCCTGATCCGCGGCATCCGGCGACACCTCGACGAGAGAAAACGTCTCCCGCACATCGATTTTCCCAATCTGGCCCTTCTGCAGGCCTACTTCCTTGATCAGCGCCCCGACAAGATCCTTGGCGCTCGCGCGATCTTTCGTTCCAACGGTCACGAAGACCTTCGCCCAGCCCGATTGAGGCGACGCGAGGGGCGAGGGTTGGCTGATGGCAGATGGCCGACGGCCGATCGCAAGTAATGCCCCCGCCACCAGCGCCGGATCGTGATCCGCAAACAGCGGCGCTAACACAGCCAGTTCCGCATCGACATCGCCGTGAGCCAGACGCGCCGCGAGCTGCGTGCGCAGCTCGGCGTTGCGATCCTGCGCGCGGTCGGCCGCCGAGGGCAGGGGAAGCGCCGTGAGTGTCGCGATGGAACGGAGATACGGAACCTGCGGCGCGAGCACCGGCACCGCCGGCGTCGCGATGGCAGCGAGCAATCGCAGCTCCTCGCGCGTGGGCAGCACCACCGCCACGACCGC
>QHUZ01000122.1 GCA_003223395.1 Gemmatimonadota bacterium | reverse complement strand
CACGGCCTGACGTCCAAATTCGGTGAGGCCGCCGTCCCTCGCTTCCTTCAGGCCACTGCCGAGTGTGTTCGCCTCGCTGTAGGCGATGCCCGACGAACGGATCCCCAGCCCGTAGAGGATGTCGAGCCGGTCGACCTCGTTCTCGATCGCGGTGGCGGCTTCGAGTGAGGCGATGAACGCGATCTGCCCGTTCTCTTTGGCGCGCCGGATGTCGTCCAGCGTCTCGCCACGGACGATGAAGTCCTGGTGCGCGATGTCCGAGAGACGCATGCCGAGGTCGTAAATGATGTCGTCCCATTTCCAGCCGGCCTTCGACGTGATCGTGGCCGTGCCGTCCATGAGGCAGTCGAACACCGCGTCGAGCCCGGACTGTGCCATCCCCGCGTAGCCCGTGACATCGCGACCCTGGCGACGGTACTCGGCGAGATCGTCGAAGTCGGCGGGAACGACGAAGCAGTGATCGTGCAGCGAGACCGCGAGGTTCTCGGCCAGCAGACGCTGGACGCGGTCTTCCTGCGTGCCGCTGACCTCCACCTTGCGCGACGGAACTCGGCCGAGCTCCTTCGCGAGCTTGAACTCGCGATAGTCGGTGCCCGCCTCGAGGTACTGGAAGCTCTTAAAGCCGGAGTAGCGCGTGGCCTTGCCGACGTCGGCTGTCTTCATATCGTCCTCCCCTACGTGTGGCTTGCCGATACTAGCGACGGCGGCGGGGGTCCAGCGCGTCGCGCAGACCGTCCCCGAGGAAGTTGAATGCGAGCACGACGACTGTGATCGCGAGGCCGGGGTAAAGGGCGAGCGCCGGCGCGGTGAATACGTACTGCTGCGCGCGCTGCAGCATGTTGCCCCACGACGGCAGCGGCGGCTGAACGCCGAACGCAAGGTAGCTGAGGGCCGATTCAGTGAGGATGGCGAACGCGACACCGAGCGTCGCCGACACGACAAGCGACGGGATCGCCTGCGGAAGGATGTGCCGCACCAGTAGGCGCGGCGGTGGCACGCCGAGCGAGGTCGCGGCGACCACGAATTCGGCGGTCTTCCACCGCAGCGTCTCG
The DNA here is from genome assembly GCA_003223395.1 of Gemmatimonadota bacterium. Classification (GTDB taxonomy): domain Bacteria; phylum Gemmatimonadota; class Gemmatimonadetes; order Gemmatimonadales; family GWC2-71-9; genus 20CM-2-65-7. The sequence continues at coordinate 3,137 of QHUZ01000122.1, read as the reverse complement.
CCGTAGACGACGCGCGCGACCGGCATCCACGAGAGCGCGCCGATCACCAACACGAGCGTTCCTACGCTCGTACCGACGAGCGTGATAACAACGAGGATGAAGAAGAACGCCGGCACAGCGAGCATCCCATCGGTGAAGCGCATCAGGAGCGCATCCAGCCAGCCGCCATTGAAACCCGCGATCGCGCCCACGACGACACCGATGAGAAGCGAAGCGAGCATGGCGGCGACGCCAACGAGGAGCGTGACGCGGCCGCCGTGAAGAAGGCGGCTCAGCACATCCCGCCCGAGCTCGTCGGCGCCCAGCGGATGTACGAGGCTCGGCCCAGCGAGCCCCTGCGCGGGATTGGTCGTCTCGGGCGCGATGGTCCAGAAGAGCGGCCCGGCCACGACCAGCACGGCGATCACGCCGAGGGTCGCCAAGGCGAACAGTCCGAGACGCGTCACGACGCCCGCAGCCTTGGATCGATTCGCGTGTACGCGAGGTCGACGAGCAGGGTCGTCGCGACCGCGATCCCGGCGACGACGACGGTGATGCCGGTGATCAGCGGGTAGTCGCGTCCCTGCGCGGCTTCCAGCGCGAGGCGACCCATGCCCGGCCAGCTGAAGACCGACTCCGTCACCACCGTGCCGCCGAGGAGCCGCGGCACGAGGGCCCCGACGGCGCTCAGCCGCCGAGCGCATGAAGCGCACGATCGTCGGAAGGGTCGTCGTGGCGAGCGCGACCGTCGGCAGCGCGAGGTGGCGCAGCCGCTCGACGAGCGTGTCCTCGGAGATCGTCGTCACGCCCGCGGAAGGGAGCCACCCAAGCGAGACGGCGAAGACCAGGATGAGCACGATCCCAAGCCAGAAGACCGGCACCGCGAGCCCGATCGCGCTGTAGAAGCTGAGAAGGTGATCGAGAGCGCTCCCGCGACGCAGCGCCTGGATGAGGCCGATGGGAATGCCGATCAGTATCGACACGACCAGCGCGGCGCCGGCGAGTATGAGAGTGTTCGGCAAACGCTCGCCGATGCGCTGTGTCACCGGCTCATCCGAAAGGAGCGAGGTGCCGAGGTCGCCGCGGATCGCGCCGGCCGCCCAATCCGCGTAGCGCTCGACCACCGGCTTGTCGAGGCCCATGCGCTTGATCAAGGCCTCGCGCTGCTCGGCGCTCACGTCGAACCGCATGATGGAGCTCGGGCCGCCAGGCGCGAGGTTGACGAAGAAGAAGGTGAGGGCGCTCGCGAAAACGATCACGAGCGCCCCCGACGCGATGCGCTGGAAAAGGAAGCGAGCTACTTCTTGGCCAACCACCATTCGCCGGCGTAATGCATGGCGTCGCGGAGGCCGAGCTCCGGCACGCCCTTGAGTGACGTGCTCAGCACGTCGATCTCCTGCGGGTACCAGAGGAAGAGGTACGGCAGCACCTCGGACGTGTACTGCTGGAGCTGCTTGTACACGGCCTTGCGGGCTTCGAGATCACTCGTGCTCTGCCCCTGCACGAGCAGGTCATCGAGCTTGGGGTCCTGGTAGCCCGGGATGTTGAAGCCCTTCCCGGCAGCGCTCGAGTGGTAGTACGGGAAGACGTCCGGGTCGCTCGGGTACGTCCACCAGTTCACGGTCGCCGTGTACTCGCGACGCACGACGTCCTTCTGGATGTAGGAGTTCCACTCCATCGTGTTGAGGTCGACGATCACGCCGACCTTCTTGAGGTCTTGCTGGATCAGCGCGTTGACGGGCTCGAGAACGCCGCGCTGCCCGACGTCCATGGTGAACTGGAAGGGCTTGCCATCCTTCTGGAGGACGCCGTTCGCGCCCGGGGTCCAGCCCGCGGCCTTCAGCAGCTCGGTGGCGTTCGCGGGGTCATACGGGTACTTCGATGCGAGCGACGGGTCGTAGTACGCCGCGAGGGCCGGCGTGATCGGACTGTTCGCGATCGAGCCGTACCCGAGCTCGACGGACTTGATGATCGCGGCGCGATCGTTCGCGGTCACGAAGGCCTGGCGGACGCGCACGTCGGTGAAGCGGCTATCGGTCTGATTCAGCGATAGCCAGTAGTACTGCACGAGCGGGCGTGCCACGACGCTCAGGCCCGCCGTGCTCTTCATGCGATCGACGGCCGCCTTGTTGTCCAAGATCATGATCTGCAGATCACCGGAGAGCGCCTGCGCGACCTGCGTGTTCGGATCCGCCACGACGGTGAACACGAGCTTGTCGAGGTAGGGCTTGGGCCCGAAGTAATTCTCGTTGCGGACCAGCGACACGCTCTGACCGGAGGTGTACTTGTCGACCTTGAACGGGCCGGTGCTGACCGGGGTGCCCTTGTTGAACGTGGTGGTCTTCAGCGGGTCGGCCGTCAGCACGTGCTTAGGCAGGATGCCCGCGTTGTACGCGAGGAACGATGGGAGCGCCGCGAACTTCCGGGAGAGATCGAAGCGCACGGTGGTCGGGTCGACGACGGTGACGCTCTTGACCGCCGCGTAGCTGGCTCTGTTCTGCGCGCCGAGGTCCGGCTTGAGCACGACATCGTTGAAAGTGAATGCAACGTCGTCTGCGGTGAACGGCTGGCCGTCGCTCCACTTCACTCCGCTGCGGAGCTTGAACGTCCAGCTGAGGCCGTCGGGCGCGATCGTCCAGCTCTCCGCGAGGTCCGGCGCGGGCGCGAGGTCCTTCCCGGGCTTCGTGAGGCCGTCAAAGATGACCCGGTTGATGAAGAGGGACTCGACGAAGGCGTTCGGGCTCCACGGGTTGAGCGTGGGATCCGCGCCGATCGGGATCGTCACCGTCCCGCCGGACACCGGCCCGGCCGCCGCGGACGGGGCGGTCGATACTCCGGGCGCCGTCGGACTCGCACACGCGGACACCGCTAGCGCCGCGACGACGATCGCTGCCGTGGTGCGGAACAAGAACGAAGACAAGCCGAGCCTCATAGCACCCTCCCCGCGCCGTTGTTGGCCGGAGTTTAGGCCCACCACCTACTGGGTGGGCAGGGTCAGCAGACCTTTGCCGGGTGCGAACACGACGGTCACCTCGCCCTTGGGCGCTTTCTCCGCGAAGCGTGCCGCGAGGTCCGACGCCGTCCCGCGCACGAGCTCCTCGTGCAGCTTGGTGAGCTCGCGCGCGACGACGACCGCTGCGGTCGGCGCGACGGATGCG
>QHUZ01000054.1 GCA_003223395.1 Gemmatimonadota bacterium | reverse complement strand
ACCGGCCTGTAGGAAGGCGCCCGCCAGCATCGCGTTCCAGTTGACATAGGCCGTCTGATCCACGAACGGTGCTGTGCGAAGGTCGCGCGCGGCCTTGAGCTTCTTCATCGCGGTGCGCAGGACGGGCCGCTCGTCGTCACTCGCAGGGTCCTGCTTCCACCACAGCACGTTTTTCTTCGGGTTGTGATGCATCTCGCCCGGTTCCTGGATGTCGTATACGGCCGACGCGACCGCAAATTCCCGGGCCGTCAACGCGCCTTTGGCTTCGTCCACCGTCCAGGTCCAGTAGTCGCCGTCATCGCCGAACGTCAGGTCTGCGTCCTGTGAGGTTGCGAACGCTCCATTTTCCTTGTCGGCCATGACCTCGAGCACCCAATCCACGATGCCGGTTGCGACTTCCCTGAACAGCGGGGTCCCGAACGCCTGGTAGGCCGACAGGTACGCGCGCAGCAGCTCGGAGTTGTCGTACGACATCTTCTCGAAATGCGGGACGATCCAGCGCTCATCGACCGAGTAGCGATGGAAGCCACCGCCGAGCTGATCGCGAACGCCGCCGCGCGCCATGCCGGTGAGTGTCTTCTCGACGATCTCCCGCTGCCAGGCGAGGCCGCCCCCCCCGAGGCTGTCGTGCCAGCGCGCGAGCAGGAACTCGATTGCGGCGGGGTGCGGGAACTTGGGCGCCGCGCCGAAGCCGCCGTAGCGCACGTCGAACAGCTTGGCCATCTGGTCGGCGGCGCCGCTGACCAGATCGGGATTCACCACGCCGGGCTTCGCTTCATCCAGCGTCTGGACGACGTGCTCGCGAATCGCGCGCGCGTTCGTGGTGACGCGCTCTTGCTCCTCGCGAAACGTGCGCGCGATTTCCATCAGCACGCGGCGAAATCCCGGCCGGCCGTAGGCGTTGTTGTCCGGCGGGAAGTAGGTGCCGCCGAAAAAGACCTCACCGTCCGGCGTCAGGAACGCCGTGAGCGGCCAGCCGCCCTGCCCGCTGAGCGCCTGCACCGCGCGCTGATAACGCGCGTCCACATCGGGCCGCTCGTCGCGGTCCACCTTGATGCACACGAAATCCCTGTTCAGCAGCTCGGCGACCGCCGGATCCTCGTACGACTCGCCATCCATGACGTGGCACCAGTGGCACCAGACGGCCCCGATGTCGAGGAGGATCGGCTTGTTTTCCTGCCGGGCGCGCTCGAACGCCGCGTCGCCCCACGGCGACCAGTGGACCGGCTGGTGCGCTGCAGACTTGAGGTATGCGGAGGTTTCGGAGGTCAGCTGGTTCGGCGCCACGACTTCCCCGCTAATCCAGGTACCGGATCGCGGTTTGCGTCAACAACTCCGCGCCGATCACGAGCGACTCCTCATCGATGTCGAACGTGGGACTGTGATGCGGGGAGGCGCGTCCCCCTTTGGGCGCCGATCCGACGAAGGCAAAGCACCCCGGGACGCTGGACAGGAAGTAGGCCATGTCCTCGCCGCCCATCGTGCGGACGCCCTGGCGGACGTTGGTGCCGCCGACCATCCCGGCGGCGACGTCGCCCATCAACCTGCTCAGCTCTTCATTATTAATGAGCGGGGCGCTCAGACGGCGGTAATTCACGTTGGCCCGGGCCCCGAACGCTGCCGCGACACCCTGCGCCGTCTCTTGGACCAGCCGCGGCGCATCCTCAAAGAAATGGCCTCCGAACGTCCGCACGGTGCCGCGCAGGTCGGCGCGGTCGGGAATCACGTTGAACGCCCGCCCTGCGTGTATCTCCGTCACCGAAACCACCGCTTCCGCGAGCGGATCCCGCCGCCGGGAGACCAGGCTCTGCAGCGCAGTGACCACGTGGGCCGCGACCAGCACCGGATCGATGGTCTGGTGCGGCGCCGCCGCATGGCCACCACGTCCCAGAATCTCGATCTCGAACTGATCGACCGACGCCATCACGGGCCCCGCCATGATCCCGATCGTGCCGACCGGCAGGTCGTTCCAGAGGTGAATGCCGAACGCCGCGTCAACTTTGGGCTTCTCGAGCACGCCGTCCTGGATCATCGCTTGCGCGCCATTGGAGACTTCTTCGGCCGGCTGGAACGCGAACTTCACACTGCCGGGGAGCGCGAGCGGGGCCAGACGGCGCGCCACCTCGAGTCCGATCGCGACGTGCCCGTCGTGACCGCAGGCGTGCATTTTCCCGGGCCGCCTGGACCGATAGGGGACCGCGTTGGCTTCCTCGACAGGCAACGCATCCATGTCTGCCCGCAGTAACACGCAGCGGCCGCCATTCCCCTTAAGTCCCACCACACCGGTCTTTCCGATTCCCGGGGTGACCTGATACTTCAGACCACGGAGGCGCTCGGTGATCAGGTTCGCCGTGCGGGTCTCCTCGAAGCCCAGCTCGGGATGCTGATGGATGTCGCGTCGGGTAGCGACCAGCGAATCGCGATCGACCGGCGCGGGCGCTCTCATACCAGCGAGCTCGGGCACAGCCGGTTGATGACGCACTCGGCGCACTTCGGGCGCCGCGCGATGCAAACGGCGCGGCCGTGCAGGATCAGCGTGTGTGAAAACCAGGTCCACTCGTCGCGCGGGACGATCTCCATCAGGTCTTGCTCGATCTTCACCGGGTCGTCCTGCCGGGTGAGGCCCAGCAAGCGGGTCAGACGATGGACGTGCGTGTCCACGACGATGCCCTCGTTCTTCTTGAACCAGGTGCCGAGGATGACGTTGGCGGTCTTGCGGCCCACGCCGGGCAGGGCGGTCAGCTCTTCCATGGTTTGCGGCACTTCGCCGCCATGCCGCTCGACGAGCGCCTGCGCCATGCCAATGATGGATTTGGTCTTGTTCCGGAAAAAGCCGGTGGACTGAATCTCCTTTTCCAGCACTCGGGGATCGACAGCCGCGTAGTCGGCGGCCGTGCGGTACTTCGCGAACAGATGTGGCGTGACCAGGTTGACCCGCGCGTCGGTGCATTGCGCGGAGAGAATCGTCGCGACGACGAGCTCGAGGGCGTTGCTATGGTGCAGCGCGCAGGTCGCGTCCGGATACTCGCGCTTCAGGCGAGCGATGATCTTCCGCGCCCGCGCCTTGCGTTCGGTCGTCGCGACTTTCGTCTTCATGGGTCAGCCGGAATCTAGCAGCGTCAGGAGCCGGCACGTGAGCAGCAACAGCTCGGCGGCATTGGCCACGGAGTACAGTCCGGCTGCCGAGCCGCCCGCCAGCTTGGGAGCGAATGGTGGAGTGCCATCCTCGCGTGCTGCCGCGATTTCGATTTCGCCCGCCGTCGGATCGTCAGGATCGGCTCGGCCCGCCAATCCCACCGCGCTGAACCCCGGTCGATCCGGACGCATCCCGAAAATCGCGAGGACATCGATTGCGCCGTCTCCCGCGGCGGCTTCGCTCACGAACATGCCGTCGAGCGGCTCGGGCGGGCTGCCTTCGTTCGGCGAGCCCCAGACGCGCAGCTCGGGCAGCTGTAGATACTGGGCGGGATGCGGCAGCGCCGTCGTGATGCGCTCTTCGAGGGCGGCCCGACTCAAGGCCTCGTCGCTGATCTGATAGACCGGTTGCTCGGCGGCCCAAAACTGATATGCGTGATGCAGCAGCAGCACGTGCACCTCGAGCGCATCTGCGCCGGCGCCTTCCGGCACAATCTCCTTGAGCAACCTTCCAACGGGTTCCAGCAATGCGAAGCGATCGCGGTCAGTGACCGCTGCGCCGTCCTGCTGTAGTGCCTCGGCGATGGCCGGAAACCGTGGCTCGATCTCGGTGAAGGCGAGCGCGAAAGGCGTCGTTCTCATGCTTTGGGAAGGAAATCGTCCAGGGTACGGACAAACTCGGCGGTTGCCTCGACGTGCGGGCAGTGGCCCACGGGAAGCTCCTTCAGTCGAGCCTTGAGTAACGCGGCGAGCTCGCGTGACGCGGCGATCGGCAGCGGATCGAACGTGCCGTGTACGACGAGGGAAGGGGGAAGGGGGAAGCGGGACGCGGTCTCCTTGAACCTGGGTCGCAGATCATAGTCTCCCAGACTCTTCCAGACTGCTTCCTGGGTGCGGGCGGTCACGCGAAACGGCGTGAGGTTTTTCGCGTCGTGGAAGTCGCGAAAGTACCCGGCTACGGACAGCTCGAAGGCTCGCCGTTGGTAGGCAGCGGGATCACGCTCGCGTAAGCCGCTCGCCCGCAGCGCGTCACGCTCGCGCTTGATTTCCGGGGCCGCCATGCGGCGCGCGAATTCCTCCTCGAACTGACGCCGGTATTCGGCGGTGATCGAGGCCGGGGCGACGAGCGCCAGCCGTTCGACACGGTCGGGATGTTCGAGGAGGTACAGCACTGCCAGCAAGCCGCCCCAAGAGTATCCACACACCGTGAGCCGCTCGAGGCCCAGCTGCGCCCGAATGCCCTCCAGGTCTGCGACATGCTCCTGCCAACCGACCGGGGTGTCCCGCGACGCCGGCGATTGGCCGCCGCCACGCTGGTCGTAATAGAAGAGAGAGCGACCCTGTGCGAGCAGGTCGTATTGCGGCAGGAGGTAGTCGTGACTCGCGCCTGGACCGCCGTGGAGAACGACGACGAGAGGGCCGGACCCCACCTGCCGAGTGAACAGATGCACTACAGCAGTACAGCCAGCGCGTCGGCGACTTCCTTCACCTCGGCATGTTCGCGCTCGCCGAAGCCGTTCGGCACGTCGGAATCGATATCGATTTGGCCGAGGATGTGGTCGCCGCGCCGAATCAGCACGACCAGCTCCGACTTGGTGAACAGGTTACAGGCGAGATAATTCCCGATCGCGCTCACGTCGGCGACGTTCTGGTCCCGCTTTTCCGCGACCGCAGTGCCGCACACACCCTTTCCGACGGGGATGCGAGTGTGCTCCGTCTCGCGGCCGGCGTAGGCTTCCAGTTCCAGCTCGTCGCCGTGGAGCATGTACGCGTAGACGGAGGTGTAGGGCGTGCCCCACGACTGAATACGCTCGCACGCCATCTGGAGCAACGCTTGATGCCCCTCGTCGTGCAAATGTGCCGCGCGCAGCGCGCGCACGACCTTCGTCACTTCCGACGCGGCGCTGCTGGTCACGGGCGTTTCCCCAACACCGTCGTGGCACGCCGCTCGACGCCGTCGCGCGTGCTCACGATGACGACGGTATCGCCCGCCTGATGGCTGCGCAGCGCGTCGGTCATGTCGTACAAGTTGCCGATGTGTTTGTTGCCGATCGCCGTGATCACGTCGCCCGCCAATAGGCCCGCCTGTTCGGCGGGGCTGCCCGCGCGGACGCCGGTGATGCGGACTCCATCGGACACGCCGCCGCCGCTCAAGTCGGGAATCGTGCCGAGATAAGCCCCGTAGCCTGATCCCCCCGTTGTGGCCTGCGGGCGGGGAGCATCCACGAACGTCAGGGGACCGGGCCGATTGGCCAGCGACCACGCCAGATCGGCGACGAACTGCGCTACCTGCGCGATTCCGGTGACGTTGAGCTTGTCCCAGTCGTCGGTCGAGCGGTGATAGTCCTCGTGCAGGTCGGTGAAAAAGTGCAGCACCGGATGGCGTGTCGCGAAGAAGACGGCGTGATCGCTGGGTCCCCAGCCATCTCCCGACGCCCGGAGGTCAAATCGCGGCGGCGTGTTGAGGGAATCGAGCAGGGCGGGGAATTCACGCGCCGTCCCGGCACCGAGCGCCAGCAGGCGCGCGTTCCGCAGCCTCCCCACCATATCGAGGTTGAGCATCGCGTAGAGCGAGTCGATCGGCTGCGGCGCCGAGTGGTGCACGAAGTAGGACGAACCGAGCGTGCCCAGCTCCTCGCCGCTGAATGCGACCAGTACGACCGTCCGGGCGGGATGCCGCCTGGCCAGGAGCCGGCCGATCTCCAGCAAGGCCGCGGTTCCGGACGCGTTGTCGTCAGCGCCGTTGTGGACTTTGCCGGTCGAATCGGGATCGAGCGCGCCGAATCCGCCGAGTCCGAGGTGATCGTAATGCGCGCCAATGACGACCATTTCGCCCCGCAGCGCCCGCGCGGATCCGGGGATGATGGCGACGACGTTGCGAGTGGGCGTCCCGCCGAGTGTGGTGTGGAGCACGGCCGGCGCATCGGCGGGGATCGTGAAGTCCTGGAACGAAACGCGCAGCCCAGCGCGCGCGAGGCCGTCCCGGATGTACGCCCCCGCGCGCTGAAGCCCGGCAGTCCCGACGCCACGCCCTTCCTGACTGTCGGCGGCGAGGAACCGCACATCGGCCAGGATTCGCCGCGCCGCGGGCGACAACGTGTCTTGCGGAACGCCGCACAGGGCGGTTGTGAGCAGGAGCAGTGCGATCATGGGGCGTACTCTATAGATTCAGCCTCCCCATGGCCACCCCGCAGGACTTCGCCGCGTCGGTCGCACGCACGCTCGAGCTGTTTCGCGATCCTGGGGCGAAAGAGAGCCAGAAGGCGCAGTTCCGCACGCTGGTTTCCATGCTCAAGGTCGAGGGTGTGACGATCGCGGCGCAGGACGGGAAGCTGCTCGTCAACGCCGCGACGGTAGATGCCGAGACCCTGCTGCAGCGGATCGAGTTTCACTCTGTAAAGGAGATCGCCATTCCGGCCGATCCTCCGCTCCCCGAGATGTTCGAGCTGCTCCGGGTGCTCGCCGATCAGCCGGGCGATGACGATCTCGCGGCCCGGCTCCGGGCGAGCGGGGCGACACACATCTCCGTTCGGATGCAGACCTTCGTGTTCGGAACGCCGATTGCCCCAATCACCAAGGCTCCGCCGCGTCCGGTCCCGAGTGCGGCCAGCGGGACGGAGGATATCCCCGAGATCGTGCGGGAAGCGACCGCCCAAAGCTCCGGATTTTCCCCGGCGGCGGCGGCGACGCGGACGACGGCCGACCTCATCGCGCAGCTGAAGGAAAAGCCGGATGGACCGCATGTCGGTGACGTGCTGGCGGTCCTGGGCCGTCAGCTCGAGACGGCGATGAAGACCAACCGCACCACGCAGGCACTGATGATTGTCGCCGGGATCGTCCGGGCAGAGCAGCAGGTGAGCGACGCGTCGCGACGCCGGCAGTACTCGATTGCGCTGAAGCGCATGTACAGCAAGGCGCTGCTCGAAGCGATCGCCGAGGTGGCCAATGATCCCACGGACCGGGAGGACGCCCTGCTCGTGCTGCGCAGGGCAGGGGAGGATGGTGTCGAAGTGCTGCTGGACCTCCTGGTGGCGGCACCGACCATCGAGGAGCGGCGCGGCATTTTCATGGCGCTGACCGGCATGAAGGAGGGGACCGACCAGCTGGTCCATATGCTGGGGCATCACCAGTGGTTCGTCGTTCGGAACGTCGCCGAGCTGGCGGGCGAGCTCGGCTTGGACGAGGCCGTCCCGGCGCTCGCCAAGCAGCTCGAGCACGACGACGAACGGGTCCGCAAGGCGGTCGCCATGGCGCTCGCGAAGATCGGGTCGAGCTCGGCAGCCGAGCCGCTGCGGCGCGCGTTGCGCGACAAATCTTCCGAGGTGCGCATGCAGGCCGCCCTCGGCGTCGGCGGGCGCAAGTCGAGCGCCCTCGCGATGCCGCTGGTGGTCGCGATGGAGGAGGAAGAGGATGAAGCCGTAGAGCGCGAGCTGATTCTCGCACTGGGCCGGATCGCCAGCGCGTCAGCCGTGCAGGCGCTCATCAAGTTTGCGCAGCCGGGTGGCCGGTTATTTGGACGGAAGCCGGCCGCGCTGCGCGCCACGGCGGTCGAGGCGCTTCGCATCGCCGCGACGCCGGCGGCGATAGGAACGCTCGAAGGTCTCACCGATGATGGCGACAAACAGGTCCGCACCGCCGCTCAATCCGCCCTCGCGGATCTGAAGCGAAAATAGGGCAGGTTTTTCTGCCTGAATGTCACTTGCAGATCGCCTCAAAAACCGCATAACGCAACGTCAAGTATTACGACAACAGCACGAGCACATTTCGCGCTGTCCGACTGACTTATCGTGTTGCCCCATAACTCGTTATGTCTCCCGTGCCAAAATGGGTGCGGTTCTTGCCCGTAGGGGGGTGCTGTCTAACAACCACGACCTCTTCGGTCAGGAGAGATCATGAAAAGCGTTCGCGTCCTCTTTGCTGTGCTCGGCCTCTCGGCGTTGCCGCTGTTTGCGGTCGCCGCTCAGGCTCGTGGCAACAGCGCCAACAACAGCGCCAACAGCGCCACCGCCTGCAAAGTGATGCCGGCGGCCGCTGGGAACAGCGGTCGTGTGCCGCCGGGCCAGGCCAAGAAGTGCCAGGACCCGGTGCCGCCTCCGGCACCGCCTCCGCCTCCGCCTCCGCCTCCGCCGCCGCCGCCGCCACCGCCGCCACCGCCGCCGCCGCCACCGCCGCCGCCGCCTCCGCCGCCGCCGCCGGCTCCGGTGCCGCCGCCACCGCCACCGCCGCCTCCTCCGCCGCCGCCGCCGGCTCCGGTGCCGCCGCCACCGCCACCGCCGCCTCCGGCTCCGGTGCCACCGCCACCTCCGGCTCCTGGGATCAACGAGGTGCACGGTATGGTGTGGGAAGACGTCGACGGCAACGGCGCCCGCGATCCGTTCGCGGGTGAGATGGGGTTAGCCGGTTGGAGCGTGCAGCTGTTCGATGCCAATGGCCTGCTCTTGAGCAGCGCCTCGACGGATGACGCGGGCAATTACGTCTTCGCCGCGCTCCAGGCCGGTACGTACAGCGTGTGCGTAGTGGGCCAGCCCACGTATCACCAGACCGTTCCGTTGAGCGGTACGGGCTGCGGAGGGCTGGGATATACGTTCCCGATCCAGGTCAGCACCTTTGGGTCCTGGACGATTAACATCGACTTCGGGCAGATGTTGAACTAAGTACCGATTCACTCCTGACCAACTCAGGGTCCCGGGCAGTCTGCCGGGACCCTGTTTGTTTCAGCACCTACCGCGGAATGAAATCCAGTCCGGGCTCGAGCCGGCGTGCGAACGCGGCGAGCAGATCGGCGGCGCGATCGAGATCCTCGAGCGCCACCATTTCATTCGGGCTGTGCATGTAGCGGTTGGGCACACTCACGAGCCCCGTGGGAATGCCGCGCATGGCGTTGTAGATCGCGTCGGCGTCGGTCCCCGTGTCGCGCGGCGCCGCCTGGATCGTGAAGGGGATCTTCGCGCCCTCGGCGCACTCGACCAGCAGATCAAACACCACGGAGCTCACCGAAGAGCCACGGCTCAGCACCACGCCGGCGCCCAGCTTGTGATCGCCCGTCTGCTTCTTGTCGGCGCCGGGATAGTCGGTCGCGTGGGTGACGTCTACCACGACCGCGACATCGGGCTCGATTCCCACCGCGCTGGTGCGGGCACCGCTCCCGGTCCAGGCAATCTCCTCGCGGGTCGACGCGACGGAGAACACGGCGGCGTGTTTGGGGCGCGCCGTCGCCAACCGGCGGAGCGCCTCGGCCGCGACGAAGGCACCAATACGGTTGTCGATGCTGCGGGACACGATGCGGCCATTGGGGTATTCCTCGACCCGGGTATCCAGGACACCCGCATCGCCAATCCGGACGCGCGCTGCCGCCGCATCGCGGTTGGCCGCGCCGATGTCGATCCATAAATCGATCACCTTCGTGACACGGTCCAGCTCCTCCTTCTTCAACTGGTGAACCGCTTTCTTCCCCACCACGCCGTGCACCGGGCCCTCGCGGCTGAGGATCAGGACGCGCTGACCGACCAGCACCTGCGAGTCCCATCCTCCGATGCCGCTGAAGTAGAGAAAACCATCATCATCGATGTGCGTGATTTGAATGCCGATTTCATCGATGTGGCCCGCGAACATCACCCGCGGCTTGCCCTTGGGGTTCAAGACGGCGACGGAGTTGCCGTGCACGTCGGCGCGGACGTCATCGGCAAATTCCCCGACCTCCTCGCGCCACACGCGGCCCGGGGCCTGCTCAAAGCCCGACGGCCCCGCCGTATCGAGCAGCTTCTTCAGGAATCCGACGGTTTTGATGGTCACGCTGTCGTTGTGTGCGTCGTTATGGTGTCGTTATGGTGTCTACTGCCGGCGGAGGCCGGTGCGATAGAGCAACACTCCCAGAATCGCGAACATGATCAGGCCGACGATGGCCGACGTCGCGAACCCGCCCAGCGTGTGAAACAGCCCGATCTTTTCTGCGAGCCACTCCGCGGACATGCCACGGGCGCTTCCCCACCCGGCGATGGCCGCGACCGCGATCCCGCAGATCGCGCCGCCCGCGATCAAGCCGCTGGCGAACAACACGCCCGGACCCGACTCGATCTCCGCGAGCGACCGGTTATCCGAACGACTGCGGCGCTCGACGAGCCAGCGCACGATGCCGCCCGCGAACATGCCTGCGGACGTGCTCAGCGGGAGATAGACGCCGACGGCGACTGGGAGTGAGGACACACCCATCAGCTCGATGGCGATCGTGAGGAATACGCCGATGAGTACGAGGGCCCAGGGCAGCTTGTGGGTGAGGATCCCGTCGGTGATCAGCGCCATCAGCGTCGCTTTGGGAGAATCGAGTCGCTTCAGCTCATGCCCGCGGTATTCGTGAATGCGGCCGCCGATGCCCGGGTCTACGACGTAGCGAATCTCGTGCGACGCGGGATCGACGAGGTATTTCCCGGGGGGCACGCCAAGCGTTTCGACGTAGACCCGAATCACCTGGTAACTACTGTTGTCGCTCGAGTCCGTCCCGCCGATCCCGAAGTGCGACATCGTCTCGGTATGCACGACCACGTTGCCGTCGGCGCTCTTGCCGCTCGCCGGCGCGACGAAGCCGGCGCGCGTTTCGGGGACCTGGTAGCTGTAGGCTCCGTTGAGGAAGGTGAGGGTCCAGCCCACGGCCAACGCCGATCCGATCGCCCCGATGAGAATCGCGATCTGCTGGCGCCTGGGCGTCGCACCGACCAGGAACCCGGTCTTCAGGTCCTGCGATGTGTTGCCGCCATTCGCCACGGCTACGGCGATCACGCAGGCGATCGAGATGGCGCGCACGCGATCATCGATCTGGTTCCAGCCGAGCAGCAGAAAGATGAAAGAGATCGCGATCAGGGCCGCGATGGTCATCCCGGAGATCGGGTTCGCCGAGCTGCCCACCTGCCCGCAGATCCGCGATGACACCGTCGTGAAAAAGAACCCGAAGATGATGATGAGGATGCCGCCGAGGAGGTTCACGCCAATGCCTGGGATCAGCGCAATCGCGATGGCGAGCAGGATCGAGCCAAAGACGGTGACGCTGATCGGCAGGTCGTCGTCGGTGCGGAGCTTCGCGGCTACCGCTTGGCCGAGACGGCTGGCGCGCATGTCGGCGAACCCGGCGCGAAACGCCCCGACGATCGTCGGCAGCGACCGCGCCAACGCGATGATACCAGCGGTCGCCACCGCGCCCGCCCCGATGTAGAACACGAAGGCGGCCCGAATCTCACCCGCGTCCATGTCGCGGATCAGCTTGGTCGTGCCGAACATGGGCTCGGTCATCGCGCTGCCGAACAGCTTGATCGCCGGCATCAGCACGACGTAGGCAAGACACCCGCCCGCGAACAGATAGCCGGCGATCCGCGGCCCGATGATGTAACCAACCCCGATCAGCTCGGGACTGGCCTCGATTTTCACCTCTGCGCTTTGATAGGAGCGGATGACAGTGCTCGGGTACTCGCGCCACAGCTTCAGCGCCGTCATCAGGAACTTGTAGACGAACGCGATCCCAAACGCCTGGAAGACCGTCTTCGCATGAATGCCGCCGCGCTCGCCCGCGATCAGCACCTCGGCGCACGCCGTCCCCTCGGGGTAGGGCAGATTGCCGTGCTCTTTCACGATCAGGGCGCGGCGCAGCGGGATCATCATCAGGACGCCCATCAGCCCGCCGGCAATCGCCAGGATCGTGACGCGCGAGATGTCGAGATCGTAGCCCATCAAGAGAATCGCGGGGATCGTGAAGACGACCCCCGCCGAGACCGAGTCCGCCGCTGAGCCGGTCGTCTGTACGATGTTGTTTTCGAGAATGGTAGAGCGACCGAGCCAGCGGAAGATCGTGATCGACAGCACAGCAATCGGGATCGACGCGCTTACTGTGAGACCAATCTTCAGCGCCAGGTAGACGTTGGAGGCGCCGAAAATCAGCCCCAGCACGACGCCGAGCACGATCGCGCGGACGGTCAACTCGGCGGGCGACTGTGACGGCGGAATGTACGGCTGGTGTGTCGCCCCTGAACTGGCAGGCGCCGATGCTGGATGAGACGCCGGGATGCTCGTCATAGGCGCCACAATCTGCCCTCACGACAGCATAAGTGTCCAGCAGTGGTCCATCGACCAACGGCGAACCTGGGTCAGCTCTGCGGGTAATGGGGTGCCGATGACAGAATCGACCAGTTTGATGCTGCACGAGCTACGCACGGCTCTTTCGGGCGCATACGACATCGAGGCGCCGCTGGGGCGCGGCGGCATGGCGTTCGTCTATCTGGCACGCGAGCGGCGGCTGGACCGGCCGGTCGCCATCAAGGTGCTCGCGCCCGAGCTCGCCAACGACGAGACCAGCCGCAAGCGGTTCCTGCGCGAAGCCCGAACGGTGGCGCAGCTCGCACATCCCAACATCGTCCCGATTTTCACGGTGGACGAGATCGGCGGGTTCGTGTTTTTCGCGATGGCCTACGTGGCCGGCGAAACGTTGGCGCACCGGGTCGCAACGCGCGGCCCGCTCGATCCGCACGAGGCGGGCCGGTTGTTGTGCGACGTCGGCGAGGCGCTCGACTACGCGCATGCGCGCGGCGTCGTCCATCGCGACGTGAAGCCCGACAACATCCTGATCGATGAGGCCACGGGACGGGCGCTGCTCTCCGACTTCGGGATCGCGCATGCGAGCCCTCCGTCGCGCTCGTCGGGGGGGCGCCAGCTGGGACGTCCCGCGGCGCCGCGCGGGCACGTCATCGGCACGGCAGCGTTCATGAGCCCGGAACAGGCGAGCGGGGAACTCGTGGACGCCCGGAGCGACATCTACTCACTCGGTGTGGTCGCCTATTACGCGCTCTCGGGCCGACTGCCCTTCCAGGCGAACACCGACGAGGGGTTTCTGGCGCAGCACATCTCTGATCCCGCCCCCAAGCTCGCGACGGTCGTGCCCCCCCCGATGGTCCCGCCCCGCCTGGCGCAGATCGTCGATCGCTGTCTCTCGAAGGAGCCATGGGCGCGCTACCCGGATGCGGGGGCGATGGTGCGGGCCGTCACGGCCGCCGTTGCGCCTCCAGCCGTGCCGCTGGCGATCCGGGCTTTCATGGTGCGGAGCACGCACCTGGAGGCGCCGGGTCTGATCTACGCATTCGTGACGGGCGTCGGGTTGTTGCCGGCGACGGTCGCCGCGTGGCTGTCACCAACGACGGCAACCCTGCGAGCCGCTACCACCGTCGCGCTTGGTGTTGCCCTGCTGCTGCCGGTCGTGGTGGCGGTCGTTCGCGTGCGCCGCTTGCTCGCCGCCGGTCACAAGCGCGAGGAGCTGGTCGCGGCGCTGGCCGCGCGACAGGCGCGGCGGCGGGAGGAGTTGGCGTTCGTGTACGGTCCGGCCCCTACCAGTTTCGAACGCTTCATCGCATGGCTCGCGCGCCTCGCATTGCTGACGACGAGTGTGGCCGTTGGCGGTCTGCTGGACATCATCAACGTGCCCTGGCTGGTCGCGCCGCTCCTTCCGTTCATCACCGCCGGTGGTGCGGCGACCGCACTCCTCGCCGCGGTCGTGGCACGCGCCCGGACGGAACAGCGTACGGACCCGCGTGGCGAGCGCAGCCTCCGATTTTGGCGCGGCCCGCTAGGCCGTGCGCTCTTCCGCGTTGCGGATCCTGCAGGAGCCGGGCCGGTTACGCGTGTCGCCTCGATTGTGGGCCGCGTAGAAACGCCCGCCTGACCCGGCGTTAGTTTAGGGAGCCATGACGCACTCCGCTCCTGATCGCCTGTTTCTCGATTTCCAGGGCGCCGTCGCCGGCCGCTACTCGCTCGAACGCGAGCTGGGGCGCGGTGGCATGGGTGTCGTGTACCTGGCGCGCGAAGTGCGCCTGGACCGTCCGGTCGCAATCAAGCTGTTACCGCCTTCGAAGGCGTCGGATCCGAAGCTCCGCGAGCGGTTCCTGCGCGAGGCACGCACGGCGGCCAAGCTTTCCCATCCCAACATCATCCCGATTCACGCCGTCGAAGAGATCGGCGAGTTCGTGTTTTTCGCGATGTCGTACATCGAGGGCGAGACTCTGACGGAGCGGGTGCGGCGGCGCGGGCCGCTCGCGCCCTCCGAAGCATCGCGTGTGCTGCGCGACGTCGCCTGGGCGCTCGCCTACGCCCATGGACAGGGCGTCATCCATCGGGACGTGAAGCCGGACAACATCCTGCTCGAGAACAACGGCCGCGTGCTCGTGGCCGATTTCGGAATTGCCAGCGTGGTCGCCGGCGCGGGCGCGCTCGCGACGGGCGAAGTGGTGGGCACGCCCGAGTTCATGAGTCCCGAGCAGGCGCTCGGCGAAGCGGTCGATGCCCGCAGCGACCTCTACTCGCTGGGGATCGTCGGCTATTTCGCGTGTTCGGCCGCGCTGCCATTCGAAGCGGAGAAGGCGACCGAGGTGCTCGCGAAGCAGGTGACGGAGCCGGCGCCCCCGCTGGCAGCCGTCGCGCCGCTCGTCCCGCGGCGACTCGCCCAGGCGCTCGACCGGTGCCTCGCGAAGGAGCCGGCGGATCGTCCGGACGGGCCGGCCGCGCTGGCCGACCAGCTCAGCCACGCGTTAGAGCAGCGGCGCGAGCTACCGGTGGCGTTGCGCGCTTTCGTCAAGCGCGACGCGCGGCTCGACGATGCCGGCGTGTTGCTCTATCCGTTTGCCATGTTGTTCGTCGCGCCGCTTGCGGCCGTGCTCACGGGTTCCCCGTCTTTCGGATTCTTTACGCTCCTCACCGGCTACACCGTCGTGCCCGTAGCCGTGCTCATCAACCGCGCACGCCGGCTCCTCAGCGCCGGGTTTGGCCACAGTGACATCGGTGTGGCATTCAAGGCGGAGATCGAGCGCAGCCGAGAGGAGCGCGCGTTCGGATCGGGGCACGGTGGTGGGCCGTCGGTATTCGAGCGGGCCCTCCGTTGGATCAGTGCCATCGGTCTCGGCACCGCGGCGTTCGCGTTCGCCGGCTTCGCCGGTTCGAGCCCGGGCAATTATCCATTGATGGTGCTGATGGCGTGGTCGTTGACGGGTGGGATCGCGTCGGGGTTCGGCGCGCTCGTGATGCTACAGCGGCGCCGCGACGTGGATGTCGAGTTCTGGGGGCGGCTGTGGACGGGCCGCTTCGGCCGCTGGCTGTTCGGCGTGGCGCGCATGTTTACCGGCGGGAAGTCGCTGCCCGCGTCACTCACCCACCGTCCGACCGAGCTCGCGCTCGGGATGGCCGCCGAGCAGCTCTACGACACCCTGCCAAAGGTCACGCGTCAGCAGCTGCGCGAATTACCCGACGTCGTCCATCGACTCGAGCAGGACGCGCAGCGCATGCGCGCCAGACTGGAAGAGCTCCAGGAAGCGCTCTCGGACGTCGGGCAGCGCGGCACACCCGGCACCCCTGAACCTTCGATCGGCGCCCGTCAGGAGCGCATCGTCGCGGACTTGACCGCCGAGCGTGACCTGGTGCAGCAGCGTCTCAAGGACGCGGTCGCCGCGCTCGAAACGATTCGGTTGAATCTCTTGCGACTGCACGCGGGCACGGGCTCGGTCCGCAGTCTGACGACCGATCTGGGTTTGGCGCGGGAAGTGGCGCGCAGCATCAGCGCGCAGATCGAAGGATTTCGCGAGGTGGAAAGCTCGCTCTAGTCGCGCACGCGCTGGAGCCGTTCGACTGCCTGCTCCAGCATGTCCTCCGTCTTGCAGAACGCGAACCGCACGTACTTCCGGCCCAGCGCGGGACGCGAGTAGAAGCTCGAGCCCGGCACCGACGCGACGCCATGCTCGATGGTCAGCCATTCCGCGAACTTGTCGTCCGGCAGATCGGACAGCCCTGAGAAGTCGGCCATCACGTAGTACGCGCCCTGGGGTGGCCGGCACGTGAAGCCTGCCTTGAGGAGTCCCGCGCAGAGGATGTCCCGCCGCCGGCGGTAATCCCGCGCCAGCCCGTCGTAGTAATCGTCGCCGAGTGTTTCGATACCCACGGCGACCGCCTCCTGCAGCGGGGCCGGAGCGCCGACGGTGAGAAAATCGTGCACCTTGCGGATAGCGCCGGTCACATCGGGAGGCGAGATGATCGTGCCGATCCGCCAGCCCGTGACGCTGAATGTTTTCGAGGCACCGCTCGTCGTAATCGTCAGATCGGCCATTCCCGGCAGCGTCGCGAGGGGGATGTGCTCGCCCTCGTAGTAGATATGCTCGTAGATCTCGTCCGTGACGGCGAACGCGTTGTGTCGCCGGCACAGCTCCGCGATCGCGGTGAGCTCTGCGCGCGACAGCACGCGGCCCGTGGGATTGTTGGGCGTGCAGACGATGATGGCGCGCGTCTTCGCCGTGAATGCCTTGCCGAGACGGTCCAGGTCGATCGGCCCCTCGGCGGGCATCGGCACGAAGACCGGTTTGGCGTCGCACAGGATGGCGTCGGGTCCGTAGTTCTCATAGAACGGCTCGAACACGACGACTTCATCACCCGGATTGACGATGCCAAGTAGCGCTGACACCATCGCTTCGGTGGCTCCGCAGGTCACTGTGACCTGCGTCATTGGATCGACGGGCATCCCGTACCAATCTTGGTACTTCGCGGCCAACGCGTTCCGCAGTCGGGCAGCACCCCAGGTGATGGCGTACTGGTTGACGTCATCGCGGATCGCGCGGGCCGCGGCGTCTTTTAGGACGTCGGGGCAGGGAAAGTTGGGGAAGCCTTGGGAGAGGTTGATGGCCCCGTGCTCATTCGCCAGCCGGGTCATCCCACGAATCACCGATTCGGTAAAACCGTGCGTGCGGCGTGCTGTGCGCATGATCGCCAAAGATATCGTCTTGACCGCCACTTCGGACGGAGGCTAATTCGCTGGCTGTGAAGTCCCGCCGTGAGCCTTTGCTCGCCCGGTCGGGAGGGGCGGGGGGGGCCCGCGCGGTTCTAGCGCTGGGCCTTCTTCTAACGCTTGCCACCTGCCGTGATGCGTTGGAGCCACACACCCTGGCTCGAATCGCGGTCGCGCCAGTGCTGCCTTCAGAAGCGATCCTTGCTGGTTTCGGCCTGACCATCGATCGCGTGCGGTTCGTTGTGGTGCGGCCTCTGGCCGACACGCTCGCCGATACAACGGTCGCCCTGCCACCGAACGTAACGGAGCTCGCGCTCGACATTCGCGTGCCCCTCCTCACCAATCCCGAAACGCTCAGCGTGTCGGTCGTGGCATCGGGGGGGACGATCCCCCTGTTTACTGGCACGCGGCTGGTGCGGGTGCCGACACCGCTGCCGCCGCCCGAGATCCCGATCACGACCTACATCGGCCCCGCGGCGGACAGCATCGTGATCCTGCCGCGCAGCCCCTTCGTTCTTCTGAACGACTCGCTGCGGTTGCAGGTGCAGGGCTTCAACGGAGGCCTCCCCGTAACGCAGTTCTTCGTGGCATGGGAGACGAGCGACGCGACGGCCCCCATCAACTCCTTCGGCGTGTTGCACGCGCCCGCCGTTCGGGGCGCCGTGCGCGTGCGGGCCCGCACGCCCTCCGGCGCCGCCGATTCCGTGACGGCGACCTTCACGCTACCCGCCACGCAGCTCCTCGCTCTCGCGGGAGGCGGTCAGATCGACACGATTGGCCAGCTGCTCGGCACGCCGCTCGAGGTCCAGGCGCGCGCCGCCGACGGCCTGGGTGTGGGTGGCGTCGCGGTGCATTTCCGGGCGCTCACCGGCGGGGGCAGCGTGACCGACTCGGTCGTCGTGACAGACAGCGTCGGCCGCGCGCGCACGACCGTCACGTTGGGCGGGCTGCTCGGAGGCCAGACGTTCGAGGCAACGGTCCCGGGACTCAGCGGCAGCCCGGTGACCTTCGGCGTCGTCGCCCTCGCCGGACCGGCCGCGCAGCTCCTCGCCATCGCGGGTCTCGGGCAGCTCGCGACTGTGGCCACCGCACTGCTGACTCGCCCCGCGGTGCAGCTCAAGGATGCCCTCGGCAACCCGGTCGCGGGGGCGAGCGTGACGTTCGCCGTGAGCGGCGGCGGCGGCAGTCTGACGGGCGGCAGTCAGCTCACGAACGCCACCGGCATCGCGACGGTGGGCAGTTGGACGCTCGGTACCATTGCCGGTCCGAACACGCTGACGGCGAACGTACCCGGTGTGACGCCCGTGGTGTTCACGGCGACTGGGCTGGCGGGATCGGCTACGACCATCGTCAAGATCATGGGCGACTTACAGTCGGCGATCGTGAACACGATCGTGCCCATCGCTCCGCAGGTCAGGATCGTGGACCAGTTCGGCAATCCAGTCGCCGGCAGGACGGTCAACGCAGCCGTGGCCGCGGGAGGCGGGAGCATCACGAACTCCGCCCCGGTGTCGGACTCGGCGGGTGTCGCGAGCGTCGGGGGCTGGCGACTCGGGACTCTCGTCGGCGCGAACGCCGTCACTGTGAACGGGACCGGACTCGCCGGCAGTCCGATCACATTCACGGCAACGGGTCTCGTCGACGTTGCGTCACAAATGGTGGCGTTCGCGGGCGACGGCCAGTCGGCCCTCGTTGGGAACGCCGTGTCGATCAACCCCGCGGTGCGGGTGAGCGATCAGTATGGAAACGCAGTTGGCGGCGTACCGGTCACTTTCACCGTCAGTCTCGGGGGCGGCAGCATCGGGACTCCGGCGGTCGTCACGACTGACACGGCCGGCGTCGCGAGGTCGCCCACGTGGACCCTGGGCCTCCTCGCCGGCTTGAACACGCTCAGCGCGACCGCGACCGGTCTCCCGACGCTGACATTCAGCGCCGACGGGATCGCGTCTCTGGCGTCGTCGATCTCGCCTCAGGCCGGCACCGGGCAAACCGGCACTGTCGGCACCGCCCTCGCGACTGCGTACGCCGTGGTCGTGAGGGATGCCATCGGGTTACCCGTGGCCGGCGTCCCGGTGAGCTGGGTGGTGGCGTCAGGTGGCGGCGTGATTACGCCGGCGCTGGACACGACCGACGGCTCAGGGATCTCGACCGCGGTCCGGACGCTCGGCACGAGCGCCGGCGCCCAAACCGCCACTGCGTCGGTCGGCGGCCTGACGGGCTCTCCGGTAGTCTTCAGCTCGACCGCGCTCGCGGGCGCGGCGACACGGCTCGTCAAGCAATCCCTCGACCCACAGAGCGGAACCGTGGCGACCGGCGTTGCGGCGCCGGTCGTCAAGGTCGTCGATCAATACGGTAACGGTGTTGCTGGTGTCATCGTTGACTTCGTTGTCACGGGCGGAGGGGCGCTCGGTGCCGGGAAAGACACAAGCGACGCCCTTGGGCTCGCGACGACGGGCAGCTGGATCCTCGGCTCCCTCGTGGGGACCAACACCGTTGCGGCGACTGCCGGCGCGTTGCCAACGGTGACCTTTAGCGCGACTGGCGTCGCCGGCGCGCCCGCTCAACTCGCGTTCGTCACCGAGCCCACCCACGGGCTGGCCGGCAATGCGATCGCACCTACCGTCCAGGTGGCGATCCAGGACCTATACGGCAACCTCGCGCTGCCGGCGAAGGACGTCGTGTCGCTAGGGCTGACGCCGAACACAGCCAATCTCCAGGCCAACGTCGCTGCCGCGGTGAACGGGGTCGCCTCGTTCCCCGGTTTGGTCGTCGACGCCGCGGGGCTCGGCTACAGGCTCGACGCCACGTCCGGTAGCCTGACAGGCGCGACGAGCACGACGTTCGACATCGGCGGCGTGATCGGGGCCATTCCAGTCACCCAACTCGGACCGGTCGCGGGCGCGCTGAATTCCCGTACGAGGAAGATCTACGTGCCGGGATCGAGCCTGGTCTCGGTACTGCTCGACGACAAGGAGCTGTTACCCCAACTCGCGGGCTTCGAAACGGCGTTCGGTGTCGCGGTCAATGCGACGACGAACCAGGTCTACGTGTCGAGCCTCGCGGGCCTCGTCGTGATAGACGGCAGCAGAACGCCCGACGTCATCCTCCCCCCGCCCATTCCGGTAGGGGCTGGAGCTAGGGGCGTCGCTGTGGACGAGGGGACCAACTTCATCTACGTCGCTGCAAGCGATCCGCTGAAGGGCGGCCCGGCACTCGTGCCAGTGGACGGCTCGAAAAACGTGGCAGTGTTGACGGACGTCGTCGCGCTTCCTGCAGCGGGCTCCGGAGTGGCGTTCAACCCGAACGACGGGTTCGTGTACGTAGCGATCCCGACCCTGCAGGAAGTGGTGGTCATTGATCCCAAGCCCGGTGCCGCGCGGGTCGTGACCGAGGTTCGGAACCTCGGGAAGGGCACCTACGGTGTCGCGGTGGATGTCAGGGGAAATGTCGTCTATGTGACGAACCGAGACGACAACAACGTGTCGGTGATCAACCCGGTGGACTTCAAAGAAGTGGACCGCTTACAGGTCGGTCGCAACCCCGAAGGGCTCGGGGTCGACTCCGATCGTGGCGTGGTGTACGTCGGGAACTACGGCGACGGCTCGCTATCGCTCATCGACGCCGTCAAGCTCAACGTTTTCGCGACGCTTGTTGTAGGCCAGACCCCGAAGGCGGCCGTAGTCGATCCGTCGACAGGGCGCGTGTACGTGCCGAGCCAACTGGACAACGTGGTGCGGGTGATTCAGCCGTAGCCGCCGGCTACAGCTTCAGCCTCACATTGATGTCCACCAGAATCGCATCCGGCGTATCGACAAACACCACGCGGTTCTCCACGCGTCGGATGATCATCTTCATCGGCGGTCCCTTGCCCTTTCCGCGTCCCCGGTTGCCGCGGCGGTAGTACACGACCTGGTCATTGCCGATCGTTTCGATGCGAATGACTTCATAACCCTGACGCCCCAGCACCTCGCGTGTCACTGACACCGCGCGGCTCGGCGCGACTTCGAACTCTTTCTTGTGACCGTGCCCCTGCGCAGCGACCGGGGGGGGCGCTGCGGCGAGCATAAGGAGACCAGCGAGAAACAACAACGAGCGCTTCATGACGAGCCTCCTATGGAGGGACGGGTCACTTCAGCAGCAACTTCGCGATCGTATTCAACTGCATGTTGCTCGTGCCTTCGTAGATCGTGCCGATCTTCGCGTCGCGGTAAAACTTCTCGACCGGATACTCCTTCGTATAGCCGTAGCCCCCGAACAGCTCGACGGCCAATGACGTCACACGCTCGGCCACTTGCGAGGAGAGCAGCTTCGCCATCGCCGCTTCTTTCGTGTAGGGTGCTCCGGCGTCTTCGAGCCGAGCGGCGTTGTAGACCATGAGCCGCGCTGCTTCGAGCTCGGTCGCGGCTTGCGCGAGCTGGAACTGGACGCCCTGAAACTCGGCGATCGGCTTGTTGAACTGCTGGCGCTCCTTCACGTATTTGAGCGACGCGTCGAGCGCGCCGCGCGCCACGCCGATCATCTGTGCCCCGATGCCGATGCGGCCCGTGTTGAGCGTCTCGATGGCCACCTTGTACCCATTGCCCACCTCGCCGACGACATTGCAAGCCGGAACCTCGCAGTGATCGAGGATCAGCTCGGCGGTGGATGACGCGCGGATGCCGAGTTTGTCCTCCTTCTTGCCGACGCTGAATCCCTTGAACCCGCGCTCCACCGCGAACGCCGTGATTCCTTTATAACCCTTACGCATGTCTACATTAGCAAACACCAGAAAGAGCTGAGCTTCGGCCCCATTGGTGATCCAGAGTTTGCGGCCGTCGAGGATCCACTTGTCGCCCTGCTTCGTGGCTTTGGTCGCGAGTCCAAACGCGTCCGATCCCGAGCCCGCTTCCGAAAGCGCGTAGGCGCCGGCGATCTCTGCGGCGAGACGCGGCAAGTACCGCTGCTTGATGCCGTCGGACGCCCACTTCAGGAGCAGCGCGTTGACGAGGGTGTTCTGGACGTCCACGAAGATCGCGGCGGATGCGTCTACGGCGGACAGCTCTTCCACGGCGAGCACCGTCATGAACAGGCTACCGCCCGCGCCGCCGTGGCTCTCGGGGATCTCGATCCCCATCAGACCGAGCTCGAAGAACTTCGGAATGAGAGTAGGATCGAGCTGTGCGGCCTGCTCCATCGCGTGCACGCGCGGGCGGACCTCGCGCTCGGCGAAGTCGCGCACCGCGCCCTGAAACATCCGTTCTTCTTCGGTGAGGACCGTGAGTGGAGCGGTCATCCCTTCTTGTCGGACGGCCCCAGCGCCAGCATCTCTCGAATTCCGCCGAGCGACCCGAGCACGCCCGTCGCTTCGTAAGGCATGTACACGACTTTGTTGTTCTGACCAGAGACCATTTCCTTCAGCGTCTCGATGTAGCGGATGGCGATCAGGTACTGCGCGGGATCGCCGCCGGTGCCCTTGATCGCGGCGGTGATGCGCTCGATCGCCTGCGCTTCGGCTTCCGCCACCTTCAGCCGAGCCGCAGCTTCCGCTTCCGCGTGCAGGATCTTGGCCTGCTTGTCGCCCTCCGCCGTGTTGATCTCCGACTGCCGGATGCCTTCCGCCGCGAGAATGCGCGACTGCCGCTCGGCGTCGGCCGTGATGATCGTCGCCCGCCGCTCCCGCTCGGCGCGCATCTGCTTTTCCATGGCGTCGCGGATGTCGCGCGGTGGGTTGATGTCCTTGAGCTCGACACGGCTGACCTTGGATCCCCATTTGTGCGTGGCTTCGTCCAGGATCGCGCGCAGCTTGGCGTTGATCGTATCGCGCGACGACAGCACATGATCGAGCTCCATTTCACCGATCACGTTCCGGAGCGTCGTCTGCGTCAGCTTCTCGATGGCATCGGGAAGATTGGCGATCTCATAGGTTGCGCGGACCGGGTCGGTGATCTGCGAATAGATCAGCGCGTCGATTTCGACGACGACGTTGTCTTTCGTGATCACGTTCTGGCGCGGGAACACGTAGACCGTTTCGCGCAGATCGATGCGCTCGGTGCGGAAGCGGCGCGAGTAGCTGTCGCCCGCCGGCGTGATGATCGTCTGGTGCCAATCGACGGAGCGGGGGCGGTCGATCACCGGCAGGACGAAATTGATCCCGGATGCAAGTGTCTTGTGATACTTACCGAGCCGTTCGATGATCATCGTCTGCGCCTGCTGGACGACGCGGATGCTCTTCGAAATCAGGACGACGGCGAAAAACACGAGGCCGCCCACGAGTATCGTACCTGGACCCATCGCCTAGAGCTCCTTCTCGACCATGAGGGTCGTGCCGTCTACCTGAATGATCGTGACCTGGGTGCCGGGCTCGATGACCGTGGCATCGGACGAGGCACCGCGCCAATCCTCGCCGTCTACCTTGACCCGTCCGGCTGACCCCGGGCCGATGCGCTCGGTCACGATGCCTGTCTTGCCGAGCAGCGCGTCGACGCCGGTCCGCAGCTCCGACCCCGGGCCGAGCTGGAGGAGATGCATGAGGCGTGGGCGTAACCCCGCCATGCTGACGATGCTGGACACTGCGAACGCGACGCCCTGCGTGACGAACCCGAGCCCCGGGACCAGGCCGACAATCCCTGCCACCGCCGCCCCGACCGCCAGGCACGCCAACCAGAATCCCGCCGTGAACATTTCTCCGACGAAGAGACCGATCGCCAGGAGAAACCAAATCAGCCAATCTTGCATAAGGTTCAAAGCTGCAACCCTTGGACCCATTTCGCTATCCAACGAGTGCCAACCCCTTGTGGAGCCGCTATGCTCGCTCGCTCGCTGCTGCTCAGTTCCCTCGTTGCATTCTGGTCCGTGACCGCTGCCGCACAAACCTCACGTCAGGTCCTCAAAGGCGATTCCGTCGCCATCTACAACCTCGTCGGCGAGCTGCGCGTCGACGCCGGCTCCGGCAGCGATGTCACCGTCGAGATCCAGCGCGGCGGCGCCGATGCAGCCAAGCTCGACGTGCAGACGGGGCCGCTGCGCGGCCGCGAGACGCTGCGGATCATCTATCCCGATGACGACATCGTGATGCCCGCCTGGGGCCGCGGCTGGAACACCTCGCTGCGCGTGCGCGACGACGGGACGTTCGGTGAAGAACATGGGCGTCACGACCGCGGTGGCTGGTTCCGCGACGGCCACGAAGTCCGGATCAGCGGGCGCAGCCGAGACGGGCTCGAGGCCTACGCCGATCTGCGCGTGAGCGTCCCGAAGGGCAAGAACGTCGCGCTGTACCTCGGCGTCGGAAAAGCGTTCGTCTCGAACGTCGAAGGCGTGATTCGCGTCTGGGTCGCCTCGGCGGATGTGGCGGCCGATCGCACCCGCGGCGTGCTGCGCGTCGAGACCGGCTCGGGCGACGTGAACCTGCGCACTGCGTCCGGCGACATCAGCCTCGCGACGGGCTCGGGTGACGTCACCGTCTCGGGCGTTGACGGCGTGAGCCTCAAGCTCGAGACCGGCTCGGGCGATGTCACGTTGACAGACGCCAAGTCTCCCAGCGTGCACGTCGAGACCGGATCGGGCACCATCGAGGCGACCGCGTCGTCAGGCGACGACCTGTCGTTCGAGACGGGGAGCGGCGACGTCGATGTCGCACTCGTCGCGACGTTCCGCTCCGTGCACATCGAGACCGGCTCGGGCGACGTGACGCTCAAAGTGCCGCCTACGGTCGGTGCGGAAGTCGATCTCGACACGGGAAGCGGCGACATCGATCTCGGCGGGTTGACGCTGCAGGTGCGCCGCATCGAACACGATCATGTCACGGGAACGTTGGGGGACGGGAAGGGGCGCGTCTCGGTCGAGACCGGTTCAGGGAACGTGCACCTACAGAAGCTCTAGTTTCCGGCGATCCTTTTTTGTAGGCCGACCCTTGCCCTCATAGGTAGGGGTCGGCGCGATTCGATGAGCCTCCGCGAGCCGCTCGCGCGCGGCGCGACCTTCAGACGATTCATCATAGAGCAGCTGTGCTTCTTTCGGCGGGCCCCGGCGCTCCGAAAGCGCCCGGACCGTCACGAGCCACTCGTAAGGGCCGATGCGTACCCGCAATGCATCGCCGACCTTCAGCTGCTTGGCGGACTTCGCGCGTGTGCCATTCACGTGCGCTTTGCCCCCGGCGATCGCGGCGGAGGCGAGGGCGCGCGTCTTGAAGAAGCGTGCCGCCCAGAGCCAGCGGTCCAGCCGCATTGAGTTGTCAGTCATCTGTCATCGGTCATCAGTTTTCGGATGAGGCCCGCAAGCATGCGCTTCACCTCGACAACGGACTTTTCCAGGAGCGAGTAGCGATCACGTTCTATGATGCCAAGATCCGTCGCCAAGAGCAGATGGTACTCTAACTCGCTCGCCGATCCAACAGCTATGTAGGCGAACCTGGCAAAATCGCGCCGGGTTTGACGTCCGCAGCCCTCCGCAAGATTGGCACAAATCGACGCGGCGGAGCGTCGAATCTGCGACGTCAAACCGTAGCGTTCATCTGACGGGAAATCCGCGGTCTCCTTGTAGAGTCGGAGCGTAACCTGATGCGCTTTCTGCCACACGAGGAGCTTTCGAAACGGCTGCACGGCGCCCCCAGTAAAGGTGTAGCGGACAAAATGGCGCCCGG
>QHUZ01000121.1:1611-3880 GCA_003223395.1 Gemmatimonadota bacterium | reverse complement strand
GGCCGCCAGGAGGGCGTCGTACTCCGCTCCTCCACGACATGCGGCGGCAGCGCGTCGAGAAAACGAGACGGCTCCGCGAGCTCCAGCCGGCCGTTGCGATACCGGGTGCGTGCCCATGAGAGATACAACCTTTCGCGCGCGCGCGTGAGACCCACGTAACACAATCGTCGCTCCTCTTCGACGCCGCCCGGCTGCTCGGTCGAGCGACCGAGTGGGAAGAGTCCATCCTCCAGGCCCGCGAGCGCGACGATCGGCCACTCGAGTCCCTTGGCCATGTGCACGGTGAGCAGCGTGACGCCCGGCTCGTTCTTGTCCTCGTCCACGGGCGTGATGAGCGCAGCCTGAGTGAGGTAGCGCTCGACGGGAGTGCCGGTGCCCTCGACCGCGTCGGGATCCTGGACCTCCGCCCACGCGGCGGCGCCGGCGACCAGCTCGCGCACGTTCTCGATCCGCTCCATCCCCTCGGCACCCTCCTCGGCCAGGTACTGCTCGTAGCCGGTGGTCGCGAGGATCGTTTCGAGCGCGGTAGCGGGGTCCGCCTGCCCCACCGCCTCGCGGAGCCGGTCGAGCAGTGCCGCCACGCCAGTCAGCGCCTCGCGCACGTTCGGGCGCAGGTCATTCACGCTGCCGGCACGGCGCGCCGCCTCGAGCAGCGGCTTCTGCCACCCCGCTGCCGCCTTGCCGAGCACCGCGAGGGAGGCGTCGCCGATACCGCGGCGGGGAACGTTGACCACCCTGAGGAAGGCCTCGTCGTCGGCCGGATTGGCGATCAGCCGCAGGTAGGCGAGGAGGTCTTTGACCTCGCGCCGTTCGTAGAAGCTGATCGCGCCGATCAACCGGTAGGGAATGCCGCGGAATCGAAACGCCTCTTCGAGCGGACGGGACTGCGCGTTGGTGCGGTACAGAATCGCCATTCCCTCATACGCCGCGTCGCCGTCCGTCGCGCGGCGGGCGAACTCGTTGGCCAGCCATTCCGCCTCATCGCGCTCATCGGCCGAGCTCAGCAACGTCACGGGGTCGCCGCCCTTTTTCTCGGTGAAGAGCGTCTTGCCCAGGCGCGCCGTGTTTTCGGCGATGATACCGTTGGCCGCGTCGAGGATGATCTGCGTGGACCGGTAGTTCTGCTCCAGCCGCACGAGCTTCGTGCCGGGAAAGTCGTTCTGGAACGTGAGCATGTGCCGGACGTCGGCGCCGCGCCAGCCGTAGATCGCCTGATCGTCGTCACCCACGACGCAGAGATTGCCGTGCCGGCTGGCGAGGTGCTTCACCAGCAGGTACTGCGCGGCGTTCGTGTCCTGGAACTCGTCCACGAGCACGTGCTGAAAACGATCCTGCCAGTACGCGAGCCGTTCCGGATGCTCGCGAAACAGCGTGAGCGGGTGCAGCAGGAGATCGTCGAAATCCATCGCGTTGGCCTGCTTCAATGCCGGTCCCAGCGCGGCATAGGTCTCAGCCGCGACTTTCACGAACGGCGTGTCCGCCCGTGCCCCGAGCTCTTCAGGCGACAGCATGCGGTTCTTGGCGCTCGAGATGAGGCCGTGAATGGTCCGCGGCGGATAGACCTTGGTGGAAAGCTGCCGGGCCTCGAGGAGGCGCTTCACCAGCGCCTCGGAGTCGTCCGAGTCATAGATCGTGAAGTTCGGCCCGAATCCCAGGAGCGGCGCCTCGCGGCGCAGCAGCCGGGCCGAGAGCGAATGGAACGTGCCGATCCATAGCCCGCGCGGATCAGAACCGAGCAGCTGGGCGATGCGGCTGCGCATTTCTCCCGCCGCTTTGTTCGTGAACGTGACGGCGAAAATCCGTTGCGGCGCGACATGCAGCGTGGTGATCAGATGCGCGATCCGCGCCGTCAGGACCCGGGTTTTCCCCGAGCCCGCCCCCGCGAGTACGAGCAGCGGTCCGCCAGGATGCTCGACGGCCTCCCGCTGAGCGGGGTTCAACGGCAATGGCTGCGACGCGGTCATCTCAGCGGGAATTCAAGCACAAATACCGAACCCCTGCCCTCCGGGCCCGGGCGAAAAGCCACGCGGCCGCCATGCTGCTGCTCGACGATCCGGCGGGCGAGCGCGAGTCCCATGCCCCAGCCGCCGGTCTTGCTGGAGACGCCCGGCTCGAACAGCTGGTGCTGTATCTCCGGCGCGACGCCTGGGCCATCGTCACGGACACTGACGCGCGCCACAGAGTCGCCACCCTCGACTTCGACCTCGATCCGGCCGCCGTGGCCGCTCAACGCGTCGACGGCATTCTTCACGATCACCTCGAGCGCCCA
>QHUZ01000121.1:0-1521 GCA_003223395.1 Gemmatimonadota bacterium | reverse complement strand
CGTGAGGCTCATGAGTGGTGTGCCGAGCTGATGGGCCGACTCGCGCGCCATCGCCACCCACAGCCGGTCGCGCGCCGCGGTGACACGCGCGCGCATGGCCCAGACCGCCAGTAACACGAGACAGAGGAACATCGCGCCCTGGAGCAGGGCCAGGCCGGTGAAGGCGCGGGCCGCGGGCAGCGCGCCGTAGTGGATCATGCCGACGCCGGGCTGAATCAACGGCGGGTGAATGCGGTCCAGCTCGGCGATCCAGGCACGACGCGTCGATTCGCTTGCCGTGTCATCGAACGGTTCATTGTCGAGCGCGGTGATACGGCCGGCCGTGTCCGTGACCGCGAGCGGGATGCCGAGCCGCCGCACTTCATCGGCGAGGGTGAGCAGCGCGTCCGCGGCGGCGCCTTCGCGCGGATCGTTCAAGCCCGCGAAGACCTGGCCGAGCAGGCGGCTGGTCTCGCGCGCATCGTTGCGGAGGTGGCGCGCCACGATCCACGCGTACCCGACCGAGAGGGCGCCGAATAGGAGCGCGGCGCCGACGAGCACGACGGGTCCCGCCCGTCTAGGCAATGCGGTCAGTGCCGACATACGGCACCAACGCCGGCGGGACGGTCACCGAGCCGTCGGACTGCTGGTGGGTTTCAAGCAGCGCCGCGATCGTGCGCGGCAGCGCAACACCCGACGCGTTCAACGTGTGCACGAATTCGGGCTTCTCGCCTGGGCGGGGGCGGGCGCGAATGTTGGCCCGCCGGGCCTGATAGTCGGTGAACGTGCTGGAGCTCGAGACCTCGAGCCACTGGCCAACACCCGGTGCCCACGCCTCGAGATCGTAGGTCTTAGCGGCCGAGAAGCCGAAGTCATTCGCCGGCAACACGGCGACACGATAGGGCAGCTCCAGTTTCTGCAACACCGCTTCGGCATGGGCGGTGAGTTTTTCGTGCTCGGCCGGTGAGTCGGCGGCGAGGCAGAATCGCACGAGCTCGACCTTGTCGAACTGATGGACGCGCAACAGCCCGCGGGTGTCTTTCCCCGCGGCGCCCGCCTCACGCCGGAAACACGGCGTATAGGCGACGTAGCCCTTGGGCAGGGTCGTCCCGTCGAGAATCTCGTCGCGGTGAAGGTTCGTGACCGGAACTTCCGCCGTGGGAACGAGAAACAGGTCGTCCGGCATGGTGCGATAGAGATCGTTTTCGAACTTCGGCAGCTGACCCGTGCCGGCCATGACTTCGCGCCGCACCAGGAACGGCGGCTCGACTTCGACGTAGCCGTGCTCGCGCGTGTGCAGGTCCAGCATGAAGTTGATCAGGCCTCGCGCCAGTCGCGCGCCGGCGCCCATCAGCACCGGGAATCCCGAGCCCGCGAGCTTGGCGCCGCGCGGCAAATCGAGAATGCCGAGTTTTTCGGCGATCTCCCAATGCGGCTTGCCGCCTTTGGGCGCCGGCGTTCCCCAGCTCCGCAGCATCGTCTGCTCTTCCGGCACGTCGGGCAGCGGCGGATTCGGGACGAACAGCGCCTTCGCTTCGAGTG
>QHUZ01000019.1 GCA_003223395.1 Gemmatimonadota bacterium | reverse complement strand
CGCAGCCCGGTAGCGCACCTGAATGGGGTTCAGGGGGTCGCGGGTTCAAATCCCGCCGTCCCGACTGGGGTTAGCAGAGGCCGGCCCGTATGCCACGGGCGCCCAATCTCCCGCGTTGCTGCCTGAGCGGATCGAGTCCTCATTTCGCAGGAGGACCCCAAGTGGGTTACGTCCGCCGAGCAGGTTGAGAAGCGCAAACACGAAGGTTTTCGGCAGGCCCAATGAGCATCCCATGCAAAATGGGAGACAATGTTCTGGCGGAACAGATGACCGCCCTCGGGTGTTGGGATCGCTTGTCCCAGGCTTTGCTCTAGCCATCGGAAGATAGGATGCCGAGATTCTCGTTAGCCATGCGCGCGAGAACGCCGCGGGGCTGGTACACATGTATGGGGAGGCCAGCCGTCGACGCCTCAAGGCGGCGCGGATGGCGCTCCTGCTGACGCCGAACGTGCGGGGCGTGTTCTCGAACCAGCTGCTCCACGACGTCCGGCTAGACACGTGGTGACGCGTCGGATGCCGGGGCGCGTGCGCGGGGATCGAGGCGACGCGATACACGACATGCGAAGCACGGGCATGCGGTTGTTTTACAGTTACGCCCACGAGGACGAGGCCCTCCGGGACCAGCTTGAGAAACATCTTGTGGCCCTACGGGCACAGGGGGTTCTGAGCGAGTGGCACGATCGAAAAATCGGTGCAGGAATGCCGTGGCGCGAGGCTATCGAACGGAATCTCGACACCGCTCACGTCATTCTGCTTCTCATCAGCCCGGACTTTCTTGCGTCACCCTATTGTTTCGACGTCGAGATGCAACGCGCGCTGCAACGGCACCGGGTCGGGACAGCCCGAGTCGTTCCGGTCCTCCTGCGGCCGACCGACTGGCAAGCTGCGCCGTTCGCCGAGCTGCAAGCGGTGCCGTCCAAAGGAAAGCCCGTGGTGTCGTGGCCGAATCGCGACGCGGCGTTCGCCGATGTCGCACGCCACATCCGTATTGTCTGCGAGCAGCTGCAGCAAACGCCAGGAGACCCGAGTAACCCGTACTCTGTTGCGAGGGTGGGCGATTGGACGGAGTACGAGACCTCCCACTACATCAAGGTTCGGGAGCAAAGGTTCGTCGCGCGTGCTCGGTCCGAGTTGGTGGAGAAGAACCCGCAGCACGCTGTGCTTCGCATGACGGCAACGTTCCCGGATGGCAAGAAGGAGGAACTCAGGTTCGCGATCCCGCTAGACCGGCCGTTCGAAGACGTATCCGCGAAGCTCGCTCGCGAAGCCGGTGAGAAGGTTCCGCCGAACGCCAGGATCGAGCGCAAACCGACTGGCGCCGGAACTGACAAACTCTTCATTGGCGAGCGGGTTTACTATACGACTTGGACATCAGTTGAGATCACCGTCACCATTGAGCTTCAGGAGACGCCGACGAATTTGAAAGTGTGGGTCTGCGACGATGTGCCGCTCGACGGGGTCGTAAAGGTGGAACAGGACAATCCGGCGATGAGCATGACGATGGTCCTCGTTGATTACGGGCGTGCACGTGGCAAGCGACGGTAGTCGCGGTGGCGTCGCGGCGAAGCGCCACGACGCCACAGGGCGACCCCGCGCTTGGTGTGAGCTGCCAGTAGAGGACGTGGCCGCAGGGGCCGCTTTGTAGCGGCACGCAGGTGGTCCCGCATGGATTGAGAAGACACCGCAATCGGCCCAGCCGATCATGCTCTTACTCCATTTGAAGCCTTTCACCAATGCGCTATGGCCCGACTCAGCGCACAAGCGGAGTTAGAGGGCAACCCGGACGCATGCGCGCCCCACCCATTGAGCTGCTTTCGTGGGTCGCGCGCTGTGAGTTCTGCTGTGAGTTTCTCACAACACTCGGTTGATCTTTGGGCCTGCTGTTACGACACCGATGCCCAGGACCTCGCGGGATTGCTACTCGGTGTCGTAACTCGGTTGGCTAACGACGCGTTCAAATCCCGCCGTCCCGATTGACTCGTAGATCCCGTGCGGTGAGCGACCGGTTGCTGGGTCGCTGCTCCAGAACAAGATTCATGACGCCGGTGGTCAACCGCAGGGTTCTCGCTAGCCGTGTCGGTGGATGGGGCCCTTACCAAGGGCTGAAACTGATGGACTCGTCCGTGAAGAGGGGATGAGGTCCGCCCCCGGAATCCTGCACTTCTGGCGAACAGATAACGGAGGCCCACGTGAACGCGAATGATGCAACGATGGAGCGTCTCGATGACCAGATCGCTTGGTATGATCGTCGGAGTCGGCGCAGTCAGCGCCTTTTTAAGAGCCTCAAGGTGGTGGTAATAATTGCGGCGGGAGTGATCCCGCTGTCCGCCGGCCTGGAGGCTCCTGCCTACGTGACAGGGGGCCTAGGTGCGTTGATCGCGGTGCTCGAGGGTTTACAGCAACTGAACCAGTATCAGCATAACTGGATCACGTATCGATCTACATGTGAGGCGCTGCAGCACGAGAAATACCTTTTTTTGGCCGCGGCCGGCCCATATGTCAGCGCGGCCAACCCGCGCGCCCTGCTAGCTGAGCGGGTCGAATCTCTCATTTCGCAGGAGCACGCCAAGTGGGTGACCGCCGCGGAGAAGGGTGCCAAGCCGCAAGGGGAGGAGAGTTAGGCGGAGTCCAAGGGGACGGTCGTCTCGACTCGCATAGCGTTCAGGGGTCGCGATCCCTCGGCACGGACGCAAGCACTCCCCGAGACTCCCGTCGTTTTGTGAATTTCAAATCCGTGGTCCCATCAGACAACGCCAAGTAATTGCTGCTCTTGGGCTTCCACGCCCCAGCCAAAGTTCGCTGCGTGCCGCAAGAACACCCCACAATGCCGCAAAAGCGCCCTTGCTGAACGGGCGACGGCGCTGAATCGTTTTCCGCGGACTTCGTTGCCTGTGGAGAACATTCGGACATCACGCGGCCTGGTCGTCCGCTGACTGGCGGCTAAGAATGGCATTCGTTCCTGGTTATGCCCACGATCTCTTTATCAGTTACGCCCACGTCGACGATGAGCCGATGGGCGACGCGAAGGAGGGGTGGGTCAGCACGTTGTTTCGTGAGCTGCGTGCCAAACTGAGTCAGAAGCTCGGTCGTACCGACGCCTTCGACGCGTGGAAGGATGACGGCCTGTCCCGCAACGAAGGCGTCACTCCGCAGATCATGGAAGCAATTACTTCGACCGCCTTGCTGGTGATCGTGCTCTCGCCGGGCTACCTCTCGTCCACGTGGTGTCTTCGGGAGAAAGACTCGTTCCTCCGGCACCTGCGCGAGCGACGTCGTCCCGGCAGTCGTGTATTCGTGATCGAGCGCGACGAAGTGGAACGGTCACAGCGGCCGGATAGTATCTCCGACCTCATCGGTCATCGCTTCTGGACGAAAGACAAGATCGAGGATCCGGCCGAAACGCTCTGTGAAGCAGGTCTGAACAGCACCGATCTCGGCTACCAGGAGTACTTCCGTCGACTCAACCACTTGGCGACGGATCTCAAAAAGGAACTGGAAGCGCTCAAGGCCGGCGGCGGACAGGTCCTGCAGCGGCACACGCGGCCGACGGTATTCCTCGCCGAATCAACGGATGATGTCGATAACCTCCGGACCGACTTGCTGGAATACCTGGATCAGCTCGACATACCGGTGCTTCCGCAGACCCTCTACGACCGAGAGGCTGAGGCGTTTCGCGATGCGATGACGACTGATCTGTCCCACAGCAAGCTGTTTGTCCAGCTCTTGAGCGGGCTCCGCGGTCGGAAGGCGCCAGGAGGCTCCGCCGGGTATCCGCGGCTGCAGTACGACATTGCGCGCGCGCGGGGAGCGGAGATCCTCCAGTGGCGGGATCAACGCTTGGACGTCGATGGCGTCCCGGATGAAGATCAACGGAAGCTGCTGCGCGAAGTGACCGTGCGTGCGGAAGGGGTGGAGGACTTTAAGCGATACATCAAACAGCGGTTGCTGGAGGAGCCGAAGCCTGTCGTGGTGCCGAAGCAAGGCCTGCGCGCGATCGTGTTTGTCGACAGCGACAAGGACGATTGGGACCTCGCCATCGCCATCCGCGATCGACTGAAAGCCCTGGGCGTGGACGTGTCACTTCCCGTTTGGGATCAGGCACCCGACGAGGTGCGGCTGGATCTCGAGGCGAATCTGAAGCAGTGCCACGCATTGATCGTGGTCTACGGGAAGAGCACGGTCAGCTGGGTGCGGCAGCAGCTCCTCGGGCTGTACCGCAAGGCGATTGCCCAGCGTGAGGAGCCACTCCAGGCACTCGCCGTCTACCAAGGTCCGCCCGAAAACAAACCCGCCCTACACATCGACATTCAGAACCTGCGTCTGATCGACAGTACCAACGTACCGAGTAATGAGGTGGACGCGATGTTGCGAGAGTTCATCAGCCAGCTGCAAATCATCTGATGCCAACGGGCCTGCCGTACCCCGGACTCCGGCCCTTCGAGTCGGAGGAGAGCTACATCTTCTTCGGACGAGAAGAGCAGACTGACGAGTTGCTCAAACGGCTCTCGCAAACGCGCTTCCTCGCGGTGGTAGGACCGTCTGGGTGTGGGAAGTCATCCCTGGTGCGCGCCGGGATGATCGCCGGCCTGGAGACGGGATTCATGGCCACTGCCGGCACGCGGTGGCGCGTCGCGACGCTGAGGCCGGGCGACCATCCCCTTAGTCACCTTGCCGCCGCCCTCACCAAGCCGGAAGCCTTGGGACCGAAGCTCACCGGCGACCCACACGCGGAGGAATTTCTTCACGCGACCTTGGCACGCGGGCCCCTCGGTCTCGTGGAGATCCTCCGAGATACGCCACTCGACGACCACACGAACCTACTCATCCTGGTCGACCAGTTCGAAGAGCTCTTCCGCTACCAGGACGGCCGCGTGAGCGACGAAGCCGAGGCATTCGTCGCTGTGCTCATCGCGTCGGCCGCGCAGAAAGAGGTGCCGATCTACATCGTGATCACGATGCGATCGGATTTCCTCGGCGAGTGCGCGCGCTTCTCGGGGCTGCCGGAGGTAATGAACGACAGTCAGTACCTCACGCCGCGCCCGACGCGCGAACAGCGCCGTGCCGCGATTGAAGGCCCGGCGCGCGTGTTCGGCGGGTCGGTCGAGGCCGAGCTGGTGAATGCGATTCTCAATGATATGGGTTCTGACCCCGATCAACTGCCCCTGATGCAACACGTCTTGATGCGGATGTGGATTCAAGCGGCGTCCAGGCCATCGCAGGGCGGTGCTCTCGATCTCAGCTCCCCGCGCACGCTCTCCCTGCGGGGTTATGAGGCGGCCGGCGGATTGCGACACGCGCTGTCCAATCACGCCGACGAAGCTTTCAACTCCCTGAGTCCGGCGCAGCAGAAGATCGCGGAGGTCATGTTTCGCAGCCTCGCGGATCAGGGCCGCCAGCAGCTCGACACACGCCGACCCGCACGCCTCGATGCGATCGCGGCCGTCGCCGGTGTCCCTCCTGCCGACGCCCGCAAGGTGGCTGATGTGTTTCGCGCGCCTGATTGCAGCTTCATCACACCGCCAGCCGGGGAACCGTTGCAGGACGACACGAGACTCGACATCAGTCACGAGAGTCTGATCCGTCAATGGCAGAGAATGGCTGAGTGGGTGAAGGATGAGGCGTATTCGGCCTGGCTCTATGGCCGGTTGAGGGAGCAGGCGAACCTGTGGAGAACAGGGAAGTGGGGACTCTGGACCACGCCCAATCTCGAGAACGGGCTAGCGTGGAAAGAGAAGTCCAAGCCGACCGCGGCCTGGGCCGAACGGTATGGCGGCGACTTCGATCTCGCGATGACCTTTCTCGATGCGTCCAGGCGCCAGAAGGCCATAGGCCGACGAAGAGTCGTTACCGGCGTGTCGGTGGCGTTCGTGGTCCTCGCCGGAATCGCCGCTATGGCGATTCGACAACGGGTCGTCGCCGGCCGGGAGAGGAATCAGGCCACCCTGCGAGCAGTCCTCAATGAGGCCGCGGACAAGATCGACGCGGACCCCGAGCGGAGTCTACTCCTCGCGTTACACGTCGCTGATCACATGCATCCCTCCGCGGCCGGCGAGTTGCCCGCCGAGGTGCAGACCCTGCTGCATCGTGTGCTGAAGGCATCGCGCGTCCGGTTGACTGGGGTGGGCCACGCGAGTCCGATCCTGGATCTGGCGTACAGTCCGAACGGCCGACGCCTCGTTGTCGGGGCTGCCGGGGGGCAGGCTTCGGTGGTGGACGTGCGCGATGGGCACGTACTCGTAACGTTGGATGGTCACACCAATGACGTATCGGCTGTTGCATTCAGTCCGGATGGTCGACGCGTGGTGACGGGAAGTCGGGACTTCACCGCCGGCGTTTGGGACGCCAATTCGGGGCGGCAACTGGTTCGTTTCGCCGCACACCACGAAACAGTTGGGCGAGTGAGCTTCAGCCCGGATGGCCGCTGGGTAGCTTCGGCCAGCGCCGATTCGACAGTCCGGGTATGGGACCCGGCGACTGGCGAAGAGCGATTCTCGCTCAAGGGGCAAAGAGGTTACGTCTGGGGAGTGGCCTTCAATCCGCAGGGTGATCGAATCGCCACCGCGAGCAACGATGGCACGGTCATCATCTGGAACGCCAAGAGCGGCCAGCCGATGGACACGCTGTTTGGACGCGCGGCGTTGAACAGCGTGGTGTTCTCGCCCGACGGCACCCGTATCGTAGCCGCGGGACAAGACGGGACCGTGAGCATCTGGGATGCCCACACCTACCAGTTCTTGCGCACCGTCGCAGCCCATTCGGGCGGAATCTGGGACGTCGTATTTGGCGGCGACGGCGAACGGATCGTGACAGCGAGTGATGACGGGACGGTACGAGTCTGGAATGCAGAGTCTGGCGAGAAAGTCCTCGACCTTGCGATCGATACGGTCGAGATGGCTGCGGTACGCGCGGTCGCGATATCGCCGGACGGCAGGGAGCTCGCGGCTGCAGGCGACGCCGGAATAATCTCTTTCTGGCACTTACCCTCTGGAGCACCTGCTCGGGCATACTTGTCTCGGCCGGCCGGGTTCAATGCGATCGCCGTGAGTCCCGACGGCATGACGATCGCGACTGCCGGCGTGAATTATGTGGTAGAGCTGTGGGACGCCGATCTGGGGACTCGTGCTGGAGCGCCGCTTCGTGGACACGACGATGCCATCACGGACGTTGGTTTCAGTCCGGACGGCTCACGCATTGTCACGGCCAGCTCCGACGGCAACGCTCGCATCTGGGCGGCTCGAGGTCACGCCCCGCTTCGGACGTTGACGGCCGCGTCCGGCTTGACGGCCGTCGCGTTTGGGAAGGACACCACGCGAGTCGTCACGGGCGGGGTAGACGGGAGGGCGGTGGTCTGGAACGCGCTGTCCGGCGACACCGTCATAACGGTCCATCACGGTGCCCCTATCACCGCGGTGCGGTACAGTCCGAACGGCGATCAACTTGCAACCGGCGGTGACGATGGCTGGGTCAAAGTGTGGGACGCCAAGCGGGGTCGATTCCTGTTTCGGCTTGGTGATTCGACGAACCTTGGTAGAGTGGACGCTATCTCGTTCAGCGCCGATGGGCGCCGTCTCGCCACGGCGAATTGGGATATGACAATCCGGATTTGGGACGTAGCCTCCCACCGCTCGTCGGTCACCATGGTCGGCCATTCCGGTCCGGTTCTGGCGCTGGCGTTCTCTCCCGATGGGAATCGGATTGCCTCGGGCAGTTATGATCGGACCGCGCGGGTGTGGGATGCCCGTTCGGGCCGCGAGCTGCTGAAACTCTCCGGCCATACCGATCAGGTGCCTGGGGTCGCTTTTACTCCGGACGGAGACCGACTAGTTAGTGCCAGTTCGGACGGCACCTGGAGGCTGTGGGACCTCACGGACAATCCGGAATTCGAACTGGGATCACTGAGCGCGGACTCGCGGGAAGTTTACCAGGCCGCGTTCAGTCCGGACGGCCGGCGGCTGGCGACTGTCGGCTCTGACGGCGCCGTGAGGCTGTGGGACGTCGCTTCGGGCGATAGCATTCGGAGCTTTGGCTTCGCGGCTCGTACTGCGGTTGCGTTCAGTCCGGACGGCGCCCGCATTGCGGCGAGTTTCGTCGGGGACCTTGAGCTGTGGGACGTCTACTCGGGCACCGTACGCGCCCTCACTGACCAGGCCAGCAGACTTCAACGGCTGGCGTTCAGTCCCGACGGCAAGCGCATCGTCACCGGCAGCGAAGATGGCGCGGCGCGAATTTGGGATGCCTCATCTGGAAAACAGCTTTCCCACCTCAAGGGGCACAACGACTGGGTTTTTGCAGCGACGTTCGATCCGTCCGATAGCTCGCGCCTGGCGACGGCGGGACGAGATAACAAGGCGATCATCTGGAATGCCGTCACGGGCGAGCCGGTCGCGACGCTGTTCGGCCAGCAATACGGAGTCTGGGACGTGGCATTTGTGCCGAATGGTCGACTGCTCGCGACTGCCGGAGGCGATGGGACGGTCAAGGTTTGGGACGCCCGCAGCGGCAGGGCAATCTACACCCTCAGAGGCCACACCTCGGTTGCGTCCCCCAACGAGCTCCTTGCGCTCGCGCGGACCCGCGCCACCCGGTCGCTCA
Source organism: Gemmatimonadota bacterium (assembly GCA_003223395.1). Lineage (GTDB taxonomy): Bacteria > Gemmatimonadota > Gemmatimonadetes > Gemmatimonadales > GWC2-71-9 > 20CM-2-65-7. Next base: position 2,929 of record QHUZ01000019.1, on the reverse strand, counting down.
CCCCCGAAGAATGTCGCAAGTATCTGGAGCAAACAACGTGTCCCGCGGAATTGATCGATGCGCTCATCCGCGGCACGGCCCTGGCGAACGCAGGAGACACCGCGGGAGCCGAAGTGATCTTCAGCGCCGTGGCACGGCACGACAGAGAGTTGTATGGGAGTCGTGAAACCAGCGCGGAGTACCTGATGGCTCAGGGTGAGGCTTTCGCATCGAGCGGCGATGGAGCGGCAGGCGCGGCAAGCTTCCGCGCGGCACGGGCGGTGGGTGCCACGCACATCCTCGATCCGAACAAGGCGGCCAGACAGTTGACCGCCGGTTATCAGGCGGTCCGGGCGCATGCCCTCGCCCGGTCGGGCCACGACGGCGCCTCCGTCCAGCGCCGTCGGCTGCGAGAATCGCTCGACCCAGTGCTTGTTTTGCTCGATCAGGGGCGACGACAGCTGGAGCGAGGGCATATCGACAGCGCGATGGTCAGCTTCCGGGCGGTTCGCGAACTGGATGCGGAGCGAGATCTCGGATTTGAAACGCAGCTCTTAGCTGGGCGTGCGGCGGCGTTAGCCAGAGCGAATCACGATAGCACCGGCCCTGCAATTGCGGCGTATCGCGACGCGATGGGTCTCGATTCCCAACGGGTGAGTGCCGAACAATCTGATGTGCTTTGCCGGTTCGGAACTCTCTGGGGCCATGCGCAACAAGTGATGGATGCGTGCGACCGATCGCTTGCCCTGACGGGGGATTCCGCGTCCTTTAAGGAAAGTCGGGCCATCGCGCTCGCTGTCACGGGCCACCCGCGCGAGGCGATCGCGGATCTCCAGGCGTTCATCGAGTGGACGTCAGACGACCTCGAGCGGATCGTGCGGCAAGCGTGGGTCGATAGCCTCAACGCGGGCCGGAATCCATTTCCGCGGGCTGTTCTCGACGAGTTGAGAATTATCGAGCTTACTCATTTTGGATCGTATCGTGCAAAGGATTTGATTCGCGGCTACACAGCGGCGATTCACAGCAATCCCGAAGATCCGATGGCGCATGCTGAACTTGCACGGGCATACGCGCAAGGGGACAACGAAGCAGGCGCCATTCGCGAATACGCCGAAGCCGAGCGCCTGGCGTACCGCTCCCGTGCCAAGGCTCGCCCGTTGGCCCTCTACCGTGGCACCGTGACACACGATTCATTGCCTAACCGGCCCGCCGCCTTCGAGATACGCTTTGAGGGCGCCGGCGCCACCGGGATCATCGTCATTGGTCCGCCGCTCCACGGCAGCGGCCCTTTCAACGCGATTTGGGAGCATGATTCGCTGATCATCTGGAGCGCGGGAGTAGTAGGAGACACGATTCGCTGGGCCGCCGACGTCAGGGGCGACGCCCTGAGCGGGCGCTACGAAATCGCAAGCGGTTACGCGTCTGATGTAGGAGGACGCTGGACCGCCCGTCGCGCATTAGGGACCGCGATAAAGCAGGCAATACCGTCGAACACTCCTGCGTCAACGGACGCACGCTCACCCCTGGGCGGGGTATGGGTGGGGGACTGGACGGGGAGTGGGTACATGTTCACGGCTCAAATGACGCTCGCGCTGGCTGCCGACAGCAGCGTTCGAGGCTCCATCGTGTGGACGCTCAAAAGCTCCCCAGATTCTAGCGACCGCGAGCGGATCGGTCTCAGCGCGACGGAATACGTGGTTGGGAGCTACGACGCCGCGCGCCGCCTCCTGCGGGTCGCTGGCTATGGGAAGGACGACCCTTCGAAAACCATGGGCCTCGATCGCTATCGGCTGCACCTTTCTGACGACGGCGCCACCCTCAGCGGGGACACCCGCAACCACGGGCGCTGGGACGGCCGGTTCTCGGCGACACGCAAACCGTGACTCACGCTGATCCGCGCCTCCCGATTGGTTGACCAAGCCTTACCCTGAGTTACGTGTGGGGCTCTTCTCTCCATCCCTTCGCCACGCCGTCGCTAGCAACCAGACACTCCACGTCAGGACGAAAACAATCCCCGCCAGTGTGGCGACCGCATTGGCGGCGGAGAACCCTGGGGAGCCAATCACCCAACCCTGTGCGATGTACGCGAGTCCCGATAGTCCCATGATGTAACCGACCGTGCTCGGCACCCCGGCCGTCCGCGCAACGAGCGCGCCATATAAGGGGAAGGACGTACCGAGCAAGTAGCTGTGATAGCTGTGAACGCTCCACTCGAGCCAGCGAATCGCCTCGGCGCTCGCGAAGCGCGCGGCTCGCTCGGTATCAGGTGCAGTCGCCCACGCATCCACAGCGTGCTTGAGCGCGACTCCATCCACCGCTTGGAGGACGCCGTACAACCCAAGGGCAAGCACGCCAGCAACGGCTCCGAACGGACCCGCTCATACCGATCGTCCCGGTCTCCCGTTGAGGACGAGGAACAACGCAACGAGCCCGGGATGAGGACGGTCATGCCCACGAACTGACCGAGGTGCACTGCGATCCAGGCGTCGCTGCGGGCGTAGTCCGCAAACGCGGCGGCGTGACCATCACGGTTCCGTCGTTCATGGGCCGCCTGCTTACGCGAGCACTGCACACCGCCAGGCGTTTGACGCCGCGCGCCCCGACCGCGGCAGGACCGTCGTTGCGGTGGACTTCGAGGCCCGCGAGTTCGATTGGACCATCGCTCCTGGAGCAACCGTCAAAGGGTGGGGGTTCAACGGCCAGGTTCCGGGGCCGACGATCGAGGCCCGGGTTGGCGACGTGCTTGAGGTGCGGTTCACGAATCGCCTTGCCGAGCCGACGACGCTGCACTGGCACGGGCTGCGGATCCCGGCCCCGATGGACGGGACGGATATGGTACAGAGCCCGGCGGCGCCGAAAAACGACGACCCCCCGATTCTTTCGGGGGGTCGCCTGCTGTGAGTCTTGCTGTGAGTTTCTCACGACACTCGGTTGATCTTCGGGTCCACTG
>QHUZ01000053.1 GCA_003223395.1 Gemmatimonadota bacterium | reverse complement strand
ACCGTGCAGTTCGCCGCTACGCCCGTGATCGCCACGGCGTGGTTACCAGTCGCCAGGTTCGTGTAGCTGACGCTCGCGTTGATCCCGATCGCTTGCGGCGAGCCGCCGTCGACCGTCACCGTGTAGCCGTCCGGATCCAGACTCGAGCCCGTCGTGCTCGTCGAGACCGTCAGGTTGCCGTTGCCTGCGGGGGGTGGCGCCAAATTCAGCGCGAGGTTCGTGGCGAGCCATGTGCCCGTGGAACCGGAGCCGTTGAACCACTGCCAGACAGGGTCCATCGTCCCTGCGCTCGTTTGAACCGCGTACGCTCCCCCTTCCTTCATGAAATTGTCTGACCCCTGGCCGAGGCTGGTATAGCCTGCAGGCCCGTCCAAGATGTACAGGCCCGACATCGTCACCGTGTAGGCGAGCGCTCCCGCGTTGATCGCAATCGGGCCAGCCTGGGCAGGCATTGCAGTCCCGGCCGCACCCGAACCCGAGGCCGAGCGGTGATTCCCGAGCGCCGTGGCGAAGTTGTCCTCGACTCCAGTCCACGAGGACAGCGCCACCCCACCATCCGCCACCGAATCCGAGAGATAGGCGCCCACGGCAAGGATGTCGCCAGAGTTGGGATCGGTGTTGGGATCAGGGAAACCCTGCACGTTCGTCGCGATATACGTAGCCATCGAGTAGCTGCCGGCCTGGACGTATTCGACCAGATGATACTGGTTGCCGACCGGCGTATACGACGGCGCGGTGGTAAGCACGTCCCGCACCGAGTCGATGATGTTGCCCGTGCTCCCGCTCGGGTTGATCCAATAGAACGTGGCGATGATCGCGTCGCCGTGGTGCGGGTTGGTCGGGTTGAACCCCTTGATCAGCAGTCTGCCGCTCTCGCCGAGCGTGCCGTTCTGCTTGTTCATCGTGATGCCGTTCGGCGAGTAGGAAAACAGGGGCACGCCGGGATAGCCGCGCTCCGGGCCGATGGACTCCGTGCACGCTATCGCGAACAGCGCGACTGCCAGCCCAGCACGGGACGCGACCGCTGCCCTCTTCATGCTCCTGCCTCCGTGGGTCAGAACACTCCGATGTTGAAGGTCCTGCTCTCCGCCCCAGTCACCCCTGCAGCGCTAACCACGAGCGTGTAGCCGTTCCCGAGCTGGTCGATGCTCAGATTCGAGAAAGTCGCGACTCCGTTCACCGCCGTCACAGTCGTCGTGCCGGACAATGTGCCGGGGATGAGGAGGCCGCCGTTGTGGCCGATGGCGATGGTCACCGGGCCGTTGAAGCTGGTTATCGGGTTGCCTCCTGCATCCAGTACCGTGACCTGGACCGCGGGCTGAATAGCCATCAGCGGTAGCGTCGTACTCGGCTCGACAGTGAACGCGAGGTGCAGCGGCGGGTTGAGCGCGAGCACCGTGGCGAGCCAGGTGCGTGGCGGACTGTCGGCGAAATACCAGGTCCACTGCGGATCGACCGAGCCGGTCGCGCCCTGAAGGGCGTAGTCGCCCTCAGTGACTATCAGGGTGTCGGCCCCGTCGGCGAAGCGCGTAAAACCTGCTGGGGGATCGCGGCCGACCAACCCGTCCCCCAACGTCACAGCATAGGCGAGGGCACCCGGGCCGGTCACGATCGAGCCCGGACCTCCAGCCAGCGTGCCCGAGCCGGACCCCCACGCGGAGCGGTGCGCACCCAAGGCTTGTGCCGCGACGGCGTTGACGCCGGACCACGCGGACAGCAGACACCCGGCGTCGGTAACTGGCGACGAGAAGACCGCATCCACATTGAGAACTGTGGCAACATCGGGGTTCGGGTCGGGAAAGTTCTGCACGTTCGTCGCGACATACGTGGCCATCGAGTAACCGCCGGCCGTGACGTACTCGACGAGCGTGTAGGTATTCCCGACCACTGTCGCAGCGCCGTTGTCGGCGTCGGACAGGTGGTCGAACACCTTCGTGATCGTATTCGTCGACCCGCGCCAGAAGAATGTTGCGACGATCGCGTCGCCGCGGTGGGGGTTCGTCGGGTTGAACCCCTGACCGATCTCGATACCGGTCTCGCCCATCACGCCGGCAAACTGGTCGAGGACAACGCCCGTCCCCTCACCCGCGGCAAACGCAGGAGGTCGGAGACCGACGCGCTGAGGGCCGGTGGACTCACTACACGCCGCGACAAGGAACGCGGCTGCCGCGAGTCCAGCTCGCTTGTGCATTTTAGAACGCTCCGATGTTGAACGGAGCACTCTCCGCGCCAAACACGTTCGCGGCGCTGACCACCAATGTGTAGCCGTTCCCCAGCTGATCGATGCTCAGATTCGAGAACGTCGCTACGCCGTTGACGGCCGTCACCGTCGTTGTGCCGGATAGCGTGCCGGGGAGGAGAGTGCCGCCGTTGTGGCCGATCGCGATGGTCACCGAACCGTTGAAGCTGGTTGCCGGGTTGCCTCCGGCATCCAGTGCCGTGACCCGGACCGCGGGCTGAATAGCCATCAGCGGTAACGTGGTACTCGGCTGGACGGTGAACGCCAGGTGCAGCGGCGGGTTGAGCGCGAGCACCGTGGCGAGCCACGTGCTCGGCGGACTGTCGGCAAAGTACCAGGTCCACTGCGGATTGACGCTGCCGATCGCGGCTTGCAGCGCAAAGTCGTTCTCGATCACCATCATCGCGTCGGACCCGACGCCCAAGGTCGTAAATCCAGCCGGCGGATCGCGGCCTGCCAGAGCGTTCGACATGGTCATTGCATACGCCAGCGCACCCGCGCCGATCGAAATCGAGCCGGGACCCGCGGGCGTGATGCCCGAGCCCAAACCCGACGCGGCGCGGTGCGCGCCCAGCGACTGCGCGGCCACCGTGTTCACGCCGGTCCAGGCCGAAATGGCTACTCCGCCTTCAGTGACGGGCTGTGACAAGTACGCGCCCACGGCAAGAATGTCGCCCTGGAAAGGATCGGTGTTGGGATCAGGGAAACCCTGCACGTTCGTCGCGACATACGTAGCCATCGAGTAGCCGCCGGACGTGACGTATTCGACCAGCGTGTACCGATTGCCGACGGGCGTATACGTCGGCGCGGTCGTCAAGACATCGGCGACCGAGTCGATGATGTTCGCCGAACCGACCCAGAAGAAGGTCGCGACGATCGCGTCGCCGCGGTGCGGGTTCGTCGGGTTGAATCCCTTGATGATCAGCGTGCCTGTCTCGCCCAGCGTCCCGTTCTGTTGATCGAGGGCGATCCCAGAAGAGCCGTTGGCAACGGTGGCAAACGCGGGTGTCCACTGGAACGGCTTGTGAGCGCTGTCCGCGGGTCCGACGGCCTCGCTGCACGCCGTCGCCAGCAAAGCGGCTGCCAGAAAGGCTGAAAGCTTCGTGATCGTGGTGTGAGTGCGCATGAAATCCTCCTGCGGCGCTTGGTCGGCAAGGTTCGGACCAAGACCCCAGCAGAAGGGAGGGGGCTGCGCACATTCGGAGGGAGGCTGTTCGCTGCGGCGCCCGCTCAACGTCTTATGGCCTTGCTGCAACAAAGGATGCCGCGCCAGCGCGTCAGGATTAGCCAGCGCGGCGGTCGAGCACGCTCCGGAACTCCCCCACGCAGCGTGCGATCCGCTCGTAGACCTCGTCGAACACGTCGCGGCGCTGATCCACCGGATCGCGGATCGTCCGCGCCTCCACCGGTGCCGGGTCGAAGTCGCCGAGGACCACTATATCGCGGGGTCGTCGCCCGAAGCGTTCACAGATCTGACGGCGCTGACTCGTGTCCATGACCACGATGAGATCGGCGGTGCGGACCCCATCGGCCGTCACGGGCCGCGACCGGTGGTCGGACAGATTCACTGCGTGGCGCTTGGCCGCGTCTACCGCCTCGGCCGGCGGGGGCCGGTTAAACCCGATGAAACCGCCGGACCGCACGTCGACGCCCAGCGGCGTCAGCTCGCGGGCGAGCAGCGCCGCGGCGAAAGGACTGCGGCAAATGTTGCCGTGACACAGGACCAGCAGGGTCCTCGGCTGGGGTCGCGCCCGCAGCGCTTCGAGCGCCTTCCGCCGTCGAAACGGGTGGAGCAGGCGCTCGGGGGTGCGGCGTACACGCATGAGAAGATCAGTCATCAATCGCTACTCCCTGGGTAACGAAGCCGGGCAGCGGTGCGTCGACACGGTGTGGTTGCAGCGCTGCAACGCTGACGCGCCGGTCGTGCGCGCGCGGTGCCTCGCCAGCGGCAAGATATACACCGGCTCCGCTGGCCCGGTTCGTGCCTCAGCGGGTGGCGTGCGATACCTCGTTACCGGCGGCGCCGGATTCATCGGCTCCCATATCGTCGAGCGCCTTGTGCGCACTGGCGCGGAGGTCACCGTGCTCGACGACCTGTCGACCGGCCAGCGCGAGCATCTGCGTGCGGTGCGCGATCGGATCCGATTCATTCGGGGCGACGCGGTGCGGCTCGAGGTCTGTCGCCGGGCGATGCAGGGCGTGGGTTGTGTGTTCCATCAAGCCGCCGTGACATCAGTGCCAAAGTCGACGCGAAACCCGCTCGGTGCCCATCATGCCAACGTGACCGCCACGCTCAACATCCTCGTGGCGGCCCAGGAAGCCAAAGTGCGTCGCGTCGTGTACGCCGGATCCACCGCGGCGTACGGGGACGCTGCCGTGCTGCCCACTCACGAGCTGCTCCTGCCGCGCCCGCTCTCCACCTACGCCGCGGCCAAACTTGCGGGCGAGGCGTACTGCCAGGCCTTCTTCCGAACCCATGGGCTCGAGACGGTCGTGCTGCGGTACTTCAACGTCTTCGGACCACGTCAGAACCTGGAATCGCAATACGGCGCCGTCGTCCCGCTGTTCATCGCTGCGGCGCTCCGAGGCGAGGCACCCGTCATCTTCGGAGACGGCGAGCAGACGCGGGACTTCACATTCGTGACGAATGTCGTGGACGCGAATCTGCTCGCGTGTCACGCGCCCGCGGAACAGGTCGCCGGCGAAGTCTTCAACATCGGGTGCGGCGCGGCAACCAGCATTTGCGACCTGTGGCGACGCATCGCGGACATCGTGGGCATCGACCTGGAGCCGCAACACGACGCCCCACGCGCGGGCGACGTGCGCCACTCGCTCGCATCGATCGCCAAAGCACGCGAGCACTTGGGCTACGTACCCAGAATGAATCTCGACGAAGGCCTCAGCCGCACGATCGAACACTTCCACAAACGGTTGCGGTCGCCCGCGCCCGCACGTCTCGGCATCGCGGTCTAGACGCACAACCACACGGGGTTACTGCTTGCGCAGCTCCTCGAGCACCTGCGCGGTAAACGGATTCTTGCCGGCCCGCAGCGCCTCGAGCCAGGCCGCGCGTTTATCGAGGAACGTCCCCGCCTTCGAGTGCTCCACCACATAGGCGAAGTCGACGACCGCGCCCTTGAGGTCTCCCGCCAAAGCCCGCGCCAATCCCCGGCTATCGCGAGAAGCGACGGAACTCGTATCCGGAGCGACGGCGGCATCGCAGGCCGCCTGGGCACGCTGGGCGAGCCCATTGAGACTGGCCCACCAACACACCTTGTTCCACGTCCGGGTCCAGAAGCCCACCGGCGCGCGCGCGAGTCCGGCGCGATCGATAGTGGCGAACGCCGCCGGGTAATCGTGGGCATCGACCAGGCTGTCCACGGCGCGTTCCGCCTGTATCACCCGGCGCACGTCCCGAACCAGACGCTCGGATGGCGCCGCAGTCCCGCCGCGCGGCACCACGCGGCGCACGCGATCCTGCATCGCGCGGGCGACTGCGGCGGCCGTGCCGGGCTTGCCGGCCCCTGGCAGCTGCGTCACGATGACGGCGAACGACAGCCGGCCGCTCGCGAAGAAGACTGCATCGACGTCCATGTGCACCATCGTTCGCACCTTGCCGAGCACCGCAACCGACCGCGCCCCGACCCCCGGCACCGCCTGCGGCTGCAGAGTCGACGAGTCGTCCTTCGCGATATGCTCGATCATCTTGCCCATCTCGTCGCTCAACATCGAGCCGAACAGGTACGGGCGGTCTCCACTCTCGGCGAACAGCACGCGCTTCAGCGCCTGCGCCTCGGTATCGTGCAACATCGCGTCCATTTGGAGCGTGATGACGCCGGCACCGTCGAACGGAAACGTGAGGCCATGGCCTTCGATGGTGCGCGTGTACTGTGGCCAGCCGTTGTTGCGGGCGAAGGCGGCCTTCTCCGACGTGGCGCTGGCGAGCTCGGGCGGGCGGGTGACGATGTCGTCAAGCGCAATTGTCTTCGCGGCGCGCAACGCCGAGTCGGCCTCTGTCGTACCGTGGTTGTCCTCGGGAGCGGCGGCGACCTCGGTGGCATAGCCTTTGTGGTCTCGCAGCCGACCGTCCATCGTCCGCAGCAGACCGGCCAGATCGGCGCCCGCCACCGGTTGAGGACCCATCGCGAGCAACATGAAGTTCACGCGGTCCCGCGACACGACCAGAAGCGCGAGATCGAAAGTCGCGAGCGGGGTGACGAGCTCGAACATCCAGCCGCCCGCTTGGTCACCGATCCCGCTCAGGTCGATGGGTCGCCCAGCCCTGAGCGAAGTCTGCTCCAGGCCCATCTGGCCGAGGTAGACCTCGAAGAATGCCGGCAAATCGACGAGCGAGAGCAGCCCGACCGTCCGTTGGGCTTCGGCCGCGGTGTGGAACGCACCCGCTGACAGCTGCAACATCGCGAGTCGCGACGTGCCGGTCTTGAACACCATCTGCTCGCCGGTGAACGTGCGCTGATAGGTCTCGATCGGGTCCCGGCCGGAGAGTGACAGCAATCCATCATCGCCCTGGGCCGAGCCCTCGCTCGCGACGCGCGCGCCTGCTGGAAAATCCTGCTGTGAGAGCAGTACCGCCCGCAGCTCTCCGATTGCGCCCGCCACCGTATCGTCGTCCGCGGCGTCCACGAGTCCGCGCCCAGTCCCCTGCTGCAGCACGATCATCTCGGTTGCGTCGGTCGCGACTCCGCGCAACCACGTCAGCAACGCCGTCCCGCTGTCCGGAGGCTGGAGACCGCGCAGACCGCCCATCTCGCGCGACGCCCGGAACATGCGACCCACCTGCTTGTAACTGGCGTGATAGGAGCCGAACGGGCCGTCTAACGTCACGTCGGCGGGCACGTCGGCCTTCCATCCCTCGGGGAGCTCCACCTCGAGCGACGATCGCCAGATGGACGGGCTGTTGACCTGTGCGACATCGATGGGAAAACGCCGTTTCCCTTCGCCTTCGACGCGGCTGATCGCACTGGCGTCGCCGAACTTGAGCAACGGCGGGTTGAAGTAGTACCGGGCTCCGACGCGGCCGATGACGTTCGTCGCCGTCAGCCACACCGTCACGTTTGGTGCCACGGACAGGTCGCGGCCGTCGAAGTAGTGAGCGCTGTCCATTGTCGCCGACTCGTAGACCGCGCGCGCGTAACTACGGAGCAGCTCGTTACGAGCCTGGGCGTCCTTGCGATCGATGTCGGCGAATTTTTCCCGCATGGAGGCCTGTTCTGTGCCGAGCGCCGTGATGGTGATCCGGCCGATGAATCGTCCGTCCAATCCCAGGGAGCCGACAATTTCCCGATCGTACCGATTACCGCTGGGCGGCGAGGCCGGCAACACCACGACGCGCGCCCGGCCATCGGGAAGGGCGAGCCCGACTTCGCCCTGCAGCGCAGCGGGCAGTTCGCCATAGCGCATCAACGCGGGCGTGACATCCGCATACTCGATGCGGCTCCCGCGGCCTTGGCGCTCGATGGCGGCGATCATGTGATCGAACTGCTTGATGCCTGGGAACAACGAGTCGACGGGACCGTCCGAATTGACGAGCACCGGATACGCGGTGAGGCCCATGTGGCGCACGAGACTGAGGAACAGCATCGTCTTGTCTTTGCAGTCGCCGAACCGCGTGCGGAACACCTCGGCGGGCAGTCGGGGCTGGTAGCCGCCGTCACCCAGGGAGAGCGAGACGTATCGGAAATCCTGCGCCACCCAGCGATAGGTGGCGCGCAATGAATCGTCGAGCGTCTTGGCGGTCTTCAGCTGCGCGGCATGCGCCGCCAGTATTTCTGGCGTCACCGCGTAGTGATTGGCGAGCATCGGGTGGTACCACGCGGCGACATCGGCCCACGACAGCGCCCCGCCCACCACAATCGCTTTCATGACGTCGTTGGGTGAGCCACCGTAGCTCTCCCATTTCACCGCGGGGAGGTCGGCAACCGCCCACGTCCGCACACGCCGTCCGGCAACCACCCGATCGTCTGCGTTGAATCCGAGGTTGCGCTCGCGGACCGGCACTTGCATCCCGGCCGGCACATCGAGCGTGAAGCGGGAGCGGCGCACCGGGTTGTCGCCGTTCATTCCCCAGTAATAGCGGAAGTCACCCGGCAGCCGCGGCTGCAGCGTCTCCAGCGTGTAGCTGTAATCGACGAGTGTGCCCGCAGCCACACCGCCAAGGGTCGCCTGAATCGCGCGGCGCTCGCTGTAGACCGGGGCGCCCTGATCGACGGTGGGGGACGTCTCTTCCTGATGCTCCGGGCCATCGCGCAACACCGTCCCATCGGGTCCGATGACGCGGATCCAGTTGATGCGGACCTGTTGGCGCTGCGGCACGTACCAGATCGCCAGCTCGCCCCACGACTCCGCGCCCTCCGCCGTCAGGACCTGCGCGACCTGGCGCAGGGTGTAGGCGGAGCGGCCGTCAGTCTCGAGGCGTGCCGTGGCCTCTTCGAGGAGCAGCACGTAATCCTGACCTGGGTGTGCGGCGGGGTCGACACGAAGCGCATAGATGGAATCGCCGCGGACAGGGGGGGTCTGCACCAGCAGCAGTAACAGAAGAGCCTTCATCGAGCCTAAACCTGCGCTGGGCGTGTGAGCCCCGGCAAGAGGGCAGGAAACTGCAGGCCCAAGCGAGGCAGCGCCTGACGCGCTGCCTCGCTTTCTTCCATCACCGGCCGTTAAGCGCCAGAACGCTCGCGAGCCATGTGCTCGGCGAATTGAAGTACCACGTCCATGGCGGATCGATCGTGCCCGAGCTGCCCTGGACGGCGAACGCGATACCGCCTTTGAAGATCGCGTCGCCCTGAACGAAGCTGACAAATCCTGGCGGCGGATCGAGTCCGACCAGCGCATCGGACAACGTCGTGGTGTAGCCGAGCGCACCTTCACCGATGGCGATGGGACCAGCCTGGGCGATCGTCGTGTCCGAACCCGATCCCGATGCCGACCGGTGCGAGCCCAGGGCATGCACGAACGTCGGCGCAACGCCCCTGCACGCCGCCATCGCAAGTCCGCCGTGGACCGAGTCCGACAGATTCGCGCGGACCACGAGGATGCTGTCACCACCGGTATATCCGTCGGGGAAGTTCTGCACATTCGTCGCGACGTATGTGGCCATCGAGATGCCGCCGGCTGTCGTATACTCGACGAGCTTATAGGTGTTGCCGACGGGCGGCAATCCGACCGCGCTGATGTGATCGGTTACCGAATCGATGATGTTGGTCGAGCCGAACCAATAGAACGTTGCGACGATCGCGTCACCCAGGTGCGGGTTTGTGGAATTGAATCCCTTGACGAGGACCCTGCCGTCTTCGCCGAACGTGCCGTTGATCTGGTCGAGCGCGACGGGCTGCGGCGGTCGCGCGGGGTTGAGTGCGAGGACCGTGGCAAGCCACGTGCTCGGCGCGTCAAAGAACCCAGTCCACTGCGGATCGGCCGCGCCCGAGTTTTCCTGGATGGTAAAGGCCGACCCACCCTTGAGCGTGTTATCGGATTGCACAAAGCTGGTATACCCAGCCGGCGGGCCGAGTCCGACCAGCGCGTTCGACAGGGTCGTCGTGTAAACGTGCGAACCCGCGTTCACTGAAATGGAGCCGGCATCGGCGATCGTGGTGCTCGAACCCGTACCCGACGCCGATTGGTGCGCGCCCAAAGCCTGTACGGAAACCGACGCGACCCCGGTGAAGGCGGTGATGGAGAGCCCGCCAGCCACTGAGTCTGAGAGGTCCGCGCGCACGGCTAGGATGCTGTCGCCAGCGGTACTCGAGTCGGGAAAGTTCTGCACATTGAAGGCCACGTACGTGGCCATCGACCTCCCACCGTCCGCGCGTGCAGGCCGGCGCGAACCACCCAGTGGTCGTCAGCGAGCAGGATGTGGATCGGCTTGGGATGGGCGCTGGTGCCGGCCGTAGAGATCGTCTCACGGTCCTCCGTATCCGGGCGCCGGGTGCTGCGGTGATGTTAGCTCAGGATACGAGACATCAGCCGGTTGCCGCAAGTTTGAGGGAGACCCGTGGCCCGACCTCTCGTGAGTCCGGTCACTCCGCTGATTCCTCGACATTCCCTCCCGCGCACTTCTCCACTTCGGCACCCACCGGCTCGGGGCTTTCAGCTTTCGGTTCGAAATAGATTCGCGACGGCGTCATGCCCGCGCACGGCCTGTTGCACCTGTCCCGGATCGAACAGATCCACCGTCACCGGAACCGCGCCCGCCCGCTCGAGACGCTTCTATCCCAACCCCAGCTAGGGATCGGACACATACAAGCCCCGGTAACCGATGTTTGCGGTTGCCGGGGCCTCGGTTTCACACCATGGGCCTGGGTAGAGTTGAACTACCGACCTCACGCTTATCAGGCGTGCGCTCTAACCACCTGAGCTACAGGCCCTGCTTGCTAGGCGCCTAGGCGTCTAGGCGTCCACCTCACTCCCACTCCCTTTTCGGTCCCTTCTTGGGCCGGAAGTCGTCCTCTTCCCCCTCGTCGAACTCATCGTCGAGGTCGTCGTAATCGTCTTCGTCGAGATCCTCATCGTCGAGCTCGTCTTCATCCAGATCATCATCGAAGTCTTCGTCGAGTTCCTTGTCCTCTTCGAATTCTCCGAACTCCTCGTCGACGTCGTCGCTCCTGCGCTTGAGCGACCAGGCCGTCGACGTCTCGCGGGCCTGCATTGCCCACCTCCGGCTGAGGTTTCTGTCGAACGACTGCTCCAGGACCCTTGCCCGACTACTCCTCTAGCGCCCGCTTCTCGCTGCGGGCCAACTTGCGGCGCTCGGTCGCGCCCAGCAACCGCTTGCGGAGTCGCAACGAGTTCGGCGTTACCTCGATCAGCTCGTCGTCCTCGATGTACTCCAGCGCCAGCTCCAAGGTCATCTGGCGTGGCGGCTCCAAGATAATCATCTCGTCCGCCGCCGTCGTGCGCATGTTCGTCAACTTCTTTTCCTTCGTGGCGTTCACGTCCATATCACCCGGCCGGACGTGCTCCGCGATGATCATCCCCTCGTAGACCGGGTCCCCCGGCTGTACGAACATCGTACCGCGCTCCTGAAGATTGAAGAGGGCATAGGCCACGACCACCCCTTCCCGGTCCGCCACCATCACACCCCGATTCCGGCCTGAGAGCGGGCCGGCCCACAAATCGTACTCGAAAAAGCGGTGGTGGATGATCCCCGTCCCCCGCGTGTCCGTCAGGAACTCCGAACGATAGCCCAGGAGCCCCCGGGCGGGGATCTTGAACCGCATCCGGACCATCCCGAGGCCGGGGTTCTTCATATCCAGCATCGTGGCGCGCCGCGGCCCCAGCTTCTCCATCACCACCCCGACGTACCCCTCGGGGCAATCGATCATCAGCTCCTCGTACGGCTCGAGCCGCTCGCCGTTCGGACCCTCCCGCGGGATGATCCGCGGCCGGCTCACCTGGAATTCGTACCCTTCCCGCCGCATCGTCTCCATCAGGATGCCGAGGTGCAGCTCCCCGCGCCCCGACACCGTGAAGGCGTACGGCGTGTCCGTGTCCTCGACCCGCAGCGCGACGTTGCGCTCGAGCTCGCGATACAGCCGCTCACGCAGCTGCCGCCCGGTCACGAACTTCCCCTCCCGGCCCGCCAGCGGCGAGTTGTTGACCAGCATGTCCACCGAAATCGTCGGCTCCTCGACCGCGATGCCGGCGAGCCGGTCCAGGTGGTCGGGCGCCGTCACCGTCTTCCCAATTTCGACACCGGCCAGACCCGCCACGGCCACGATCTCCCCCGCGCTTGCTGTTTCCAGCTCAGCGCGCTCCAGACCTTCAAACGCGAAGAGCTTCACGATCTTGGCCTGCTCGAACGCACCATCACCTACCGGACCCGGCTCGCCGATGCCCAGTAACGCGACGGTGTCGCCGACGTGCACCTGCCCGCGCTCGATGCGCCCGATCCCGATCCGCCCCAGGTAGGACGAGTAATCCAGCGTCGAAATCAACATCTGGAACGGGCCGGCCTCGGTCGCCTTCGGCGGCGGGATCGTTCCCAGAATCGTGTCGAACAGCGGCGTCAACGTCGTTCCCGGCTCGTCGAACTCCAGCGTCGCCGTGCCCAGGCGACTCGACGTATAAAGGAAAGGACAGTTGAACTGCTCCGGCGTCGCCTCGAGGTCCATCAGCAGCTCCAGCACCTCGTCGTGCACCCGCATCGGCTCCGCGTCGGGTCGGTCGATCTTGTTGACCAGCACGATCGGCTTCAAGCCGAGCGCCAACGCCTTCCCCGCCACGAACCGGGTCTGCGGCATCGGCCCCTCGGCGGCGTCCACCAGGAGCAGGAAGCCGTCCACCATGCGCAGAATCCGCTCGACTTCGCCGCCGAAATCGGCGTGTCCCGGCGTGTCCACAATATTGATTTTCGTGTCGCCCCAGCGAACCGAAGTATTCTTGGCCAGGATCGTAATCCCGCGCTCACGCTCGAGCGGGTTCGAATCCATGACGCGCTCGGCCACCTGCTGGTTGGCGCGGAACACGCCAGCCTGGCGCAGCATCTGATCCACGAGCGTAGTCTTCCCGTGATCGACGTGGGCGATGATAGCGATGTTACGAATCTTCACTGAGTTACGGTCCCCTTAATGAGGGGCGCAGTATAAAAGGGCGGCGGAGGGCGGCGCAAGGCGGCACATAGGTCGGTGCCTTTGCCGCCCTATGCCGCCCCTCGCCGCCCTTCGCCGCCGTTACTCGCAAGTCGGCTCCCGCTCTACCTGCACCGTCACATGGGCGATCCCGAGTGCCCGCATCCGGTCCTGCACCGCCTCCAACACGGGCTGATTGTCGGTCGGGTTCTTGACCACGAGATGCCCGCTCATGGCGACGACCCCGCTCGTCACGGTCCAGAGGTGCAGGTCGTGGACCGACTCGACACCCGGCACCGTCGCGATCCGGTCATGGACATCCGATAGCGCGATGTGCCGCGGCGTGGCTTCGAGCAGCACATCCGTGCTTTCCTTTACCAGACGCCAGGCACTGATCAGGACGAGCGCCCCGATCACCACCGAGATGAGGGGATCGGCCATGACCCAGCCCGACGTGATGACGATGACTCCGGCGATGAGGGCGCCCACCGACCCCAGCAAGTCACCCAGCACGTGCAGGTACGCGCCGCGCTGGTTGAGCGAGTGTGCATGCCCGCGGTGCAGGACGATGACGGCCGCCAGATTCGCGAGGAAGCCGACCGCCGCGACGGCGAGGAGCACGGGCCCATTCACGATTTGCGGCACGCGGAGCCGGTGCCATGCCTCGACTCCGATACCGACCGCGATGGCGAACAACACCGCGCCGTTGATGAGCGCCGCGAGAATCTCGAGGCGCATGAACCCGAACGACCGCTCCGGTGTCGCCGGGCGTTGCGCGATCCACGCGGCGACGAGCGCCAGGCCGAGTGCGGCGACGTCTGCGAGCATGTGCGCGGCGTCCGCGAGCAACGCCAGCGAACCCGAGAGCCATCCGCCGATCAACTCGACCAGCATGACGATCGCGGTAATGACCAGCGCCAGCGTCAGGCGGCGTCGAGTCTCGACGTTGAGGGGCGCGCGGTAGGTGCAGTGGGCTTCAGCGGGGAGCACGGATGTATCCTCGGCGCAAATCTAATACTATTAGGCCGTGAACGTCCTGGGTCTGCGGCTGCTGGCCATCGTCGCGCTCGTCCTGGCCAACGCCTTCTTCGTGGCGGCGGAATTCGCGCTTGTCGCGTCCCGGCGCACACGGATCGAAGCGATGGCGCGGCGCGGCGACCGGAAAGCGCGGGTGGTGCGCAAAGCCCTCGGCGATCTGTACCGGCTCCTTTCTGCGACGCAGCTCGGCATCACGCTGACATCCATCCTGCTCGGCTA
Source organism: Gemmatimonadota bacterium (assembly GCA_003223395.1). Taxonomy (GTDB): domain Bacteria; phylum Gemmatimonadota; class Gemmatimonadetes; order Gemmatimonadales; family GWC2-71-9; genus 20CM-2-65-7. Next base: position 11,991 of record QHUZ01000053.1, on the reverse strand, counting down.
CGTGGCCGAGGATACGGTCGCCCACCTGTTTCGGGACTGGTTCCAGACCTTGCCGCCCGCGCTCGATTTCTTGACCCGCGGCGGCATCGCGTCCGTCGTTGCCGTCGGCACGATCTCCTTCCTGCACGTGGTGTTCGGCGAACTCGTGCCGAAGACATGGGCGATCACGCACCCGGAAGCCACGAGCCGCTGGGTCGCATCACCGCTCATCGTGTTTTCGTGGATCACGCGCCCGTTCAACTTCGTGCTGAATGTGAGCGCGCGCCTCGTGCTGCGGCTGCTCGGCATCAAAAGCTCGAGTCCCGAGCTCGATCGCGTGCACTCCCCTGAAGAGATCCGCATGCTGGTCCAGCAGAGCCGCAAGACGGGCGGCCTGGGCGCGGGCGACGCGCGCCTGCTGGAAGGCGTGTTCGAGTTCAGCGAAAAGAATGCGCGCGACGTGATGACGCCGCGGACTCAAATAATCGCGCTCCCCGCGGAGGCGTCGCTCACCGAGGCCGCGGACCGCGTCGCGGCCGCGGGACGCTCACGCTATCCGGTGACGGGGGAATCGCTCGACGACGTCGTCGGCATCGTGCACGCCAAGGATATCCTCCGCGGGTTGCTGTCCGGCGCCGAAGCGCCCGTTCAGGACATCGCTCGGCCAGCCTTCTTCGTACCGGGGACGCGCGAAGTGGAAGACGTTTTGGCGGACATGAAACGCCAGAAGGTCCATCTCGCCATCGTGCTCGACGAATTCGGCGGGACGGCGGGGCTCGTGACGATGGAAGATTTGCTCGAAGAGATCGTGGGCCCGATCTACGACGAGTACGATCAACCGCCGGTGGCCGCGCCGGGGGACGCGACGAGCAGCGCGGGCAGCGGCGTGCCGATTTTGCCCGGCAGCACCGAGGTCGGCGACGTCAATCGGATGCTCAAGCTCCATCTCGACGACGCCGGCTACACCACGATCGGCGGGCTGTTGTTCGGGCGGCTCGGGCGCCTGCCAAAAGTGGGCGACCGCGTCAATCTGGAGAGCGCAACGTTCGAGATTCTGGAAATGGATGGCCGGCGGGTTGGGCGCGTGCGCGTGTGGCCGGCGACCACGCACGTCCCGGAGCCGTCGAGCTAGTCTCCGCGGTGCCGGCGGGCACCGACCAGCTCCACCGCCAGCTCCAGCGACGCGCGCATCGACCCCGCGTCCGCGATCCCCTTCCCCGCGATGTCGAACGCCGTCCCGTGATCGGGTGACGTGCGGATGAACGGCAGTCCTAAGGTCACGTTCACTCCGGTGCCAAACCCCGACACTTTCACCGCCGTCATTCCCACGTCGTGATACGGCGCGAGCACGGCGTCGAATTCGCCGCGCAACGCGCGCACGAAGACGGTGTCGGCCGGGAGGGGCCCAGCGGCGTCGAGCGCCGTCGCCGCGGGACGCAGGAGGCGATCGTCCTCGTCGCCGAACAGCCCGCTTTCGCCGGCGTGCGGATTCAGCGCGCACAGGGCGAGCCGCGGCGCGGCGATGCCCCACCATTGGCGCAGCGCGTCGGTCGCAATCCGCCCCGTTTGCACCACTCGCTCGGTTGTGACCGTCGCGATCGCATCCCGCAGCGAGAGGTGCGTCGTCACCAGCACGACGCGCAGCCTCCCCGTGGTCAACATCATCGCGACGGGGATATCACCGGCGATATGGGCGAGGAATTCCGTGACTCCGGGAAAACGGTAGCCGGCGGCGTGCAGCGCCAGCTTGTTGACGGGTCCGGTGACGATCGCGTCGGCCTCACCGGAGAGCGCGAGGCGCGCGGCGGCCTCGATGTTCTGAGCGGTCGCGCGACCGGCCTCGAGATCACTCGGCGTCTTGCCTCCGCCCCCGTCTTCCCAACCGCCGACGATGCGCACATCGGCATCCAGCGGCTGGCGCAGCGCTTTGCGCACCACTTCGGGGCCGATCCCGCGCGGATCGCCCACGGCCACCGCCAGGCGCGGCCGAGCAGGAGGAGGAGCCACGACTAGAGTCTGATGTCGATGTAGATCTGCCGTCGCAGTTGATCGATGAAATGCTTGATCGCGAGCTGATCGCCGAGCGACTGGCGGATTCGCAGCTTCACGTCGTCAAACGCCAGGTCGCCCGCCCCTTTCCGCGCCGTGACCTCGAGCACCACGAATTTGGTGCGGGGCGTATCGGCCCCCTCGACGATGACTGGCTTGAGCCCCACCGTCGTGTCGCGCGTAACCACCGTTTGGTACTCCGGCGGCAGGTCGGTGAGCGGGGCGTCCTCCGCCAGCTTCGGCTCCTGCGGGTCGGCGTAGATCTTCGCGAGAGAGTCGAACGACGCGCGCAGACCGCCGCGCGCCAGAGCGTCGTGCAGCGAATCCGCGCGCCGCCGGGCGATCGCGATCTGTCCCGCGCTGATCTCGGGGGTAATCAGAATATGGCGGGCCAAGATCTCTGCCGGCTGCGTACGCTCGACCTCGATGATGTGAAATCCGAACGCCGTCTCGACCGGGCCCACCACCTCGCCCGGACGGACGCGGAACGCCACGTCCTCGAATTCTTTCACCATGACGCCGCGGCGGAACCACCCGAGCTCACCGCCCTGGGACGCGGAGGCGCTGTCGCCCGAGAACTTCTTGGCGGCCGCCGCGAAATCGGCGCCGGGATGGCGCAGCGCCACCACGAGCGACTCGGCGAGCTGCAACGCACGCTGGCGCGCGGCCGAGTCCGGGGTCGGCTTGAGGACGATCTGCCGGAACGAAACCGTCGCGGGCCGCTTCGGCTGCTGGTCCTTGTTCTGCTCCCAGAATTCGCGCATTTGCGCGTCGGTCGGCGGAATCGGGCGCAGCTTCCCCTTCTGTCGCTGCGCCTCGATCAAGCGTTGCGCGTACAGCTGCCGGCGCTGCTCGTCGGCCAGCCAGCGGCGCCACTCTTCGACCGATCCGAACCGCGCCTGGCGAATCTGATCGCGGAAATCGTTCTCCGAGGTGAATTGCTTGCGGACGTTCTGGTACGTCTGCTCCACCTGATCGAGGACCTCCTGGTCCGTCACCTTGATCGAGGTGTCCCGCTCCGCCTGCTGCACGAGGATCTCGAGCTCGACCAGGCGGTCGAGGACTTGACGCCGCATGGTGGCGAGCCCGGCGGAGTCGGTCGGCAGCGGCTGCCCCTGCGCCTGCTGCTGCACCATTTCCTCTTCGATCTGCGACGCCAGAATGGGACGCGTCCCCACAATCGCGACGATGCGATCGAGTGTTTGTGCAGCAGCGGTCGCCGCGACCAGCGACGCCGCAAGGAGTACCGTGAGAGCTTTTATCATGGCGTCTGCCTTCTCGACGTGTCGATCGGCGCGGGTCCCGGTGCCGGCGTCATGCGCGGCGCGTTGGACGCCTGGGCGGAGTCGGACCGGATCTCTTGACCCCGCTCGACCGCGCGTCGCACGCCCGCGGCGTCCACGGTCCACCGGGCGTCCGCGAGCAGGGCGTCGGCCAGGAACGCGGGTAGCGGATAGAAGCGCGCCCGTCCGTGGAACACGCGGTCGAAGTAGTCGTTCACGCGTCCCAGAGCGAAATTCACGCGCGCGGTGGGCGACGCGCCGGCCGAATCGCGGAGCAGCTCCGGCGACAAGTTCAAAACGTTGGTGATCATGACCATCGTGGAATCATGCTCTTGGCGCACCCGCTGCCAGTCTTCCGCCGTCAGCGTGACCTTGGCGGAGTCCGCCTGCTCCAGCATCAGCTGTTGCTGCGCGAGAGACTTGAGGAACTGGTTGATCTGCTCGTCGTTCGCCTGCGGCAGCGCGTTGATGATCTGGGGGTCGAGCGCATCCAGCCAGCGCGCGAAGTCCCGTACCTTGAGCGATCCACCGCGATACTTCACGAGCACCCGGCTGCTGGAGCGCGCCGCATCGATATCCTGCGCCGCCGCTTTAGCATAGTCGGGCGCCCGGCTCACCGGCTGGATCTTTCGCTGGGCGACGACGCTGTCCATGTAGACCGAGTCCGTATGCCGCGACATCCGATCCTGCAGGCCGATCCGGAACGAGTCCCGAACCTCCGCCAGGGGCGGACGACGAATGATGTGGTAGCCGAACTGGCTCTTCACCACCCCGCTCACGCCGCCGGGCGCGAGCTGCCAGGCGGCATCGTCGAACTCCCGCACGAACTGGCCGTGGGTCGAGAGGCCCAGCGATCCGCCCGCGACCTTGGACGTGGGATCCTCCGAATAGCGTGACGCGAGCTGCGCGAAGCGCACGCCGGCGCTGCGCGCCTGAGGGAGCAGCTGCTCGGCCTGACGACGCTTCTGGTCATCGATTCTGACCAGGGCATTCGCGTCGGTCGTCTTGGTGCCCGGGGCGGGCAGCACCCGAAGCAGAATGTGTTGGAACACGCGGTAGGGACCGCTCTGATAGGCCGAGTCCACTTGCTGGGGCGTGAGGTTTTGACTCGTGACGAGCCGGTCGTGGAAGCGCTGCCATTTGAGCCGCGACACCACGGGCCACATCGCCGTCGCCGCCATCGCGGAGTCGCGCAGATTCCGCCCCGCAGCCAGCGCTTCCGCGAACACCGTGTACTCCACCCAGTAGCGCGACACGCGCCCCAACGTCTGGGGATCGAGCGGTACCTGCTTGCTTTGGCCCGCCCAGCCGGCCAGCCGTTCCACCGTCAAGGTCTGATCGTTGGCGCGCGCGACGACGTCCGCGCGCGGCGAGAACGCGTCGCGCAGCGCGTCGCAGCCGAACAGTGTGAGCGAGGTCAGCGCCAGCAACACCAGACTCAAACGTCGCATCCGTTTCCTCTTTCTCTCGTTACTCGTGATGGTCCCGCAGAACGGCCGTGAGCGCCCGGACCAGGCCGGGGCCGATCGACTCTCCGCCGAGCCGGCGGAGCCTGAGGGAGAGCGGCATCGCGCGCCGCACGTCGGCTTCGAACTGCACCGCCTCAAGGGCCACCTGCAGCCCCGCTAGCCGTGGCGACGCGTCACGCCGGAATGTGAGCCGCGCTTCGTCGCCCTTGATCAAGACCGTCTCCAAACCGGCCTGGGCACCCAGCGCGCGCAGCTCGGCGACGAGCAGGAGCCGCTCAGCGGCCGCCGGTAATCGTCCGAAGCGGTCACGCAGCTCGTCACGAACGGCTTCAATCTCACCTGGTTGCTCAGCGCGCGCCAGCCGCCGGTACAAATCGAGCTTCGCGTCGTCGTCGGCGACGTATTCGTCCGGCAAATGCGCCGGCGCGTCGAGTGTCACATCGGGCGGGCTGAACTGCTCCCTGCTCCCCGCTCCCGGCTCTCCGTGTTTCAGGCCGCGCACCGTCTCTTCCAACCATCGCAGATACATGTCGAAGCCGACGGCCTGCACGTGCCCCGACTGCTCGCCGCCGAGCAGGTTTCCGGCTCCGCGCAGCTCCAGATCCCGCAGCGCAATGCGATAGCCCGATCCCAGATCAGTATGATGCTCGAGCACCTGCAAACGTTCCTCCGCCTGGGCATCCACTTGATCGGGCACGAGCAGATAGCAGAACGCGCGCCGGTGGCTCCGCCCGACCCGTCCGCGCAACTGGTACAGCTGCGCGAGGCCGAAGCGATCGGCGCGGTCCACGATCATCGTGTTGGCGTTGGGGACGTCGAGACCCGACTCGACGATCATCGTCGAGACGAGGATGTCCACTTCACCCCGCACGAACTGGCCCATGACCGCTTCGAGGTCGGTTTCGCGCATCTGCCCGTGCGCCACCGCCAGCCGCGCGCGCGGTGCCAGTGCGCGCACGCGCGCCGCCACGGTTTCAATCGTTTCGATGCGATTGTGAACGAAGTAGACCTGCCCGCCGCGATCCAGCTCCCGCGCAATCGCCTCCTCGAGCAGCGCATCGTCCCAGGGCTCGACGAAGGTGAGGACGGGGGAGCGGTCCTTCGGCGCCGTCTCGAGTAGCCCGAGGTCCCGCAGGCCGGCCAGCGACAGGTGCAGCGTGCGCGGAATCGGTGTGGCAGTCAACGTCAGGACGTCCACGCTCAGCTTGAGCGCCTTGAGGCGCTCCTTGTGCCGCACGCCGAAGCGATGTTCTTCGTCCACGATCAGCAGCCCGAGATCCTTGAACGTGACGTCCGGCGAGAGCAACCGGTGGGTCCCGATCACGATGTCGACCTCGCCGGCGCCGATCCGCTGAACCAGGGGAGCAGTCTCTTTGGTCGAGCGAAAGCGGGACAACACCTCGATGCGCACCGGGTAATCGGCGAGCCGTTCGCGAAACGTGCGACCGTGCTGCTCGGCGAGAATCGTCGTGGGCACGAGGACCGCCACCTGCTTCCCTGCCTGCACCGCCTTGAACGCCGCGCGCACGGCGACCTCGGTCTTTCCGTATCCGACGTCGCCGACGAGCAGCCGATCCATCGGACGGGCGCGCTCCATATCCCGCTTGACCTCATCCGAGGCCCGGCGCTGGTCCGGGGTGTCTTCATAAAGGAAGGCGGACTCGAGCTCGCGCTGCCACGGCGTATCGGTCGGGAAGGAGTAGCCCGTCGCAAGCTGCCGGCGGGCGTACAGATCGAGCAGTTCCGCCGCCATCGCCCGGATCGCGGCCCGCGCCTTGTCCCGTTGTCGCTGCCACGTCGTCGCGCCGAGCCGGTGCAGACGCGGCGGCGGGGCGTCGCCATCACCGGCAGTGCGGTAGGGTTCCAGCTGGTCGATGCGGTACAGCGGCACGTTGAGGCGATCGCCACCCTCGTACTCGACGACCGCGACCTCGAGCGTCGCCCCATCGGCTCCCACCGCGATCGTTTGCAACCCGCGGTAGATGCCGATCCCATGCTCCAGGTGGACGACGTATCCACCCGGTGTCAGTGGTCGCGACGCAGCGGTGGAGACCGCGCTGCGATAGCGACGCGGCCGCCGCAGCCGGCGCGCGCGACGAAAGATCTCGTGATCGGTGAGCACGCGCAGCGTCGGCATAATGAAGCCGCCGTCGATGGCGCCGACGGCGAGCGTCGCCCGATCCGCGCCGAGCAGCTCCTCCAGGCGCTCGAGCTGTCCTTCGTTGTCGCACAGAATGACCGTCGGCGGAGGCTGGGCGACGATCTGGCGCAGTCGCTTCAAGTCCCGGTCGACGTGCTCGGGCGGCGCGAGTGGAAACCGCTGCTCCGTTTCGGCGTCCGACACCGCGATACGCGCGAGGCCGGTCAGCCGTGCCCGCCATGCTCGTGGATCGATCAGCAGCTCTTCGCGCGGCGGCGGCTCTTCTCCCAGGCGGCGGGCGACCTCGAGATGATGCGCGGCATCGGCCCACGCTCGCTCGACTTCGCGCTCGACGGCCGATTCCTGATCCGTGACGACGATCGTGTCGCTGGGGAGTAGAGCGAGCAGGTTCGTTCGTAGGGGCGCGGCATGCTGCGCCTCTACCTGCAATTGGCTGTGCACCGACTCCGCGCGCACGGGGAGAACCGTAACGCGGTCCAGCGTGTCGCCCGAACGCTGCGTATCGAGATCGAAGCCACGCACCGAAGCGACCTCGTCGCCCCACCACTCGATGCGGGCCGGCGTCGCCATGCCGAATCCGTAGACGTCCAGGATCCCGCCCCGCACGCTGTACTGCGCGACTTCCGTGACGGTGGGCACGCGCGCGTAACCCATGACGTCGAGCCGCCGTGCGGTGTCGGTCAGGCGCCTTTCCTCTTTACTGACCTCGATTACGAGCCGCGCCTGCTCGAGCGCCGCCGGGACTGCAGTCCGCTCCGCGCTGGCTCGCGCGGTCGTGACCAACACGCGCACCGCGCCGCGGAGCAGCGCCTCGAGCGTCTCGATCCGCTCACCCGCGAGCTCGTAATGCGGCTCCTCGGCGCCGAGCGACTCGCGCTGGGGATAGAGTGCGGTGGTGTCGGATCCCAGCAGCGTCTGCAAATCCGCGAGCCAGCGCTCCCCATCGGCGGGGGTCGGCGCGATGACCGTAAAGACACGTTGCGGCAACCCCCGTGCGAGCGTCGCGACCAGCACCGTGGCGCTCGAGCCGGGTAGCCCCCCCACTCCGATCCGTTTTCCGGGCGATGGCAGGCGCTCCTTGAGCGAGCGCGTAGCGGGAAGGTCGTGGAACCTTTCGAGCAGAAAGTCGAGCGGCATCAGCGCGTCCGGGTCGCGACTCCCAACTCCGCGGCCGCGAGCAGCAGGGCGAGAAGCAGCAGGATCCCGCTGGCGTCGGCGCGTCGCGTACCGGAGAAGCCCTCGGCGCCAAAACGATCGGCGCTCAAGACCGACGTGCGGTCCTTGCCGCCCAATGCGGCCGTGACCAGCGCTGTGGTCGCGGGCGTGAGGTCGGACTCGCGCGCGTCCGGGCCAAACACCGTCGCGCCGATCGTATCCGTCCCGCGGGTGCGAAACTCTACGTGGGGCGCGCCTTCGGCCGCCGCGACTTCGGCTTCGCCCATCACAATCCGGTTGACCAGCGCGTCGACGAACGGCACAAACCCAGGGGCGGCCGGCAGCGCCGTCCAGGCCGTGTCCAGGCGGCTGCCGAGCAACACGACAGAGCCTGACCTCACGAGCCAGGGTTCTCCATTGACCGTCGCGAGCACCTCGCTGGCTCCCTCCTCGCCGCTGCCCGCTGCCTCGATACGGTAGCGCCGCACGACCGGCACTCCGTTGAGCCCCGCGCGCTCGGACGCGGTAAGCACGCCGGGCGTGCTTAACGGACCCCAGCGCCAGGGCACGCCCCGCGACCCCAGAGCGCGATTTACCTGCCCGACGAGCGCCGGATCGTCGGGCGGCTGCACGATCGCATGGGGACTGCTCGGGAGGTCACCGCCGCTGATCACGACGTCGCGGCCATCGCTGATGTGCCTGCCCGCCTGGAGCACTGCGAGCGCTGCCGCGACGAACGATCCAGCACTTGGTGTCGCCATGGCTCTCGCGGGCGGCGCTACGCGCCATGCGAACGGCCGGCGGTCATCAGCGCGCAGCTCGTCAGGCTCGAGCGCCGCTTCGCCGACCCACCAGCCCGGCGCGAGCGATTGCGCCGGCAGCGACACGGTGACCGCCGCGCGCGTCGCTCCTCCGGAACCTTCGCGGCCGGGGGTCGCCAATCCCCGGGCAGCGATTTCTCCTCGGTTCGGGCCGGCCCCGATGCGGATCGTGACCGGCACCGGCTGCGGTGTACCGCCGCTATCGAGCTGCGCGCCGCTCAACTCGATCACCGCGGCTCCTTCGGACACCGTGACGGCAGCGATTCCGCGATTGGGTACCCCACGTCCTGGAGCGAGCGCCAACACCCGGACGTCGCTCGGCACCACTGCCTGACCCGACGCGAGCGCCGTACGCTGCAAGTCGCTGAGCACGTGCACTTCCCGGCCCACTACCGGCTGGGCATTCACCATTCGAGCTGCGCGTTCGACGGCCTGCACCAGATCCAGCCGCAGCCAGCCGGAGCGCGTGCTGTCGATCGTGGCGAGCAGCGCCTCGCGGGTGCCCCCACGGAGCACGCCGTCGCAGAGCATCAGCCACACGCGATCGGCAGACGTCGTGCGGGCGATGGATGAGCGCGCCACGACCCGCAGCCGTTCCAGGACGGGGGCGCCGTCCACGATCGCTCCAGAAGACGGCGAATTATCCAGAATGATGACGGCAGCCGTCGGCTGATGCGCGCCGCCGCCACGCAGCGGCACAAGCGGTCGCGCTGCCGCCAGCACGATCGCCACGATCAACGCCGTGCGAAGAATCAGCAGCAACAGGTGCCGAAGCTTCAGCCGTCGAGCGCTCTCGCGTTCCGCCGCGCTCAGATACCGGACGGGGGGGAAATCGACTTCGGGTGGGACGCGTCGCTGCAACAGGTGAAGCAATGCCGGGATCGCGGCGGCGGCGAATCCCAGGAGTGCCAGCGGATGAAGGAAGCTCACGTCAACAGGCGCAGCGCGAGGCCGAACGGCATGTCGGTTTGGACGTGATGGTAGGCGATGCCATGCCGGCGGCACGCCTTCCGCCACGCGGCGATCTCGCGGCGCACCGTGTCCGCGTACGCCCGCGCCAGCTCACGCGGCCGGACCACGACGCTCACCGCTGATTCGGGATCCTTGAACCGCACTTCGGGCGGACCACTGAGCTCGACTTCCGCCGGGTCCATGAGGTGAAAGACCACGACCTGATGGCCGCGATGCCGCAGATATCGCAACGCGGTCAGTGCCAGCTCACGATCGAACAACAGATCCGAGACGAGCACGACCATTCCACGGCGTGCGAGCAGGGCGGTCAGACGTTGCAGCGCGGCGTGCGCCGCAGTCCCCTGGCCATCTGGCGTGTCCAGCAGGGCACGCACGATGCGCGTCCACTGACCCGCCTTGACTCGCGCGGGGATCACCTGCCGTACCTGCTCATCGAAGGTCACGAGTCCCGTTGCATCGCGCTGCCGTAACAGAATCAATGCCAGCGCGGCGGCGAGCCGATCCGCATATGCGCGCTTGGTCAAGCGTTCGGGACTCCCCTGCCACGCCATGGAGCGGCTCGCGTCCACCAGGACCATCGAGCGGAGATTTGTCTCTTCTTCGAATTGCTTGACGAACAGACGATCGGAGCGCCCGAGGATCCGCCAGTCGAGATACTTCAGCTCATCGCCCGCCTGGTAGGCGCGGTGCTCCGTGAATTCCACCGAGAACCCACGGAAGGGAGATCGATGCATTCCGGCAAGGAATCCCTCAACGACGCCCTCAGCGACGATCTCGATGCCGCCGAGGCGGGCAACGTCGGCCGGATCGAGCAGGTCTAGGCGCTGAACCAAGAAATGTCCTTGCCATGGGACAGGCGGATTGGATCACAATACAGCCAAGTCATTATAACAATATAATTTACGCCTATTATAGCGCTGGCACAGTCTCTGCCCTGGTTGGGGCGGGAGGCACCATGTTCGCAAACCTAGCGATGCTCAGCCTGGCCGTCCTGTCCACGTCCACGCCGCGGGATCCGAGCGTTTACCGCCCGCGAATCGAGCTGTGGACAAACCGCGGCGACGCGGCCGTTTATACCCGTGGCGAGCGGGTCCGGCTGTATTTCCGCCTCGATCAGGATGCCTACGTCACGATCTTCCGCGTGGATACGGACGGTCGTATTCGCGTGTTGTTCCCCCGCGACCCGTGGGAAGACAACTTCGCGCGCGGCGGCCGTGACCTCGAAGTCGACGGGAATGAGCTCGCCCGCGAAGCCTTCACGATCGATGACTACCCTGGCGTCGGTTACGTCTTTGCGGTGACCTCCGCTGACCCGTTCGTCTACGACCAAATCGAAAGTGGCCAGCACTGGGACTATCGTGTGATCGCGGATGGCCGCGTGCGCGGTGATCCGTATGTCGCCATGACCGATCTCGCGGAGCGGATCGTGCCCGACGGGTACGTCGATTGGGACTACGACGTCATCTCGTACAATGTCGGTCAGCACTACGATTATCCGCGCTTCTTGTGCTACGACTGCCACACCTACGTCAGCTATTCGTACTGGGATCCCTACTTCGACTCGTGCGTGCGCTTCCGCATGTTCGTGTACGACGATCCCTGGTACTATCCGTACCGGTATTACGGCGGCACCCGCGTCGTGTTCGTGCGGCCTTATCGCCCGCAGCCTCGCTTCATCTTTAAGAATTGGGGAAGCGATCGTCCCAGCCGCGATGCCTTCGTCACTCGCGAGCGTGAGCGGCCGGTCAACGACAACACGCGGCGCGGAGTAACGGGCCGGGATATCGGCGGACTCGGCAGCGTGCCGCCCCCCAACGTGCGCGAACGTCGCGGTCGCCCCGGCGACGACCGTAACAACGGCGGTAATGATCGCGGCAACAACGGCAACGATCATGATAATCGCGGCAACGACCGCGGTAATCGCGGCAACGACGATCGTGGTAACCGCGGGAACGACGACCGTGGCAACCGCGGCAATGATCAGCCTGGCAACGGCGGGGGCCGGCGCGACCGTCCCGATGGGCCGGACCGGCAAGATGGCAAGCGGACTGATCGGCCGATGGTGCTGCCGCCTGCGGATCAGCCCCGCGTTCAGCCCCGCT
>QHUZ01000123.1 GCA_003223395.1 Gemmatimonadota bacterium | reverse complement strand
TGCTCGTGCGCCAGCCACTTCGCGATGCCGCGCGCGATGCCGAGCATGCCCAGCGTCGCGATGAACGGTACGACCCGCAGCCCCGTGATGAGCAGGCCGTTGCCCAGTCCCACGAGTCCGCCGGCGAGCACCGCGGCGACGACGGCCAGCGCAGGCGGCCAGCCGGCCCCAATCGCGAGCGCTGCCACCACGCCGGTGAGCGCGATCGTCGCGCCGACGGACAAATCGATCCCGCCGCCGATGATGATCAACGTCATCCCGATCGCCCCGAGCGCCACGATCACCGTCTGCGTGAGGACGATGCGGAGATTGAATGGCGAGAGGTAGCGCGCTGGCGCGTCCGTGAGCAGGGCGAACACCGCGATCACGAGCACCAGGGCGAGCGCGGGCCCCAGCCGGGCGACGGCGGCGCGGAGGGTCGGCGCGCGGGGCAGGAGCAGTGAGGCCGCGGTCACGTCTGCAGTGTGGGAAGGATATTCGCCTCGGGTGTCTCGGTCAGCGCATAAGCTGTGGCGTAGTCAGCCCGAGGCAAAGGGGCTTGGCGGCGAGGCTATTTTCCAGCTACGTGAGCGCCAGCGATGTATCTGCCCAGGGCGGGAGCCGTTCCGCTACTCGGGCACATCTTCGACTTCGCGCGGTGTTGTTGTTGCTTGCACTGGGCTGGAAGACGCACAGCAGGGGATTGAGCGGGCCGTAGCCTAGCCCTTAGCTTTTCGCCCCGTGACCATGCCGGAGCGTACGCCCTCTCCGATAGCCGCTGCACTCGCCGATCGCTACACCGTCGAGCGGGAACTGGGCCGCGGCGGCATGGCGACGGTCTATCTCGCCGAAGAAAAAAAGCACGGTCGCAAAGTCGCCATCAAAGTCCTGCGGCCGGAAATCACGGCGGCGCTGGGCACCGAGCGGTTCCTCCGCGAAATCGGCATCGCCGCACAGCTCTCCCATCCGCACATCGTTCCGCTGATCGACTCCGGCGACGCCGGCGGGCTGCTCTACTACGTGCAGCCCCACGTCCCCGGCGGATCGCTGCGCGAGCGTCTCACCCAGACGCGGCAGCTCTCCCTCAAGGACGCGCTCCGGATCGCGCAGGAAATTGGCGCCGGTCTCGATTACGCCCACCGCCAGGGCTTCGTGCATCGCGACGTCAAGCCGGAGAACATCCTATTCGCGGACGGCCATGCGGTGCTCGCCGACTTCGGCGTGGCGCGGGCGTGCCGCCCCGACGAGGATGCCGAGCGCCGCCGCGAGAGGGTGACCGAGGTCGGGTTCGCGGTCGGAACGCCCGAGTACATGAGCCCCGAGCAGGCGAGCGGCGCCCAGGACCTTGGACCTGCGAGTGACGTCTACAGCCTGGCGTGTGTTCTCTACGAGATGCTTGCGGGCGACCCGCCGTTCACGGCCGCTCGCGCCCAGGCGGTGATGGCGAAGCACGTCACCGAGGCGCCGCGCCCGGTGCGCGGCTTCCGGCCGGAAGTGCCGATGTCGGTCGAGCTTGCGATCGCGCAGGCGCTGGAGAAGGATCCCGCGCGGCGCACCGCCAGCGCCGCCCAATTCATCGCGGCGCTGGTGGCGCAGGCGTTCGGTGGCCCGCCGCGCAGCCCCGCGACACGGTCGATTGCGGTCTTGCCCTTCGTCAACGCCAGCCCGGACGTCGAGAACGAGTACTTGAGCGACGGCATCACCGACGAGTTGATCGACGCCCTGGCCAAGATTTCCGGGCTCCGCGTGTCCTCACGGACGTCGGTGTTTGCGCTCAAGGGGAAGCCGCTGGACGTGCGCGCGGTTGGAGCTTTGCTCGGCACGTCCGTCGTCCTGGAGGGGACGGTACGGAAAGCGGGGGACCGACTGAGGATTACCGCCCAACTCACATCAACGGAGGACGGTCGGCTGCTCTGGTCGCAGCGCTACGATCGCCAGCTCGTGGACGTGTTGGCGATTCAGGACGAGATCGCCACGACGATCGTCAATACGCTCCGCGCCACGATGTTCGCCGACGTGTCCGCGCACGTCCCGCGGCGCTATACAGAGAATATCCAGGCCTACGGTCTGTATCTGAAAGGTCGATACGAATGGAACAAGCGGACCCAAGAGGGCGTCGCCGCGGCCATTCGCTATTTCGAGCGGGCGATCGTGGAGGATCCGGGGTACGCGCCGGCATACGCGGGGCTGTCGGACTCGTACGCGCTCGACGTGGACTACCGATCGGTTCCCGTCCATGAGTCGTACCAGCGTGCCAAGGAGTCGCGTTGCTGGAAGCCCACACGGCGCTGGAGCTCGACCCGGCGTCCGTGTCCATCCGGCGCGCGGTGGGATGGGTCTACTACTACGCGCGCCGTTATGATCGCGCTCGCGAGCACCTGTCCCGCGCCATTGAGATGAATCCGATGGCGGTGGAAAGCTACCGCATGCTGGGCAGCGCCATGGCGCTCCAGGGTGAAGTCGCCGACGCGGAGCGTGTGTTGCGCGAAGCGCTGGCGCTCGAGGGAGCGGCCGCCTACTCGCAAGCGACACTCGGATGGCTGCTCGCGCGGTCCGGCCGACGGGACGAGGCCGAAGCGACGCTCCGCAAGCTGGAGGCCGCGCGCGAGCGGGGGTACGTCTCCGCGGTCGCCTTCGCGATTCTGCACATCGGGCTGGGCAACCTGAGCTCGGCGCTCGATTGGGCGGAGCGGGCGTACGACGAGCGGCGCGGCTGGCTCGCGTACGTGAACGTGAATCCGATCTTTGACCCGCTGCGGAACGAGCCGCGTTTTGCGGCGCTCGTGAGAAAGATGGGACTGTAGGTCTACGAGCCTACTCCATTTGAGCTAGTCCTGAATAGCTGGCTACGATAGTCGGCTGGCGGCGGGATGACCAACGGGGTAAAGAGTGGAGTACCCTCGAGGCGTTCCGCTGTGACGGCACGACCAGCAGCTTCCGTTTCTATGAGCTCCGCGCGCTCGCGGGGACCAGAGCCGCTGTGGCAGGAGGTCCTGCGACGGGCCGCGGTCACCCTCGGTGGGCGAGCCGTGGGTGTGTGGGAAGCCGACGCGCGCGGTCGACTGCATCTCCTTGCTTCGAGCTCCGAGGACCTCGCCCCCCTCGCCGGCGAGCTGGAGGCGGCGCTGCGCACGCTGGGCGAGTTGCCCGGAGCGCGCCCGCCGCCGTGTCGCTGGGTCGCGAGCCGCCTGGAGGAACAGCGCTGGTGCATCGCGCGGGTCCGCCGCGAGCTGCCCCGACCGCCTCCTCCCGGTGTCGAGCGGCGCGGGCGCGAACGGATGGCACTCGAGCTGGCGGGTGTGTGTATCGGGTTGCTCGGCGACTCCGACCGCCAGGCGGCGGCCGCGAGTGACGTAGAAAGCCTGGCGCGTCTTGCCCTGACCGTCGAACAGGTCCCTGCGATTCTCTGGACCACCAACGCCGAGTTGCGGATCACCGCCCGGTCCGGCGCGGGCCTCACGTCGGACATCCTGCCAGAGCGCGTGGTAGGCGCATCCCTCCTCGAGCAGTTCTCCAAGCAAGCAGTGAGCGCTGACTCGATCAATGCGCATCGGCGGGCGCTCGCGGGGGAGTCGGTCGCCTACCAGATTCGCCTCGAGGGCCGCTGCTACGACGCGCACGTGGAGCCACTGCGAAACAAGGCGGGCGCGATTTCCGGCGTGGTCGGTGTGGCGGTAGACGTGCGCGATCGCGCCCCGGCGCCGCTCGAGCTCGAGGACTTTTTTGAGAACGCGACGGTCGGTCTGTGCTGGCTCGGGCCGGACGGCACCATCGTGCGGGCCAACCCCGCCGAGCTGGATCTCGTGGGCTATGGACGCGACGAGTATGTCGGTCAGGACGTGCGCCAGTTCCACGTCGACCCGCAAATCGTTGACGATGTCCTGCGGCGTCTGCGCGGGGGAGAGACCGTCCGCAATATCGAGACGCGGCTGCGGCACCGCAGTGGATCGATCCGCTACGTGCTGCTCAGTGCGAACGCTCGGTTGGAGAACGGGCAGTTCGTGCACGCCCGCTGCGTCACGCGAGACGTCACGGAGTTCAAGCGCGCCGAGTCCGCCATCGCGTACTTCAAGGCCATGGTGGACTCAGCCGACGATTCCA
>QHUZ01000052.1 GCA_003223395.1 Gemmatimonadota bacterium | reverse complement strand
GGCCATCGGTGCAGCGGATCTCGTGCGGGAAGATCTGTTCTTCTTCGAAGGCAACACCCACCTGCCGATGGAGCAACACGCCGCTGTGGCGGTGTGGTCTCCCGACGGCAAGCTCACGCTGTGGACCTCGACGCAGACGCCCCATTACGTCCATCGCGCGCTCGCCAAAGTCCTGGAGCTGCCGGCCGCGCGGATTCGCGTGATCGCGACGCCGAACGGCGGCGGGTTCGGCGGCAAAAGCGATCCGTTCAATCATGAGATCGCGGTCGCCAAGCTCGCCATGATCACCGGCCGGCCCGTGAAGATCACGCTGACCCGCGAAGAGGTGTTCTACTGTCATCGCGGCCGCCACCCGACGCTCATGTGGGTGAAGACCGGCGTGAAGCGCGACGGGGCGATCACGGGCATGCACTTCCGCTCGCTGCTCGATGGCGGTGCCTACGGCTCCTACGGCGTCGCGAGCACGTACTACACGGGCGCGCTCCAGACCGTCACTTACAACGTCCCGCGCTACCACTTCCAGGGCGCACGCGCCTTCACCAACAAGGCGCCGTGCGGCCCGAAGCGCGGACACGGGACGCCGCAGCCACGGTTCGCGCTCGAGGTGCATCTCGACAAAATCGCCGAGCAGCTGAACATCGACCCGGCGGAGCTGCGTCTCAAAACGCTCGTTCCGCCGAACTCGCTCACCGCGAACTATCTGCGCGTGGGCTCGATGGGGCTCGGCAAATGTATCGCGAAGGTGGTCGAAGGCTCGGAGTGGAGGCAGAAGTTCCGCAAACTCCCCGAGGGGCGCGGCGTCGGGCTCGCGTGCTCGAGCTACATCTCGGGCGCCGGGCTGCCGATCTATTGGAACAACATGCCGCACTCGGGCGTGCAGCTGAAATGCGACCGCGGCGGCGGCGTGACGGTGTTCTGCGGTTCGACAGAGATCGGGCAGGGATCGGATTCGATCCTCGCCTACATCGTCGCCGAAGTGCTCGGCATCGATCCGTTCGACATCGCGGTCGTCACCGCCGACACCGACCTGACGCCGGTGGACCTCGGCAGCTATTCGAGCCGCGTTACCCTGATGACCGGGAACGCCGCCCTCCAGGCCGCCGAGCGCGCGCGTCAGATCCTCGCGCTACACGCGAGCAAGAAGCTCGAGGTCCCCGTCGAGCGGCTGACGTTCGCTGACGGCCGGGTGTTCGACTCCAAAGATCGAAAGCGTGGGATGGCGTTCGCCGAGGCGATCCAGCTGGCAGAAGCCGCAGAAGGGACGATTGGGACGGTCGGTTCGTACACGCCACCGATGAGCGCAGGAAAATACCGCGGCGCTGGCGTCGGCCCCTCCCCGGCGTATTCCTACAGCGCCTGCGTGGCCGAGGTGGACGTCGATCCCGAAACCGGTATCGTGCGCGTGCCCACCATCTGGATCGCGCATGACGTCGGTCGATCGATCAACGCCGCGTCGGTAATCGGCCAGGTGGAGGGCTCGATCTACATGGGCCTGGGCGAGGCGCTGATGGAGGAGATGACCTACCGTGGCGATCTCAAAGTGGTCCACAAGATCCCATCCTTGCTCGAATACAAGAGCCCTACAACGCTGGAAATGTGTGACGTCGTCACATACCTGATCGAGGATCCCGACCCGAACGGCCCCTTCGGCGCGAAGGAAGTCGGCCAGGGACCGTTGCTGCCCGTCATGCCGGCCGTGGCGAATGCTGTGTATGACGCGGTGGGAGTCCGCGTCGACGAAGTGCCGGTCACGCCGGAGAAGGTGCTTAAAGCGTTGCGCCGAAAGCAGAAAGGCGAGGCGGGACGCTACGGTCCGGAGCATTTCCCCGACATCGCGTGGCCCGAGGCCACTCGCGTCCCCACACCCTGGGAAGGAGGAGACGGCAAGGCTGTGCAGCCCGTCAGAGTTTAGGCGTCTCTCTAGGACACTCTCACCCTGGAGGGACCGTGCCGGTTCTTTCTCTTCGCTTCGTCATCCTCCTCGTCAGCATGCTCGCCGCACCAACAACGCTCACGATCGTCGAAACCGGCAGGATCGCCGGGCACGTGCGCGATCCGCAGGGCAAGCCCATCAAGAGCGCGATGGTGGACGTTGTGGGGACGTCGCTCAGCGCGATCACGAACGACAGCGGCTTCTACCAGCTCGCAAACGTCCCCACAGGGACGCATACGGTGCGTGCAAAGATGATCGGGTACACCACCGCCGAGGCAAAAGGCGTTCGCGTTACAGCAAACGCCACGGTCACCGTCGATCTGAGCCTCGCGCCGGGCGCAGTCGCCTTGGAGGCGGTGGTCGTGACGGGAGTGTATGGAGCGCGTGCGGCAAATGGCGTCGTTCGGATACGCGGAGCCACCGCCGCAATGTCACGAGCCGATGCACTCTATGTCGTCGACGGTGTGGCATACGACAGCACTGAGGCCTGGCGCTACCAACGCCAGCCGGGTAATCGCGAGCAGTACGACGAGATCGTCGAGAATCAGTTCATCGCCGTCGCCGCCGATCCGCTCTCGACCTTCTCGATCGACGTCGATCGCGCCTCGTACAGCAACATGCGGCGCTTCATCATGCAGGACGGTCAGCTGCCGCCGCGCGACGCAGTCCGCATCGAAGAGCTCGTGAACTATTTCCCCTACGACTACGCCGAGCCCGAAGGTGACGACCCCCTGGCGATCCATACCGAGGTCGCACCGGCGCCGTGGAAGCCGCAGCATCAGCTGGTCCGCATCGGGCTGCAGGCGCGTCGGATCAATGTCGAGAACCTGCCACCGTCGAACTTTGTGTTCTTGCTCGACGTCTCGGGCTCGATGATGCCGTCGAACAAGCTGCCCCTCGTGAAATCGGCAATGCGGCTGCTCGTAAATCAGCTCCGCGTCAGGGACCGCGTTGCGATCGTCGTGTACGCCGGCTCCGCCGGCCTGGTCCTGCCCTCCACATCGGGCGATCAGAAGACCAAGATCCTCGACGCGATCGAGCGGTTGGAGGCGGGGGGGAGCACGGCGGGCGGCGAGGGAATTCGCCGCGCCTACGACGAAGCGGTCGCCAACTTCATCCGCGGCGGCAACAACCGGGTGATTCTCGCCACCGACGGCGATTTCAATATTGGCCCGTCGAGCGACGCGGAGATGGTCCAGCTCATCGAGGAAAAGCGTCGCACCGGCGTCTTCCTCACAGTGCTGGGCGTAGGCGAGGGTAATCTGCAGGCCGCCAAGATGGAAAAGCTCGCCGACAAGGGGAACGGCAACTACGCCTACCTCGACAACATCGCCGAAGCCCAAAAGGTCTTGGTGCACGAGCTCGGCGGCACGCTCTACACCGTCGCGAAGGACGTGAAGATCCAAGTGGAGTGGAATCCGGCGCGCGTGCGCGCGTACCGGCTCATCGGGTACGAGAACCGGCTGCTGCGCAACGAGGACTTCGCGGATGACAAGAAAGACGCCGGAGAGATCGGGTCCGGCCATTCCGTCACCGCGCTCTACGAAGTGGTACCGGTCGGCGTCAACACTGACGTGACGATTCGGATGCCGGATTCGCTCCGGTATCAGCGGCGCAATGTCCAGCCGACCAGCGCTGCCGGTCCTGAGCTGTTGTTCGTGAAGGTGCGCTATAAGCGGCCGGACGGGGACGAGAGCCGCTTACTGTCGCAACCGGTGCTGGCTGAAGCCGGTCAGACGCCCTCGGTGGACTTTCAGTTTCAGGCAGCTGTCGCCGAGTTTGGCCTGTTACTGCGCAACTCGGACTTCCGCGGGAAAGCCGATCTCGGCCACGTGATTGCGGCCGCGCGCGAAGCGCGCGGGCGGGACCCGGACGGATATCGCGCCGAGTTCGTGAAGTTGACTGAGACGGTGCGTGGCATTGGTTTGGCGCAGCGAGAGAAGTCGCACTAGAGTAAGGTCCGTGATGCTGCGACTTCTCGCATTTGCCTTCCTACCGGCAACGCTCCGCCGTCGTATCCGCAACTCCTGCAGCAGGCGCGGGTGGGCGGCCCAGTGCGAGTGCTCTTTACGGTGGACACCGCGGGGCTTCCTGAGCCCGCTTCCATCCGAGTAGCCCGGAGTCCGAACCCCGGATTTGACTTCATCGTCAAGCGCGCCGTGACGCGCTGGCGCTTTGCACCGGCGAGTCATTGCGCGCGGCGGGTGCGTGTCCGTCTCACGCACGAGTTTCTGTTTCAGCCGATGCCCCCAGACACTTCTCGTCTCGTTCGGGTCTTTGAGTTCGATACGACGGTAACCCTCGCTCGGGACACGCTCCCGGATGGCACGCCCCGCACGACGCTCGGATGGCGACGATCGCCGCCGGTCGTGGCTGACCTTCCCTGGGATTCACTCGCTGCTGACTCCGCCGAGGAGGCGGTGGTGGCGTCGCTCGTGGACAACCTCAGCGCCTGGAAGGACAGTCTGCCCAGGATCGTGTGTCTAGCCGGCCGAACCCAGAATGCCGACCCCGACGCCGGTTGGCTCGTTCGTCTGAACCAGAAGGGCGGCGTCACAGTGTTGCCATCCCGTCGCTGCCCGCCGACCTTCAGTTCGATGATGTACGTCCCGGGTCAGCGTCCGCCGCCGCCCGGGGACGATCCCTATCACATTCGAGTGAAGACTCGAAAGGCGATCTCGGTGGCACGATTCCTCTTCGACGTGGACGTCGCACACGGTACGGGCGGGGCACAGTATCAATGTGGCGCGGAACGCCGCACCACTGGTTGGCGTGCCCAATGTATCGTTGTGTCGTCCTGGTCGAGCTAAGGCGCAACGATGCTTCGGCTGCCTTCATTCACATATCTCCAACCGCGCTCACTCGCCGAGGCGCTGCGGATGAAGGCCGAGGCGGGGCCCGAGGGCATGTACGTCGCCGGCGGTACCGACCTCTATCCCAACATGAAGCGGCGCCATCAGGAGCCGAAGACAGTCATTTCGCTGATGGGGATTCCGGAACTGCGAACGATGGAACGTGAGAAAGTTGGAACGTGTGTTACCCTCAGCACTCTTTCCAACATTCCATCGTTCCAACATTCCGCCGTCGCCACCGCTGCCCGCCTCGTCTCCACGCCGCTACTCCGCAACATGGGCACCCTCGGCGGCAACCTGTGTCTCGACACGCGCTGCAACTACTACAATCAGAGCTACGAGTGGCGGAAGTCGATCGACTTCTGCATGAAGAAGGACGGCCACATCTGCTGGGTGGCGCCGTCGTCGCCGCGCTGCTGGGGAAGTCGATCGACTTCTGCATGAAGAAGGACGGCCACATCTGCTGGGTGGCGCCGTCGTCGCCGCGCTGCTGGGCCGTCAGCTCGTCGGACGTCGCTCCGGTGATGGTCGCGATTGGCGCCGAATACCGCCTGGTAGGACCGCAGGGTGAGCGCGTCGTCCCGGCTGGCCGGTTCTACCACAATGACGGGATCAATTACCTCACCAAGCAGCCCGACGAAATCCTGGTTGACGTGCGTCTGCCCGCGCCCAACAGCTGGGATGCCGTCTACCACAAGCTGCGGCGGCGTGGCTCGTTCGATTTTCCGGTGCTCGGCGTCGCTGCCTGGATACAGTGGAAAGGAAAAAATGTCGCCGCTGCACGCATTGTCCTGGGTGGCGTGGCGAGCTATCCGCAGGAAGTCCCGGAAGCCGGTGCTACCCTCCAGGGCGTACCACTCTCCGATGAAGCCATCGCGGCCGCGGCGGAAGCGGCCTACCGACCGTCCAAGCCTATGGATAACACAGATTTCGATCTATCCTGGCGCAAGCAGATGACCCGGGTCTATGTGGCTCGCGCGCTGCAGGAGCTGCGCGAACGCGCGGGATCATGACTACGAGCCGCGGGGTAAAAATGGTTCGTATGTCACGCTACGCGCTCGCGCTTGCGGCCGTCGTTGTCCTCTTACCAGCTCGCGCTCTCCCGGCGCAAATCAACCTCCGCACGGTCAGTGGCATCGTGCGCGACACCGCGGGCCAACCGATCGATCAGGTCCAGGTTCTCGCCATGACGGCCGGGCGAAAGACGCTGACCGGCGCAGACGGTCGCTTTCAGATCGATAGCCTCGAGCAAGGGGAGGAGCGGTTTTTCTTCCGCCGGCTCGGCTTCAATCCCGTCGAAGTCACTGTTGTCATCGACAGCGCCGGAGCGGAAATCACTCCACGCTTGACTCCCGTGGTACAGGAGCTGAAACCGATCGTGATCCGCGGCCGCCGCAGCGGCGTGCTCGGCACGGTTTCGGACATCTATGATCGCCCGATCGCGGGTGCGGAAGTGGTGGTCCTCGGCGGTGCGGTCGCGACGACGACGGACAGCCTGGGTCGCTTCAGCCTGCCGACCGTCACGGCCGGAACGTTCATGCTCATGGTCCGAAAGCGCGGCTACTTCGCGTTGCGGCACGCGGTCACGTTACCGGTGGGCGAAGCGCTGGATGTCTCGCTGCTGCTCGGCCCAGTGCCTGAGGGGTTGAGCAATCGCCGGATCGGCCGGCTGGCGGGTTTTGGCGGTACGCTCGATGCGGCGTGGGACGCTCATGCATCACGGCGGGTGCGCTGCAGCGGCGGAAACTCGGTCTTTATTCCCCGTGAAGAGCTCGCAGAGCTCCGGGAGTTGCGGCTGGATCTCGCCTTACCCCGCGCGCCGTCCGCAACGGCAAAAGGCTTCGGGCCGGCTGAGCTGCGCCGGTACGCCATCTTTATCGACGGGCAAAACGGGGCGGGGTGGCCGCTCTCGGCGATCGCGGCAGATCAAGTTGAGGCGGTGGAGATTTACCGTGGGGGGCGCCCGCGCTCGCCCACCAGCATCGTCCCGTGGAGCATCACACCCTCATCGCCGTCGTTCGGGATGGGGTCGACCTGCCCCGCGGGGACGATCTGGGTGTGGTTGCGTTAGGCCTTACCCGCCGGCGCCGCTCCTAACGCCTCGATCTCCGCCGTCGCCTTCGCCAGGATCTCAGCAACGCCCTTGCGGGCCGCATCGGTCTCGGCTTTCCAGCCGGTCCGGTAGACTGCCTTCACGAGCTGGCCCAACGCCCGATTGACCTCGACCATCGAGCCACCCACCGTGCGCTCCACGGTCTCGGTTACGCGATCGAAGATCTCTTCGACGATGTCCTTGTGCTCGTCCAAAAACGCCCGTCCTGTGTCGGTGATTTCGTACACCTTCTTACCTTCGACATCGCGCCCGACGACCAGTCCCTCGTCCTCGAGCCACTGCAGGGTTGGATAGATGGTACCCGGCGACGGCGTGTAGCAGCCGTGCATCCGCTCTTCCAACTCCTTCATGACTTCGTATCCATGACGTGGCTTGTCGCGCAGCAGCTTCAGAATGACGTATTTCATGTCGCCGGCGCCGAACCACTGACGCCGCCAACTCCGGGGTCCGCGCCCACGAAAGCCCCATGCCCGGGGTCCGAACGCAAAACCAAACCCCTCCCAGCCGAACTTCCCGCCCATCTTTGCCTCTGGTGAGATGTTACGTGACGATATTCTTACACGATATATCTTGTCAAGTGTCCCATTTTGCTGATGTGCTCCAAGTCACTATCCGACTTATGCTTGCATGTTCCATCCTCGCCCGTACATTGCACCCCACGTTGAACACTAGCTATCCACGCCCGCGCCCGGGAGAGGAGCCGTAATGTCAGTGCAAGTGACCCCGCACCCACCTTGGGTCGCGGACCTGGATTCCACGCTGGAGCCCAGCCGACAGGCCATCCTCGATACACCGGTGATTATTGACGCATCCGAGAATCAACTGGTGGATGGGCAAATCCAGAACTTCCTGGTCGGGTTCTATCCCATCATTCGCGACTTCCCCCAGTGGCTGCAGATGCTGCTGGATCGCTCGCCCGCGATGGGGCGTGAGTTCTTCACCGACAACATCCGCGTCGAGCGGCGGCACGACGCGATGTGGCGCGCCATGGGCGATGGCTTCAACGTTCACAAGAAGCGGTTCCAGGAACCGGAACCGATGATTCCGGCAGTCAAGAAATTCCACGCCTACTTGACCGAGATGTGCCGCAATGCCGAATTCGGACAGGCGGTTTCGGCGACGAACTACGCAGTCGAAGGGGTCGCCCAGAAAATCTCGGAAAAAGCGCTGCGAGGGCTCGCGAAGAACGAGAAGATCGGACCGCGGGGTCGCTGGTGGCTCGAGGAGCATGCCAAGTACGACGATGAGCATCCAATTCATGCCCTGGAGATTATCAAGGACTGCGTCAAGCGGGGGAACAGCGACACCCCCGAAAAGGTCACCCAGGTCGCATTGGAAAGTCTGAGCTTGATGAAGGTCTCCATGGAGGCGTCTTATCACGCGTGAGTAAAGCTCGTCGCGTCTCGCCGACCCGAGGAACTGGGGCAAGCACTGCGGCAGGCAAGAGTCCACTGGTCGACTTGCTGCAGACGGCAGCCGACATCGTGGCTGCCCTGCCGGACGCCGTCGTGGTCACCGGTACCGATCGGCGGGTTCTCGCCGCGAACCAGGCCGGGGCCGACATGCTGGGCTGGCAGGTGGGCGATATCGTCGGCCAGGCGATCGCCGACAGCGTGTCGCCGAACGAGCGAGCCCACGTCGCCTCGCGCGAGGACCGCGTCCTCGGTGGGGAGACGCAGCGGTACGAGACGCGGATCGTCAATCACAGCAACGGGGAAGAGCGCGACGTGGCCGTTTCGAGCGGTCCGTTTCGCATGCACGGTGAGATCATCGGCACCGTCGCCACCCTTCGCGATATCACAGAACCCAAGCGCGCCCAGGAGACGCTGGCACGCTCGGAAGCGCGCTACCGCCACCTGGTCGAATCGGCCTCCGACGCGATCGTCACCCTCGACGCGAACGGCCGCTTCACTACGGTGAACCACGCCGCGGAAAACATCTCCGGATACAAGCGCGACGAGCTGGTCGGTCAATGGTTCGCCCCAATGCTCCCTGACGACGACCTCCCGAAGGCGCTGGGCCACTTCCAGCAGGCGCTTGCCGGCGAAACGGGCCTGTTCGAGTCGCAGTTCTACCGTAAGGATGGCGAAGTCCGCACGATCGCGATCACCTACTCGACGCCGCAGAAGGATGAGGAAGTGTTGTGTCTCATCCGCGACGTCACCGACCAGAAGATGCTGCAGGAACAGCTCATCCAGTCGGAAAAAATGTCGGCGATCGGGCAGCTCGTCTCCGGCGTGGCGCACGAGCTCAACAACCCGCTCGCCGGCATCTCCGCGTTCGCCCAACTGCTGCTCGCCGAGAAACGCTTCCCGCCCGATCAGCGCACGGCGGCGGAGACGATCTACAGCGAGGCGCGCCGCGCCAGCCGTATCGTACAGAACCTGCTGACCTTTGCGCGCCAGCATAAAGCCGAAAAAGTCCAAACCGCACTCAACCAGGTGCTGGACGACACCCTCGAGCTACGCGGCTACGAGCTGCGCGTCCGCGGCATCGACGTCCGGCGTGAATACGACGAATCGCTCCCGGACACCATGGCCGACGCGCACCAGTTGCAGCAGGTCTTCCTGAACCTCATCACGAATGCCGAGCAGGCGATGGAGCAGCGGGACGGCCACCATCACCGGCTCACGGTGCGCACCCGGCGCAACGCGGACTCGATCCGGATCGAGATCGAGGACACCGGCGCCGGAATTCCGGCGAACCTGATCGAGCGCATCTTCAACCCCTTCTTCACGACCAAACCGACCGGTTCGGGAACGGGCCTCGGGCTCTCGATCTCGCTCGGCATCGTGCGCGAGCACGAGGGGCGGATCTGGGCGGAAAACGCGCCGCAAGGCGGTGCCCGGTTCGTGGTCGAGATCCCGGTCACCGAGCCACGGACCTCAGTGGAGCTCACCGCCGTCCCGCACGTCCAGCCCACGGGGAGCGACCGCCTGCGGGTGCTCGTGGTGGACGATGAGGCTTCGGTCCGCGTGTCGCTACAGCGCTATCTGGCCGGCAAGGGCCATGATGTCGAGACCACGGCCAGCGGCGAGGACGCCCTCGTTCGCCTCAAGGCATCGAAATACGACGCGGTCATCCTGGATATGCGCATGCCGGACCTCTCCGGCGAGCAGATCTTCGAGCGACTGCGCAGCAACGACCCCACCCACGCCGAGCGCGTGATCTTTACGACCGGGGACCTCGTGAACGAGCAAATGCGCCGCTTCCTCGACGGTACCGGGCGGCCTTGCGTCCCCAAGCCATTCGAGTTCGCTTCTTTCGATCAGGCATTGCCCGCGGCACGACGCCGCGCGTAAAAACGTCGAAAATGTTGCACGGGTTTTTGTAGGGGCGCAGCATGCTGCGCCCCTACCGACATCTCGCACAACCTCAAATTCGGAAGACCATGCGCCCCGTTCTGTGCCTTCTGATCGGCCTGGTGTCCCCGCTCCGCGCCCAGGAGCCGTTCGATTTCTACTCCCGCGGCCCCTACCGGCCTGCGGTCCCGCGCCCCGAAGCGATCACCGGCTACGCCGCCGGCGACCAGCACACCATGTACGCAGTGATGCAGCACTATCTCGACACCTTGGTCGCCACCGCGAGCGACCGCGTGCGGATCGAGACCTGGGGCCGCACGACGGAGTACCGGCCCATCCGGGCGCTGATCATTTCCGATCCCGCAAACCTCGCCAAGCTCGACCAGATCCGCGCCGGACTGGCGGAGCTGGCCGATCCGCGCAAGACATCGGCGGCGCGGGCGGCGGCGATCGCGGCGCAAAGCCCTGCCGTTGCGGTCTTCCAGTACTCGGTCCATGGCGACGAACCGGCGGGCTTCGAAGCCGCGATGCAGGTCGCCTACCAGCTCGCGGCATCGGACGAGCCGCAGACCCTCGAGATCCTGAAGTCCGTGGTCCTCGTGCTGAACCCCTCGGCCAATCCCGATGGCCATGAGCGCTTCGCCGCCTGGTACAACTCCGTCGGCGTCGGCGCCGACCACCCCTGGGCCTTCGAGCAGGGCGAGCCCTGGAGCGTTACCGGCCGCTACAGTCATTACCGGTTCGACATGAACCGCGACTTGCTCGCGCAGAGCCAGCCCGAGGTCCGGGCAATGATGGACGGCATCCTGCGCTGGCGCCCGCAGGTGTTCGTGGACCATCACTCCACGACGTCGTCCTTTTTCTTCCCGCCGGTGGCGCAGGCGGTGAACATGAACCTGCCACCGCAGACGACGAAATGGTTCGCGACGTACGGTCGCGGCAATGCAGCAGCGTTCGACCGCTACGGCTGGCAGTACTACGTCGGCGGCGTGTTCGACTTCTTCTACGTCGGCTACTGGGACGAATGGACCACGTTCCAGGGCGCCACCGGAATGACGTACGAGACTGATGGCGGCCGGCAATTCAGGAAGCGTCGCGATGATGGCACGATCACGACGCTGCGCGACGGCATCGCGCACCACTTTGTCGCGTCGCTGGCCACGCTGGAGACCACGGCCAAGAACCGTCAGGCCCGGTTGCAGGACTATTACGACTTCCGTCGCTCGGCGATGGCCGAAGCGGCGACCGATCGGATGAAGCGCGTCGTGATCGTAGCGGGCAACGACCCCCAGTCGACAGCGCATGTGATCGGGTTGCTGCTCCGGAACGGGATCGAGGTGACACGCCTGCGTCAGCCTCTCGCCTCGCGTGTCGCGCATTCCTACATCAGCCCGGGCACGACCGCGATCGCGTGGACGTTCCCCGCCGGTAGTTACGTGATCGACCTGAACCAGCCGCAGCGGCGTCTGGCGAAGGGCATGCTGGAACCGCAGGCGAGCATGGAGCGATCGTTCGTGCAGCGAGAACTCGGGAAATTTCAGCGCAACCGGCGGCGTGGCGAGGACGCGGACAAGGAGGACTACGGGTTCTACGACATCACCGCCTGGTCGTTGCCGCTGTCGTTCAATCTTGACGCCTACTGGACGGAAGATGCGGGGGATGGCGGGGGGGACGCGGTCAGCGATTCGATCGTGCCCCCACCTCCGGCGCCCCCGCGCGCAGCCAGCGGCTACGCCTTCCTGAACGACAGGCCGGGAGCGGCACGGCTGGCACTCGCACTCGAGGCCGAAGACTTCAAGCTGGCGGTGACCAGGCAACCGATTCTCATCGGCGGCCGGACCTATCCGCGGGGGACATTCGTCGCACGCGTGCAGCGCAACCCGGCCAGTCTGCACGACCGCATTGTCACGTTGGGGCCCGCCCTGGGCGTGCCCGTTTTCTCACTCCAGACGGCGTTTCCCGACACCGGCGACGCCGGCATCGGCTCCGAGGATGTCGCTGGGCTGCACGCCCCCAAGATCCTCGTGGCGGCGGGCGATGGGATTTCTGAAACGAGCTACGGCTGGTTGTGGTACTACCTCGCCCGTGAGCTCAACGTGGCGTTCACCCCTGTCCCACTGCGCTCGATCGGTCGCGTCGAAGATCTCCAATCCTTCAACGTGCTCATCATTCCCGATGGCAGTGGCGGCCGGATGAAGCGCGAACTGGGCGATGACGGCGTCGAGAAGGTGAAGACGTGGGTGCGCTCAGGAGGCGTACTCATCGGGTACGGTGGCGCGGGTGACCTTGCGGCGAACAAGGACGTCGGGCTCTCGAGCATCGCGAGCGTCGCACCGGACAGCGGCGCGAAGGCTGACACTGCGGCGGCCGGAAACGAGCCCGCCCTGGTCTCGAGCACCGCAGCGCCGCGCAATCGGCCCGAGTGGATCCCGGGCGCGATCTTCCGCGCGACGCTGGATACCACACACTGGCTGACCGTGGGATACGACCGCAACCGGATACCGCTATTCATCGACGGCGACACTTTCTGGCGGCCCTCGAAGGGAGGCGCGAACGTCGTCACCTTCACCGATCCGGTGGACTCGTTGGTGCTCTCGGGGTTCACCTGGCCGGACAACACCGCCCGCCTCCTCAAAGGCAGCACCTGGGCGGTGGTCGAGAACCAGGGGAATGGGCGAGTCGTGCTGTTTCTCAGTGATCCGCTGTTCCGAGCTTTCTGGAGAGGGCCGGCGAAGATGCTGACGAATGCAATACTGATAGGGCCGAACCGGTAATTACGGCGGCGAAGGGCGGCGGGTGTTTTGCCGCCTTGCGCCGCCCCTCGCCGCCCTTCTCCGCCGCCTTAGATCGCCCGGCTCGTCCGAATCACATCGCGAACTCTGAAGCGGCTCGGCTCCTCGTGCATCCCCGGCGTCCGGCGGAAGATCGTCCTCTCACGGTCCGGCACCTTCCAGGTCACGGTCACGTGTCGCTGCTTGCGCAGGACGTCGAGGGTGACGGTCTCGCCGGTGTCGTAGGAGCGCAGGATCCGCATCGCCTGCTCGGGTGATGCCGGCTTGCGGTCACCGATCGAGATGATGACGTCGCCGCCCTTCAGCGCCAAAGAGGAATCTTCCGGCGCCCGGACCACCAGCACGCCCTCGCGTGTGCCGAAGTACTCGCCGAGATCGGGGTTGAGCTTGACGAGCTCGATCCCGCCCCACACGCCCCCGAAGATGAACTCGCCCGGTCCCATCTCCATCTTGGGCATCAGTTCGTTAAAGTTGCGCATGTCGGGCATTTCCATCGATCCGGTCCAGCCACCACCGCCGAGGTCTTCAGCCACGAGCGTCGCCTTCCGCGCATCGTTGCCGCGGCGGTACTCGACCTGCACCGTGTCGCCGGGCTCCAGCTCATGCGCGAGATCGATCAGCTTCAGGCCCGGTCCTGACCGCTCGTCGTCCTCCGACGTCGCCCCACCGAGCGCCGTGCCTTTGAAGCGGGTGATGACGTCGCCGGCCTTGAGGCCCGCCTTCTCGGCGGGTCCGCCGGGGGTGATCCCTTCGATGCGCGCGCCGACTTTGTCGCTCGCGTCGTTGGCCTTCGTATCCACGATCACGCCGATGCGGCCGCGCTTGTCGCCGAACGCGTACACACCGAACGGTCCGCCCTGGGTCTCGACCCGCACGCGCGGGCGCGTGCTCGGCCGGCGCGGCGATCCCTGCGCGGCCGAAACGGCCGGCAGGGTCAGGCTGACGGCGAGGACTGCCACAGTCAAATTGCGAATCATCTAGCTCTCCTCCAGGCTCTCAGAGCCCGACGTAGCGAGCGCGCGTCGCGCGGGCGTTCATCAGCTCCCGCATCAGGCCAACGCGCTCCTGCCACAGTTGCAAAAGTTCGGCGTCCTGGGCGCTCTGTTCGCGCTGCACGAGGGTGCCATCGAGAATGGAAATACGGTCTTCGAGGTCGGCCACGACCGCGGCGGCATGGCCGCTCAGAACGCGGCCGTCCGTGTCGTAGCGCTGCAGAGAATCTTCCAGCGTTGCCGACTGCTGCTTCACGTGAGTCAGCTCGGCGTGAGCCGTGCTTTGCGTCCCCGGCTGCATCAGCAAGACGGCAGCGATCGTGGCGGCGAGCGCGAGACTGCCGGTCCATGCGCCCCATGTGCGACGGCGGCGAGAGCGCTGCGCGCGCAGCGCCGACTTCACGGCTGGCCAACGATCGCGCGGCGGGCGCAGCGCCGGCAGCGCCTTGAGCTGCGCGATTCGCTGGTAGAGCCCTTCCAGCTCCGCCTGACATGCGGCGCAGGTGGTGATGTGCCGGCGTGCCCACACCGACGCCTCACCCGCCTGCAGGGCTCCCAGATCTTCCATCGTACAGTGCATCATGCGTGCGCTCCTTCATCCAGCATTCGCCGCAGACGCGCATGGGCGCGCGCCAGCTGCGATTTGGAAAAGCTCACCGATTTGCCCATCTGCTCCGCAATTTCCTCGTGCGTGTACCCTTCCACGTCGTGCAACCACACCACCGCGCGGGACGTCTCGGACAGCCGCTCGAATGCGCGCTCCAGGTCGAGGTTTGCGCCGATATGCATCCCGGGCTTCCCCGGTTCTTCGTCCAGCGACTCCGTCTGCCGCACTTGATCGCGACGAATGCGCATCAATGCCTTGGTCGAAGCGATGCGGCGAATCCAACCCCAGAGATGGCCTTCACCGCGGTACTGCTTGATGTTGCGCACCACCTCGAGGAACGTCTCCTGCAGCACGTCCTCGGCATCCTCGGGCCGCCGCAGCATGCGCCGGACGAGATTGTAGACAGGCGTCTCGAAGGCCCGGAACAGGGCTTCGAGCGCTGCTTCATCTCCGGCTTGCGCACGGGCGACGAGGACATCCGGGACGGCGAGAGACACGGTCATTGTCCGAAAAGTTAGATGCGGTCTGGAGATAGAGCGTCGCAACGGCGTGCGCCGTGCGCAGTACGCCGTGCGCCGGAAGACGGTTTCGACGTGCAGTCAGGCGCACACCGCACGGCTCACGGCGCACTAAGTAATTACCCGGTAGTCACTTGAGGTGCGGTGGGATATCTTGGGGCATGCCGCAAGCAGACGTGAAAGAGTGGCTGCATCACTGGCAGGATGAAGCCGACGCCGCCTACCTCTACCTCGCGCTCGCCGGACAGGAATCCGATCCGCACCGCAAAGAGGTCTACATCAAGCTCGCGGGCGTAGAAGAGCGCCACGTGCAGATGTGGACCAAGTTGCTCGCCGAGCATGGCCATCAGGTCGATCACGCCCGGCCGTCGCTGAACGCGAAACTCCGCGCGTGGTTCGGACGGCGCTTCGGGACGCGGTACTTGCTGCCGCTGCTGCTCCGCGAGGAGGGCGAAGAAGTAAAGGGGTACCTCACCCTCCACAAGGAATCGAGCCTTCCGGACGCGCAGGAAGTCTCGTTGCAGCTCGCCAAGGAATCGGCCGCGCACGCCGGGACGCTCGCGGATCTCTCCGGCAAGGGCGCCGAGCCGTGGCACAAGACGGGCTCGGGCGGCTTCCTGCGCAACGTCGTGTACGGCTTCAACGACGGGCTCACGGCAAACTTCGGACTGGTGGCTGGCGTGATCGGCGCGGCGGTGCAGCCGCACGTCATCCTGATCTCGGGCGTGGCCGGCATGATCGCGGACGCGCTGTCGATGGGATCGTCCGGCTATCTGGCCGCGAAGAGCGAGCAAGAGGTGTGGGAGCACGAGATCGCGATGGAGAAGGAAGAGATTCGCCTGATGCCGGAAGTCGAGATGGAAGAGATGGCGCTGCAGTATGAAGCGAAAGGCGTGGACGCGCGTACGGCACGGCGCATCGCCGAGGAAGTGATGCGCGATCCAGTGCGCGCGCTGGGCGAGCAGGTGCGGGATGAGCTGAAGATCGGCGAGGCGCACTCGACGCCGTTCCGCGAGGGGTGGATCACCGGGGTGGCCACCGCGGTCGGCGCCTTCATTCCTGTTTTTCCGTTCCTCGTGCTGCAGGGACGCGTCGCCATCTGGCTGGCGTTCTCGATCGCGATGGTGTCGCACTTCGCCGTGGGGGCCGCCCGCAGCTTCTTCACCGGCCGCGGCGTGATCCGCAGCGGCATCGACATGTTTGTGATTGGAATGGGAGTTGCGGCCGTCGGCTACCTTGTCGGTGATCTGGTTGCCAAAACTCTCTAAACGACCAGGTTGACGAGGCGGTCCTGCACGTAGATCACCTTCTTCACTTTCTGGCCGTCCACAAACTTCTTCACCGCTTCATCCGCGAGCACGCGGTCGAGCACGTCTTTCTCGGCCATGCCGCGCGGCACCGTGAGACGCGACCGAAGCTTGCCATTCACCTGCACCGCGATCTCGACGTCGCCCGCTGAGGCCAAGCGCTCGTCGTGCGTGGGCCATGTGGCGTCGAACACAGACGTGTCGTGTCCGAGCAGCTCCCACATCTCTTCGGCAATGTGCGGCGCGTAGGGCGCGAGCATGATCACGAGGGGCTCCATCAGCTCCCTACTCCCCGCTCCCCGCTCCCGCAGTTCATTCACGTACTCCATCATCGCCGCAATCGCGGTGTTGTACTGCAGGGCTTCCGTGTCGGCCCCGACTTTCCGGATGGTGCGATGCAGCTTTTGCGCGACAGATTCTGCCGCCGCCCCTTCGCCGCCTCGACCCGTTGCCGCCGCCGCTTCATGCACCAATGCCCAGACCTTCTCCAAAAACCGGCGCTGGCCCACGATTCCTGAGTCTCGGAAGTCGCCGCCCTCCTGGAAGGGGCCGAGGAACATCAAGTACATGCGGAAGGTGTCGGCACCCCACTGCTGGATGTAGGTGTCCGGAACGACGACGTTGCCGCGCGACTTCGACATCTTGGCGCCGTCCTTCACGATCAGGCCGTGGGCGCGGAATTTCGGGTATGGCGTGTCGAAATGGAGATGGCCAAGGTCGGCCAACACCATGCAGACAAAGCGCGAATACAACAGATGTAAGACGGCGTGCTCATTCCCGCCGATGTAGCTGCTGACCGGGAGCCACTTCTTGGTCCTCGCCGGATCGAAGGGCCGGTCGTGGAATTCCGTGGACGGGTAGCGAAGGTGGTACCACGCCGAATCGAGGAACGTGTCGGAGACGTCGGTCTCGCGCCGCGCCTTGCCGCCGCATTGGGGACATTTGACGAAGTACCACTCTTCGTGCCGTGCGAGCGGGCTCACTCCGGTATCGTCGGGGCGGAAATCGTCGATGAGGGGGAGCTGGACCGGCAGGTCCTTCTCCGGCACCGGGACGACGCCACATTTCTCACAGTACATGATGGGGATTGGAGGACCCCAGTAGCGTTGCCGCGAGATACACCAGTCGTGCAGCCGGTATTGGACGCGCGGCGTCGCGAGCCCGCGCTCGGCGAGCCAGGCGACGATCTTGCGCGCCCCCTCGCCGCACGACACGCCGTCGAACGGCCCCGAGTTCATGAGCGCGCCGTTCTCCGAGACAATCGGCAACGTCTCTCCCGGGACCGCGACGACCTGTCGGATCGGGAGCTTGAATTGCGTGGCGAACTCGAAGTCCCGCTTGTCGTGCGCCGGGACCGCCATGATGGCGCCGGTGCCGTACTCCATCAGGACGTAGTCGGCAATCCAGATCGGGATCGCTTCACCCGTCGCCGGATTGCGGGCGTAGGAGCCGATGAAGACACCGGTCTTCGTCTTTTCACCGACCCGCCGCGACACGACGTCCTTGGACTGCACCTCCCGCTGATATGCCTTGACTCTCGTGCGGTGCTCGACCGCGGTGAGCTCGTCAACGAGCGGGTGCTCCGGCGCGAGGACCAAATAGGTCGCGCCGAACACCGTGTCGGGACGGGTCGTGAACACGGTGAGCTTCTTGCCGCTGGGCGTCTCGAAGACGAGGTCCGCCCCTTCGCTCCGGCCGATCCAGTTCTTCTGAAGGAGGACGGTGGAGGAAGACCAGTCCAGGTTCGGGAGGTTTTCGAGGAGGCGCTCGGCGTAGTTCGTGATGCGAAAGAACCACTGGTCGAGGAAGCGTTGCTCGACCGGCGTGTCGCACCGCTCGCAGCGGCCGTCGATGACCTGCTCGTTCGCAAGCACTGTCTTGTCTTTGGGACACCAGTTCACCGCCGCCCGCTTCTTGTACGCGAGCCCGGCCTTGAAGAGCTGGAGAAAAAGCCACTGCGTCCACTTGTAGTAGGCGGGATCGGTGGTTGACAGCTCGTGTCGCCAGTCGAACATCCCGCCGAACCGGCGGAGCTGGCGGCGGAAGGTGGCGATGTTCTGCGGGATCAGCTTGGCCGGATTCGTCCCGATGGTGAGCGCGTAGTTCTCGGAATGGATCCCGAACGCATCGAACCCCATCGGCTCGAACACGGCGTAGCCCTGGAGCCGCTTGAACCGGCCGTAGATGTCCGCGCCCGTGAACGCAAACATGTTGCCGACGTGTAACCCCTCCGCCGACGGATAGGGGAACATCATGAGGTTGTAGAACGGCCGCGCGGCCCGATCGAGATCGGGCTCGTTGGTATGGCGCTCCACCCAGCGCGCTTGCCAGCGCGCTTCGATCGCCGCGGGATCGTAACTCGGGGTGTCTCGCATGACGCCGAAAACTAAGCTTATTGGCGCACGAAACGCAGGTTGCGGACTCGATCAGTCGTGTATCGCATCTCGGTGACTTGTCCCGCGGCATTGCGGACGAAGACAAACATCCCGCCCGCACCTCTGAAGCCATCGCGGTAGGCAGGTCGCAGCGCCAGGT
Organism: Gemmatimonadota bacterium; assembly: GCA_003223395.1. Classification (GTDB taxonomy): domain Bacteria; phylum Gemmatimonadota; class Gemmatimonadetes; order Gemmatimonadales; family GWC2-71-9; genus 20CM-2-65-7. The sequence goes on along the minus strand of QHUZ01000052.1, from coordinate 70,870 downwards.
GGAGATCGGGTTCGCGGTGCAGGATCAGACAGCCGCCCGTCGAGTCCGCTCGCACTTCGACAGTCGTATTGGCTTCATCGCTGGAGTATGAGCCGACGAATCCGGCGAGGGCCTGCCGGTTCGTGTCCGGCGCATCGACCCAGCCGGCCTGCACGGTGTCCGCGGTGGGTGTCGCAACGCGCAAGTCGTAGTGCCCATCAGTCCGACGATCAAAGAGGACACGATTGCCGCCGGCAGCCGCAACGAAGACTGTGGGGCTTTGCGGGACAAGTTCGATCCCTGACTCCATCATCAGTTTGCCGTTGGTCACCGCGAAGCGCTGAGGGACCATGCTACGAAGGTTGCGGTACAGTCCCGCCTTATCGGCGATGGCTGCCGGTGGGACCGTCCGACGCGTCGGGGCTACTGCGGGCGCTGCCGGAGCGGCTGGCGGAAGAAACTGCGCGGCCGCGGCATACCCCAGGTCGGAAGGGTCGACATTCCCCGCGTTACACAGCATTGCGACGGCAAGTCGCGCGCGCGGGAAGCGCGCGAGAAATGCGCGATAGCCGGCGGTCGCGCCGTCGTGCATGACGACGGGCTCACCGCGATAGTCGGTGACGAACAACCCCGCCGCGTAGCTGATCCGCCGGCCGTTCGTGAGCACGCCCTGTCGCTCCTGTTCCTCGCGGAATCCGGCACCGCCGAGGCGCGTGCTGTCGAACGCGGCGTTCCATTTCAGCAGATCGCCGACCGTCGTCAGCAAACAGCAGTTGCCATAGATGCTTTCGATTGCGCGTTCGCTATGCCACGCTCCGTCGAGCAGCGAATACGACAGCGCGCGTCCTTTCACCAGACGTGTGGCGTCGTCCCGCCAGCTGCTGTGGGTCATGCCGAGCGGAACGAAGATCCGTTCCCGGGTGAAGGTGGGGAACGGTTTGCCGGAGGCGCGCTCCACGACCATCGCGAGCAGGTTGAAGTTGGTGTTGCTGTAGTCGTATTCGCTGCCGGGCGGGAAGTTGAGCTCGCGCAAACGGCGCGTGATCGCCAACACGTACGCGTGATCCAGCGCGCGCGTATTGCGAGGCCAGCCTTCAATGGCGGCGATGGAGCCCCAGTCCCGCATTCCTGAGGTGTGATGCAGCAACTGGCGCAGCGTGACCGGTGTCCCGTAGTCCGGCAACTCCGGCAGCCAGCGGTGAATCTCGTCGTCGAGTGTCAGTCGCCCGTCACGCGCCAGCAACAACACGGCGGCCGCTGTGAACTGTTTGGAAACCGAGCCCGCTTCGAGAATGCTCGCGGGCGTGAGCGCGACCCCGCGCTCGATGTCCGCTCTTCCCCAGGCACGCTCGATGACCGTATTCCCGTTTTGCGCGACTCCGAGCACACAACCAGCCGACGTGTCGGAATTCCACGCAGCGAAGATCGAGTCGAGCCGCACTTCGACGGGTCGCGTCGCTTGCGCGGTCAGCGCGGGGGCCGCGGGGGCCGCCGGGGCCGCGGGGGCCGCGACCATCAGCAACGCGACGACCATCCGGATCGGAATTGTAGATTTCATTGCGCAAAATCTAGTTAGAGCAGTACCTTAGCACACAACCATCCGAATGGCCATTAAATCACAGCAACTCCGCCAAAGCTTCTTGATTTCAGGGGCCGGCGCGGCCGTCCTGCTCGTCGTGTCTGTCGCGTGGCTCACCAGCAATCGCGTCGGTGGCGTCCTGGAGCAGCAGGCTGATGTGCGTGGCCGCGATGTCGCCACGCGGGTCGCGGCGATCGTCTCGCAGTATCTCAAGGAAAGACACCACGAAGTTGCGTCCTTGGCGAGCATGCCCCAGCTCGTCACGAGGGTCCGGCTAGCGGGCCAGGATGCCAGCGCTCGCGGCCTGGACAGGCTGTCGATCCCCACGCTCGAAGCCACGTTCGACGCGTCGCGGGCGCTGGGAGGTGACCCCGAGCTGCGGGACTATCTCCGATCCTACACAGCGATCTCGGACTTCTCGGCACTGAACGTCACCGAAAGTCACGGGCTCAACGTCTTGCTGTCGGGTCAAGCTCCGGATTTCGTGCAGCGTGACGAGGTCTGGTGGCAACGCGCGATGCGGGACGGAGCGTACGAGGGCGACCCCCAGTCGGATTCGACCGGTAGAGAAACGGCGCTCGAATTCGACGTCGCCATCCGTGGCCCGCGGGACAATCGGCCGATCGGCGTGTTGCAGGCGCTGTTCAGCCTCGAACGGTTGACCAGGCTGCTTGGCACCGAAGAGCTCGCGGGCCGCGGGGCATATCTCGAGGTGGTGACGGGGGACGGCACCGTGCTCGTCTCGCGCGATCCGACTCTGCTGCTGCAAGCCCTTCCCGACAAGGACAAGATCCCATTCCAGGCTCAAGCGGTCACCGCCCACATCGCGACGACGCGGAGTGAGCGCGAGCTCGTTGTCTCAGTGCCGGCGAATGAGGGAAAGTGGTGGGTGCTCTATCGTGAACCGGCGAGCATGGCGTTCGCTGCCGCCCGAACGACCCAGGTCACGATCTGGGTCGGCGCTTTGCTCGTCGCTGCCGTGGTCGTCGGCGCCTTGTTCTGGCTGGCGCACCGGCTCGGCCGCCTTGTCACTGACCCGGTGCGCGCCGCGGGTGCGATTGCGAGCCGCGTCGCCGGAGGTGATCTGTCCGTCACTGTCACGACGCACCGTGCCGAGGCCAGCGAAGTCGCCGACCTTATGTCATCGGTGCATTCGATGGTGGTCGCGCTGCGGCGGCTCGTCGGCGCCATCCGCGCCGCCGCCGACGAAGCGGCAGCGATGGCGACCGAGATCTCCGCGTCGACCGAAGAGATGAGCGCGTCGACCGAGGAGATGGCCTCGACGTCGCAGGACCTTTCCCGGCGCGCCGGGGAACAGGCGCAACTGGTGCGCGCCGCCGCGGACGACGCGGCGCGGATTCTCCAGATCGCGGCAAAGCTCGCCGGGGGGGCGGACGAAGCCGCCCGCCGCAACACCGACTTGGCGGCGCTGGCGCGACGCCACAAGGACGGGCTGGACCAGAGCACGGTGCGTCTCGCCAAACTCGCCGACGAGGTCGCGAAAGGCGCCGAGGAAGCCGAGGCGCTGGCACAGGCGACGGCAAAGATCCAGACGTTCGTCGCCCAGACCAAGGCGGTCGCGACTCAGACGAACATGCTCGCGCTCAATGCCGCGATCGAGGCGGCGCGTGCCGGGCCGCAGGGACGCGGATTCGCCGTCGTCGCCGACGAGGTGCGGAAGCTGGCGTCGGTGGCCGCGGCGGCAGCCGGCGCGACGGCCGACACGGTGCGCGGCGTGCTGACGCGCGTACAGGCGACTCGCGACCGGCTCGTACGGCTGGCGGAGGGAGGCGCGGCTGTGCGAGAAGCGTCGCAGACCGCGGCTCAGGGCCTGGCGACCGTGGCGAGCGAGGCCGATGCCAACGATGCCTGGAGCCGCGAGATTGCGCAGTCGGCAGGTGAGCTGCGCTCGCTCGTCGAAGAGATCGCGAACCGGCTGGGCACCATCGCCGGCCAGACCGACACGCTCCTCGCGTCCGCCGAGGAGCTCGCTGCGTCGGGCGAAGAACAAAGCGCGTCGACGGAAGAAATCGCCTCGTCGGCGAATCAGCTCGCCGAAGCGGCCGACCGGCTCACCGGCGCCGTGAAGTCATTCCGATTGTTGGCGGATGAAGCGACGGCGCGAACCGAACAGCAGGCGGCGGATTAGGACGGGCTAACGCAGTGCGCGGGCTCGGCGGCGCGCGCTTCGAGAACTTGCTTCACGAAATCGTCGATAGTGCCTTGCACGCGCGGGCCGGACGGGTAGGTCACGCGAAACTTGATGTACTTTTGCTCCTCAGGAAACACCGCGAAGTACGAATTGAATTCCTGTCCAGAGCCTTCCCGCAGTCTCACGCGGACGCCGAACCCGTGGATCGTGATTTCTCGACCAAGTCGCGCGCTGCGCACCTTCACCTTCACCTCGTCCCTGCCCAGCACCTCGTAAGCAGACAATTCACCACGTTGTTGCATCAGGTCCAACGCTTTTGGGAACGCCTGAACCTGTTCTTCGAGGGACGGCCACCCGGTCTGGGGGTAGATGAACACATCCAGCGTGAGCCCCGCGATGGGCTCGAAGCCGTGATAGCGGTACAGCGTCCCCAGCTCCGGCCGCTCGAGGTGCTCGGAGTCTGCGAACCTCGCCCATCCGGCGCTGATCGGCACGGCCATGTCAGAACAGGGCGTCGGTGCCGCTTCCGTGGTGATAGGCACGACGAACCAGACACCCACCGGGTGACCGCCGCGCGAGGCCGGGGTGAATCGGAGCTGCTTCCCGAGAGCGATCGCGGCGACATCGAAATCGAGTCCGGCAGGCCGCGCGATTTGGGTGGCTGTGACGACCCCGCTCTCGGTGACGTACACCCACACGCGCGGCGTTTTGCGCGCGCCGCCGCCCGGCTGGGGCACATTGAGGAGTACGGGTGGCGTGTCGAACGGCGTCACGCACGGGAAGGACTGCGGGGCATTGGTGTCGCAGGCAGGCAGCTTGCCCGCTGGCAGGTCCTGGGCAGCGAGTGTGGGTCCGTGGACCAGTCCCAAGACAAGAGCGACTTGGAACGAGTGATTCATGAAGGGCGACCTGCCGCCTCAAACACCACGCTGCAGCACGTCACACCACTTTCGGCCTTGGCGAGCTCTCCGCATGGGACCGGGACCACGCGCACGCCCGCGCGATCCAGCCGCTCAGCCGTTGCAGGATGGTGTGTCGGGTAAATCACCGCGGCCTCGATCAGCAAGGCATTGGCGGCATCGGGTTCGCCTGGCGCAACAGTCACCATCTCCATGGACCCAAAGCACTCCGGACTCACCCAGCGGTCATTGATTAGCAGCAGATTATCCGCCACCTGCGTCACGGCGCTCTTCAGATGGAGACAGCCGGTCAGGGGAACGGGGATCACTTCATAGCCCCACTCGCTGAGGTGCGTGTCGAGCTGGGCAAACCCCTCGTGGTTCGTGCGTGACGACAGGCCGACGTAAATCTTTTGTCCCACGACCATCACATCCCCGCCATCGAGCGTGCCGGGTGGCTGAATGACAAACAGTGGCCGGTACGCGCTCAAGACGTTGGCCATAGACTCGACTTCGCGCCGGCGCACCGGCGCCCCGGGCCTCGTCATCACCGCCGTCTCAGCGAACACCAGCGCCGTGTCCTCTACAAACACGGCGTCCGGCAATGCCGGCTCCGCCGGCGCGTGTACAATCGTCGCGCCGCACGACCGCAACGTCTCTTCATAGACGGCGTGCTCAGCCACGGCTTTGGCGACGTCGATGGGCTCGCGAGCCAGGTGGGTCAGCTCGCACTCGGCGATCGTCGGACTTACCGCGCGCGTCACTGCGATCAGCGTCAACGCGTCCTCGGCCCGGCGGGAAGATGCTCGAGCAAATACCGGGTGAGCAGCGAGAAAATGTGCAGCGTCGTGCCGCGGCCCTCGCAGATGCAATGCGAGCGATTGGGATATGCCATGAAGTCGAATGGCTTGTCGAGCGCGACCAGGCGGTTCACCAGCCGTTCCGTGCCCTGGTAATGCACGTTGTCGTCGCCGGAGCCATGCACGATCAGCAGGCGTCCCTTGAGCCCCTCGGCCTGATTGATCGGAGAGGCACGCTGGTAGCGCGCGCTGTCCGCCGGGCTGGCCAGGAGCCCCATGTAGCGCTCCTGATAAATCGTGTCGTAGAGACGCTCATCCGGGACGGGCGCCACGGACATGCCGACCTGGTAGACGTCGGGGTACCGAAACATCGCCTGCAGCGTGCTCGATCCGCCGCCGCTCCAGCCCCAGATCGCGACGCGCGCGGGGTCGAGATAGCGGCGCGATCCGGTGAGGGCCCGCACCGCGTCCGCTTGCTCCCGGCTCGACAGGACGCCGATCGCCCCGTAGACCACCTTTCGCCACGCGCGTCCGCGCGGCGACGGCGTACCGCGATTGTCCACCGTGGCCACCACGTAGCCCTGATCCGCGATCATGTGTTCCCACAAGTGACCGCCGCCCCAGGAGTCCTGGGCAGTCTGGCCCGCCGGCTCGCCGTAGACGTACATCAGCAGCGGATAAGCCTTGGTCGAGTCGAAATGCGCGGGCTTGACCATCCAGCCATCGAGGGTGACGCCATCGGAGACCGGCAGCTTGAAGAATTCACCGGGACGCGTGATGAACGGCGCCACCACCGCCCGCTGTTTGGCATTGTCGACGAGGGTGCGCACGACCCGGTGAGACGGCAACTGGACCAACTCGATCACCGCGGGGCTGTCGAAGTGTGAGTAGGTGTGAAAGGCCCAGCGGGCGTCGGGGGAGATCCGGTAGGAGTGCGTCCCCGGCGCGTTGGCCGGCGACACCCGCACGGCGGACTGTTTTCCATCGAGCCGAGTTCGGTATAGGTAGCGCTGGGTCGCGTTTTCGGGAGAGGCGATGTAGTAGAGCCACTGACTAGGCTCGTCCACGGCCGCGACGTCGACGACGTCGAAGTTGCCGGGCGTGATGTTCGTGACTCGCTTCCCGTCGCGGCTGACGCGATAGACGTGCCTCCAGCCGTCGCGTTCACTCGTCCACAGGAACTCGGTTCCCTTCGCGAGCCACTCGATTTCGTCCACGACGTCGACCCAGGCAGTGTCGCGCTCGGTCAGGACTGTCCGGGTCGCTCCCGTTGCCGCATCCGCCAGCATGACGCGGTCGGTGTTCTGCAGCCGGTTCATCCGCTGGAGGATCAGCTCGCTCGGTCCCGCCCATTCCATGCGCGGGAGATAGTTCTCGCGCGGGTCGTCAGGGATCTGGAGCCACGTCGTGGGGCCGCCATCGGCACCGACGACGCCGGCGCGCACCGCCGAGTTCGTGGTCCCGACCTTGGGATATTGAATCGGCGTGATTTTCGGATAGAGCGAGTCGGTGTCGTTGACGAGGAAATAGGTGCCGAGGCCCGTCATGTCGAACCGCCAATAGGCGATCTTCGAACCGTCGGGTGACCAGCGGAAGGCGTCTCGGAGGTCGAACTCCTCCTCGTAAACCCAGTCGGTCATGCCGTTCACGTGGAGCGAGTCGGCATCGCTCGTCAGGGCCGTGATTGCGCCGTCCGACAGCCGCTCCACGTAGACGTTTCCCTGCCGCACATAGGCCACGCGATCGCCGGCGGGTGAAAACTTGGCATACATGAGCGAGGACGGCGGGGCGCTCGGTCCGCCGAGCTGTTTCAGCGCGCCGGTCTTTCGATTGAGCACCCAGTAGTCGCCGCGGGTATTCTGCCGCCACACGCGCTGAGTGTTGGTGAAAAGCAGCAACAGGTTGCCATCGGCCGACCATCCGTAGTCATCGATGTCGAGGGCTTCGCTTGAGCCGACCGGTGTGAGCTGGCTGCCCGAGACATAGATGCTGCGAGTGCCGGTGGAGGTCTCGTAGCGCACGATGTCGGACTTCTCCACCGTGGTATAGGCGGTACCGGTTTCGATCCACCGCGCCGGTCCGAAGCGCTGCGGCGCGAAATCCGCCGAGGCGTAAATGCGGCGCAGCATCTCGTTGACGTTGTCCGGGACCTGCGCCGCAGCCGGTGGGAGCACCGATGTGAACAGCGTCAGCAGACCGAACACGACTCTCATGCTTTGCTCCTTGATTTACGGATCCGTCGCGGAATGTACGGTGAAAGCAGGTCCTGCTTTGAGGACCGCTAATCTCCGAAGTTCGCCAGCCGGACGTCTAGCACATCCGGCAATCCCTGCAGCTTGTCGAGCACGCCGTTGGTCAGCGCCTGATCGACGTTGATCGCGGCAAGCGCGTCCGCGGGTCCACCGTCGGCGGTCGGGGACGAGCGGCGGGCTTGATGGTAGCTCGCGATGTTGATGCCGGCGCTCCCGAGCGCCGAGCCGACTCGGCCGATCACGCCCGGCACGTCGCGGTTACGGATCACCAGCATCCAGCCATCGGGAGCGACGTCAACGTGATAGTCGTCGATCCGGATGACACGGCCGTGGCTGCCGCCGATGAGCGCTCCGGTGACGCGCACGCGTCCCCGGGCGGTGTCAACCTTCACACCGATTGACGTCTCGAAGCCCGCCTCCGGCGCACCCGTCTTCGTGCCGAGCTTGATGCCCTTCTCTTCGGCCAGCACCTGCGCATTCACCAGGCTCACGGGGCCGGCGTTCATCGCTGCAAGGAGCCCCTCCAGCGCGGAAACGAGCACCGGCCGCTGCGCCGCCTCTTCCTTGCCGCCGTAGGCGACTTCGACCGCTTTCACGGTTCCATCCGCCAGGGCCAGCGCCAGGCGGCCGAGGCGGCGGGCCAGATCGAGGAGCGGCGCCAACCGGCGCAGCAGGTCTCCGCCCATCCCGGGCACGTTGATCGCGAACGAGAGGTCGCCCGCGACCAGTGCCTCCCGGACGGCGCTGCAGATCTCCATCGCCACGCGCTCCTGGGCCTCGGCGGTCGAGGCGGCGAGGTGCGGCGTCAGGATCACGCGATCGAGCGACCGGAGCGGCGAGTCCGCGGGCAGCGGCTCGACCGCGAACACGTCGATGGCCGCGCCGCCGATGCGCTTTTCCTTGATCGCGTCCGCCAGTGCCGCTTCGTCCACCAGCTCCCCGCGCGCCGTGTTGATCAGCACGGCGGTCGGCTTCATCAGCTTGAGGCGGTTCGCGTCGATGAGATGGTGCGTCTGGTCGGTCAGCGCGACATGCAGGGTGACGACGTCAGCCGCGCGGAGCAGCTGATCGATCGGGAGCAGGCGGACGTGCATTTCGCTGGCGCGCTCGGGCGGCAAGTACGGATCGTGACCGACCACCTGCATGCCGAACGCGCGCGCCAGCTGGGCGACGTGGCCGCCGATCCGCCCCAGGCCCACGACGCCGATCGTCTTGCCGCGCAGCTCGGTCCCTTCGAAGCGCTTGCGGTCCCATTCCCCGCGCCGCATGGCGGCTGCGGCGTCCGATATGCGCCGGACCAGCGCGAGCAGGAGACCCATCGCGTGCTCGCCGGCGCTGACGGTGTTGGCGCCGGGAGTATTCATGACCGCAATGCCCCGGCGCGTCGCGGCCGGGACATCGATCGTGTCAACGCCGGTGCCTGCGCGCGCGACGACGCGCAGGTTCGGCGCGCGGGCCATCAGCGGCGCCGTCACGCGCGTTTCGCTGCGCACGATCAGCGCGTGCGCGCCCGCGATCGCCTTATCCAGCTCCGCCGGCTTGCCCGCGACGTCCACGACTTCGATGTCAGATGTATTGGACAGCAGGTCGAGACCGCTTTTCGCCACCCGATCGGCGACGACGACGCGCCACGTCATTCCAGCGCCCGAGCGATCAACGGCAACAGGTCGTCCAGCGCGGCGACGGTGTGATCGCCCATGTGCCCGATGCGGATGGTGGAGTCTTTCAGGGCGCCGTAGCCGGCCCCGATCGTCCATCCCTGTTGCTTCAGCACGCCGACCACATCCTTGGAGTGTTTCCCCTCGGGGAGCCGGAGGCAGGACACCGTCCAACTGTGGCGCCCTTCGCCCGGCAGGAACTTGATGCCGTGCTCGGGAGCCCACGTTTCGACGCGCCGCCGCATGGCGTCGTGCCGTTTCCAGCGTGCTTCGATGCCGCCCTCGCGCTCGATCCGCCCGAGCTGTACCTCGAGCGCGTAGAGCAGTGAGATCGCGGGTGTGTTGGTCGGCTGAAATTTGGTCGTTGCCGTCAGGAAGCTGATCAAATCGAAGTAGGCACCGCGCTCCTCGAGCGTCTTGGCGCGCTCGACCATCCCTTCCGACGCCACGCCGAGCGCGAGCCCGGGCGGAAGCGCGAGAGCCTTTTGCGACCCGGTGAACGCGAAGTCGAGCTTCCAGGCATCGGTCTCGACCGGGGAGCCCACCATCGAGGTGACGCAGTCGACGAGCAGCAGGACGTCATCGAATTCCTGGACGACCGCGGCGTAGCCGGCGACATCTTGTAGAACGCCGGTGGACGTCTCGGAGTGGACGCACGTGACGGCGTCCACGGGCGTGCGCTTCAACGCGTCGCGCAGCATGTCGGGTTCGACCGCCGCGCCGAGCGGGACGTCGAGCCGGATGCACTCTTTGCCGCACGCACCGACGATACCGGCGAACCGCTCGCTGAAGGCGCCGTTGACGAGCGACAGCGCGCGGCGCCGGACGCCGTTGCGCACGGCCATCTCCATGAAGCCGGTCGCCGAGTTCGTGCCGATGAAGACAGGGCGACTCGTGCGAGCCACGGCGCCGAGCTTCGGCGCGACGTTCTGGAGCAGCTTCTCCATCGCCCCCGAACGATGCCCGACCATGGGCCGGATCATGGCCTCCAGAACCTCGGGATGAACGTCTGTCGGTCCCGGGAGGAAGAACTTGCCGAATGTGGGCACAGCTACCGCGTGGGTTGGAACCGATGCCGTCGATGTCATGCGCTCGCCCGCTCCAGCTCTTCGACCAGACCGCCCACGACGACCTCACTGGTCTTCACCAACCGTACACCCTCCTCGCCCCACTCTTTGAGCAGATGCTCGGCGACGTCGCGGTCGATCGGCTTCATGGCGTCCACCACCGCAAACAGGCGGACCTGGGGGCGGTGTTGCAGCAGCCCTTCGATCGCGTACTTGTCGCAGACGTCCAGCGCGACGCCGTAGAGAACGATGTCGTGCGGATTCAGCGCGTCTAGTACCGGAAGGACATTGGGGTTGGAGAAGACGTCGAAACGGTGCTTATGAAAGAGGATGTCGCCACGATGGTTGCGCACCCGCGTGGCGAGCGCCGTGGCGTCCTGAGGCTCCGGCTCGATCACCAGCGGATCCCGCAGGGCGGTCTCGGCGATCTTCCGTTGTCCGGGCGTCCCCCGCAGGCAATGCGGCGGAAAGGTCGTCTTCCAGTCCGGCGTGGCCGAGATCTCGGGGTGCTCTCGGACGTGATCGTCGGCGCTGGCCACGATACGGATGCCGTGCCCGTGGGCGTAGTCCGTGAGCTTCCGGAGATTGGGGATGAGCTGCTCGGCGTCGGGCACGTACAGCTTGCCGTCGGCCTTCATGAAGTCGTACTGGGTGTCAACGTCCCAGAAAATGACGCGAGAAGTGGGCATGGGACGGGAAATCTAGACGGGGCTAAAGCTTCAGCGCTACCGCCACCTCATCGCAGGCGTGCTGCCGGGGGCACCGCGTGCAGTCGGCCCAGACCTTGAGCGGGAATTGCTCCTTTTCGGCGACGCGGAAGCCAAGCCTCAAGAAGAACAGGGGTTTGCGCGTCAGGCCGAACACCTCGTCCAATCCGTGCGCGCGCGCGTCTACGAGCAGCGCTTCGACCAGCGCCTTGCCCACCCCGCGGCCCTGCTGGTCGTCGCGTACGGCGAGCCCGGCGATCTCCGCCAGCTGCGTGCTGTAGACCTTGAGACTCCCGGTGCCGACGAGGTTCCCATCGGGAGCCAGCGCGACGACGTACTCCTTGATATGCCGGCAGAGATCGTAGTTCGAGCGCGGCAGCAGGTCGCCCGTCACCACGAACGGCGCCATCAATGCTTCCATCGCGGCGACGTCCGCGAGGGTGGCTGGGCGCAGCGTTGCTTCGGGCTGGGGAGCGCGGCGCGGCTTGATGGACAGACCGGTCACGCAAGCACCTCTTCGAGGATCGTGACACCGCGCTCGAGCTCCTCACGCGTGATCGTGAGAGGCGGAACGATGCGTATCACGGTCGGCCCTGCGGTCAGAATCAGGAGGTGACGCTCGCGCGCCGCGGCGACGACCGGGGCGGCGACTTCGTTGAGCTCGAGGCCCCACATCAGACCGCGGCCCCGCGCTTCGCGCACGCGGGGTGAGCGCGCGGCGAGTCTGTTTAGCTGCGTCCCCAGCCACTCGCCCTTCGCGTCCCGGTGCGCCCGAGGCCGCACTGCACTTCGTCGAAGATCAATGCGGTGGCCGTTTCACTGCACCGTTTCCGTAAGAAGACCAGAAACTCATCTGCGACGCTGCGAACGCCCCCCTCGCCCTGCACCGGCTCGATGATGACGGCAGCGGTGCGCTCTTTCGTGATGGCGCGAGTCGCGGCTTCGATGTCGCCCAGCGGAATGATCTGCACGCCGCCCAGCAGCGGCTCGAACGGGCGGCGATAGTCGGGGCGATCGGTAGCAGCGAGGGAAGCGAACAGCCGGCCATGGAACGAGCCGCTGAACGCGACGATCTCGGTCTTCTTCGACCATTTGCGCGCGAACTTGAACGCGCCCTCGTTCGCCTCGGCGCCCGAGTTACAGAGGAAGACCTGGCCGCCGAATGCCTTCGTCAGCTCGGCCGCCAGCCGTTCGCCGGGTTCGGTGCGATACAGGTTCGAGACGTGGATCAGTCCCGTGTCCAGCGCGCGCAGCGCGGCTTCGCGGATGACCGGGCTGTTGTAACCCAGGGCGTTGACCGCGATACCGGCGACGAAGTCGAGGTAGCGCGTACCGTCCTCGGCGATCAGCTCCGAGCCTTCGCCGGCGACGAACAGCGGCCCGACGCGCGCATAGACGCCCAGCAATGCCGTGGCGTCTGCAGTCGTCAGCGGAGTTGTCACGCGGGTTGCCGTGCGGTCGCTGGAGGAGCCGCGAGAAGGCGGGTGCCGGCGGTGGCGTGCGCGAACATATCGAGATCGCCAATCCGTACGGCCCGTACACCCGCCCCCAACGCCTGCGCGGCGGCACGCAGCTTGGCGGCCATACCGCCGGTCGCTACGGCCCCTTCAATCATTGTCTCAATTTCGGCCGCCGCAAGGGTAGGCTGGGTGACGCCTTCGATCGTCACGCCGGGGACATCGGAGACGAACAGCAGCTCGTGCGCGCCCAGGGCTGCGGCAATAGCCGCCGCGGCCTGGTCGGCATTCACGTTGAGCGGCCGCACGGGAGCGCTGACCGAGGGGGCGACCGGCGCCACCACCGGCGTGAGCCCCGCGAGCAGCAGACTCTGCAGCAGCGACGCCCGCACGCTCACGATCTCCCCAACCTCGCCCAAGGCCGTGCCGTTCTGGAGCGGCTGGGCGGTCAGGAGGCCGCCGTCAACGCCCGACAGTCCGATCGCATCGAGCCCGGCAGTGCGCAGCGCGGTCACGAGCAGCCGATTCATCGGGCCGCCGAGCACCATCTCGACTAGTTGTGCGATCTCCGGCGTCGTCACGCGCAAGCCGTCACGCTGCTCGACCGGCAAGCCGAGCCGGCGCGACCAGTCGCTCACCGCCCGGCCACCGCCGTGGACGACCACGGCGGGACCGATCGTGCTCAAGGCGCGAGCACACTCGGCGACCCATTCGGGCCGATCGAGCTCGTTGCCGCCGATCTTCACGACGCGCACGTTCAGCACGCGAGTCCCGCCGTTTCGGGAAGTCCGAGCATCACGTTCATGTTCTGGATCGCCTGCCCCGCCGCACCTTTGACGAGGTTGTCGATCGCGGCGATGACCGTCAGCCGCGGCCGGCGAACATCGACGACTTCGGCTACGCCGATCGCCACGCGATTCCGATAGACGACGTCTTTGAGCGACGGCAGCGCGCCATGCATCACCTGCACGCACGGCTCGGCGTCGTAGGTGGCGCTGTACAGTCCTTCGGCCGTCGCCTGATCGAGCACCCGCGTGAGCGGCACATGGATCGTTTCCAGGATGCCGCGCTTCACCGGCAGGAGGTGCGGCGTGAAGACGAGGTCGCCGGTGAAGCCCCCCTCGCGCGACAACGCCTGCTTCAGCTCGGCGAGATGGCGGTGGGTGTTGCCGATCGCGTACGCGCGATAGTCCTCGGTGACTTCGCCGAAGAGGAGCTCGCGCTTGGGATTGCGTCCGGCACCCGTGACACCGGACGCCGCGTCGATGATGACCTCACGCGACGCATCGATCAGCCCGAGCTGCGCGAGCGGGATCAACGCGAGCAGTGCGGCCGTCGGATAACATCCGGGGTTGGCGACGAGCTCGGCGTCGGCGAGCCGCGGGCGCGTGAATTCGGTGAGACCGTACACGGCGTCGGGGGAGAGCCGGAAGTCGGCCGAGAGATCCACGGTGCGTTTGCCACCGGCGCGCGCCTCGCGGACGTAGCGCGCCGACACGCCGTGCGGCAACGCCGACAAGATGATCTCGGCCTGCTGCCACGGCGCGTCATCCGCCTTGATCAGCTCGTGCCCATCGACCCACTCACCGGCCGCGGACTCGGCGGTCGCAAACGCGACCGTGGCATCCGGATGGCCGTGCAACAGGCGCAGCAGCTCCTGACCGACATAGCCGGACGCACCCAGTACGCCGACCGGGATGGATGCATGATTATTCATTTGAACGGAAAATTATGCAGGCGGGGAGTGCCACGCAAGATGCGCTGAACAGTGCGGAGGGGCGTTGGAACAAATGTGGGTAGGGGCGCAGCATGCTGCGCTCCTACATCCGCCCTTCCAGCGCGCCTACGTCACCCGTTCCAATCGTGGATTCGGCCGGTACGACCTGCCGACTTTCGCGCACGGCTTCCCCTCGAGCATCACGACATCGGCCGTGAAATCGAACCGGCCCTGGAACAGGCTCGAGCCCACGCCGTACGCGTCGACCGGCACGCCCTGCTCCTCGAACTGCCGGATCTTGTCGACGGTGAAGCCGCCCGAGACAACGATCCGCACGTGTTTGAAGCCCTCCGCGTCCAGCGCGCGCCGCACGTTCCAGGCGAGCTGCGGGTTCACGCCGGTCGGCTTGAACGTTCCCATCTGGGGGATGACCGATTTGTCCACGAGCGTCTCCGACGTGTCGAGCCGGACGCCGTACAGCCGGTCGCCGAGCTCGCGCGCGACCGCGAGTGACGTCCCGACGCAGTCGTTGTCGAAATCCACCAGCGTAATGAGGCGAATCGACGGATCACTTTGCTCGGCGAACTTGCGCGACGCGAGGACGGTGTCGCCGTCGTAGGCGGCAATGAGCGCGTGCGGCACGGTGCCGATCCCTTCGGAGCCCCACCACGACGCCTGGGCGTCGGTGGACACGCCGATGGCGCCGGCGATGTGGGCGGCATAGCCGTCGCCGGTCTGCACCAGCCAGTGATCGTGCCGCGCGGGGAAGAACATCACCTCTTTCGGCTTCGCGGCCTCGACGACCTGCCGCGTGTTCGTCCCCACGCGCGTGCGCCGGGCGAGCACGCCGAGATAGAGCGTCTCCAGGACGGCGAAGGCGTCGTACGGGCCTTCGATGAGGAGCACGGTCTCCCACGGCTGGATCTCGTCGCCATCGTACAGCGCCTGGACCACCAGCTCGTCCCAGCGTTCCGCGCACAGTTTCAAAATCGCGATCGCCTCATCGATGCCGCCGAGGTACGCGTGCGATTTTCCGAAGACCTGCATCGTGACGCGAGGCCGGTGGTGATCCTTCCGCAGCAGCTCGCGCGCGCGAACGAAGTATTTGTCGGAGTAATAGCCTTCCCGCATCTTGTCGACGGGAAGGTGGAAGATCGCGGGGTCGAGCCGCTTCTTGCGTGAGGCCATCAGCGCGGACCGGGCCAGGCAAACGTGGCGGCGAGCGTGTCACCCGTCGGGAGGGGCAGCTGGCGCGCGACGTTGTTGAGGCGCCCGCAGATCGTGCCGAATGGCTGCAGCACGGCGGGCTGCGAGACCCGCAGGCAGACGACGTCGGCGTCGAGCGCGAGCGCGCGGTCGCGCATCGAGCGCGCCGGGTCGGGACGCGTGAGACTCACCACCAGCGTCGTGGCGCGCCCCTTGAGCACGAGCTGCACGACCCGCGGGGGCTCCTCGGGAATCAGGTCGATGCCGCGCGGCGCGCTGACCGTGTCGCCGCGCACCAGGTTGAGGACCACGCGCGCGCGTCTGGGGCGGACGACCGCCTCGAGACGGAAGTCGCGCGTCGAATCGACCAGATCGAACTCTTCCGCGGCCCGCGCCTCGCCTCCCGCAAACTCGCGCTGGAGAATCAACTCGACCCACAACGCCCGGGGGTGCGGACGAGGCGACGCACCCACGCCGAACGGATAGACTCGCGCCGTATCGCTCCACGCCAGCCGCACGACCCGCCGGTAGGTGTCTTCTTCCCACAACGGCAGCCCCCGGCGCGAGCGGCCCACCTGCCGTCGTGTATAGAACTCACCGCCGAGTGTCACGGTATCGCCGACCGTCGGTGTCACCTGAAACAGCGCTTCGACCTCGGCCGTGTCGGTGCGGAGTCTCAGGCGCATGTCGCTATCGAGCGGGCCGCTGACCGCGCCGCTCGCGAGCGTACGCGGCGCGACGGCGGCAGGCTCGATGACCCGAATGCGATACGTGAGCCGGGTGCCTGGCCCCTGCAGCGCGGACAGCGCGAGCATGGCGCTAGTGAACGACGACAGTCCCACGCGACTCCTCGAGTGTAGCGCCTCCGCCCGGCCCGCCCCAGCGGCGGTCCGCAACCCATCCCGCGAGGAGTCCCGTCACCAGCGCCACGAACACCCAGAGCGCGAGCGTGCCGCCGCGGATCGCCGGGCGGGGCACGACGAACGCGTGCGGATTCCCGGCCGAGCGTGCCAGGGCGACACGGACTTCCAAGTGGCTCGCCCGTGCGCCGGCGCAGTGCGAGCACGTCGCCAGATGCTTGGCGAGCGCCGCGCGCTCGACGAGCGACAGCTCACCGTCCAGCTCGGCATCGATCTGCACGAGCCACTGCTCGTGTGTGCTATCGGTCATTTAGAGCTCCTCCCGCACGCGGTACCGCAACGCCCGACGCTGCATCCAGCGCACCGCAAACGCATCCTGCAGCGACCGCCACACGCGATTCCACATACCGTACTTCGTGACGCCATGTTTCCGCGGCCGGTGCCCCACCGGCGCTTCAGTCACCGTACCGCCCTGCATCTTGATCAGCGTCGGGAGAAAACGATGCATCCCCGTGAACAGGGGCAAGGCGCGCAGAGCCTCGGTACGAAAGGCTTTGAGCGAGCAGCCCGTGTCCCGGATGACTTCTCCGTTGAGCCGATTGCGCACGCCATTGGCGATCCGGCTTTGCAGTCGCTTCCACGGCGTGTC
The DNA here is from genome assembly GCA_003223395.1 of Gemmatimonadota bacterium. Classification (GTDB taxonomy): domain Bacteria; phylum Gemmatimonadota; class Gemmatimonadetes; order Gemmatimonadales; family GWC2-71-9; genus 20CM-2-65-7. The sequence continues at coordinate 53,888 of QHUZ01000052.1, read as the reverse complement.
CCGCCGCGCGGCCCGATAGCCCGCCACCGCCGTTGTCCCCGTCCGCTGCAGGGTGTCCACGAGCGCCGGAATATCGGCAGGATCGTTTTGCAGGTCGGCGTCCAGGGTGACGACCACCGGCGCGCGCGCGGCCCGAAACCCGGCCGCGAACGCGGCGGTCTGACCGGCGTTGCGCTCGAACGCGATGACGTGCAGCTGGGGATACCGCTGCCGGAGCGACTTGAGCTCCGCCAATGTGCCGTCGGTCGAGCCGTCGTCCACGACGATGACCTCGTAGCTCCGGCCTGTGAGGGCGGCCGCGATCTCGGCGAGCAGCGGTGCGAGGTTATCCCGCTCGTTGTACGCGGGGACGACGAGCGAAAGCTCCATGGGGTGCAAACGATAGCAAGTTGACAGCCGCAAGACGAGTGGCTAAAACCGTGCATGCTCGAATCTCTCTCGCGTCGCGAGTTCCTGCGGTCCGCCGCGAGTGGCGTCACCGCGAGTGCAGTCATGGCAATTCCGCATCCGATGCGCCCGCCCCGTCCGCTGCCGCCACAGTCCCGCTGGGCGGCCAAGCCCGTCGCGATCGCGAGTGCCAACGGCCTGCGCGCCGTGCAAAAAGCGTTCGACACGCTGATGCAGGGCGCGGACACGCTCGACGCCGTGATCGAAGGCGTGAAGATCCAGGAGCTCGATCCCAACGACGATTCCGTCGGCTATGGTGGCCTGCCCAACGCGGACGGCGTGGTGCAGCTCGATGCCTCGTGCATGCACGGTCCCACCAAGCGGGCGGGGGCGGTCGGTGCGCTCGAGAACATCAAGACTCCTTCCGAAGTCGCGAAGCTGATCCTCAAGTACACGACCCACATCTTTCTGGTCGGGGAAGGCGCCAAGCGCTTCGCGCTCTCGTACGGCTTCAAGGAAGAAGATCTGCTGACCGAGCATTCGCGCGAGGCGTGGCTGCGCTGGCGCGCCAACTTGAGCCCCACGGACAACTATCTGGACGTGCCGGATTCGGATCACCTGGTCGTCACGAAAACCGGGACGATCAATTGCGACGCCGTGACGCCGCAGGGCGACCTCTCCTCCGTCACGACGACCGCCGGCCTTTCCTGGAAGATTCCCGGCCGCGTGGGCGACTCGCCGATCATCGGCGCCGGGCAGTACTGCGACAACGACGTCGGCGCGGCGGGATCGACGGGACTCGGCGAGGCGAACATCAAGGTGTGCGGCGGGTTCCTGACGGTCGAGCACCTGCGCCGCGGCATGAAACCGACGGATGCGTGTCTGGAGACGCTGAAGCGCGTCGTCGCCAAGACCGAGGCGCGGCTGCTGGACGCGCAGGCCAAGCCCAAGTTCGACCTCGTGTTCTACGCGGTGACCAAGCGGGGAGAGTTCGGCGCCGCGTCGCTCTATCCCAATCATTTCGCGGTGCACGACGGGGTGGAAGCCAAGATCCGCGATACGGCCTACCTATTCACACGCGCATAGGGCTTCTCCTCCTCGCGCTGGCTTCGCCACTCGCGGCGCAGGAGCCAAATCCAAAACACAACTGGGTCGATCATGTCTACCCATTCGTCTATTACAGCTCCGCGGATGGATTCTGGCTGGCCGGGCACTACGACTGGTCGAGCCCGATTGGCTTCGTCGAGCGCCCGGAGCCGAGTTTCGGGCGCATCGCCTTCGATGTCGGCGCGAGTACGCAGGGGAGCCACGCCTTCATCGTCGATGCCCAGGCGCCCGCCTACTGGGACGGTTGGCGGATCGGTCTGACGCTCAGCCTGACCCGCGCCAATCGCCTCGGTTATTTCGGGCAGGGCAACGGCACGCTGTACGCGCGCGATAGCACCAAGGGAGTGGGGCGCTCGTACTTTTACCGTGTCAGCCGCAGGACTGATGGGGCGCGACTCACGGTGCAACGCAAAGTGACCGGCCCGTTGCGCGTGCTCGTGGGTGGCACGTTCGAACACACCGATTTCCGTCAGCTGCCTGGCGAAAGCGTTTTCAAGCGCGACCGCACCGCCGGTCTTGTCGATGACTCGCCGTTCAACGACGCCGTCGGACGCGTCGGCGTCGTCTTCGACCTGCGCGATCTCGAGGTGGATCCGCACCGCGGCGTCTTCGCCGAAGCGCTGGTCGGCCGGGGGCGGGGCTATACGCGGACGAGCGCGTCGTTCCACGCGTATGTGCATCCGCTCCAACGGCTGGTGCTCGCGGGGCGGATCGGCGGCGAGCGCGTCACCGGCACCGCGCCGCTCGCGGTCCAGCAGACGATGGAAACGAGTGAGGGGCCGGTCGTCGCGCTGGGAGGATTTCGGTCGCTGCGCGGCTATTACGACGGACGCTTTGTCGGGCCCGGCAAGATCGTCGGCGGCATCGAGGCTCGGTACGGCATCCTGTGGTCGCCGCGGCTGCTGGAGCTCAAGCTCATAGCCTTCTACGATGCGGGCCGAGTCTTCGCTCCGGGCGAGGCGGTTCGGCTCACGCGGCAGGGCCTGCATGCCGCGTGGGGTGGCGGCGTGGCACTGGCTCTCCTGCGAAACACGCTAGTTCTGGTGGAGGCGGGCAAAGGCTCGGAGGGAGCTCAGGTCACGTTCGCGACCGCCTGGACCTTCTAGCGGACTTCTCGAATTTCGACGCCACGCCGCTTCAATTCGTCCACATACGCCTGAAAGGGAACCGCCTCATCCGGCGTATACACGCCTGCTGACCTGATTCGGCCGTCTACCTGCATGACGCCGGTGATCGCGAGCGAATACCCGGTCGTCCGCATCATCGCGCTGATCCCCGTCGCCTCGTCGAAATAGTCGAGCAGCTGCCAAGCCACGCGCTTGCCGCTCCTCCCCTGCACTTCCACCCGCAGCGCAACGAGGTCGCGGCCGTTGGGCTTGGTGAGCTGGGGCGACACCGCGGCGATGAACGCGTCGCGCGGCACGATCTCCGTGCCTTTCATCTTTACCGGCTCCACCGACAGGAGTCCCATCTCGCGGATTGGTCGCATGATCGCGACGTGGCCAGGGTAGCGGAGGGTCTTGTACTCCATGGTGCGCACCTTGCCCTGATACGCCCAAGGCATGGTCGAGATGCCGCCACCGGTGTGAAATGCCTCGAGTGTCCCGACGGGGCTCGGGAAGTCCACATCCTCGAGCTCCGACAAGGCATCCACGCGCTCGGGCCGGCCCTCGCGCAGCACCCACGACGGCGTCGTGTAGTAATCGAGCGCACCCTCGAGCGAGTAGACGATCTGATAGTTGAGCGGCGGCTCGGGCTTTTGCGGCAGACCGCCAACAAAAATCTTGACGCTCTCGGCGTCTCCGACGCGCCGGATCCCCTCGGCCGCGATGATGTTGACCATTCCGGGGGCGAGACCGCAGTCGGGAATGATCGAGACCCGTTTCTTCTGGGCGGCGGCGTGCAGCGTCTTCTGCTTTTGGACGATTTCGGTGTTGCCGCCCAGGTCGGCGCAGTGTAGCCCCATGGCAACGGCAGCTTTCGCAACCGGATAGTTGAAGTAGTACGGCAGCGCGTTCATGACGGCGTCGTGACCCCGCATCAGCTTCCGCAGCCGCGGGTGACTCTTCGCGTCGAGACGCGACACGACGAGGCGTTTGTCCGTTTTCTTCTTGAGGAACGCGGCCACGCGGCGGGGATTCAGATCGGCGAGCGTGACGCGCTTGACGTCAGGGCGCTGCAGGAGATCGTACGCGCAGGCAGAACCCTGCAGACCAGCGCCCAGCACGAGCATGCGCATCGCGGCAACGCCTCCAAAATGATCGATGGGAGATGAAACGGCCGGAAAGCTAGTAGATTCGCAGCCGTGACCGCAACCGAACTGACGCGGCAGCGACTGATCAGAACGGCCCTCGAGCTCTTCACCACCCGCGGCTACCACGACACGACGACGGCGCAGATCGCGAAGAAGGCGGGCATCGCCGAAGGAACGATTTATCGGCATTTCGCGAGCAAGCAGCAGCTCTTCAATGAGATGTATCGCGCGGCGCAGCGGTGGGCGACGAAGCTCGTCCAGGAAACTACCCGGGACCGCGATGCCGGGCCCGCCCGCGCACAGTTAACCGCGGTCGCGCAGGGGCTGATCGAGGGAGCGGCTCACGACACCGCCGTCGTGAAGCTCGGGCTGCTCGAGCCGCCCGGAGCCATACTCGACGACGAAAGCCGGAGGACCGAGCGCGAGTTTCGGTTAACGCTGGAACGGATTGTTGCCGAGGGAAAGGCGCAGGGCTCGGTGCGGGCGGGGGCGGTAGAGATCTGGGCAGGCGTTTGGTTGGCGGCGATCAGCCATGCGTTGGAAAAGGTCGTTGCGGGGGAGTGGAAGCCCGGAGACACAGGTGCCCGATTAGTAATCGAAGCGGCATGGAAAGCCATAAGTGTGTGAGTGAGTGTAGGGGCGCAGCATGCTGCGCCCCTACCCACACGAACGACTACGCCCGACGTAGTTCAAACAACGCGATTTCCGGCGGCACAAACACCCGCAATGGCACGCCCACCACGCCGATGCCACGGCTGACGTAGAGCTGACTCGTGCCCTGCGTGAAATGGCCCATCACGTATTTCGTGATCAGCCGGCCAGGGGACCAACCGATCACCGGCAGATAAAACTGCCCGCCGTGGATGTGGCCGGCCAGCGTGAGTGGAATGCCACGCGGCGCGGCGCCGTCGAATGCGCCGGGCCGGTGGGCGAGCAGGATCCGGAACGCGTCCTTGGCGGATGGAGTAAGGCGGAGCGCCGCGTCGATGTCATCGTCCTGCGGATCGTCGGCGCGCCAGGCGTGGGGGTCGTCGATTCCCACGAGTGCGATCGCGGCGGCGCCGCGCTCGATCACGTGGACGCCATTCTTCACGAACACCTGCCCCGCATCCTTCACACCGCGAATGACGGCGTCCTGGCCCGTGTACCGATCGTGATTGCCGAGCACGGTGACGACGCCCAGCGGCGCCTGGAGATCACGAAACGCGCGCACGTAGTCCGGGATGTACGACTGCGAGATGTCGATCATGTCACCCGTCTGCACGATTAGATCCGCACCCAGCGCATTGGTCTGCTGCATATGTGGCCCGGACCAAGAACTTGCGGCGTGAAATGCGTGCGCCGTGCGCCGTGAGCTGTGCGCCGGACTGCTCGGACTGCTCGGATTCCCGGCGCACGGCGTACGGCGTACGGCGCACGACTTTGCCCACCAGCCACACCGCTCCCTTGCCTAGCAGGTAGAGAGTGACCAGGCCACAGAATATCCAGCCCAGAAACTGCCACGCGATCCAGGGCGCGATGTAGGGGACGCGGCTGATGCCCCACAGGCTGCCCGAGAACATCCGCACGGCGACGATGCCCCAGGGGATGTTGAAGACGACAAAGACGAGCGTGAGCCAGCGGCGCGCCGAGAGCGGCAGGCGCTCGCGCAGGTAGAGGTACAGCAGCACTTGGGGCGCTGCGAACAGCAACAGATAAATTATGGCCATGCCATCCCGTACGCCGTGGTTGTCAGTGTGGTTCCCGGTGCTGCTCGCCGCCCCCGCCCCCGCCCCCGCGCCGCTCGTGGCGCAGCGCGCGAATCCCGTCGAGCGACAGTTGATCGCCGCTGGCCTGTGGGCCGAAGCGCGCTACAACTATGCCTACTGGGACGCCGTCCGCGCGAATTGGGACTCGGCCTTCGCGGCGACAGTCACGGCTACGCAAGCACGTCCCGCTCCCACCGACCTGCAATACTTCCATCGGTTGCGGCGTTGGGGCGCGCTGTTGAACGACGGCCAGCTCGAGATCCTGCCGCCGTCGAGCATCGCGAACCGCATTGCACGCCCCCCGCTCGAACTGCGCAGCATCGAGCGGCGGCCCTTCATTATGGACTATGCCGTAAACGACGAGATGCGAGTCGCCCGTCCCGAGCGGCTGGCGGAAGTCCTTGCAGTGCAGGGCGTCCCCGCGGCGCAGTGGATCCGCGACTCCGTGTTGCCGGAAGTCTCGGCCGCGAACGATGCGAGCCGCTGGGAGCGGGCGGTCGTCCGGATGCTGGAAGGCGAGCGCGGCACCGCGTTGCTGCTCGTGCTGCGCCTCCCTGGTGGCGCCGAGCGCGGCGCGAGCCTCACGCGTAGCGTGCCCTTGGCGGCGCGCTGGCCGATCGAGCCTCACGCCCTCGAACTCGATACGCTGCCCGACGGCGCAATCTGGGTCCGGGTGACCTCGTTCGTAGATCCGGATGTCGTCAGTCAATTCGACCGCGCGATCGGCGCTGCCGTCCGCGAAGGACCGCGACATCGCGGCCTGATCGTCGATCTGCGGGAGGCGACCTGGACGGTCGATGGCCGTGATAACAGCTATGCGCTCCTGTCCCGGCTCATCGAGCGTCCCTTCCTCTCGGCGCGGCAACGCATGCCCTTGTACCGTCCCGATTCCACCAGTCTCTGGGTCAGCACGCCGTCAGGCATGATCTGGCCGCCGCCAACCCACGAGCACGCCGCATACACGGGGCCGGTGGCGGTCCTCATGTCGCCACGCACCGCCGGTCCGGCCGAGGACTTCCTTGTCGCGTTTCAGGCGGGCGGCCGCGGACCGACCTTCGGCGAGTCGTCCGCCGGGAGTACGGGACAGACGGTGGTGCGGACGCTGTCGGGTGGCTGGAAGGTGCGCGTAACCGCAGCGCGGGACGCGTTCCCCGACGGCAAGGAGTTCGTGCCGACGGGGATCGCGCCGCAAATCCCCGTGGCGGTACGGGTCGAGGACGTGTTGGCCGGGCGCGACGCGGTGCTCGATCGGGCGCGCGCCTACCTGACCGAGGCCGCGCGCCGTTAGCTCTTCAGCTGCGCCCGAAAGAACCGGATCGCGGCATTCCACGCGCTGTCTGCCACCTCCGGTTTTTCGCGCGTCCGCAAGAACCCGTGCCCCACGCCCGGATAGACGGCATAGGGATAGTCCTTGCCTGCGGCCTTCATGGCCGCTGCGGCATCGGGCAACCCCGCGTTGATGCGTGCGTCGTTCTCCGCGTAGACCCCGAGCCCTTTCGCGCGGATCTTCCCCATGTCGGCCGCATTGGGACTCGGACCGTAACACACCACGAACGCCTTGAGCTGCGGCGTGTTCGTCGCGTACCGGAAGCTCTGGCCGCCACCCCAGCAGAAGCCGATGATGCCGATCTCACCGGAGCGTACCGGTTTCAGCTTGTTGAGATAGGCCCGGGTCGCATCGAGATCCTGGGTCACGGTATCGGGGTTCAATGTTGCGATAAGCTTGCGCGCGGAGTCGGGTGTCGCGGGCGTGCCGCCCCGACGTGACAACAGGTCGGGCGCGATGGCGACGAAACCATCCTTCGCCAGCTGTTCGGTCGTCTGCCGGATGAAATCCGACATGCCGAAGATCTCGTGGATGACGATCACCGCAGGCGCCGGTTGCGGGCGCTCGGGGTAGGCGATGTAGGCCGTCACTGTGTCCTTGCCGGAGAGGAACTTGACGTACTCTGAGTGAATGTCGGGCGGCGAGAGGCGGCGAAGGACGGCGGAGGGCGGCAAATTCATCGCCGCTGTCGCTAGAATTCCCACGCCAGCCACCAGCACAGCCTTTGCCGCCATTCGCCGCCTCTCGCCGCCCTCCGCCGCCGTATTACCGTCCATAGGTCACCCTCCAGATTTTGTCGGCGCGATCGTCACTCACGAGCAGAGATCCATCAGGAAGCACCAACAGTCCCACCGGCCGCCCCCAGCGCGAGCCATCGGGACGCTGCCAGCCGACAATGAAATCTTCCACACCCACAGCACGATGGCCGGTGCTGTCTACTTCGACGCGCACGACCTTCGCCCCGGTCGGCACCGACCGATTCCACGAGCCGTGCAACGTGACGAACGCGTCGCCGCGATACTCCCGCGGGAACTGCGTGCCGGTGTAGAACGCGAGCCCGAGCGGTGCGGAGTGCGCCTGCACCGTGATCGCCGGCGGCTCGACATTCGAGCAGTTCGCTGATCCATACTCGGGGTTGGGTTTGCCGGGGAGATAGCAGTCGGGCCAGCCATAGTTGCGGCCGTCCTTGATGATGTTGATGTGCTCGGGCGGCAGGTCATCGCCGAGATTGTCGCGGTCGTTGTTCCCGCCCCACAGCTCACCCGTCTTGGGATTGAATGCCATGCCGACCGTGTTGCGCAGGCCCTTCGCGAAGATGCGGCCGCCCGAGCCATCGGTGTTGAGCTGCGTGACCGCCGCCCGCATCGAGTCCTTGCCCTCGTCGCAGAGATTGCACGAGGAGCCCACGGCCAGGTACAGCTTGCCGTCGGGCCCGAAGACGATCGTCCGGGTCGAATGGCCGCCACTCGGCAGGAGCATCATTCGGACCGGTGCCCGGGAGCCAGGATCGAAGCGAACGAGCTCGGTCTCCTCAGCGACGTACATGGTGTCGCCCCGGAAGGCGATGCCGAAGGGCCCTTTCAATCCACTCGCGATCGTCACCACGCTGTCGGCGACGCCGTCATGATTCGCGTCGGTCAGCCTGACGATCAGGCCGGGGCCCGGCTGCGAGGCGTAGATCGCGTTACCAGGGCCGAGCGTCATGAATCGGACGCCTTGGAGATTCTCCGCAAACACCGCGATCTTGAACCCAGGCGGCACGCGGAGCGCATCGTCGCTCCGCGCCTGCCCCTGGCCACGCGCGGGAGTTCCGTTGCAGGCGATGGCGAGTAATGCGACGAACAACACACGCTGGCACATTGGTTACCTCCGACCGATGGTGACTCGCAGCAGCAGCTTGCCGTCCGGGTCCACGCGGACCTCGGTAGGCGCGAACGGCAGGTCGACGCGAGTGGTGGTCTCGCGACTGTCGCCCGTGACGGCGACGTCGCGCCGCACCGTCGCGCCGTTCGCTCCGCGGAACTCGAGCGTCAGTTGCGGGAGTCGGAAGAGACCCCACTCCGGTTTTTGGCGTTGGGTGATACCCAGAAGCACTTTCCTCGCTCCCGCGTCGTATTGCCAGGTCACATCGAGCTGCGGGTACCCCGGTTGGTACAGCCATTGGTGGAAGAACCAACCAAGATTCGCTCGGGCCTCCTTCTCTATTACGCGCTGGAAGTCTTCACTCGTTGCGGTCGAGTCCCGGTAGGTGCGGTAGTAGCTGCGGAGCCCGCGAAAGAAGGCCGAATCGCCGATCGTGCCGCGGAGCATGTGCAGCACCCACGCGCCCTTGGGATAGCTGTTCGCGTTCAGGAGCTTGATCGGATCGGCCGCATAGCCCGAGTCCACGATCGGGCGGTCGGTGACGTCGGATTTGAAGTACGACTCGGCATTCGCACGCATGCTGTTTACAAGCACCGTGTCACCGTCCAGCGCAGCGCCGATGACGCCATCGAAATAGGTGGCGAATCCTTCGGAGAGCCAGATATCGGGCCAGTCGCGCTCCGTGACCGCATCGCCGAACCACTGGTGCGAGGTCTCGTGCCGAACGACGCCCTCGCCCATCCGCCGCTCGACGTACGGCTTCTCGGCGTAGAAGATGGCGCTCGAGTTCTCCATCCCGCCGAATTTCGTGGACGATTGCACGTGCGCGAGCTTCTCGTAGGGGAAGGGCCCGATCAATCGCTGCATCACCTCGACAATCTCCGTCGCACGCCGAAACGGGACGGAGTCGGCGAACGCCGAGTCCTCAGGGTAGGTCCAGACTTCGATGGGGATCGTGTCGCGGCCGGTGATCACCGGGCGGTGCGTACTGACTGTGAACTCATTGGCGCCGATGACCATGGTGTAAGTGGGGATCGGATGCGATTCGTCCCACTCACGACCGCCCTCCCCCGGGGTCAACTTCCCGTTCGCAACCACGCGCCACACCGCCGGGGCCCGGATCGAGAACCGCGTCATCGCCTTGTCGCTCGGGCGATCGACAGTGGGGAGCCAGAAGCGCCCTCGCTCCGGCCAGTTATCGGCGAAGGCGACGCGGCGGCCGCGTGCGTTCGAGCCGATGATCAAGCCATCTTGCGGAGTGCCGTGGTAACCTACTACCGCGATTATCGTCGCCGGCTGAGGCCGTAGAGGGATACGGAGCACGCGGCCGTCATACGTGAATTCTCTACTCAAGCCGCCACGCGTGGGGACCAAGACCTTCACCGAGTCAATAGTCATGCCGACGAGATTGAGCGCGAGCACGCTGTCTCCAGGGACCTGATGTTCGAAAGTCACCACGGCCGCGACGTGGATCTCGCGCCCTGAATCGGGAAGCGTGACGAAGAACCAGTAGCTCTTCACATCGATCCCGCTTCGCTGCGCCACTGCCGGCCCCGACAGGAGCAACGCCGCGAGCATGCTACCGACCGTTCGCATACACCCCATCCAACGCGCTCTCCGCCTTCGGCATCCTTTCCCGACTCGCGATCGCCTCCTCGGCGGCCTTGGCGACTTGCGCCGTCACGTCAGCCTCGACCTCGCCGAGCTGCTTGGCCTTCACGCCGTCTTCCTTCAAGTACTCCTCATAGAGACCAATGGGATCGCGCTTCCCCCACGAGCGAAACAGCTCAGCCGGAAACGTATCCCGAGCCTCGCGCTCGTCGTGCGTGGCGTGGCCGCCCATCCGGAACGTTTCCGCGATCAACAGCGCCGGCCCGTTACCACTGCGACACCGCTCGGCCGCGATTCGTGTGACGGCGTACGCGTCGAGCACGTTGTTGCCGTCGAACGAGGCGCCCCACACGCCGTAGCTGGCGGGCCAATCCTTGAAGTCGGCAGGCAGATGGTGCTGCTCGAGGCGCGTACCCAACGCGACCTGATTGTTCTCGATGATGAAGATCGCGGGGACGCGTTGTACCGCCGCGAAGTTCGTCCCTTCGTGCGCGGCGGCCGTCTTGGTCGACCCATCGCCGACCCAGGTCATTGCCACCCGCGGCTCGCGCTTGATCTTGAAGGTGAGTGCGATCCCCGTGATCACGGGAACCATGTCACCGACATGCGAGATCGGCTGGAGCACCCCGTGCCGGAACGAGCCGACATGGAGGTCGCGCCCGGCGCTCGGAGAGTCCGCCGTCGCGAGATACGCGCGCAGCATGTCGGCGAGCGGCATCCCCATCTCGCAGCAGGCGGCGGCGTTGCGGATCATCGGCGCGACGATGTCCATGCCGCGCTCGAGTGCGTGGACCGGGCCGACCGTCGTCGCTTCTTCGCCGGTCCCCAGCCACGCTTTAGAAATCACGCCGGTGCGAACCCAGCGCTTCAGCTCGACGTCATGCAGCCGGGCGCGCAGCAGGCCGCGATAAAGCTGGAGCTTGGAGTCGGGAGTCAGGGTGGACACGATCCGGGCGCGTTCTGGATTCGTCTCGAGCGTCGACCGGAACGCGCGCACCAGCGCGGGATCCGGTTTCCAGTCGACGTACTCCGGTGGGTCGAACGCGGGGAACCGCTTCACGGCCTCACGAAAACTTTTCCTTCAGCTTGCCGAGGAATCCGCCGCCGCCCCCGCCGCCGCCGCCGCCGCCCGACGAGGGGGCAGAGCCCGTCAGCGCTTCAGCAAACTCGATCGCGGTCGAGAAGCGGTTGTCCGGATTCGTCTGCAGTGCCTTGGCGAGTGCTTTCTCGACCGTGTCGGGGACGTCGGTACGCAGGGTGCGGATCGCGATGGGCTGGCTCCGCAGCCGCGCGATCATCATTTCCTGCGCGTTGCGGCCCGAGAACGGCAGCTTGCCGGTGAACATCTCGAACGCCACGATGCCGAGGGCGTAGATGTCGCTGCGCGCGTCGAGCGGTTTGCCGCGGATCTGCTCGGGACTCATGAACTCGGGCGTGCCCAGGATGATCCCCGTCGCGGTCAGCTTGGCGATCGCCGGATCGGCGCGCCGCTCCTTGGCAAGACCGAAGTCCATCACCACAGCGCGCTCGACGCCCCCCGCGCCCCCTCCGCCCCCCCCGCCGTCGTCGTCCGGCACCAGCATGACGTTCTCGGGCTTCAGGTCGCGATGAATGATCTGCAGCTCATGGGCATGATGCAGGCCGGCGCACATCTGCTTGAGCAACGTCACGCCGAGCGTCATGTCCATCGGGCCGCCGCGCACTTCCCGGTCGGACAGCAGTTCGCCCTTCAGGAACGGCATCACCAGATAGATCAGCCCGTCTTCCGATTCGCCGAGTCGCAGGATGCGGCAGACGTTGGGATGATCGAGCCGCATTGCGAGTCCCGCTTCGCGCCGCAGGCGCTCGACGGAGCTCTTGTCCGACGCTAGCCGCGGCGAGAGAACTTTGATCGCGACGGTGTCGCCGGTCGAGATTTCCTTGGCGAGATAGACATACGACATCCCACCCTCGCCCAGCTTCTTCATCACCTGATAGCGGGCGTCCAGGATCTGATTGGACAGACTCGAGGCGCGGTCGAGACCGGCTTTCCCCGGCGGCAGCGGTGTCCGGACGCCGGTGCCGCTTCCCCCGCTCGCTTTGGGGGAAGGGGGAGCCGCGGGCTTCCGGGCCTGGATTTCCACGAGCATGCTGCCGTCCTTCGGACAAAAGCGGGCGCCTGCGTCGGTATACACGGATCCGCATTTCGGGCAGCGGCGCTCGCTCATTGCCGGACCAAGTTGCGCCCTTCGTTCTTGGCGCGATAGAGGGCCTGATCGGCGAGCGACACGAAACTGTCCGCGCTGTGGACGCGATCGTCCGGGAACGATGCGAGTCCGATGCTGACTGTGAGCTGGATCGGATCGGATCCGGGGTCGGCGAAGTCCCGGTTCGCGACGCGCATGCGCACGCGCTCGGCAAAGATCGTGGCGCCGTGCGGCGCCGTCTCCGGCATCACGACGACGAACTCCTCGCCGCCATACCGCGCCACGATGTCGACCGAGCGCGCCTCGCGCCGCAGCAGCTCGCCGACCTGCCGCAGCACCGAGTCGCCGGCGATGTGGCCGCGCGTGTCGTTGATCGATTTGAAACGATCGATGTCCGCGAGCAGGATCGTCAGCGCCAGGCTGTAACGCCGCGCGCGGTCCAGCTCCTGCGCCAGCGCCTCGGCCAGGGCGCGCCGGTTCATGCACCCGGTCAGCGCGTCGGTGGAAGCGAGCTTCTCGAGCCGCTGCTTGTCCGACACGGCGCTCTCGAAGTCGTAGGCCTTCTCGATTGCGGATACCGCCGTCTTGATGACCGTCTCGGCGAACTGCGCGTCCGCCCGGGTGAGCGGCGGATCGTCGCCGGTCGTCCGCAGGAAGAAGACGCCGATCTGCTGGTCCTTCATCCAGAACGGCAGGGCGACGGCCGAGCGCGTGGGCACCTTGATCGCGTCCCGCTCCCAGCGGCGCCGTTCTTCTTCATAGAGAGGATCGGTCGCCACGTCTTCGACCAGGACGAGCCGGCCGCTCGACACGGCCTTCCGGATCTCGGGGTAGCGCGCCAGCTCGATCTGGAGATTGCGCAGCATCGGGTTTTCATACGCGGCCACGACCACGCCCTGGTGATCGCCGGGCTTCGCGAGCACCATCGAGCATTTGGAGATGTTGAGCGCGCGGGCCACCCGGCGGGCGAGGATGTGGTACATCTCGTCCGGCTTGAGGGAGTCGGTCACCTCGTGAAGGATGTCCACCATCGCGGCCCGGCTGCGCGCTTCCTCCCGCGCCTGCGCGAGCGCGCGGCCGACCCGGATGTGCGCTTCGACGCGCGCGAGCAGCTCCCGCACCCGGAACGGCTTGGAGATGAAGTCGGCCGCGCCGAGGCCGAGCGCGCGGACGGTCGCTTCTTCCGGCGGCATGGACGACACCATGAGCACCGGCAGGTCGCGGTAGCGCTCGTCCTGCTTGAGCCGCTCGAGCAGCTGCAGCCCGTCCACCTTGGGCATCATGATATCGAGCAGCAGGATCGCGGGCTTGATCTCCTCGAGCTTCGCGAAGAGTCCGTCGCCTCCAGGGCAGACCGCGACCTCGTATCCGTTTTCCTTCAGGATCCAGGTCAGCGTCTGGACCAACGAGGCGTCGTCGTCGGCGACCAGGACTCGCGTAGCGGGACCAGCCATCAATCCGTTGCCTCGAGAAGCGAGCGATCCACGTTGCCACCGCTGACCACGAGCACCGTGGTGCGGGAGCGTGGCACCGCGCCGGCGAGGAGGGCCGCCGTCGTGGCCGCGCCCGACGGCTCGACCGCGAGTCGGCAGGTGCGCCATAGAAACTGCACGGCGGCGCGGATACTGTCATCCTCCACCAGGACGACCCCCCGCAGCCGGTCTTTCTCCCGCGTCAGCTCGGCAAACGGCACGTCGCCGACGTTGAGCGTGATCAGACCGTCGGCGATGCTGCTGGTGCGCTCGAGATGGACGACTGTTCCGGCCGCGAGCGAGTGGTGCAGCTTGGGCGCGCCGGCCGGCTCGACCCCCCACACCGCGGCCTTGCTGCCCGCTGCGGTGAGACCCGTCACGACGCCCGAAATCAGGCCGCCGCCGCCTACCGGGACGACCACCGTCTCGACCTCAGGAAGCTGCTCGACGATTTCGAGCGCGACGGTCGCCTGGCCCGCCACGATGTCGGGATGATCGAACGGCGGTACGATCGCGAGCTGTTCCGTGCGGGCGATCTCCTCCGCCTTGATGCGCCGATCCTCGGACGTGCGGCCCGCGAAGACGACCTCCCCGCCCCACTTCTTGACCCCGTCGACTTTCACCGCGGGCGTCGTTTCCGGCATCACGATCACCGCCCGCACGCCGAATTGCTTCGCGGCGTACGCCACCGCCTGCCCGTGATTTCCCGACGAAAACGTGATGACGCCGCGCTTGCGCACGGCGTCGGGGAGTTTCCGGATGGCGTTGTAGGCGCCGCGGATCTTGAACGCGCCGATCGGCTGTTCGTTCTCGAGCTTGAGATGGGCGCCCAACTCCTCGACATAGAGGAGCGGAGTGCGGCGCGCGATGCCCCGCAGGCCGGCTGCGGCTTCCTGGATGTCCTGGGAAGTGACCACGCTACTTCTTGGGCTTCGGCTTGGGCTTGGGCTTGGACTTGGACTTGGGTGGCGGCGTCTCGTGCTCGTCCTCGTCGATCTCCTCGTCTTCATCTTCTTTCACGACACGCGCCACATCGACGACGAGGTCGCCCGGCGTCAGGTTCATGACCTTCACGCCCTGGGTGTTGCGGCCGGAAATGCGGATCCCCTCAACCGGTACCCGGATCATGATCCCCTTCTTGGTGATCATCATCAGCTCGTCGTCGGGCAGCACCTCTTTCAACGCCACGATGTCGCCGGTCTTCTCGTTGCGTTTCAGCGTGATGATGCCGCGGCCGCCGCGATGCTGCACGCGGTATTCATCCAGCTCCGAGCGCTTGCCCATCCCCTTCTCGGTCACGGTGAGCAGCGTGGACTTGCGGCGCACGACGACCATGTCGATGACGTGGTCTTTCTTGTCGAGCGCGATGCCCTTGACGCCGGTCGCCGTGCGGCCCATGTCGCGCACGTCTTTCTCGTGGAAGCGGATGCTCATGCCGTGCCCGGTCGCCAGCACGATGTCGTTCTTGCCGTCCGTGACCTGCACGTCGATCAGCTCGTCGCCCTTCTCGATGTTGATGGCGCGAATGCCGACCGAGCGCGGGTTCCCAAACTCCGACAGCACCGTCTTCTTGACCACGCCGTCCTTCGTGGTGAACAGCAGGAACTGATCTTCGGAGAACTCCCGCACGGGCACCAGCGCGGCGAGCCGCTCGTCGGGCTTCATGGCGACGCACGACAGGATCGGCTTGCCGCGCGCGGCACGCGCCGCCTGTCCGATCTCGTGCACCTTGAGCCAGTAACACTGCCCCTGTTCGGTGAAGAACATCACGTAGTCGTGCGTCGACGCGATGAAGAGGTGCTCGACCCAGTCGTCTTCCTTCTGGTGGGCGGCGATCACGCCCTTGCCGCCGCGCCGCTGCCGCCGGTACGCCGAGACGGGAAGCCGCTTGATGTAGCCGGCGTGGGACACGGTGATCACCATGTCCTCTTCGGCGATCAGGTCCTCGATCGAGAACTCGCCCTGATCGGCCACGATCTCCGTGCGCCGCTCGTCGCCGAAGCCGTGCGCCAGCTCGGTGAGCTCTTCCTTCAGGATCTTCATGCGCCGCGGCTTGGAGGCCAGGATCTCCCTGCACTCCTTGATGAATTTGCGGACGTCCTTCAGCTCCTCCTCGAGCTTCGTGATCTCCAGAGCGGTGAGCCGCGCCAGCCGCATGTTGAGGATTTCGGCCGACTGCTTCTCCGACAGCTTGAACCGCTTCCGCAACGCCGCATCGGCGCTCGGTGTGTCCTTCGATTTCTTGATGAGCTTGATGACTTCGTCGATGTTGTCGACGGCGATCTTCAAGCCTTCGAGGATGTGCTCGCGATCCTGCGCACGCTGCAGCTCGAACTCGGTGCGCCGGGTGATGACGGTATGGCGGTGCTCGATGAAGTGCTGCAGCAGCTCGAGGAGTGTCAGCTCCTTCGGCGTACCGTCCACCAGGGCCAGCATGATGGCGCCGAACGTCTGCTGCATCTGCGTGTGCTTGTAGAGCTGATTGAGCACGACCATGGGTATGACGTCGCGCTTCAGCTCGATCACGAGCCGGATCCCTTCCTTATCGGACTCGTTCCGGACGTCGCTGATGCCTTCGAGTTTTTTGGCGAGCGCGAGGTCGCGAATCTGCTCGTGCACGCGCTCGGGACTGACCTGATAGGGGAACTCGGTGACGACGATCTGTTGCTTGCCGGTCGATTCCTTCTCTTCCGCGATGGCGCGAGCACGGATGACGATGCGCCCACGACCCTTCTCGTAACACTCCTTGATCCCGTCGCGGCCGTAGATGATCGCCCCGGTCGGGAAGTCGGGGCCTTTGATGAACTTCCTGATGTCCTTGATCGTCGCGGTCGGGTGGTCCACCAGATGCACCACGGCCTGCACGACCTCGCTCAGGTTGTGCGGCGGGATGTTCGTGGTCATGCCGACCGCGATGCCCGCGGAACCGTTGACGAGCAGGTTGGGCAGCCGGCCGGGCAGCACCGTCGGCTCCTGCAGCCGGTCGTCGAAGTTCGGGACGAACGCGACGGTGTTCTTGTCGATGTCCTCCAGCATCGTCATCGCGACGCGGGTGAGGCGCGCTTCGGTGTAGCGGTACGCCGCAGCGGAGTCGCCGTCGACCGATCCGAAATTCCCCTGCCCATCTACCAGCGGGTAGCGCAGGGAGAAATCCTGGACCATCCGCACCAGGGTGTCGTACAGCGCGACGTCGCCATGAGGATGGTACTTGCCGAGCACATCACCCACGACCGTCGCGCTCTTCTTGTACGGACGGCCGGGAACGAGCCCCAGCTCGTTCATCGCGTAGAGGATCCGGCGGTGCACGGGCTTCAGGCCGTCGCGGACATCGGGCAGCGCGCGCTGCACGATGACGCTCATCGAATAGTCGAGGAACGACTCTTTGAGCTCGTCCTCGATCAGGCGAGGGAGTATCCGTTCGCGGACGTTCGGTCCTGTCATGTGAGATCGGTATCGGAGAGGTGTAAGATGATAAAAATTAAATACTTAGGCTCTTTAAGGCAACTCCACGACCAGCTTACCGAGCTGCTCGCCCCGGGCCAATCGCTCGTATGCATCTCGTGCGTGGTCCAGCGGATAGACGCGATCGACAACCGGTCGCAACTCTCCCTTCGCCAGCCGTCCGACGACCTCCGCGTACTCCGCCGCATTCCCCATCGTCGAACCCAGGATGCTCCAATGATGCCAGAACACCCGCCGCAGATCGAGATGGACCTGCGGCCCGGATGTCGCACCACAGGTCACCAGTCGGCCCCCGCGCCGGAGACAGCGGAGCGAGTCGTCCCACGTCGCGGCTCCGACATTCTCGACCACGACATCCACGCCGCGCTTGTTGGTCAGGGCACGCACCTCGGCGGCCACCTGTTGGGTGCGGTGGTTGAGGGTCACATCCGCGCCGAGCTGCTTCGCCGCGGCAAGTTTGGCGTCGTCCGAGGAGGTCACGATGACCCGCGCGCCGACGAGCTTGGCGATGCGCATCGCGGTCAAGGACACGCCCCCGCCGATTCCCCAAATGAGCGCCGTCTCGCCGGCCTTGAGCTGCGCCCGTGTCACGAGCATCCGCCAGGCGGTCAGCGTCACAAGCGAGAACGCCGCGGCTTCCGCCCAGGTGAGCGCCGGGGACAGGTTGGGCCCGCGCACCACGTTTTGCGCCGGTACCGTCACCAGCTCGGCCATTGTCCCCGGGAGGTGTTCGCCCAAGAGTCGATAGTTCACGCAGAGCGAATGCTCGCCCGCGCGGCAGAATTCGCACGTGCAATCGGAGATGCCCGGATTGATGAGCACCCGATCGGCGGGCTGCACGTTGGTGACGCCGGGGCCGACGGTTTCGACAACCCCGGCGCCGTCGGCGCCGACGACAAACGGAAAGCGCTCCGCGGTCCCCCCGCCCGGAAGTCCGTCTGCGACGAACAAATCGAGGTGGTTCAGAGCCGCGGCGCGAATGCGGACGCGCACCTCTCCCGCCCCGGGCGCGGAGGCGTCAGGAACATCGATGATGGCGAGTTTGTCTATTCCGCCGGTGGCGGTGAGAACGCAGGCGCGCATGGGCGCCTGAAATCTAGGGCCGGAACGTCGGCGTAATCATCTGCTCCGTCCCCGTGGCGGGTACGGGGATCGGCGTCGCGGAGCTCACCGGCTGGATGTACACGCGATACGTGGGATTGCGGCGGTTCTGCGGCTCGGCGTTCACGACGAGCGCGACCAGGTCGCCGGCGGGCGAGACCGCAAACGAGGCAATCGCCAGGTCCGTGCCCGTGATCGCCGTCGTCGCACCCGTCGCGAGATCGGCTCGCATCACCTGCTGAACGGTGCGGTTGTTTTCACGCCGCTCCGCGAGATAGGCCAGGGCGCCATCGCGCAGGAAACGGGGGTCGGACTCGCGCTGCTGCAGGCCGCGCGTGAACTGCCGTTGATTGGAGCCATCCCGCGCCATTAGCCAGATGTGCGACTCTTTGTTGCGCGTCGAGACGTACGCGATGGTCTGCCCGTCGGGCGACACTGTGGGCATGGCGTTGACCGAGTCGCGGGTCAGCTGAGTCAGGCCGGCGCCATCCACATTGACGAACCAGATCTGCTGTTTCCCCGCGGTCCGCGCGGAATGGAAGACCAACGCCTGGCCGTCCGGCGTGAACGACGGCCGGCCATCGGCCTGCGGGTCGTTCGTGATCCGCGTGGACCCCGTCCCGTCCGCGTTCATCACGTAGATCTCGGGGTTGCCATCGCGCTGGGAAACGAATGCGATGCGCGAGCCATCGGGAGAGAAGGCCGGATCGCTCGCCGACGTCGTGTCGGGGGTGAGCTTCGTGAGCTGGGCGAGGTTGGAGCGGTCCACGGCATAGAGCTGGAACTTGCCGGGCGGGTTCCCCCGCGAGCTGGCGACGAGGATCTCGCCGACGACGTACACGTCCGCGACTGCGGTCTTCCCGCCAGGGGCACTGGCCGTGATCTTCGCATGCCCATACCCGGCGCCGGCAACCGTGCCGTCTTCCCCCACGGTCGCGACCTGCGGACTGTCGCTGTTCCAGGTGAGGTTGGAGGCGGGGCCGAGCACGTTCCCCTGGTCGTCGGCGTAGTTGGCGCGCAGGGTGCGCCGCTGATTCACTCCGAGCCCCACGCGGGCCTCGGTGAACTTCACCGAGCCGGCGATCACGCTGACACTCCAGGTCACGACGAGACCAGCGCCCGGCCCCCGCACCATCAGCTGCGTCTTCCCCACCGCGCGACCCGTCAGGAGTCCGGTCTTCACGTCGAAGCTCGCGATCCCAGGATCCGTGACGGTCCAACGGAAAGGCGCTTCCGGAACCGGTGCGTTGTCGGCCGTGAGGGCGTGCGCCTCGAATTTAGTGCTGCCGGTCAGTGGTACCTGAACCTCCTCCGAGAGCCTGGGGAGAACTGTGAGCTTGGCCACCACTGGATGGACCGACACTTCGATGCTCTTGCTCTGTAGCAACCCTGAGACGGTCAGGATCGCTTTGCCCGGCCCGGCTGCGGTCACCGCGCCCGCGAGGCTGACGCGCGCCACGCTCTGATCGCTGGACGACCACTGCAACACGAGCGGATTGACCGTCCGGTTGCTCTGCGCGGCGACGACCACGTGCACCGTGTCGACTTCGCCCGGCGAGAGCATCAGGGGTGAGCCCTCCCGCACCGTGAATTCCGCCTGCTGCACGACCACCGGCGCGGTTGCAGTGAGCCCCCCAGCGCCCGAAGCGGTCGCCTGGATCGTGCCCTGACCAGGCGAGAGCGCTACTACATTCCCACTTTGATCGACGCTCGCCACGGCCGGGCTCAACGACGTCCAGACGACCATGACGGGCGCCGCCGGAGAACCGTCCTCCCGCAGTGCCCGCGGGGAGACGCGCCAATTCTCCGACGGCAGCAGGTAGACGACCCCCGGCTCGAGCCGCAGCGCCGCGGCCGGTCCACTGCCCGGCGGTTGCCCCGCAAATGGGTCCGGACCCGGGGGGGGTGGGGGCGGCGCGGGCGGACCGGCCGGGGGGGCAGCTGGCGGAGCAGGAGCGGCTCCCCCCGTGACCTGGACCGCGGCCTGGCCGCGGCGGGCGCCTACGCGGGCCTCGATGATGGCCACGCCGTTGGCGACCCCCGTGACCGTGCCGCTGTTATCGACCTTCGCGATGTTGACGTTGTTGGACGACCAGATGATGCGGACGGTGGGGATGACATTCCCGATGCGATCGAACGCCGTGGCGAGCAAACCACTGCGTTCCCCGACGCGGATGGTCACCGTTGGAGGGGCGACCTGGACTTCGGAGACGTTCTGCGCCGCCGCTGCGCCCGGCGCGACGCACGCGAGCGCGACGATGAGTCCGCGTCGTATCATGGGTGGCGAATGTGTGTCCGGCTAAATGCCGTTGTCAAGCCAACTTGTCACAATCGCCCCCACCAGCGGGGACCTAAAACGCGGTAGTCCGTGTCACTTGCGAGGTCTGAATCCCGCGGTAAGCTATAGGCCACCCACGACGCCCCCGCACCTATCAGCATAGGAGAAGATCCGATGCTTGAGCAGATGGATGTAACGGAGAGTAGTTGGCCCGGACCGGGCTTCATGGAGCCGATGTTCCCGTCGGCGCCCACGCCTGCGCCGATGCCATCGTCGATGCCGGACGAAGACTCGCGCCCATCTTCCAAGCCGAAGGCCAAGAAGAAAAAGAAAGCCGCCAAGAAGAAGGCGCGGCCGAAGGCACGGAAGAAGCCGGCGAAAAAGAAAAAGGCAGGCAAGAAGAAACGCCGCCGCTAACACCGTTCGCTATGTCACCCGCGGGAGCGTCTCGACGAGACGCTCCCGCGGGCCACGTTAGGAGGCAAATCGTGCGCCGTGCGCCGTACGCCGTACTCGTGGCACTGATCGCGTGCCGAGCCCCCGCAATTCCGCTCGGCGATCCACCGAAAGAAATCGCCGCGATGCTGCAGCGCTCGGCGTCCGATTGGAATCGTGGCGATCTCACCGGCTTCATGGGCGACTACGCGAACGACTCGTTGACCAGCTACATGGCAGGCGGTCATGTCATGTACGGCTGGCAGAAGATGTACGATCGGTACCAGGCGAACTACTTCGCACCGGGGAAGTCGCGGGATTCGCTTTCGTTTGATGAGCTGCGCGTGCGCGTGCTCACACCCGATTTCGCATATGCAACTGCCCGGTTCAAGTTGTCGAAGCGGGATTCGGTGGTCGCCAGCGGACCGTTTACCTTGGTGCTCCAACGGCAGGGAGATCGCTGGCGGATCTTGCACGACCACACGTCATCGGATTCGAAATGACGGCCGGACGGCCTCACGGCCGGACGGCCGTTCTGCTGGGACTCGTGCTGGTTGCCAGTTGCAGCAAGGTCGGCGAAAGGTTGGGCGTCACCCGGGATCGCGTCATCGCGCTCGAGGGCGCGACGCTGATCGACGGTGCGGGTGGCGCGCCGAAGCGGGACGCCCTGATCATCATTCGCAACGGGCACATCGAAACGATCGCCCGCGTCAACGAAATCCCGGTTCCGACGAACGCCGAGCGCATCAACCTGGTCGGCAAGACCATCATCCCGGGTCTGATCGATGCACACGCCCATGTGGAGCGGTGGGCGACGGGACGCTACGTCGCGTGGGGCGTCACGACCGTGCGCGATCTGCACGGCGGCACCGACACCGTGCTCACGCTCAAGAACGAGCTGAATCTCGGATCGATCCTGGGCCCGCGCATGTTCAGCGCGGGCGCCATGATCGACGGCACGCCGACGACCTATCCCAACGCAACGGGCGTCGCGACGCCGGACCAGGCACGGCGCGCGGTCGATCAACATGCCGTCGCCGGCGTGGATTACCTCAAGGTCTACACGAAGATCACGCCAAGCCTGCTGCGGCCGCTGCTCGACGAGGCGGAGAAACTCCATCTACCGGTAGCGGCGCACCTGGGGAAAACCGACGCGTTGACAGCGGCGCGCATGGGCGTCATCTCGATCGAGCACATGGCCGGCGTCGTCCAGGCCGCCACGGGCGACCAGACCTACGCAAACGCGCACACCAGCTTCCTGACCGGTTGGACGGTTGAAGAAAAGGGCTGGGCGAGCCTCGATTCGAGCACCATCGCCCGCACCGCGCGCGCGCTCGCGCAGACGAAGGTCGCGATCGTCCCCACGCTGGTGGTGCACGACATGCTTGCCCGGCTCGATAACCCGATTCTGCTCACGCGCCCCGGGATGGAGGACGTGCCCGAGAGCGCCCAGAGTGTCCGCAACGTGCCCAGCCTGCTGCGCCGCACCGGATGGCGCTCGGCGGATTTCGACGCGTTCCGGCGCTCGCGCCGGCGGCAGGATCAATTCGTCCGCGAGTACAAGCGGGCCGGCGGCGCGATTGCGGCGGGCTCGGACGCCGCCAATCAACTGCTGATTCCCGGGTATTCGCTGCACGAAGAGATGGCGCTGCTGGTCGGCGCCGGGCTCACGCCGCTCGAAGCGATCACCGCCGCCACGCGCCGCGGCGCGCAGCTGTTGCATGCGGATTCACTCGGCATGCTCGCGCCCGGCAAAGTCGCCGACCTCGTGGTGCTCAACGGCAACCCCATCAGCAACATCGCGGCCACGCGCAACATCGCGCTGGTCATGATCCGCGGCCGGATGATCCGGCCGGACTCCCTGAGAGCGACATGGAAATGACAACAACGCCATCGGCCATCGGCCGTCTGCTCCTCCTCTTATTGCTCACCGGCTGCGGGAGGGGAACGCCGGCGCATAGCGCCGACGGGCCTTACGACGTGGTCCTGAAGGGCGGCTGGATCATCGACGGCAGCGGCAACCCGCGCTACCGCGGCGACGTCGCGATCCGCGGAGACCGCGTCGCTGCAGTCGGTTTTCTCGGCACCGCGACGGCGAAGGACACAGTGGACGTGAGCGGGCTCGTCGTCGCCCCCGGCTTCATCGACATGATGGGCCAGTCCGAGATCAACGCGCTGATCGACAACCGCGTCTTCTCGAAGGTGACGCAGGGCATCACGACGGAAGTGACGGGCGAGGGCGGCTCGGTCGCGCCGCTCACCGACAGGCTGGTGCAGGACGATTCCGACGCCATGAAGAAATGGCATTACCGCGAAGACTGGCGTGACTTGAACGGCTACTTCGCACAGCTCGAGCGGCAACGCGTGGCGCTCAACATCGCGACCTTCGTCGGCGCGACGCAGGTGCGCCTCGCTGTGGTCGGCAATGAGAATCGCGACCCGACTCCGGCGGAGCTCGCGCACATGACGGCGATCGTCGACACGCTGATGGAGCAAGGCGCGCTGGGCGTGTGGACGGCGCTCGAATACGCGCCCGCGAGCTATTCCAAGACCGACGAGCTGATCGCGCTCGCGCGCGCCGCCAGCCGGCACGGCGGCATCTATGCGTCCCACATGCGGGATGAAGGCCAGCATATCGACGAGGCGCTGAACGAAGTCTTCCGGATCGCCAAGGAAGCGCAGATTCCGGCCGAGGTGTCGCATCTCAAGCTCTCGGGACGTCGAAGCTGGGGACAGATGCCCCGCGTGCTCGCGAAAATCGATTCCGCGCGTGCGGCCGGGCTCGACGTGACTGCTGACCAGTATCCGTATATCCGCGCCGCGACCTCACTCGATGCGTCGATTCCTACGTGGGCCGAGAGTGGAGGCTGGGACTCGCTGCTCATCCGGCTGCGCGATCCAGCGACCCGCACCCGGCTGCACCGAGAAATCGTCAACCCACAGACGGAAAGCTTCTTCGTCGCGGCGGGCGGCGGCACCGGCGTTCTGATCACCGGCACGTTTCAGGATTCGTTGCGCTACATGCAGGGCAAGACGGTCGCCCAGATTGCCGCGATGCACCATCGGGATACGGTCGAGACGGTCTTCGACATCGTCCTCGCCGAAGGCGGTCATCGCACCGACGCAGTCTATGCAATCATGAATGAGCCCGACGTGCAGGCCGGGATGAAACAGTGGTGGATGGCGGTGAATACCGATTTCGGCGGCGTGGCGCCCGACGGACCGCTCGGCACGCAGTCCGCGCACCCGCGCGCCTACGGCAGTTTTCCGCGCATCCTCGGCCGCTACTCACGCGATCTGAAGCTGTTCCCGCTGGAGTTCGCAGTGCGGAAGATGACGTCGCTCGCGGCGCAGCGCGTCGGTCTCGCCGATCGCGGCCTGTTGCGACCCGGGATGTACGCCGACATCACCGTGTTCAATCCGGTCACCGTGATCGACCGCGCGACGTTCGAGCAGCCGCACCAGACTTCGGTCGGCATCGAGTACGTGTTCGTGAATGGGCGCATGGTTTTGAAGCATGGGCAGATGACGGACGCGCGTCCGGGTCGGGGACTCCGGGGTCCAGGATACCGCGGGTCGCGCTAGGGTGACGCTCGGCCGGCTAGTCGTCGCGTGGCTCCTGATCGTCATCTGCTTTGTCATGACGACGTTTGCAAGCGGCTATCTCATCGCCAAGCTGACGCAACTGCCTCCTACCGGACCGGTTTATACCGCCACTCGTCTGCGCGTCTTGAGATGGCGTGTCATCGAAGCGGGTCTTTTGACGCTGCTCGCCTCGTTGTGGTTCGACTCATTGGGCAGCAGTGAGTGGTGGCTGCTCTTCCTTTTGCTTGGTGGGCTCGCGAGCGGCCCGAGGTGGGGTCAGGATCCCGTGCCCCCCCGGGTCGTGATCGCTGGCACGTGTTTCGACATTGTCCGATATCTTGTGGCCGGGTCCCTGCTCGCCTGGCGCCTCTCGTAGGTATCTTCGACCTGTAAGGTTTCCTCCCCGCCGTACGTTTCTCTTCTAAGAGACCGCTGTGCCAGTATCAGAGCCGTCGATTCCATTCGCGAGTGAACGCTCCGACGATGCGGCGCTCGTTCAGCGCTTGTCTACCGGTGATCTGGACGCGCTGGATGCCCTCTTCCACCGGCACGCAAGTGCGCTCTTGAATCTCGCGCGTCGCATAACGGGATCTGCCGTCGACGCGGAGGATGTCGTGCAGGATTTGTTCGTGGGTTTGCCAATGGCGGTTCGGCGTTACGCCGAGCGAGGCAGCTTCGGTGCGTGGTTGCGCACCGTGACGGTGCGGCTGGCTCTCGACCGGGTTCGGCGACGCACCCGCCGGCATGAGGTCGCTCTCGATCTCGCCGGTGAGCAAACCGCCGTGTCAGAAACGCCTGAAGTTCGCTGGGATCTCGAAGGCGCCATCGCCGCACTTCCGGACGACCTGCGAATGGTGTTCGTGCTGAAGGAGGTCGAGGGATTCTCCCACGCGGAGATCGGGAGGTTGCTCGGCATCCGCACGGGAACGAGTGAGGTGCGGTTGCACCGCGCGGTGCGCGCGCTGCGGCGTGCGTTGGGAGGTGGAGCGTGAACGATTCCTGGATCCACGAGATGAAGACGGCGATCGCTCGGTTGCCGAGTGCAGCGGCGTCCCCCGACCTGCTCGAGCGCATTCACGAGCGCCTCGCGGCCAACGAGCACGTCATTCTGCCGCTCGCCGATCCGCTCCGTGCGTCAGCCCGCTGGCGAGTCGCCGCAGCAGCCGTTCTGGTTCTTGCAGCAGGCGCAGGACTTTGGTTCGCCTGGCCGGCGGCAACGCTGACAGCGGGCGATATCCAAGGTGAGCTCACATTCACGCCGGCGACGCCTCGCGCTGGCGCGACGGTGCAGGTCACATATCGCGCGCCCAGCACTCTTACCGGCCGCGACCGGCTCATCCTCAGAGTGCGTTACCGCAGCACGCGTGACGACGCCTACCAGCGCACGACGAGGCAGGCAGTCGCCGCTCAGCTGACGCGCGCCGGAGGCGGATTGTTCCGAACCAACCTTCGCTTGCCGGACTCGGTCGTGTACGCCGCCTTCGCGGTGGAGGACGCGGACGGCCGGATCGTTGACAGCAACGGACGTCGCTTATGGGAACTGCTGGTCCACGACCCCGAGGGCCGGCCGACGTTCGACGCCCTGAAGCAGCGTGAAAACGACATGATGGGTCGGAACTGGGAAGAGGGCTACGAGACGGCGCGTCAGGTGGCAGCCCTGTATCCCGACCGCGTCGGCAGCTGGTCGAACCTGTTCTTTTACGAGAAGTATGTGCTCGGTCAATCGCACCTGGACAGCGCTCTCGACGGACACAGGACCCGCCTGAAGGCCTTTCACGACCGGCTCGCGCGTCGCGCGTCCCTCACAGGCGACGACCTCGGAGACATGTTCTGGTACGCCATGGACGTGGGAGACAGCGTCCGCGAGGCGTTTTGGCGCAGTCGCCTGGAGCGAGAGGCACCTACGTCGCCATTGGCCGTCCAAAATCGCGCGCTCGCCATCGGGGCCCGCGCGTGGAAAGACAAGGACTCAGTGCGGGCGCTGGCCGACCTGGACCGCCTGTGGGACGAAGCAGGTCCGGCACACGGCAACCTGGTCAACGTGGGGTGGAGCATGGCGCAGCGCGTGGGAGATTCCGCGGGCCTCGTGCGCTGGGCGGATCACTACCTCGTGATGAACCCGCGCGATTCTTCGTGGATTGCGACGGTGTTCACGCGCTATCCCGCCCTCCGCGAGGAGGGCATGCGGCGGTTGCGCCGCCACCTCGAGGGTCTTCAGATGCTGAACGACTCGCGGCGAGCGCTCGAGCGCACCGTGGAGGAGCAGCGTGCCGTCAACGCCGCGAGCGCGCGCCAGATTCTGGTCGCGTTGGGCGACGCGCTGGTGGCGAGCGGCCGAACGGCGGCGGGTCTCGACACACTCCGGCTGGCCGTGGGGGAGGGTTGGGATGTCACACTGTTCCGCCGCGTCGCGCAGATCCAACTCTCAGTCGGCGACACGGCGGGCGCCCTTCGATTGCTGGGGCTTGTGGCCGCCGATCCGGCGACGGAGGAGCTCACCGGAGTCCCGGTCGACTCAGCCGAGTGGGCGCGGCTCGTTCAGGAGGGCCGCAGCGAGATGCGCCGCCGCCTGCTGGACATGGCGGTCCGTCGAGGCCTCCCTCCGGAAGCGCGGCTGGAACGAGCCGGTGGCAGCGCGGTGCGCCTCGACACGCTCACGCGCGGTCGCGTGACATTCGTCGCCTTCTGGTCCCGCCATTGCGGCCCGTCGTTGGAGGAGCTGCCCGCGTTGGAGCGTCTGACCGGTCGGCTGCGGAAACAGGGTGTGGCCATCGTGACGATCACGGACGAGCGCGTCTCGGACGACTTGCAGCGGTTCCTCGCGGACCAGAAACTCACATTCCCCGTCTACGCCGACGCGTGGCGGGAGGCGAGCCGCGCGTTCAGCCAGTGGGGCACACCCTCCTATTTTGTCCTCGACGCTGATGGAGTCGTGCGCTTCGAGTATCGGGAGCTGGATCGGGTCCCCGCGGAGGTAGCGGCGCTCCGGTAGACCCCTCATCTTCCGCGCACGATGTCCACGCAATCCATCGTGCGCCTCACCAGCTACTCGCACGGCGCCGGCTGAGCCTGCAAGCTCGGCCCCGCCGAGTTGGCGCAGGTCTTGCGCCACGTGCCGACAATCACCGATCCACGCATCCTCGTCGATGCTTCGACGCGGGACGACGCCGCCGTGTATCAGCTGACACCGGATCGCGCGATCGTGGCGACGGTCGATTTCTTCACGCCCATTGTGGACGATGCGTACGACTTCGGACGAATCGCGGCCGCCAATGCGTTCTCGGACGTCTATGCGATGGGCGGGACACCGCTGCTCGCGCTGAATCTCGTCGGCTGGCCGCGGGACAAATTGCCCTACGAGCTGCTGGGCGACGTGCTGCGCGGCGGCGCCGACATCGCGAAGGAAGCGGGCGCCTTCGTACTCGGCGGCCATTCGGTGGACGATCCCGAACCCAAGTACGGCATGGTCGCGATCGGTGAAGTGCATCCCCACCGGGTCGTCACGCTCGCGCGCGCCCGCGCCGGCGATGCCCTCGTGCTGACCAAGCCGATCGGAACGGGCGTGCTCACGACGGCCTTGAAACGGGATCTCGCAACGGCGGCCGACATCAGCGCTGCCGTCACGTCAATGGCGACCTTGAACGCCGGCGCCGCCCGCGCGATGCGCGCGACCGGAGGCGGCGTGCACGCCGCGACCGACGTGACGGGCTTCGGCCTGCTGGGTCACTTACACAACATGCTCGCCGCGAGCGGTCTGGCAGCCGAGCTCGATGCGGCAGTCATCCCGCTGTTCCCCACTGCCGTCGCGCTCGCCGAGCGGGGGGCGATTCCGGGCGGTTCGAAACGCAATCGTGACACGGTCGCACCTGACGTGAAGTTCGGCGCCGAGGTCCCCGAGGCGATTCGCGTTCTGCTGTTCGACGCGCAGACGTCCGGTGGTCTATTGATCGCCGTGGATCCCGACCGCGCGGGCGCGCTGGTCGCCGCCTTGGAGCGCGAGGGGACTCCCGCGGCCGCGCGAATCGGCCGTCTCACGCGCGGTGTGGCAGGCGCGATGACGGTGACCTGAAATGCGCGGACCCCCATTCCCCGCGATTCCGGAATACCGCGCGCTGACGCCCGACGCGCTCGACGCACTGGAGCGGGCCGTGAGCCAGCGGCGGCGGGTAGCGCTGCGACGTCGGGGCACCGAATATGTCGTGGTGGCCGAGCGTCTCGAGACGAGTGGCCGTGACGACGTCCTGGCGGGCCGGCTCCCGATGACCGGCGAGCTGCTCACGTTTCGGCTGCGCGACCTGGAGAGTTTCGCGGTGCTCCCCTGAGCGCCGCTACCAATTGTGTTCACACGCCTGCTCGTAGGTCTGGACGGCAGTCCCAACGCCGACGAAGCGCTGGAGCAAGCCGTCCACCTCGGCCTCCGGTTCAAGTCCAAGCTGGTGGTGGCGCATATCAAGGAGACGCACCGCCTGGGCCGGCGCGTCTCCGACTCCGGCGAGTTGCTCAAGCGGGCGGAGGAGCGGGTCAAGGACGCCGGGCTCCAGGTGGAAACGATCGTCAAGCATGGCGACCCCGATGTCGAGCTGGCCGCGCTCGCCCGGGACGTCGATACGGTGCTGGTGGGTCGCCGCGGCCGCTCGGCGCCCGCCGACGTGCTCGGCAAGACGGTGACGTCGCTGATTCGCATCGCCGAGCGATCGGTCATCGTGTGCGCCAGCAAGCCCTCGCCGATGAATTCCTGCGCGATCGCGTACGACGGCCGGGAGACGGCGCAGCGCGCACTCGCGCTCGTCGCGCGCTTCGCGAGTGTCACGCACAGCACGGTGCATGTGATTCACGCGACGGTCGATCCAGCCATGGGCTCAATGATCATCGGCGAGGCAGAAGCCATGCTGTCCCTGCAAGGCGTCAAGTTCGTCACGCACATTGAGCCCGGCACGCCGGGGGCGGCGGTGGCGCGCGTCATCGAGCGCACGAAATGCGATGCGTTGTTCGCGGGCGCGCACGTGGGCTCGGGGGAGGGCCGCCGCAGCGACGTCAGGGTCTCGCACGCCGAGGAGATCCTGCTGCACACCGACATCCCGGTGGTCATTCAGCCGTGACCACGCCGTTCGTGCTCGTGCATGCCGACGAAAGCTGCCTCGGCAACGATTCCACAAAGCCGAGTCCGGGCGGAAACGGAGCGTTGATCGAAGCGCCCGCGGGAGACAGTGTGGCGCGCTGGGATTTCTATGAGTGCTCGCCGCAGACGACGAACAACAAGATGGCGCTCGCCGGCGCGATTGCCGCACTCGAATGGATCCGCCGCCAGTGGCGCCACGCCATCGTCCATTTCGTCTCGGATTCCGAGTATCTGGTGAAGGGGATGAATGAGTGGTCGAAGGACTGGGAGGCGCGGGGCTGGCGTCGCAAGACGGGGGCGCTCGAGAACGCCGAGCTGTGGCAGAAGCTGAAGCAGGTGTCGGCCGCACATGCAGTAGAATGGCGCTGGGTGCGCGGCCACAACGAGCACGTCAAGAACGAATACGCCAATGTCGTGGCGATCCGCGCCGCCGAGCAGCAGGAGCGCTCCAACGGCCTGATTCCGTCCGGCTTCGACACCTGGCTCGCGCAGCAGCGGGCGCGCGGCAAGTTTGTCGACTTCGATCCCGACAAGGAGCTGCATGAGCGGAGCAAGTAAAGACCACCTGGTAGCCGCCGATCCGTCGGTTCCCGTCGATCGCATCCCGCTCTACGAGGTGTACATGCGCATGGCGGAGGAGCTGGCCAAGCGCTCGACCTGCGTGCGCCTGCAGGTGGGAACGGTCGTCACCGATCAGCGACTCGAGAACGTCCTGGCGATCGGGTACAACGGCAACGCGCGCGGCCTGCCCAACAAATGTGATTCGGCGGTGCCCGGCAACTGCGGCTGCATCCATTCGGAGATGAATGCGCTCGTGAAGGCACCGGGGAACGTCCGCGACAAGGTCGTATTCGTCAGCGCGTCGCCGTGCGTCATGTGCGCCAAGCTCATCATCAACTCCGGCGTCACGCACGTGTTCTACCGCAAGGCGTATCGCGATCCTTCGGGCGTGGAAGTGCTGCAGCAGGGCGGTGTCGTACCGGTCCTGTACGACCGGTGGATGAACGCGTGGAGGAACGGAGCGTAGTGGACGAGCTCGACCGTCTGTTCGGTCTGCTCGTCGCCGCGCTCGCCAAGGAAACGCGCGTCGCGGTGCCGTTTCCCGCGGCGCAAATTTACGAGCGGCTCGTGCCGTATCGCTCCAATCGCTCACACCTGAACGTCGCGACCCACCAGGATTACGAAATGACGGTGCTCCGGCTGCTGTCGGGCGAGCGCAACTACGTCCAGCTGGAGCCGGACAGCGTGCGCGAAGCAATGCAGAGCGAGATCGCGACGGTAAACCCCGATCCCGCGTATTTTCGCAGTTTTCCCGACGCGCAGGTGATGGTCAACGGCCACGCCGCCGAGCGCGTCCTGCTGGCGGACCGCGCGTACGCGCCGCCAACCGACGATGATGAAGACGAAAACCCCATCCCAGCCTCGCCCCAGCTCGTGCATCCGGAGCGATTTCGCGTCGCGCGCCCGCCGGAGCGAGGGGGTCCGTCTGAAAATCAATGCGAGTACTGCGGCGGAGTGCTGCCCGGCAATCGCGACGTGAGGTTCTGCCCGCACTGTGGCCAGCCGCTCGAAGGCGACCTGCGGTGCCAGGGCTGCGGCAACGCGTTGGACGTGGGCTGGGCCTACTGTCTGGCCTGCGGGCGTGCGACGGGATTTGAATGACGGCCCGACGGCCCGACGGCCGGACGGCCAAGATCGCTGTCATTGCTGGAGATGGTATCGGCCCTGAAGTGATCGAAGCGGCGATCCCAATCTTGGATCGTGTGGCCGCAAAACATGGGGTTTCGCTGGCCTGGGAACGTCTGCCGTATTCCGCCGACCATTATTTGAAGACGGGAGAAACACTCCCCGACGCCGCGTTCCAACATCTGCGTGATGATGTGGATGCGATCTTGCTCGGCGCACTCGGCGATGCGCGCGTACCGGGCAACGAGCACGCGCGCGACATCCTGCTCGGCTTGCGATTCAAGCTCGATCTCTATGTCAACTTCCGGCCGGTAGAACTTCTCCACCCCGATCTCACTCCCCTTCGACTTCCGGCCGTCGGGCCGTCCGGTCGTCCCGCCGTCGATTTCGTGATTTTCCGCGAGAACACCGAAGGCCAGTATCTGGGCCGCGGCCGCTCGAGCGGAGACGAGCACATCGCTGAGGAAGTGAACACCGGCAAAGGCGTCGAGCGGATCATCCGCGCGGCGTTCGACTGGGCGAAAGCGCACGGCAAGACGCGCGTGACGATGAGCGATAAGTCGAACGCAATTCCGACGCACCGGATCTGGCAGGAGCGGTTCAAGACAGTGGCCAAGGAATACCCGGGGATCACGGCGGAGCATCGCTACGTGGACGCCCTGGCGCTGGAGCTGGTGCGGGAGCCCCAGCGCTTCGAGGTCATTGTGACGAACAATCTCTACGGCGACATCCTGTCCGATCTGGGAGCCGGACTCGTCGGGGGACTCGGTATCGCGGCCAGCGCCAACCTGCATCCTGGGAGCCGGCACGCCCTGTTCGAGCCGGTGCACGGCTCCGCGCCGGCCCTCACCGGCAAGGGCGTCGCCAACCCCATTGCCGCGGTCTTGACCGGCGGCTTGATGTTCGAGCACCTTGGCCACCCGGCCGCGGCAGCGGACCTCAAGCGGGCGGTCCGCACGGTGCTGGCGGGTCGCGCCCGCACACCCGACCTTGGCGGTAACGGCAGCACGAAAGCCGTCGTATCTGCCTTGGGGACCCTGGTTTGAATCCCAGTTGACAGAATGGGCACTGATTCGTTGAGTCTGGGTACGAATTAATCCCCCCGGGCGAAGGTAGTGATGCCGCCACTGCCGCTGGCCAAGATCCTCCATGTCGCACTCCCGTCGTTGTCGGGTGAAGCACGGGCCGTCGTCGATGTGCTCGCCTGCAAGAATGGGCTGCTACCGCCGGCAGGCGACGTCGCCGCGTTCCTGGGCCTCCGTACCCGCCATCAAGTCGCCCGCACCCTCCGCCGGGCGAGCCTGCCACCGCTCGAAGAGCTGGCCGCATGGACGCGGCTGTTCTACTGGGTCCACCAGTGGGAGCAGACCGGGGCATCGTTGCTCGCGTTGGCGCGTCAGTCGCATCTCGAACCCGCAACCTGCTACCGGGTCGTGCGCCGGTTGATGGGGCAGCCGTGGTCGCGCGTCCGACGCGGCGGCATCGCCGGTGCGGTCCTGCGGTTTCGGACGATCTGGAGCGGAATGCATCAGCTGGCGCTCCAACCGTATCTCCAGGCGGCGGCGCGACAGGAGGCGGCAGGGGGAGGGAGTGGCGCACGCGCAGTCGGGGCCGGCGACTTCAGACCCGATTACGCCGTCCGTGCGGTGCGCAAGCCTCCTCGCGCCCCTGCCGATCAACTGGGCCGGCCCCGCGGCGTGATCGCGTCGCGACTGGGGCTTGCCGGCTATCCATTCGACGTCCGGATCGCCCCCGATGGCGCTGCCTGGCTGACGCGACTCCACGCGGCCGTGCTCCAGCGGCTGCAGCTGCAACCGTTGTCGTCCACCGGCGTGATACGCGTCGGCATCGCGCCAACTCGCGTGCTCATCTCGCCCTCGGGCGATCGGGCATGGGTGACGAATCAGTTCACCAAGGACGTCGCCGTCGTCGATCTGTCCTCCCGGCGCCGGACCGGCTCCATCGGAATGGAAGGCGATCCGCTTGGCGCGGCGCTGTCGCCAGACGCGCGAACCCTCTACGTCTCGACGAATCTCGATCGCTTGTCCGCTTGCGCACTCACCGACAACGGCGGGCGGATCGTGCGCTCAACCCCGCTGCCGCAGGCGTGTACCGAATTGGCCGTCCATCCCGCGGGCAACCGCGTGTATGCGCCCACCTGGAAAGCCGGCACCATCCTCGAGCTCGATGCGCGAAGCCTGTCTGTCATGCATCGCTACGAGGTGGGCGGGCAACCGCTGGGTATCGCGATCTCCGCCGATGGCCTGCGCCTCTATAGCGGCAACGAACATGGCTGGATCGACCTGGTGCATTTACCCACCGGGAAAATCGTGAGACGCAGCTTCGACACTGCGGTAAACGAAGTGGCGCTGACACCAGATCAACACGTCGTCTACGCCAGCATGCGGACGGCCGGCCGGATCGCGCTGGTTGACGCGTGTACGCTGGCGTGCGTCGGAACGGTCGAGACGGGCGGCCTGCCCCGCCACATCGCTTTCGATGCACTTGGCACGGTCGCAATTGTGGCCAATGAGGCCGGATGGGTTGACGTCGTGCGCTGATCGAACGTCGGGCGTTGGTCGACGCGGGCAGGAAATCGCGAACGGCGGATGGGAACAAGCCCATCTGCCGTTCGTGTTTTCGCGTGATGACCTACCGTCGCATCCGATGCAGACCCATATTCCGCCCACTTATGATGGAGTCGCACTCATGAAAACTCAGGGCGCCACAAAAGACGTCGTCTTCCTGTCCGGGGTTCGGACGGGATTCGGCGCGTTCGGCGGCTCTTTGAAGGACCTTTCCGCCATCGACTTAGGCGCGGCGGCATCTCGTCACGCGATTCAGCGCTCCGGCGTTCCCGCGAGCGATTTCGGACATACGGTTTTTGGCAACGCACTCCAGACGTCGGCCGACGCGATCTACATGGCCCGCCATGTGGGACTCAAGGCCGGGCTTCCGATCGAGGCGCCGGCCGTGACCGTCAACCGCCTGTGCGGCTCGGGCTTCGAAGCCATCACGCAGGGCGCCCAGCTGATTCTGCTCGGCGAGGCGGACGCGGTGCTCGCCGGTGGCGCGGAATCGATGAGCCAGGCGCCGCACGTCGTCCGCGGCGCGCGCTGGGGCCTGCGCCTCGGACCGGCGCCGCTCGAAGATCTGCTGTGGGAAGCGCTGAAGGACCCGCAATGCGGCCTGTCGATGGCCGAGACCGCCGAAAGCCTCGCCGAGAAGTACAAACTCACCCGGAAGGAAGTCGACGAAGTCGCTGTCGCCTCGCAGCAGCGCGCGAAGCAGGCCTGGGACGCGTGCGCGTTCCAGGACGAAGTCATTCCGGTCACGATCAAAGTGAAAGGGAAGGAAGTCGAGTTCCGCGCCGATGAACACATGCGGCCTGAAACGACGCTCGAAATACTCAGCGGGCTGAAGCCGTACTTCAAGAAGGATGGGCTCGTCACGGCCGGGAACGCGTCGGGCATCTCGGACGGCGGCGCGGCGACGGTGCTGGCGAGCGAGGAGTATGCAAAGGCGCACGGCTTGAAGCCGCTCGGCCGCCTGGTCGCGTGGGCGGTCGCCGGCGTCGAGCCCAGACATATGGGCATCGGACCCGCGCCCGCGGCCCGCAAGGCGCTCGCAAAGGCGAACATGAAACTGGAGCAGATGGATCTCGTCGAAGTGAACGAAGCATTCGCACCGCAGTACCTCGCGGTCGAGCGCGAGCTCGGCCTGGACCGCACGCGCACCAATGCGTGCGGCGGCGCGATCGCGATCGGGCATCCGCTCGCGGCCACCGGCACGCGCATCACGATTCATTTGCTGCACGCGCTCAGGCGCGAGCACAAGCGGTTTGGCCTGGGCTCGGCCTGCATCGGCGGGGGGCAGGGCGCGGCCGTCATCGTCGAGGTGTTATGAGCGACATTCTCCTCGCGGCAATCGGAGCGATCGCCCTCTATCTGTTCGCCGGGCTCCGCGTGCTGCGCGAGTACGAACGGGGAGTCTACTTTCTGCTCGGCCACCTGCGCCCCACCAAAGGGCCGGGACTTATTTTCCTGCCGCCGCTCCTCGCCAAGATGCAGAAGGTGTCGCTGCGCGTCATGGCGATCGACATTCCGCCGCAGGACGTGATCACGCGCGACAACATCTCGATCAAGGTCAACGCGGTGTTGTACATGCGGGTGAAGACCCCGGACAAGGCCGTCGTCGGCGTCGAGAACTACCTGTACGCCACGAGCCAGCTGGCGCAAACGACGCTGCGGTCGGTCCTGGGCGAAACCGAGATGGATCAGCTCCTCGCCGATCGCGAGAAGATCAACGCGATCCTGCGGCAGATCATCGACACCCGCTGCGAAGAGTGGGGCATCGAGGTCTCGGCCGTCGAAGTCAAGGACGTGGATCTCCCGCCCGAGATGAAGCGCGCGATGGCCCGTCAAGCGGAAGCGGAGCGCGAGCGCCGCGCCAAGGTGATCAATGCCGAAGGCGAGCTGCAGGCGTCCGAGAAGCTCGCGCAGGCGGCCGCGATCATCGGCCGCGAGCCGGCGGCGATCCAGCTCCGCTACCTCCAGACCGTCAACGAGATCGCGTCCGAAAACAACTCGACGACCATCTTTCCAATTCCGATCGACCTGTTCAAGGGCTTCATGGAGAAGATCGCCGATTCCACCACCCGGGCCCTCCCGGAGCGGACGGCGGGCGAACGGCTCCCCGCACCGCGCACCAAGGGAAGAGCGAAGGTCTGATGGCGAAAGAGGGAGGCGACCTCGTCAGTCGTGAGGCGCTGGAGCGCATCATCAAGCGTGCTGCCGAGCTGCAGGCCGGAGAACATGACGTCGGCGACGGTCTCACGAACAACGAGGTCCTGGCGCTCGGGAAAGACGTCGGTATTCCCGACCGCTACCTGCGGCAGGCGATGCTGGAGGAGCAGACGCGCAGCGCGCGCTGGCGGGAAGACGGCGCTACTCGCTCGCGCAGGCCGGCGAGGTGACCGCGCAGGTCGTGCAGCTCGAGCCGGGATTTTGTTTCGTCCGACTCGAGGCGGACATCCGGCAGCAGCGCACCAAACGCATCACCGGCGCCACCGTCATGGCGGTTGTGGGCTGGGGGATGACCGGCGCGGTCGCACTCATCGCTCCCCCGCTCGCCCTGGCGCAGGTGTTGATGCTCGTGCCGGGTGTCGGGCTGACGGCGGGAGGCGCGATGGTCGCGCGCACTTACCGGGGCGCAAACGAGCGCCTGCAGGTCACATTGGAGCAGGTGCTCGACCGGCTCGAGCGCGGAGACATTCGCTCCTCCAGCCAGGGCATCTTGCCCGGGGCGTCGCAGACCTTCGCCCGAATCGCCGAAGAGGTACGCAAGGCATTCGAGACTCCCCCCCCCGCGAAGCCCAAAACCAGGAGCTGAGGAATTGGCGGACATCCAGCGCGTCGGCGTGCTCGGCTGCGGCTTGATGGGCAGCGGCATCGCCCAGGTCGCGGCGACGGCAGGATACGAGACGACCGTGCGCGACGTCTCCCAGGAGATCCTCGATCGGGGCCGTGCCGGCATCGAGAAGTCACTCGGCAAGCTGGTCGAAAAAGGCAAGCTCCAGCCCGCAGACCGGGACGCCGCGCTCAAGCGACTGAAGTTCACGACCGTCGCGGCCGACCTGCGCACAGTGGACATCGTGATCGAAGCGATAACTGAGGACCTCGCGCTCAAGAACGTGCTCTTCCTCGAGCTCGACGGCTTGTGCGGCCCTGGGACGATCTTTGCCTCCAATACGTCGAGCCTGACGATCGCCGAGATGGCGGGGGCGACGAAGCGCGCCGATCGCTTCGTGGGGCTGCATTTCTTCAATCCGGTGCCTGTGATGCCGCTGGTGGAGGTGGTCCGCACCATCACGACGTCCGAGCAGACCTTCAAGCGCGCCTTCGCCTTCGCGGCCTCGCTGGGCAAGGAGCCCGTTGCGGCCAAGGACAACTCCGGCTTCATCGTGAACCTGCTGCTCGTGCCGTATCTGCTGGACGCGATTCGCGCGGTGGAACGCGGCGTGGGGAGCGTGCCCGACATCGATAAGGCGATGCAGCTGGGCTGCGGCTACCCGATGGGGCCGTTGACGCTGCTCGATCTTGTCGGCCTCGACACGACGCACCACATCGCCGAGATCATGTTCAAGGAATACCGTGAGGCGCGTTACGCGCCGCCGCCGTTGCTCAAACGGATGGTGCTCGCGGGGATGTACGGCAGAAAGGCCGGCAAGGGCTTCTACGACTACTCGTCCAATCCACCCATCGTCAGCAATCTGGGACTCTAATGCTCGGTTACGACGCGGCACACTGGCACGCGGTGCTCAACGATCTTCCCGCGGCCCTGCTCCTGGTGGCGGTGCTGTTCGATGTCGCCGCGGCGATCACGAAGCGTGAATCGCTCATGTGGGCGGCCATCTGGACGCTGTGGGCCGGCGTGATCGGCGGGTGGGCGGCGGTCGTCGCGGGTAAAGTCGCGTCGAACACGATCGACCATGGTGCAGCGATTCACGAGATCATGGAAAAACACGAGAACATGGCGCTGCTGACGATGGCCCTGTTCACGGTCGTCCTCGCCTGGCGTCTCATCCGGCGTTTCCAGATGCCGGCGCAGGAGCTCGCGTTCACGCGCATGTTGAGCATCGTCGGACTCCTGGGATTGGTGTGGACCGGCGTGCTCGGCGGCAGGCTTATGTTCCAGCACGCGGCCGGCATTCCGTCGCGCGTGCTGCAGAGCGAGCTCCAGAATCGGGAGGCAGGCCACGAGCATCAACCCGGTGAGGAGCACGACCACGCGGCGACGGATAGTACGAAAACGGATACCACGAAGACCACGGCACCGCACACCCACCCGCCGGGCTCGCCGCCGCACTCGCACTAATGCATGCGTCGTGCGTCGTGCGTGGTGCGTGGGCGTTCGCCCTACTGCTCGGTGCCTGCACGCCCACCACCACCCGTCCTGCGTTTGCTCCGATGCCGGAGGCGCTGCACGCAGTGATCAACGCACCGCCCGAACGCGTCACACAGTTTGCCGATTCATTGCTCCGCGTCGACACCATCCGCGTGCGTTTCGTGAATCTCCGGGACGCGTTTCTGGAGACGAACGCGTTCGCGGGCACGCATCGCTTGCGCCTCTGGGCTGATCCTGACGTGCCTGGCAAGTCGCGGGTGACGATTGAAGCCGTGTACCGACCGATGGAGGATCCATCGCGCACGGCGCGCGACCTCGAGCGCGCCGCGCCGCCCGGCTCGCCTGGTCAGCTGCACGCCGAGCAGCTTCTCGCCGCCTTAAAGGATAGGCTTGGAGTCACGACTTACTAAGAGCCTCGGCGCCCTCGAGTACTTCACATTCGGTTTCGGCAGCATGGTGGGGGCCGGTTGGCTGGTCGTCATCGACGACTGGCTGGGGCGCGGCGGACCAGGGGGCGCGATGCTCGGCTTTCTGGCGGGCGCCTTGCTGCTCCTCCCGATCGCCCTCACCTACGGCCGCCTGGTGCGACTGATTCCCGACGCCGGCGCCGAAATCGCCTACACCGAGCGCGTCTTTCCGTCGGCGGTGAGTTTCTCCGCCGGCTGGATGATGGTCCTGGCGTACGCGATCGTCTGTCCGTGGGAAGCGGTGGCGATCGGCAACCTCCTCGCACGGCTGTTTCCCGGGATGAACGCCGTCGCGCTGTACACCGTCGCGGGAAAGGCCATCACGCTGCCGCGCCTGCTCGCCGGTCTCGGGCTGACGGCCGCCATCGGCGTGGTCAACTACCGTGGCATCCGGCTCAGCGGACGCTTTCAGGACATCACGACCATCGGCCTGCTGGCGTGCTTCGCACTGTTTGTTACGCTCGGCATCGGCGAGGGCAGTCCAGCGAATGTCGAGCCGCTCTTCGCACCAGTCGGACCGTTCATCTCCGTCCTGCTCGTCATGCAGATCGTTCCCTACTTCATGACCGGCTTCGAGTCGATTCCCAAGGCATCGGAGGAAGCGCTCCCGCACCTCCGGCCGGGCACCCTCCCGCGGATCATCACCGTCGCGCTGCTCGCCGGGGGCTTCTTCTACGTCGTGATCGTCGGCGTGGTCGCGTGGGTATATCCGTGGACCGACATCGTCAGCCAGCATCTGGGGACCGACGCGGCATTCGCCTGCGCCTTCGGCACGCCCTGGATCGCGCGACTGATTCTCGCGGCCGCGGTTCTGTCACTCTTCAAGGTCTTCAACGGGAATTTCGTCGCGGCCACGCGGCTGGTCTACGCACTCGGGCGGCGTGGGCTGGTCCATCCCGCGCTCGGCGCGGTGCAGCCGCGATTCGGGACGCCCGCGCTGGCGATCGCATTTGTGGCGATTCCGACTGCCGCCGCCGCATTCCTCGGCGACGCGGTGCTCGTGCCGATCAGCGAAGTCGGCGCGGCGGTCGGAGCTATCGGCTGGTGCGCCGCGTGCCTGGCGTTCATTGCGCTGGCGCGGCGCCAACACCTGCGAGACGGCGTCGCCATCGCGATGATCGGCGCGGTGGTGAGCGTCGCGATCGTCCTGATGAAAGTGGTGCCTGCGGTACCGGGAAGCTTTACGGGAGTGGAATGGCTGGCCTTTACGGCTTGGTGTGTGCTGGGGCTGGCGCTGCGCCAACGAGCCCGCGCACCCATTGCTCCATCTGTCCCAGGTCGATAGCGGCGTCGCGGCACGGACCGTTGGGGAGCTGCATCGTCAGACCGAGGACGGGAAGCTTTCCCGCAACGTCACGCAAACCGGTCATCATGTCACGCTCGCACGCCACCGCGACCACGGCGCGGGGCCGGCGCTCCCGGATGACCCGCCGGGCCAGCTGGCCGCGCGTCGCCACGAAGACCGGCACTTCGTAGCGCCCGGCGATCTCCAGCACGCCGTCGAGCGCCTGCTTTGAGAGACAGCGTGGGATCAGGACCAACAGCTCGCCCTTCCCGACCCTGCGGCCCCGGCGCTCCGCGAGCGTGTTGTACACGTCGATCGCAGCGTGCTCGACCCAGTCGCGCTTCCCGAAGCCGCGCGCGATGAGTGAGGTGTAATTCATCAGCTGCAGGTAGGGACCACGCTCCATCAGCCGTTCGGGCAGCAGATTGCGGCCGCTGTAAAACGACGCCGCGAGCACACCCAGATACAGCCACTGCAGGACCGCCAACACCGCGAGGACCGACCACAGGATCCTGGGCACCAGCGGTGAGAGCGTCCCGAGCCGGGGCCCGATCAGATAAAGAAGAAAGGCGACGGCGCCGGTGACTGCTGCAATGGTGAGTGCGGCGAAGTGGAAGAACAGCCGCGGGGCCGCCGAAAAGTTACCGCCGCCCGGCAGGGCGCGGCCATTCCACTCGTCCCACTCGTGGCCCAGCCGCCGATCCACTTCGATATGGATCAGCTGAGCACGGGGGGCGGGGGCGCTCGTTGGAGGGGCGGGAGGCGTAACGGTCTGTTGTGGAGCCATCGGGAACGAAGCTTCACGTTGTGCTCCCCCGGTGTCAAGTTTGGAAGGTGTTACTCACTGACGCTCGTGTCCGCGCGGCATACGCTGAGGGTGCGGGCATCTACCGCATTCTGCCTACCGCGGTCGCGATTCCGGAGAACCAGGACGACGTCGTTGCCCTCGTGCATCAGGCGCGCGAGTCACACCTCGCACTGATCCCCCGGGGCGCGGGAAGCGGGATGCCCGGCGGCAACGTCGGAAATGGCGTCATCGTGGACTTGAGCGCCGGTTTTTCCGATCTGGTCATCGATCCTCACCGCCGCACCGCCCGTGCGGGCGCGTCGGTCAGCTGGGCCGAAGTGAACGACGCCGCCAAACCGTACGGCCTGCGACTGCCGCCGGACCCGTCCTCCGGCGCTTTCGCGACGAGTGGCGGGATGGTGGCGACGAACGCGGCTGGCCCCCGGACGGTGCGGTACGGCAGCATCCGAAGCTGGGTGGAGGCGGTGGAGGTTGTCGAGGCAGACGGCACGGTGAGACTCGTGAAGCGAGGAGCGGAGAACGGGGGAAAGTTTGCGCTGACGGCTGCCTGCAGACGGCTCATCGCAGATCGCTTTCCCAAGACCCGGAAGAATTCCAGCGGCTACGCGCTCGACCGCTTCGCCGAGTCAGGCGGTGAGATCGATCTCTTGATCGGCTCCGAGGGGACGCTCGCGATCATCACCCAGGTCCATTGGCGACTCGATCCGATTCCTCCCGACGTCGCCGGTGCCGCGCTCGGATTCGCCGATCTCGAGTCGATGGCCGACGCGGTGCCGCACCTGGTGTCGCTGCAACCATCCGCGCTCGAGTTGCTGGATGAGTCCCTGCTGCAGTTCGTCCCCGACGCGCCGAAGGTCGCGTGCCTGCTGCTCGTCGAGGTTGAGCGCGAAACGGCGGCGGCCGCGCGCGGCGTCGTGGACGACGCGGTGCGCGGCCTCAAGCAGGCGGTGACACACGTCGAGACGGCGGTCAATCGTGCGGGGCTCGAGCAGCTGTGGAGTGTGCGCCGCGAGGCGTCCCCCGCCCTGTCTCGGCTTCCTCCCACGCAGCGGTCGCTGCAGCTCGTCGAAGACGGCTGCGTGCCGCTTAACGCGCTCGGCGCGTACGTGGCGGGGCTCCGGGCCGTGGCGGATCGGCGCGGCATTCCGGTTGCGATCTTCGGACACGCGGGCGACGGGCACGTCCATGTGAATGCGCTTCCGGATACGACGCGCGACGGCTGGCGCGACGCATTGCGCGGGCTGTTCGACGACGTCACCGATCTGCTGATCCGGCTGCACGGCGTCCCGTCGGGCGAACACGGCGTGGGCCGGCTGCGCGCGGGAATCCTGGAGCGCTTCTACGGCCCGGAGGTCATGCAGCTGTTTCGCGACGTGAAGCGCGCCTACGACCCGCTGTCCATCTTGAACCCGGGTGTTATCATTCCCGCGACTGATTGGTCGCCCGTGGCCGCCCTGAAGGTCGGTGCCGGTGCCGCGGTCATTCCCGAAGACATCGCCACGCGACTACGAGAAGTGGAGCGCAGCGCCGCATGGGCCACGCCGAAACTCGAACTGGCACACTAGCCCCGATGGAAGTTTTTCGTGCTCCGCGCATCACGCTGCTCGCCCGTCCGCAGTTCCTCGAACCAGCGCATCTCAAGGTGCAGTGGCGCGGTGCGGCCAGCGACGGCGAGCGTCTCGCCGAGTACGCCGGCCGGCTGTGCTACATGAGCCAGCACAATCCGGTGAATCGGACGACGGCGGAATACCTCGAGAACATCAAGAAGCAGGGTCACGGCTCGGTGCTGGAGCACGCCGTCTACGTGCTGCTCATCGAGGGGATCTCGCGCTCCTGCTCGCACGAGCTGGTGCGCCACCGCGCGGGGTTCGGGTATTCGCAGATCTCGCAGCGCTACGTCGATGAGTCACACGCCGCGTTCGTCATGCCGCCCGCCGTCGCCGGCGACGCGCGGCTCGAGGAGGAATGGCAGCAGCAGGTCGCCGAGGCCCAGGCCGCCTACGTGCGCGCGGTCGAAGGGTTGATGCAGCGCTACGAGTGGGTCGCCGACAAGGTGCACCGGCGGAAAATGGCACGCGAAGCGGCGCGGAGCGTGCTGCCGAACGCAACCGAGGTGAAGATCGTCGTCTCCGGGAACGCGCGTGCGTGGCGCACGATGCTCGAGCTGCGCTGCGGCGAGGGCGCCGAGCTTGAAATCCGGCGCATGGCGATCGGAGTACTGCGACTGCTGCAGACCGAAGCCGGCGCGCTCTTCTCCGATTTCGAGATTTACACTGCGGACGACAAGGACGAGGCTGCCCGCGTCGTCTACCACAAGGTCTGACGTTTTTCATTCGACGATTCTTGCGACGGTTTTCTTTTTGACGTCGTTCATTTGACGATCTTCATTCGACGGTTTTCATTTCGCCGTCTTTTCTCGACGTTTCTCTCTTGCGTATCTGTACATCATTTCGTATTCTGCACTTACATGCGGATTGGTCTCGCATACAACGAGAAACCCGACGTGACGCCCTCGTCGGATGCCTACGCAGAATGGGATGACCCGTCTACCATCGACGCGGTCGATCAGGCTCTGGGTCTCTTTGGCACCGTCGTTCGTCTCGAAGCCGACGAATTCTTGCCGCAAAAACTTTCGCTCGCCCGTCCCGACATCGTCTTCAATATGGCCGAGGGATTGCACGGGCCGTGTCGCGAGTCGCACGTCCCCGCGCTGTGCGAGTACCTGAACATTCCGTACACCGGCTCCGACCCGCTCACACTCGCGCTGACACTGCACAAAGGACGGACGAAGGAGATCCTCGCGTATCGCGGCGTGCCGACCGCGCCGTTTCGCGTCATCGAGCGCGTCGCGGACCTGGAGCGTATGCCGCTGCCATTTCCGCTGTTCGTGAAGCCGGTCGCAGAGGGGTCTGGTAAAGGTATATTTGTCAATAACTTATGCGAGACCGCTGCACAGCTCGCCGAGCGCGTGCCCTTCCTGCTAGAGCGCTACCAGCAGGCGGTGCTCGTCGAGACGTATCTCCCGGGACCCGAGTTCACGGTCGCGATCCTCGGCAACAACGGCGACGTGCGCTGCCTCCCGATCGTCGGATTCGATTTCGCCACGCTGCCCGCCGGTGCGCCACCGGTCTACGGCTACGAGGCGAAATGGATCTGGGACACGCGCGAGCATCCGCTCGCGATCTTCCAGTGCCCGCCGACGGGTGTGGCCGAGTCGCTGTGCCGCGAGACGGAGCGCGTGGCGCTCGATGCGTATCGCGCGCTGGGGTGCCGCGACTGGTGCCGCATCGACGTGCGCGTGGACCGCTTCGGCGTCCCGAACGTCGTCGAGCTCAACCCCCTGCCGGGCATCATCCCCGATCCGGCGATGAACTCCTGCTTCCCGAAGGCGGCTCGGGTCGCCGGCTACACCTACGACGAGCTCATTCAGGACGTCGTTCGGATCGCGTGGCGGCGGATAACAGGCCGCGAGGCAGAGGCGCTGGTAGGGGCGCAGCATGCCGAGCCCCTACAGACACCAACGGCACTCTCGGCATGAGAGTCGTTATCCTCTACGACCCCGGCGCCGATGACTGGACCGCCGAGGACGTCGCCGGCGTGATGGAGGCGGTGGACCACATCGCCCGAATCTTCATCT
Source organism: Gemmatimonadota bacterium (assembly GCA_003223395.1). GTDB lineage: Bacteria > Gemmatimonadota > Gemmatimonadetes > Gemmatimonadales > GWC2-71-9 > 20CM-2-65-7. Next base: position 9,164 of record QHUZ01000052.1, on the reverse strand, counting down.
CCCTCAATCATCAGGTACAGCGCGTTCCGGTCCGGCATGACATGCGCTGGTTCAACGTCTGCCGTCGGGCCGACCTCGTCTTCAATCTCTGCGAAGGCGTGCGCGGTGTGGCGCAATGGGAAGATCACGTCGTCGGCACGCTGGAGCTGGCCGGCATCGCGTACACCGGCTGTGGCCCGTGGACGACGTCCGCCTGCCGCCGCAAAGCGGTCGCCAACACGCTGCTGGAGCGCGCCGGCCTGCCGGTGCCGCGCTGGACGATCGCGCAGGGAAAAATCGACGACGACTTCCCATTGCCCGCCATCGTGAAGCCCGCGGCCGAAGACGCCAGCGCGGGCCTCGACCGGCAATCCGTCGTCACCGATCGCAAGAACCTCAAGGCGCGCATCGCCGTGATGACCGAGCAGTTCGACGAGGTGCTGGTGCAGCAATACATCGCCGGCCGCGAGTTCAACGTCGGGATCGTCGGCGAGCGCACGCTCCCCGTCGCCGAGATCGATTTCAGTGCGATGCCCGAGGGCACGTGGCCGATCCTCACGTATGCCGCCAAGTGGCACGTCGGATCGCCCGAGGATCTCGGCAGCCGCCCGGAGTGCCCCGCCCAGATCCCGCAGCGCGTCGCAGACCGGCTGTGCCGGCTGGCGGAGACGGCGTGGCGCACGATGCAGGGGAAAGGCTACGGCCGGGTGGACCTCCGCGTGGACGAGGCAGGCCGCGCGTGGATCCTCGAAGTGAATCCCAATCCCGATCTCACCGACGAGGCGGGCCTGTCGCGCATGGCGAAAGCCGCGGGATGGGACTACCCGGAGCTGATCCGCCGCATCGCCGAGCTTGCGTTGCGGGAGGCCCAGGGAACGAAGGCCGCGCGTGAGCTGCTCGCTGCGCCCCGTCGGGCACGCGCACCGCGCACGGCTTGAGCGGCTGACGCGTGGGACGGGCCTCTTCCGCGAGGACGAGGTCGCCACCGCGGTCGAGCTGCTCGACGAGAGCCTGGCGGGAGACGACGACTATCAGTTCGTCGGCGCATTTGAAGACGATCAAATGGTCGGGTACGCGTGCTGGGGTGCAACTCCCGGCACTGTCGCGACGAGTGATCTGTACTGGATTGTGGTCGATCGCCTGCGCCAAGGATCTGGCGTTGGAACGCAGTTGCTGGGCGAGGTCGAGTCACGGCTGACGGCTGACGGCAGACGGCTGGTTGTCGTCGAGACCAGCTCGCGCGCCGATTACACACCGACGCGCCGGTTTTATGAAACACGCGGCTACACCAGGACCGCGACAATCCCGGGGTATTACGCGCCCGGTGACGATCTGGTGATCTATACCAAGGATCTGACCTGACGGAGACCTGGCAAGAGCTACTCCGCAAGAAGAGCATCGCCTCCCTCGACGCCCTGGCCGCGCGGTTCGGCGCGGAACACGTCGGGGATATCGCCCGCCTCCGGCAAGCCGCCGAAAACTTCGAATTCCGCATTTCCCCCGCCATGGTCGACCTCATCAAATCACCCGGCGACCCCATCTGGCGGCAGTACGTGCCGACCGTCCAGGAGCTGGACGTCCACGATGGCATCGTGGATTCGCTGGCGGAGGACGCGAACTCGCCGGTCCCCAACATCACGCACCGCTATCCGGACCGGGCGCTGTTTCTCGTATCCCCGGTCTGCGCGGCCTACTGCCGCTTCTGCACGCGCCGCCGCAAAGTCGGCGACCCCCAGAAGATCCCGCTGGCGCAGCTCGAATCGGCCTTCCGCTATCTCGAGGAGCACCAGGAGATTCGCGATGTCATCATGTCGGGCGGCGATCCCCTGCTGCTGTCGGACCGCCGGATCGACGAGATCTGCAAGCGGCTGCGGGCGATTCCCCATCTGGAGGTGCTGCGGATCGGGAGCCGAGTCCCGTGCCACCTCCCCGAGCGGGTGACGCCCGAGCTGTGCGCGATCCTCAAGCAGTACCATCCCCTCTACATCAACACGCACTTCAACCATCCCGACGAGCTGACGCCGGCTGCGGTGAAAGCACTGGGAATGTTGGCCGACGCCGGGATCCCGCTGGGCTGCCAGACGGTGCTGCTGAAGGGCGTGAACGACGACCCGGAGGTCATGAAGCTGCTGATGCAGAAGCTGCTCGCCGCGCGGGTACGGCCGTACTACATCTATATGTGCGACCAGGTTGCGGGCGCCGAGCACTTCCGGACCACCGTCCAGAAGGGGCTGGAGATCGTCCGAGCGCTACGGGGCTGGACCTCGGGGCTGGCGGTGCCGCACTTCGTGATCGATGCGCCGGGAGGCGGCGGCAAGATCCCGCTGCTCCCCGAATACGTCGTCAAGCTGACCGACAAGGAAGTCGTGCTCCGGAATTACGCGGGTAAGACCTACCGCTACACCCAACCGCCCGAGCCGATTCTGGTAGGGTGATCGGTAGGGGCGCAGCATGCTGCGCCCCTACTCCCCCCCTTGCAGACTTTCGAACTCCTTCGCATATTTATGTTCAACAATGCATAAACATACGATTGTCCTGCTGCTGACGAATATGCCGAATATTCACGGCGGACCCTCTCGAGGGAGCGGCGGGGCACGATAGCGTGACAAGAAAGCGCGAACTCAGCCAGCCCGCTCCCTCAGCAGAGCGGGCTTTTCGTTTGCTCGATCCCTGGCGCGAGCGCGACGCGTGTGGCGTCGGCTTCGTCGCGCGCGCGGACGGCGAACGCACCAACGACATCCTGGCGATGGCGCTCACCGCCGTCGCGCGGCTCGCCCACCGCGGCGCCGCCTCCAACGACAAGTCGGGCGACGGCGCCGGCGTCCTGACGCAGATCCCGCACCGCCTGCTTGGCGTCGGGCCGGTCGAGCGCGTCGCGCTCGGCATGTTCTTCCTGCCACCATCGGCGCGTGCCCGCGACGCGGCGATCGACCTCATCGAAACCGTGCTCGTCGGCCTGGGCATGTCCGTGCTCGGCTGGCGCGTCGTGCCGGTCGACGCCACCGTGCTCGGCCCGCTCGCCGCGGCGAACCAGCCGGCCATCCGCCAGGTGTTCGTCGGCCCCCCGTCCGGCCCCGCGAATGCCCAAGCGTGGGAGCGGCGCCTCTATCTGGCGCGCCGCGTGATCGAGCGGCGGGCCGCGAGCGCCGGGCTGCCCGTCTTCGTGTGCTCGCTCTCATGCCGCACCGTCGTCTACAAGGCGCTGCTCGTCGGCACCGAGTTGCCGGGCTTCTACGCCGACCTGCGCTCGCCGCTGTTCGAGACCGGCATCGCTGTCTTCCACCAGCGCTACTCGACCAACACGCTGCCGAGCTGGCCGCTCGCCCAGCCGTTCCGGTTGCTCGCCCACAACGGCGAGATCAATACGCTGTGGGGCAACCGCAATGCGATGCTCGCGCGCGAACCGGCGCTCGCCGCGCCGGTGTGGGACCGAGACGTCGAGCAGCTCAAGCCCGTCATCTGGGCGGACGGCAGCGATTCCACGAGTCTCGACAACGCGCTGGAGCTCCTCGTCCGCTCGGGCCGCGATCCCGTGCACGCGCTCATGATGCTGCTGCCGGAAGCGTGGGAACGCGTTCCCGACATGCATCCCGCGCTGCGGAGCTTTTACGAGTATCACGCGGGGCTGATGGAGCCCTGGGACGGCCCCGCGGCGCTCGCCTTCAGCGACGGCGTCGTCGCCGGCTCGGCGCTCGATCGCAACGGGCTCCGTCCCTGCCGCTACAAGGTGACCCGCGACAACATCGTCGTCGCCGCATCCGAAGTCGGCGTGGTCGACCTCGATCCGGCGACCGTCGTCGAATCCGGCCGGCTCGGTCCCGGCGAGCTGCTCGTGGTCGATACGCTCCGCAACGTCGTACTCCGCAGCGCGGACGCAAAGCTCGAGGTCGCGCAGCGCTGCCCGTATCGCCGCTGGACGTCGCGCGCGATCCGGCAGCTGCCGACCGAGGTCGGACGCCTGGGCCCGGTGCTTCCCGCGGAAGAGTTGACGGCACGGCAGCACGCGTTCGGGTACAGCCACGAAGATCTGCGCTTCGTGATCTCGCCCATGGCGGCTGAAGGCAAAGATGCCATCTGGAGCATGGGCGACGACACGCCGATCGCACCGTTGTCCAGGCTGCCTCAGAGCATCTACGCCTACGTGCGGCAGCGCTTTGCGCAGGTCACGAATCCGGCGATCGACCCGCTCCGCGAAGAGCGCGTCATGTCGCTCGTCATGTACCTGGGCCGGCGCGGCTCATTGCTGGCGCAACGCCCCGGCGGCAAGACGCTGCTTCGCATCGAGCACCCCGTCCTGCTCGCGGAAGAAATGGCGGCGCTGCGGCGCGCCGGCGGCGCGGAGCTCACGACCCTCAGTGCGACGTGGGAAGCAGCGGCCGGTCCGGAAGAGTTGTCGCGCGCCCTGGAGCACCTGGCCCAGGATGCCGTCGCGGCCGTCCGGCGGGGCGGCGGCGCCACGATCCTGGTCATCAGTGACCGCGATGCCGACAAGACGCGGGCGCCGATCCCGATGCTGCTCGCGATCGGCGCGGTGCATCAACGGCTCGTGCAAGCGCGGCAGCGCATCCGTGTCGGGCTGGTCGCCGAGGCGGGCGACGCGTGGGACGTCCACCATATCGCGGCGCTGTTCGGGTACGGCGCGGAAGCCGTACACCCGTGGCTCGCGTTGCAATGCCTGCGCGACGAGGAATCGTCGGCCGACAAATATCGCAGCGCGGCCGAGAAGGGGCTGCTCAAGATCCTGTCGAAGATGGGGATCTCGACGCTCCAATCGTACGTCGGCGCGCAGATCTTCGAAGCGATCGGGCTCGGTCCCGAAATCATCGACCGGTGCTTCACCGGCACGGCTTCGGTGATCGGGGGCATTGGATTCAAGGAAATCGCCGAGGATGTACTGACGCGCCATCAGAGCGCGGGAGCACTCCCCGATCACGGGCGGGTTCGCTATCGGCGCGACGGCGAGGACCACGGCTGGTCGCCGCCGCTCGTCCGCGCGCTCCAGCACGGCGAATACACCGGATTCGTCGCGGGGACTCGCGCCCGCGCCCCGGCGGGTCCGCGCGACCTGATCGACTTCCGGGAGCAAGCGCCGGTGCCGCTCGAGGAGGTCGAGCCCGCCGAGGACATCCGTCGCCGCTTCATCTCCAGCGCCATGTCGCTCGGCGCCCTGTCGCCCGAAGCGCACACGACGCTCGCCATCGCGATGAACCGGATGCACGCGCGTTCCAACTCCGGCGAGGGCGGCGAGGATCCGGCCACCTACGTCGCGCGCGGCGACTCCGATCGCGCTGACAATCGGATCAAGCAGGTCGCGTCCGGCCGGTTCGGCGTCACGGCGGACTACCTGGTTCGCGCGGACGAGCTCGAGATCAAGATCGCCCAGGGCTCGAAGCCGGGCGAAGGCGGCCAGCTTCCCGGCCACAAGGTCACCGATCTCATCGCCCGGCTGCGTCATGCGGTCCCCGGCATTCCGCTCATTTCACCACCGCCGCATCACGACATTTACTCGATCGAGGATCTGGCGCAGCTGATCCACGATCTCAAGCAGGTGAATCCGACGGCGCGCGTCGGCGTGAAGCTCGTCGCCGAAGCCGGCGTCGGCACGGTGGCGGCGGGTGTGGCCAAAGCGTACGCCGACTACGTGCTCATCTCGGGTCACAATGGCGGGACGGGGGCGTCGCCCCTGTCGTCGATCAAGCACGCCGGATCGCCCTGGGAGCTGGGGCTCGCCGAGACGCAGGCGATCTTGCTCCGCAACGGCCTGCGCGAGCGCATCGAGGTGCGCACCGATGGCGGGCTGCGCACCGGTCGCGATGTGGTGATCGCGGCGTTGCTGGGCGCCGAGGCGTTTGGGTTCGGGACGGCGACGGTCGTGGCGCTCGGCTGCGCGATGGCGCGGCAGTGCCACCTGAATTCCTGCCCCACCGGGATCGCGACCCAGCGTGCCGATCTGCGCGCGAAGTTTCGCGGCACTCCCGAGCAGGTCATCGCCTACTTCACGCACATCGCCGAGGACGTGCGCCGCATCATGGCGTCGCTCGGTGTGCGCCGCATGGACGACATCATCGGCCGGGTGGAGTTGTTGCAGCGCATCGACCGTCCCGAAACGCCGCGCGCGCAGACGCTCGACCTCTCAGCACTTCTCGCCTCACCCGCCCAGCCGGGGCAGGCGCGCCGGCGCACCGTGGAGCGGAATGTCCGCCCAGGCATCGTTTCGCTCGATGCGGAGATTCTCGAGCAGGACGGCACGGCGTCCCGAGTCATCCCGATCGGAAATCACCATCTCACCGTCGGCGCGCGCATCGCGGGTCGGCTCGCGCGGGAGCATGGCAGCCAAGGACCAGGCACTCCCTTACGGTTGCGCTTCCGGGGCAGCGCCGGGCAGAGCTTCGGTGCCTTCACGCTGCCGCGGATGCACCTGCAGCTCGAGGGCGAAGCCAACGACCACGTCGGGAAGGGGCTGTGCGGCGGCGAGATCGTCATCCGGCCATTCCGTGACGCCGCGTACACCGGCGGATCCCATGTGCTGCTCGGCAACACCGCGCTGTACGGCGCGACCTCGGGACGCCTGTTCGCGGCTGGGAGCGCGGGGGACCGGTTTGCGGTGCGGAATTCCGGGGCCGTTGCCGTGATCGAAGGCGCCGGCGACCACTGCTGCGAGTACATGACCGGCGGCGTCGTCGTGGTGCTGGGGCCGGTCGGCCGGAACTTCGCGGCCGGGATGTCGAACGGCATCGCGTACATCCTCGACGAACACCGCTTGCTCGAATCACGCTGCAACCTGGAGATGGTCGCGGTGAGCGGGCTGAATTCGATGGACGAGCGCGTGCTGCGCAAGCTTATCCAGCAGCATTTCCACAAGAGCGGCAGCGCGCGGGCCCGCGCGATCCTCGCGCATTGGGAGACGTACCGCGCGCTGTTCCGCAAAGTCGCGCCGCCCGCGGTGGCGGTGAGCGAACCGGTGACCCCCCTCCAATCGACTGGGAGCCCAGCATGAAGCTCATCACCACGATCGTGCGCCCCGAGCGCCTGCCCGAGGTCAAGGCGGCGCTGTTCCGCGCCGGGATCACCGGCATCACGCTGAGCCGCGTCAGCGGACACGGCGGCGAACACGAGCTGGTCGAGCAGTATCGCGGTACGGCACTCGTCATGGAGTTCCACGAGAAGGTGAAGATCGAAATGGTGTGCTCCGAGCCGTTCGTCGAGCCGTGCATCAAGGCGATCCTCTCCTCGGCGCGCACCGGCGAGGTTGGGGACGGCAAGGTCTTCGTGCAACCGATCGAGCGCGTCATCCGCATCCGTACGGGCGAGGCGGACAACGCCGCCCTGACTGCCGTCAACGCCGACGCGGTGCAACGCGCGGCCATCAACGCGGCCGGCATGGGAGGTGCCGCATGACGCAAGCCACGCTGTCGTCTGGCGATACCGCCTGGGTCCTCACCTCCAGCGCGCTCGTGCTGTTGATGACCGTGGGGCTCGCGTTCTTTTACGGCGGCCTCGTGCGCCCGAAGAATGCCCTCAACACCATGATGATGAGCGTCGTCGCGCTCGGCGTGATCGGCGTGCAGTGGATGCTGGTCGGGTACTCGATCGCATTCGGTCCAGGGAACCCATGGTGGGGCGGCCTCTCATGGGTCGGCCTGCAGCACGTGGGGCTCGATCCCAATCCCACGTATTCGGCGACGATCCCGCTCCAAGCGCACGCGATGTTCCAGGGAATGTTCGCGATCATTACTCCCGCCCTCATCTCGGGCGCGATCGTGGAGCGGATGCGCTTCCGGGGATACATCGTATTCCTCATCCTGTGGGCGACGTTGATCTATGATCCGCTGGCGCACTGGGTGTGGGGGTCCGGCGGTTGGCTGTTGAAACGCGGGGCGCTGGACTTCGCGGGCGGAACCGTCGTCCACATCAGCGCCGGCGTCTCGGCGCTCGTCGCCGCATGGTTCCTCGGACCACGGCGCGACTATCGCCGCGTCCCCATCGCGCCGCACAACGTCCCGCTCGTCCTGCTCGGCGCGGGGCTGCTCTGGTTCGGCTGGTTCGGCTTCAATGCCGGCTCCGCTCTGGCCGCGAACGGCCTCGCGGCTCTGGCGTTCGTCAACACCAACACCGCCGCCGCCGCGGCGCTCGTCACGTGGGCGGGGCTCGACCTGATCCGCACCGGGAAGATCACGGCGGTCGGTGCCGCCACGGGCCTCGTCGTGGGTCTCGTCGGCATCACACCGGCGGCCGGATTTGTCACCCCGCTATCCGGACTGGTGATCGGGGTGCTGGCAGCGGGTGTGAGCTACACGGCTATTCAGATTCGCTCGCGGACCAAGCTCGATGACGCGCTCGACGTGTTCTCGTGCCATGGGCTCGCCGGAATCGCTGGCGCGTTGCTGACCGGCGTCTTCGCTACCAAGCTCGTGAACCCTGCGGGAGGCGACGGGCTCCTTGCGGGGAATGCCGGCCAGATGGGAGTGCAGCTGCTCGCCATCCTCGCCACCATCGCGATCGCCGCCCTCGGCACGCTCGCGATTCTCACGCTTATCCAAGCGACGATCGGCGCGCGGGCGGACGTGCCCGAAGAGAGCGCGGGCCTCGATCTCAGCCAGCATGGCGAAGAGGCGTACTTCGGGTCGGATCTCGGCAGCGCGGCCGGCACGGGCGGTTCGCTCGGGGGCAGCGTGGTCGTCGAAACCTTCGCCGTGGAGCCGACGCCCGCGCCGGTTCCGAGCGTCTGATGCGCGCGCGGCTCATCGCGTCGACCATCGCGGCCGCAGTCGCCGCGCCGCTCGCGGCCCAGTCGCCGCACACGCTCACGGGAAATGTGGCGCTCGTGGGCGATTATCGATTTCGCGGGCTGTCGCAGACCTACACGCAGCCCGCGGTGCAGGGGGGCGTGGACTTCACGCATGTCAACGGCGCGTATCTGGCCACGTGGGGCTCCAACGTGAGCGGCAATCAGTTCCTGAATGGTGGCTCGCTCGAGCTCGACGTGTACGGCGGGTACCGTTGGACGGTCGGGAGGGTCGGGACGGATCTCGGGCTGCAGTACTACTGGTATCCCGGCGCGCGCGTTACAACATCGATCCCGGTGACCGCTACAACACGGTCGAAGTCCACGCCGGCGTGCGCTACGGTCACTTCAGCGCGAAGTACTCGCACGCCCTGACGCATCTGTTCGGCATGAAAACCCA
>QHUZ01000051.1 GCA_003223395.1 Gemmatimonadota bacterium | reverse complement strand
GGCGCCCGCGTGGACGCGCAAGGCTGTCCGACCGATTCCGACCGCGACGGCGTGCCGGACGGTCCCGACCAGTGCCCGAACACGCCGGCTGGTGCGACGGTCGACACGACCGGCTGTCCAGTCGATAGCGATCACGACGGCGTGCCCGACGGCCTCGACAAGTGCCCCAACACCCCGGCGCGGACCGAGGTGGATACGGCAGGGTGCCAGCGCGCGTCGGACGCCGACGGCGACGGCATCGACGACACCAAGGACAAGTGTCCCGGAACAGCGGCCGGCACGCGCGTTGATGCGGCGGGATGTCCGATCCTCTTTACGGAGGCCAAGACCCCGGTCGTGCTCCGCGGCGTGACTTTCGAGACGGGCCGCTCGGCGTTGAAGCCTGATTCGTACACGATTCTCGACATCGTGGCGGCGTCGCTCGTCGCCAACCCCGACATCAAGATCGAAATCGGCGGACACACCGACAACACGGGGGCCTCGGCGACGAACCTGCGTCTGTCGCAGGCACGTGCCGATGCCGTCCGGGCGTATCTGGCCAGCAAGGGCGTCGGCCCCGAGCGGATGGTCGCCAAGGGGTATGGTGCATCGCAGCCGGTCGCGCCGAATACGACGCCGGCCGGTAGGGCGCAAAACCGGCGTGTCGAGCTACGGCAGACCAACTGAGGCGGAGGCAAAACGTGAGAAAGCTCGCCCCGATACTTGTGGTGATGACGCTGACGGCCACGCGGCTGCACGCGCAGTACGCCCGCCGCTACGAAGTCGGCGTGTTCGGCGCCTACACGAGATACGACAAAGCCTTCGGTCTGGCCGATAAGCCCGGCGGCGGCGTGCGCTTCGCCTACGCGCTCACGCCGATGATCGACCTCGAGGTCGAGGCGCTGTTCCAGTCACCGCAGGATGTCGGCACCGCGCACATCGAGCCGCTCATCGGCAGCGGCAGTCTCGTCGTGAACGCGTTGAACGCGAGCCGCATGTCCGTCTACGTACTCGGCGGCTACTCGCGGCTCGATTTCGGCAATACCAATCCCTACCATTTCACGGACGGTGGATTCCACGGCGGGGCTGGCGCGAAGTTCTTCATGAGCTCGCGGTTCGCGCTGCGCTTCGAAGCGCGGGGCATCTACACACCAAGCACGACGAGCGCGTTTCCCGGCGGGTCGAAGAACGCCACACATTTGATGGTGTCCGCAGGGTTCGCGTTCTTCCAGCCTGACGCCGCCCCCACCGGGGACGCCGATCACGACGGGGTCGGGGACAAGAATGACGCCTGCCCCGACACGCCACGGGGCGCGACAGTCGATAACCGCGGCTGTCCCGCCGATGCCGATAGCGACGGCGTATTGAACGGCATCGATCAGTGTCCGAACACTCCGACGGGTGCGACGGTGGATGCGATGGGCTGCCCGCACGATCAGGACGGCGACAAGGTGTTCGACGGGATCGATCAGTGCCCCGACACGCCGGCCGGGACAGCCGTGGACGCGAAGGGGTGTCCGCTCGCCGGAGCCGCTCCGACGCCGTTGGCTGACTCGGACCACGATGGCGTGAACGATTTACTCGACAAGTGTCCGGACACACCGGCGGGCGTGACCGTCGATGCGACGGGATGCCCGATCGATTCCGATCACGACGGAGTTTGGGACGGGCTCGACAAGTGCCCGGATACCCCGGCCGGCGCCACGGTCGATGCGAACGGCTGCCCGTCGGATTCCGACGGCGACAAGGTCTTCGACGGCATCGATCGCTGCCCCGACACGCCTGCCGGCACACCGGTTGACGCGCTCGGCTGTCCGGCAGACTCCGACAAGGACGGCGTGATCGACAGTCTGGACAAATGCCCGAACACGCCGGCCGGCATTCAGGTCGATGCCAACGGCTGCCCGATCGAGCACGACACCGACGGCGACGGAGTGGTGGATTCGCAGGATCGCTGCCCCAACACGCCGAAGGGATCAAAGGTCGATCAGTTCGGCTGCTTGCTGTTGTTCGAGGAGCGCGCGGTCCCACCCGCGGCCCCCGGAGCGCCGCCCGCCCGTCCGACGCTGATTCTGCAGGGCGTGAACTTCCAGAGCGGTCGGTCGGTGCTGACGACATCGTCCTACGCGGTTCTGGATCAGGTGGCTGCGTCGCTCGTGGCCAATTCTGAGATTCGGATCGAGATCGCCGGATACACGGATTCCACGGGCCGGCGTCCGATGAACCTCCGGCTCTCTATGGCGCGGGCTGCCGCGGTCCGCGCGTATCTTGCGCGCCGAGGAGTCAGCCCCATGCGGATGCAAGCACGAGGATATGGGGCTTCGGGCTACATCGCGCCGAATGCGACGCCTGAGGGACGGGCACAGAACAGACGAGTAGAACTGCATAAGCTGAACTAGGGTCGGACGGTCGGACGGAGGGACCGTCGGAGGGTGGAACGGCCCCGGTCGCGCGCTGCGGCCGGGGCCGGTAGTTTTCTGAGCCCACGACGAACCGAGAGACTCCATGCGCAATCTTCTGCTGTCAGCGCTCATTCTGTCCGTCAGTCCGACGGTCCGACTGTCCGCCCAAGCCCGTCCCTGGCAATCCACCGACTACTATCGGCTGACCGTCGTGAGCAGTCCTGCGTTGTCGCCCGACGCTCGTCGGGTCGCGTTCGTCGTGACTACCGTGGTGGAGGACAAAGACCGGCGCCACAACGAGATCTGGATGGCTCCTGCCGACGGCTCCGCCCCGGCCTTTCGGTATACGAGCCCCTCGACCGAAGCGTCGAACCCGAACTGGTCGCCTGACGGCTCCCTGCTCGCATTTTCGAGCAAGCGCGACGGCTCGGATGACGACATCTGGTTCTTGCGGACCGCGGCGCCGGGCGGTGAGGCATTCCAGGTCAAGGGCGTGCACGCGATGCCGACCTTCTCGGCGGACGGACAATGGCTCGCGTATACGTGGCGCGGGGATGAGTCGGACAGCTTGAAGAAGGAGACGTGGCGCACGCGCGTGTCGCCCACCGCGATCACCCGTGGTGCCGATGCCAAGCGGTTCGACGGACGCGTCTACACCTCGATCCCGATCGTCGGCGACGAGCGCGGCTACCTGCCGCCGCGCGAGACCCGGCGTCCCAGCCACATCTACCTCGTGCCGCTCGCCGGCGGTGCACCGCGCCAGCTCACCAGCGGCGATCTGAGCCAAAACTCGCCGGCGTGGTCGCCCGACGGCAAAACAATCGCATTCGATCAGGACTCCACCGAGAACAAGGAGGTGCGGAACGACAACTGGCCCGCACTGTTCCTCCTCAACGTTGCCGATGGCACGACTCGAGCCCTGCCGACCGGTTTCCCGCAAAGCAGCTCGCCCGCCTGGTCTCCCGACGGGAAGACGATCGCGTTCGTGTGCTCAAAGGGCCGGGACGTGGAGAACGACATCTGCATCATTCCGGCAAGCGGAGGAACCGCGCGAACCCTCACCGCGGTTGAGTGGAGTCTCGACCCCAGCAGCCCCGCCTGGTCGGCCGATGGCAAGACGATTTACTTCTCCGCCGAGACCAACGGCAACGTCCATCTGTTTGCGGTGGCGGCGGCTGGTGGCCCTGTTCGCCAGATCACAACGGGAGAGCGTCAGCTGCGGGGCTTCTCGCTCAGTCTCGACGGGCGTGCGCTCGCATACACGGCCAGCGATATCACGCACGCGACCGAGCTCTACGTGACACCACTCGCGCGTGGCCCGGAACGCCGGCTCACGGCGTTCAACGATTCGCTCTTCAAGCAGGTCACGGTCATTCCCGCCGACACATTCTGGTTCACCGGCGTCGGCGGCCTGAAGATCGAAGGGTGGCTGATGAAGCCGTACGGCTATCAGCCAGGGAAGAGCTACCCACTGGTGCTCTCGATTCACGGCGGCCCGCACTCGAACTACGGCAACGTGCTGTTTCCGGAGTTTCAGATGCTGGCGGGTCAAGGCTACTGGACCTTGTTCACGAATCCACGCGGGTCGAGCGGCTACGGGCACGCGTTCACGTACGCGACGCGCGCACGGTGGGGAATGGAGGATTACCAGGATCTCATGCAGGCGGTGGACGTCGCCATCGCGCGCAGCAAGGGCGCTGTGGACACGGCGCGCATGGCGGTCCTGGGCGGCTCGTATGGCGGCTTCATGACGAATTGGATCGTCGGCCACACGAACCGGTTCCGGGTGGCGCAAACCGATCGCTCGATCTTCAACTGGTATTCGTGGTACGGATCGTCCGATGCTCAGGGGCTGACCGAGTACGAGTTCAATGGGGCGCCGTGGGAGAGCGATTCACTCTACCGCGTGCTCTCGCCGATGAAGTACGCGACCAGCATGCACACACCGATGTTGATCGTGCACTCCGAGGACGACAAGCGCGTGCCGATCACCGATGCCGAGCAGCTCTTCATGTCGCTGCGCAAACGCGGGATTCCGGCCGAGTTCGTGCGCTATCCGCGCTCGTCCCACGGCTTGTCGCGCAGTGGTCCGCCCTGGTTGCTCGTTGACCGTCTGGAGCGGATCCGCACGTGGTTCGCGTACTGGATCGGCACCGGCCAGGCGGCGCCCGCGGCAACGACGAGCCAGCATTGATGGTTCGAAGGAGCTTGCTCCTCGCGCTGGCAGTGATGCTGCTGGCGGTCTCGGCATTCGCCCAAAGGCCTCGTACTCGCCGAACGCCTTCGCCGCCCCCCGCCGCCGTCGTTCCTCGCCGCCCTTCGCCGCCGGTTATTCCCACGCCGCGTTCGGTCCTCGGCTTCGAGCCGGGGGACGATCGCAAGCTCGTCGAATGGCCCGTGCTGGTGCGGTATTTCGAGGCGCTCGCCAAGGCGAGCGATCGCGTCGATTACCGTGAGCTGGGGAAAACGACGCTGGGCGCCCCGTTTGTCGCGCTCGTGATCTCGAGCCCCCAGAACCTGCGTCGCCTAGACTACTACCGGCAGGTCAACGCGGGACTCGCAGATCCTCGCTCGTTCCGTACCAGTCGCGCCGCGCGCGAGGCGTTGCAGAACGGCAAGGCGATCGTCCTCATTACGTCGAGCATTCATTCGACGGAGGTCGGGGGGCACCTCTCGCCGGTGGCACTGGCGTACCGGCTGGCGACCGACACGGGCGCGACGACGCGGACGATCCTCGACAATGTGATTCTCTGGCTGGTGCCATCGCTGAACCCCGACGGCGTCACCATCGTGTCGAAGTGGTACAACCGCACGCTCGGGACGACCGCGGAAGGGACATCGCCGCCGGAACTGTATCACCACTACACCGGTCACGACAACAACCGCGACTGGTACGCGTTCACGCAGGTCGAGACCCAGCTGACGGTCGATTCGCTGTACAATGTCTGGCATCCGCAAATCGTCCACGACATCCATCAAATGGATGCGAACGGCGCGCGGCTGTTTCTGCCGCCCTACCTCGATCCCGTCGAGCCCAACGTCGACCCGCTGCTCATCGACGGCGTGAACGCGCTCGGCAGTGCGATGGCGTGGGAGCTCGCCGGTCAGGGCAAGACGGGGATCTCGATCAATTCGACCTATGATGCCTGGACGCCGGCGCGCGCATACCAACACTACCACGGCGGCGTGCGCATTCTCTCGGAGACGGCCAGCGCCGACCTCGCGACGCCGATCGATATCCCGTTCGATCGGCTGCAGGCGCGCGAGCGCGGCTACAATCCGCGCGAGCGGTCGTGGAATTTCACGAACCCCTGGCGCGGGGGACGGTGGTCGCTGCGCGACATCGTGTCGTATCAGACGGAAGGCGCCTACGCGCTGCTGTCACATGCGGCGCACGACCGCGAGCGCTGGCTCACCAACTTTTTCAACATCGAGACGCGTGCGATCCGCGGCTGGCGCGAATGGCCGTACGCCTACGTGATTCCGGCGCGCCCCCCCCAGGACTCGGTCGCGCTGAGCGCATTGCTCGGCATCCTGCGGCGCGGCGGCGTCGAGATTCGCACCGCGCTCCAGTCGTTCAGCGTGCAGGGTCAGCGCCACGCGGCGGGGACGTACGTCGTCGTGCTGCGGCAACCGTACGCGGCGTTCGCCAAGACGCTGCTCGAAGTGCAGAACTATCCGGACCGACGCTTGTATCCCGGGGGGCCGCCGGAGCGCCCCTACGATGTCACGGCTCACACCCTGCCGTTGCTCATGCATGTGACGGCCACTGCGGCGAACGACTCGCTACGCGTTCCGCTGTCGTCGCCGATCACACCGCGGATCGTGCCCCCGCTGCCCCCCCTCCGCGTATCGGACGTGGAGCCCGCGGTCCGTATTGGTCTCTACAAATCCTATGACGCGACGATGGACGAGGGGTGGACGCGCTGGGTGTTCGACACCTGGAAGGTGCCCTACACGTCGCTCGTCGATTCGGTGGTGCGCGCGGGCAAGCTCCACGACCGGTTCGATGTGATCATCCTTCCCGACCAGCGCCCGAGCGAGATCCTCGAGGGCCTGCCCCCGCGCTATCCCGCGCCGTACGCCGGAGGCATCGGCCCCGACGGCAGTGAAGCGTTGCGGGAGTTCGTGGTGGACGGCGGAACGCTCGTCGCGATGAATGAGGCGAGCCGATTTGCCATTCAGGCGCTGCTGCTCCCGGTGCGCAACGTGCTCGAAGCGGTGGGTGACGAAGACTTCTACGCGCCGGGCTCGATCTTTCGCCTGGAGCTCGACACATCGACCGCCGTCGCGCACGGGATGCCACGCGAAACGATCGGATGGTTTCAAGGAGGACCTGCGTTCGAGGTGCTCGACTCGAACGTCACGCAGGTTGTGGGACGCTGGCCGGAGGACCCGACCCGCGTCCTGCTGTCCGGCTGGGTCCTCCATCCGGAACGGATCGCGGGAAAGGCCGCGATCCTCGAGGTTCAACAAGGAAACGGGCGCGTTATCCTGTTCGGCATCCGTCCACAGTATCGCGGCCAGAGCATCGCGACTTACCCATTGCTATTCAATAGCTTACGGATGAAGTAAGAGATGAATCCTTGCCCGGCCAGGGGCTAATTTCCTATGTTGATGGCCCCTATGAAGTTGGCTCGGCAGGCAGCCGTTCTCGTCGTCTGGGCCGCGACCGCAAGTCGCGGCCTTTTTGCCCAGCAATTGCCGTCGTCGCCGGAGACGATGCAGTTGCGCGGCGTCGAGCTCCGCTACGTCCTGCCCGACCCGATGTTCGACAATTCCCAGGCCGATCCGATCAAGGCGCTGTACGTCAATGCGTGGGCGTTCGGCGGGAGCAAGCTGGCCCAGCTCGTTAGGCTCGCGGATTCGACGGAGATCAATGCGTTCGTCGTCGACGTCAAGGACGACACCGGCTGCCTGTTGTATCCCTCGGAGGTCCAAGTCGCGCAGCAGATCGGCGCGACGAAATGCGTCCGCACGAAAGATGTCCAATCGCGGCTCGATACCCTGCGCGCGCACGACATCTACGCCATCGCGCGCATCGTCGTCGCCAAAGATCCGCTCCTCGCCGAGCGGAGGCCGAAGTGGTCGGTCCAGAATCGTGACGGCAGCGGACTGTGGCGCGATCGGATCGGCATCGCGTGGGTCGATGCGTACAACGACTCGGTCTGGATCTACGCGGCGCAGCTCGCGCAGGAAGCGGTCCGGCTGGGCTTCAATGAAGTGCAATTCGATTACGTCCGCTTCCCGGACGAGCCCAAAGAAGCGATGGCGCAGGCGATCTTTGCCGCGCGCAAGCGCGGCGAGTCGCAGCGCGAAGGTGTGCAGGCGGGGATCGCCATTCTCACGCAGCGCATCCAGCCGATGGGCGTGCCGGTCACGTTCGACATCTTTGGTCTGACGTCGTCGGCGACTGGTGACCTGGGGATCGGCCAGGTATGGGAAGACTTCGTCAGTGTCGCGGACGTGGTATTGCCGATGGTCTATCCCAGCCACTACTACAAGGGCAGCTACGGACTCGCGTGGCCGAACGCCGAGCCATATCGCGTCGTGCGCAATGCGCTGACTGAAGCGCTGGAGCGCTCGCGGCCGCTCACCCGAGCCGCGACGATCCGACCGTACCTCCAGGCGTTCACCCTGGGCCGGCGCAAGCCGCGGTACACCCCGCATGAGATCCGCGAACAAATTCGCGCGGCGGAGGACCTGGGGATCAACACCTGGGTCCTGTGGAATCCCCGCAGCGTGTATCAGCGCGATTCACTTCGGCCGTATCGCGTGCAGGTGGCCACCGTTACCGGAGGCCCGCTGTAGCGCCATATTCACCCACATGAGAACGATGCTACTCTCCCTGGCCGTTGCCGGGGTTATCGTTGCGTGCTCCGATGCCGGTGGCGTCGATCCCGACGCGATCCCTGTCGCCCAGAAGCTTGCCGTCTGGATGGCCCTCGATTCCGCATTCCGTCATGACACCACGCTGGATCCGGCGTTCACTGGAGACTCGGGACTGTACGCGCTCATGTCTACGCTGGTCATTCCGTTCGTCGATCGCGCGTCACGCATCGCGGTGGGAGGAGACACAACGCGGGCGGTGGGAATCGAGTTCGATATCGACGCGACGCAGGGCGGAACGCATGTCGTCAGCAATTTGACGGCGATTCTCGCATGGAGAGGGTACGACTCCACCAGCCGGACCATTGATACAGTGTTTTTCCTGCTCGGCTCGGGCCGTGCTCCCGTCACTGACTCGCTGTGGTCGCGGTTTACTCTCGACACGGCGGGCACAAGTACTGGATTCGTCATCCACCAGAAGACCGACTCGACGGTCACAAAGTGGCTGTCGCGCGGTGGCCACCTGCGTACGACCACGAGCCAGTACGGGTCGACTCAGGGGAGGGCAACGTTCAACGTGTCCCGCGGCATGCTGAACGGCGAGTTCACGATTACCGCGAAGCTGGTTCCGGATTCGACTACGACGGTGACGTCGGCGCTGGACTTCGGCAGTGGGGCGCGTGCCATCAAGGTGAAGATCCGCGGCACTCTACCCTGAGCGCGCGGTCTCCAGCACCATGCCCGGCTCCCACGTCGTGATGTAGCCGGTGATGGCCGACGCGGCCACGGTGTACGGATTGGCGAGATAGAGCTGACCCGGACCTGAACGGCCCGGGAAGTTCCGATTGATCGCGCTGATGGTGACTTCTTCGCGCGTCTTGGATACGCCTGGCCCCGCATTGATGCACGCGCCACACGACGGCTCGAGGAACGTCGCGCCCACCCGCCGGAACAGATCCAGGTATCCCTTCTCCTCGCAGTAGCGCTTCACGTCCTGGGAACCGCATTGAATGAAGAACCGCACCCACGGCGCCACGCGCTCGCCCCGCCCCGCGGCTTCGGCGAGGACGCGCGCGTACATATCCATGTCTTCCTTCTTGCCTGCCGTGCACGAGCCCGCATACGCGATGTCGACCTTTATGCGCTGGCCGACGTCCTCGATGTACAGACCGTTCCCGGGATCGCCGGGGAGCGCGATCATCGGCCGAACGCCCGAGGCGTCGATCTCGATGACTTCGCAGTACCCCGCTCCCGGGTCGCTCGTGAGCCCGGCGCAGCGCTGCTCCGCCTCGGCTCGGGACATCTTGCGGTAGTCCATCAGGTATTCGACCGTTTTCTCGTCTGGCGCGACGTACCCCGTGAAGCCACCCACTTCAGCCGTCATGTTTGTCATCGTGGCCCGCTCGTCTACCGACAGCGACTCGACAGCATCGCCACAATACTCGACCAGTTTGCCGATGGCCTTGCCCGTCTTCACGTACGGATGACGCAGCACTTCCAACATGAAGTCCTTGGCGGTGACGTTGTCCGGCTTCTGGCCGCGGATCACGACCTTGACCGTTTCCGGGACCTGGAGGCGGACGTCTTTGGTAATCCAGGAATTGAAGATTGCGGTCGTTCCCACGCCGAACGCGATGCAGCCCACCGCGCCGGCATGGGGCGTGTGCGAATCGGAGCCGATGATCACCTGCCCGGGCAGCGCGTGCGACTCGAGGATCTTGGAGTGGCAGATCGCTTCGGACCCGTGGTGACCGAGCCGCAGCTCGCCGTACAGTTTGATCCCCTGCGCGGTGGCGAATTCGCGTTGCTTCTTCTCGAGCTGGAGCGCGACGTCGAGCAATCCTTCCTTCACACGCTCCGGCGTCATCGCTTCCGGCAGGAAGGTGAGGTGGTCGCGGAACATCAGGATCGAGCCGGCATCGTTGACCTTCGCGTCCTTCCCGACGAGCTGCTCGAAGAAGATGGCCGCCATCGGCGTCACGTACTCGTGACTGAACCGGATGTCGGTGAGCACGAACCCCTCATCGCCCGGCTTCACGGCGGGAACGCCGATTTTGCCCTTCGCGGGATCGACGACCCAGCGGCGGGCCAGGATCTTCTCGCCGAGTGTCATCGGCCGCTGCGACGTCGTGGGTGGATGGAGGACGACCTCGCCCTTGAGCCGCGCCATGTTGTAGTTGAACAAGCCGCCGTGCTCGATGATGCCGCGCGTGATCTCGCCCTCGCCCGCCGTGAACACCGACAGGGGAATGACCTCGCCGCGGCGTACCTTGTCCAGAATCGAAAAATCGGTCGTCGTGAGGACGCCGAGGTTCTGACAGTTCTCGCGGTAGATGCGCTCGATGCTTTCCGCCACCACCAGCTTGATCCCGGCGCACATCTCGGCGTAGGGCGACTGCTCGCGCGAAGACCCTTTCCCGCGCCGCTTGCCGCTCACGGCCGCCACGAAGCCCCCGCCTTTGACTGCGCCGCGGGAAATCGGGAATTCGTCGCGGCACTTGAGGCCAAGGTAGGGGAATTCGCCAAGCGTTTCGTCGTAGTAGTAGCAGATGTACGCGGGAGTGATTTCGTCGGTCGAGATGTCGTCGCGCAGCTTGTGCTCCTGCGTCCACGCCGGATCATTCCCGGCGAGCTGCGCACGCACGAAGCCAGGATCCTCGGTGAGGTAGAGGATTCGGCCGTGCAAACGGACATTTGCATCGCGCATCCGCGAAGTATCTTCGTGGAGCCTCATGTTCGCAACCGCGTTGTTTCTCGCAAGCGACCTTTCAGAGCCCGCGCGGGGATGGAGATCGGCGGCGAAGCGATCGACTTTCTCGACGACTCGACTTTGGTCATGACCAGTGAAGCAGGCCGCAGCCGGCCGGGTACGATTGATACCGTCAAATGTCGCCTCTCACGGGAGCAACCCACGCAATGATGCCTAAATGTTGGAATACTGCCCTAATGCTGGCACTCGTCACGACGACCGCCGCCGCCGCCGCAGCACAGCGAGCAGCCCAGATCCTTGTCGATACGGCCGCGATGGACGCCCATGTGCGGTTCCTGGCGAGCGACCTGCTCGAGGGCCGAGCCCCGGCGACGCGCGGTGGCCGGCTCGCGGCGGAGTACATCGCTGCCCAATTCCAGGCCCTGGGACTCGAGCCGGCGGGAGCGAACGGGACCTATTTCCAGCCCGTCGCCCTCGTCGGGATGACGCCGCAGCCGACACTCGCGTGGGGACCAGCGGGAGGTGCGACCGACACCCTCGCGTATCGAGACGCCTTCGTCGCGTGGGGGGAACGACCGGAAGCGGATATCGCCGCGAGTGGAGAGGTCGTGTTCGTCGGATACGGCATCCGGACACCCGAGTGGCGATGGGACGACTACAAGGGCGCCGATCTGCGCGGCAAAGTGCTGCTCATGCTCGTGAACGATCCGGGTCTCGTCGATTCCACGGTGTTTCTCGGCAAGATTCTCACGTACTACGGGCGCTGGACCTACAAGCTCGAGGAGGCGGCCCGTCAGGGTGCCGCCGGCGCAATCCTCATTCACACGACGGAGAGCGCGACGTACCCGTGGGAAGTCGTGCGCGGCTCATGGTCGGTGGAGCAGTTCAAGCTCGATCAGCCACAATCGCCGAGTCTCGCGTTCGCCGGGTGGGTGACCCAGGCCAGTGCGCGCGCTGCCCTCACGAAGGCCGGGCTCAATCTCGATGCGCTGAGTCGGGCAGCCGCGCGCCGCGACTTCCGTCCCGTCGGGACGGGCCTGACTGCCGCGGTCCGCATTCACAGTGCCCTGCGTCGGGTGGAATCGGAGAATGTCGCGGCGCGCCTTCCCGGTCGCGATCCGCGTCTGGCGTCGCAGGCGGTGCTGATCACCGCGCACTGGGATCACAAGGGGATCGGGCCCGCGATCCGTGGCGACTCGATCTACAACGGCGCCGAAGATAACGCGTCGGGTGTTGCCGCGATTCTGGGTGCTGCCAAGACGCTCGCACAACTGCCGCGGACTTCGCGCTCGATCCTGTTCGTCGCGACCACCGCCGAAGAGAGCGGCCTGCTCGGCAGCGAAGCGTACGTGCAGCACCCACTCGTGCCGCTCGGTCAAACCGCGGCGGTGTTGAATCTCGACGTCACGAACGTCCGGGGAGCGACGCGCGACATTGGCGCACTCGGTATGGACCGCTCGACCCTGGGACCGATCTTCGTCGCGGCGGCGCGGGCGGAGTCGCTCAGCGTCGAGTCACAACCCGATGTGCGCGGATCGTTCTTCCGGTCGGACCACTTTCCGTTTGCGCGCGCCGGGGTGCCGGCGCTGTCGATCAAGCCCGGCGTCGATTTTGTCGGACGTCCGAAGGGTTGGGGCGAGGAGCAGGAGAACATTTACAACGAGCAACGCTATCATCAGCCGAGTGATGAGTATCAGCCGTCGTTCCGTTACGCCGGGATGGCGCAGGAGGTGCGCGTCGCGGTACGCGCCGCGCGCGCAATCGCGAACGACCCTGCCATGCCGCGTTGGCTGCCGTCGTCGGAGTTCCAGCGACCCCAGCCGTAGGCGGTGCAGTAGATTGCACGCTCGGAGCACTTGCGGAACACCTTTGAGCACAACGGGTTAATGTCCCGCGATTGCCGATTGGCCTGGGGGCGGGTAAGTTTGCGCCCGTTTTTGGCCCGGCGACACCAGCTGGTCCGAACTCCTACCAATGGAGCGGCGGTTGGAGATTCCCTCCACACATACAGTGCCTCTGTCGTGGTTATATGAGGCCGCCAGTCTCCCCATTCAGTATCGGACGCTTACTGAAGTCGTGCCCGAACAGGCGCGCGACTTCGAGCGCGTGGTTCAGTTGCGTGAAGCGATGCTGCACTACAAGGAAGCGCTCGCCATCGTCCGGAAGCAAAAAGAGACCGGTCTGTGGGGAGGTAATCTCCTCGCGCCTGCCGCATCCAAGGCGATGGGGTGGAAAGAAGTCGGAACGATTTATCAGTATCGACGACTGCTCGAGCTGGGTTGGCCGCCCGATGCGCGCGTCTTCCGGTTCGCCGATCGGTTTCTGTTCCGGTTGCTGTCGAGGGACGACGATCCGGCGCTGCTCGTCGAGTTTCAGCGGCCGGCGAAAACCGATCCGGGCCTGACGCTGTGGGCGAGGGGCATGGGTGGGCAAGCGGCGGCCGCGGCACTCGCGCGCGGTGCGCATCAGGACGACCCTCGCCTCCGGGGTGCCGCGCATCGCATCGCGAGCGACATCTCGATGTATCTGCGGAGCGAGGTGGCGCAGAAGCCGTTCAAAAAGGCGCAGGGCAAGACGGTACTCGATCCGCTCGCGTATCCGCCGACGGTCTTCTCGGTAGAGGTGCTGGCCTTCATGCCGGCAGTGCAGAGGGAGCGCGCCGGATTCCTCGAGCGCGTGGCGGCGTATTTCTCGATCCCGACCCCGCGCCGGTCGTTCTTCATCCTGGCGGGCAAGAAGGTTCTGAAACCGCTGTTTGAGGTCCTGGGTGACCCGCTCCACGCAGACGCCCAGGGCCGGATCACTGACGTGCCGTTCGCCCTGTACTGGCTGGAGCTGCTCACCCGGCTGGGTATCGTCCGGCAAGTGCCCAGTGCCGCGAAGGTTCTCGCGCGGCTCTATAGCGAGTGCGACGATCAGGGGATCTGGAGTCCTGCTGGCCTGCGCGTGATGCCGAAAACGACGAACCCTGTGGTATACCACTATTTCCCACTCGAGGGACCGGGGAAGAGCCCGGCCCAGCGCCAGACCGATGTCACGTTCCGCCTGGCGCTGATTGCGCGGCTGCTCGGGATGCCTCTGAACATCGTTTGAGTGGCCCGCGGGACGTTTAAGTAGTAGTATCTGCTACTACAATGGCGCTCGATCTTACGCCGTTCGGTTTCACGCCCACCGAGTCGCTCGTCTACGCGACGCTGCTCCGGCTCGGCCCTTCGACCGGTTATGCAATCGCACGCGGCGCGAGGCTCGCGCGCGCCAACGCCTACGGGGCGCTGGAAGGGTTGGTCTCCCGCGGCGCCGCGACGCGCACGCCACCTCCGGAGCGGCCGGCGCGCTATCGGCCTATCGACCCGCAAGCACTCCTCGCGCTGTTGGCAACCCGGCAAGGGGAGGCGTTGGACCGGCTGGGGCGCGAGGTGCGCGGTCTCTCGCGGCCCGGCGATCCCGTAACCAGGGAGGTGGCGGGCAGTCGCGCGGTCGCGAATCTCGTCACCCAGCTGGTCGCTCGGGCGGAGCGAAGTGTAGAAGGAGTGATGGCGCTCGAGCTGTGGCGGCCGACGCTGCCGGCTTGGCGACGGGCGGCGGAACGTGCGACGCTGACCGTCCGTGCACGCGGCGGCCTGCCGCCGGACGCGCCGGCATGGCTCGAGCCGGCCGCCTCGGACGCACCCGACGCGACAGTCCTCTTGGTCGATGACACGCAGCTGGTGATGACCTCGGGCGACGGCGAGACGGTCGCCGGCCTATGGACGTCGCACCCGCTGATCGTGCTGCTCGCCCGCCGGGCGCTGCGGGGCGCCGCGTGACCGCTGCTCGAGCTCTCCTCTGTATCGTGTTGTTCGCCGGCGCGTGCCGCGCGGCACCCATTCCTGAATCGCAGCGCTATCCCGCCGGCACGCCATTTCGGGCGCAGTACCGCACGATCGATGGCACACGGTTACGGATGATCGACACCGGCAACGGCACGCCGGTTGTTTTCATTCATGGGTTCGGCGCGTCGATGTACGGCTGGCGATACCAGCTGCCCGTGGTCGTCGCAGCCGGATATCGCGTCGTCGTCATTGACAATCGCGGTTTTGGATTCTCCGACAAACCGGCGCACGGATACACGAGTGCCGCCTATGCGCACCTCATCGTGTCGTTGCTCGACTCACTCGGGATCGCTAGCGCGGTGTTGGTCGGACATTCGATGGGCGGCGCGATTGCCGCCGAAGTGGCGCTGGCCCATCCGGATCGGGTGCGCGGAATGGTGTTGATCGACGCGGCGGGATTCGGCGTCCGCTGGCCCGGCGTCCTCAAGGTGGCGCGCTGGCCGTTCGTGGGCGCCATCGTCACGTCATTTCGCAGCCGCTGGGTCACCGGGCGCATCCTGCGCTCGACGTTCGCCGATCCGAGCAAGGTCACGGACGCAGACGTCGATCAGTACTATGCCCCCGTTCCCGATCCGGCATACGGACGCGCCCTCCGAGGCGTGCTCCGGGAGTTCCGGTTCGACTCGCTCGGCGGACGGCTGGGCGGCGTGCAGGCGCCGACGCTGATCCTCTGGGGCGACCACGACCGGTGGATTCCGCTCCGGGACGGCAGCAGGTTCGCGGGGGAGCTGCAGCGGAGCGAACTCGCGCTCCTGTCACGCTCGGGGCACGACGCTCCGGAGGAATCCCCCGATCAGGTGAATCGCTACCTGCTGGCTTACCTGAAGGAAGGCCTGTCGCGCATTCCGGAAAACGTCGGACTACATTAGCTTTCATCAACCAAACGGTTGACGATATTGGTACATGCCGCCTAAACTGAGTAACGACAGGGCATTACGAATCATCGCCGCTGCCCGCGAGGAGTTTGCGAGGCGGGGCTTCGCGGGCGCGCGCGTCGAACAGATCGCCCGCCGAGCGGGCGTCAACAAACAGCTGCTGTTCTACTACTTCCACTCCAAGCGCGGTCTCTTCCAGGCGGTGCTCGCACAATCGGCCGGCGAGCTGGAGACGGCGCTGGCAGAATTGGCCACACCGAGTGGCGGACCGCTCGAACGGCTCCGGCTCACGCTCGCCGCGCAGTTCGAATTCCTCGCGAGACATCCGGAAATCGTCGCGTTGCTCGGCCAGGGAACGCGTTCAGGTGGCGGGGCGGCTTTTGCCCCGGCCATCAACCGGCTGGTCGTCCTGTTGGCGGAAGGCCAGGGCTTGGGCCAGGTGCGGGACGATCTCGACCCGCACCTGGCTGCCGCCCAAGCGCTGATTCTGATGGTGGGCTACCTCAGCATGGAAGCCGTGATCGCCACGAGTGCCCGCCCCCTGGGGGCCGACGAGCCGTCGCTCCGCGCGCGCTGGCGCGAAGCGGCGGTCGACTTAGTGGTTGCCGGCGTGAGCGCGAGCTAGCACCGGCGCGTCGGTCTCGAAGATCAGGTGTCCCGCTTCGAACCGGGCGCCGCGCAGCGCCAGGCTCAGCACGTCTCCCAGCTCCTCGACCAGATGCACGTCGAGCGTCTTCCGCACTTCTTCCGGCAGATCGTCGAGGTCGCGCTCGTTTTCCTTCGGTAGTATCACCGACGTAATCCCCGCGCGCACGGCGCCCAGCACCTTTTCCTTCACCCCGCCGATCGGCAGGACGCGGCCCCGCAGCGTGACCTCGCCGGTCATCGCGATGTCGTGCCGTGCCGGCCGGCGCGAGAGCGCCGAGACGAGCGCGGTCGCCATCGTGACACCAGCCGAGGGTCCATCCTTGGGAATCGCGCCCGCTGGGACGTGGACGTGGATGTCCGTATCGACGAACGCGCCTTCCGGAATCCCCAGCAGATCGGCGTGTGACTTGGCATACGTCAACGCTGCGCGGGCGGACTCCTTCATGACGTCGCCCAACTGACCCGTCAGGACCAACTCGCCCTTACCGCGCATGACGCTCGCTTCGACGAACATGATGTCGCCGCCGACGGGCGTGTAGTACATCCCGGTCGACACGCCGACTTGATCTGCGCCGGCCATGCGCTCGGGGTGGACTTTGGGCCGGCCGATGATATCCGGCACGTCCTTTGGACCAACGGTGATTGTCTGCGCTGCGCCGTCGGCGATCTTGCGCGCGACTTTGCGACCCAGCTTGCCGATCTCACGCTCGAGCTGGCGGACACCCGCCTCGCGCGTGTAGCTGGCGATGATCTCGCTCAACGCCCCATCCGTGATCGTCAACTGGCCCGTGCGCAGACCGTTCTCGGTCAGCTGGCGAGGCACGAGATACCGCTTGGCGATCTCCAACTTCTCCCGCTCGGTGTAGCCCGCGAAGTTCACGGTCTCCAGCCGATCGAGCAGCGGACCGGGAATGCTCTGCAGGAAGTTCGCGGTCGCGATGAACAACACCTCCGAGAGATCGAACGGCACTCCCAGATAGTGGTCCGTAAACGAGTCGTTCTGCGCCGGATCGAGCACTTCGAGCAGCGCTGCGGCCGGGTCGCCCTGGAAGGAAACGCCCAGCTTATCGACTTCATCGAGCAGGAAAATCGGGTTCTTCGCGCCTGCCTGCTTCATCCCCTGGATGATGCGGCCCGGCATGGCGCCCACGTAGGTGCGCCGGTGGCCGCGAATATCGGCCTCGTCCCGGGCGCCGCCCAACGAAATGCGCACATACGGCCGGCCCATCGCCCGCGCGATGGACTTGGCGATCGAGGTCTTGCCGACACCCGGCGGTCCGACGAACAGCAGGGTCGGCGCGCGCGAAGCGCGGTCATCCTCGTTCCCCGGGGCTTCTTCCTTCGGCTGCTGTTGCCGCAGCTGGCGGACCGCCAGGAACTCGAGCACCTGATCCTTCACATCCTGCAGGCCGTAGTGGTCCTCTTCGAGGATCTTCGCGGCCTGCTTCAGATCGAGCGACTCTTCGGTGCGCTTGTTCCACGGCAGCTCGGCGATCGTCTCGAGGTAGGTGCGGATGACCTGCGCCTCCATCGATTCCCGTCCGGCGCGCTCCAGCCGCCCAAGCTCGCGATCGACCTCTTTGCGAGCCGCTTCCGGCAGCTCCAGCGCATCGAGGCGCTTTTTGAGGTCGTCGGCTTCCGCCGCCTCTTCCTCCTCGCCCAGCTCCTTGCGAATCGCCTTCATCTGCTCGCGGAGCAGCATCTCACGCTGGCGTTCGCCCAGCTCTTCCTGGACCTGCGATTTGATGTCTTCCTGCGCATCGACGACGGCGATCTGCCGCTGCACGTGCACGAGCACGCGGCGCAGCCGGTCCTCGACCGCGAGCGTTTCCAGCAGCTGCTGGCGCTCCAGCGATTGGATGTCCAGATGGCCGGCGACCAGATCGGCGAGGGCGCCGGGGTCGCTGACACCTTGCAGCACCTGCTGCACGACTTCCGTCGGGAGTCCCGACTTCTGGCCGAGCTCCGCGGCGCGCTCGCGGACCTCGCGATGCAACGCGACGAACGCGGGATCCTTATCATTGAGAGGAGGAAGGTCTGACGTTTCGCGGACAGTCGCCTCGAGATACCCGTTGGTCTCGCTGTAGTGGACGGCCGTCCCGCGGCTGTCGCCGTGCAGGAGCAGCTGCACGCCACCGAGATTGCGTTGGACCTGGCTGATCCGCGCGATCGTTCCGGTGTTGTACAGCACGCCAGGCGTGACTTGATCGATGTTCTCTTTCTGGGCGACCGCGAAGACCTTGCGGTCGGGTTGCTTGAGGGCTGCTTCTATGGCGCGCAATGTCGCAGGACGGCCCGCGCCAATCGGCGTCGCAACGCCGGGAAACAGCACGGCGTCGCGCAACGGCAGGACGGGCAAAATCATCCGGTCTGACATGGATTCTCCGATAGTAAGTTTCGTGAACGGCGGTCTGGGACGCACATCGCACCGTCCATGCCACGAAAAAACGCCGCCTGCGGCAGGTCCGTTCCGAAAAGTGCCGCCAAAGCGGCGCGTAACTGCCAACACGACGCGCCTGGAGTGTGTTGCAAGGCCGCAAGGTTGCGGCTAAATCTTAGTCCTCGAATGGATTGCAAAACGGCATGACCGATCTGCTGGCGCAGCGTCTGAGTCAGGCTCTGGGGTCCTCCTTCACACTCGAAGGGGAGATCGGCCGCGGCGGCATGGGCGTGGTGTACCATGCGCGCGACGAGCGGCTCAAACGGAAGGTGGCGGTCAAGGTACTGCCACCCGAGCTCGCCTTCCGCGAGGAAATCCGGATGCGTTTTCTCCGCGAAGCGGAAACGGCGGCGCGTCTGTCCCATCCGCACATCGTCCCGATTCACTCCGTCGGTGAGGGTAAGGACGGTCTCGTCTACTTCGTGATGGCCTACGTGGATGGGGAGTCGCTCGCGGCGCGCCTCAAACGCCGCGAGCGACTGCCGCCCGAAGAAGCGCGGCGCATCATGATGGAAACGGCGGACGCACTCGGCGCCGGACACGCCCTCGGCATCATCCATCGCGACGTCAAACCCGACAATATCCTGCTCGAGGGAAGCCGCGGCCGGACCGTTCTCACGGACTTCGGGATCGCGAAGGCGCTGACCTCGACCACCGGACCGGGAACGTTGACGGCCACGGGCGTCGCCATCGGCACGCCGCACTACATGAGTCCGGAGCAAGCCGCCGGCGATCGCGAAATCGACGGACGCTCGGACATCTACAGCCTCGGCGTCGTCGGGTATCAGATGCTCGCCGGCGAATTGCCGTTCTCGGCGCCGACAGTCCCTGGCATCCTGCTCAAGCAAATCACCGAACAGGCGCCCAACCTGCAGGACCGGACTCCAACCTGCCCGGACGATCTCGCGTCGTGCGTCATGCGCTCGCTCGAGAAGGAACCAGAGGCGCGCTGGCCGACCGCGGATGCACTGCGGCGCGCGCTCGAATCGCGCAGTGCACCGCCGTATCGCCCATCGCGGCGCCCAAGCGTCAGCCCGCTGGCGCGTCTGGAAACCCGCTTCGGGGAGCCACCGGCCAGGATGTCAGGCGGTGGTCGTCCCGAGCGGCGGCGCGCGTCCCGCCCCAGCCCGAAGCGAGATCCCAAGAGCGATCTCACACCCAGCGGTGAACCCCGCATGGTCGCCAAGTTCCGCGACAGTTTCGTCTCGTGGGCGTCCGTCTGCGGTGGATTGATGTTTATCGACATGATCATGGGCAGCGGCCTCAGCTGGTCGCTCTTCCCCACGGCGATTTGGGGCGGCTTCGGCTTGCTGCCGCAATTCATGAAACTCTGGCAGAACGGGTATTCGTGGCGCGACGTGCTCAACCGCCCGGCGGCGCCGGACGCCCAGGGGGCGCTGCTCGGTCCGCGCCGCGCACTCGGTGCGCCCAAGGCGGACGAGTTCGGCCGCCACGTTGATACCGTGCGGCTGGCGCGCAATGACCGGGAAGCGATTCTCAAGATCATGGAGCGCGTCCCGACGTCGGAGCGAAAGCTGCTTCCGGACGTGGTCGTCACCGTCGACGCGCTGCTCAAGCGGGCCGAAGATCTCGCACGGATGTTGCACGGCATGAGCGCCGATGTCGATGACGGCGCGTTGGCGCGGCTCGAAGTGCGGATCGAAGCGGTGAAGCTTCATGAAGAAGGAACGGAGCGGGAACGTCAGATCAGCTTGCTCGAGCGGCAGCGCCAGGCGTTGAGTGATCTGCTGACGCGGCGCCGGCGAGTCGAGGAACAGATCGAGTCGTGTGTGCTGGCGATGCAGAACGTGCGGTTCGATCTCCTGCGCCTGCGATCGGCCGGGGTTGCAGCGGTGCTCAGCGATTTGACGAATGCGACGCAGCAGGCACGCGCGCTCTCCCGAGACGTCGATCACGCGATCGCGGCCGCGGGCGAGATCCGCGATGTGCTCAGTGCTTCTCCCGCACCTGCCTCGCCGCCGCCCCGCGGGCAGCGGCCCCGGTCCTCGCCGTAGAGTCCTGCGTCGCCCAGCACTCGCGTACGAGTGCCGGCCCGTTGTCCCGCTGCACGGCGAAATCCAGCAACTCCACAAAACTCGCGGCGGCGTCTTCACAGCGACCCGCCCGGAGGGCAGCCACGGCGGCCAACTCGCGGTAGCGCGCCGAACCCGGGCGCCGCCCCACCGCGAAGCTGAGCAAACTGTCCGCCAAGGCGGCCGGGGCATCCAGCGCGATCTGTCCCAGCGCCTGGCTCAGGAACTCGCCGGGGAAGGGATGGCGAAAGGTGCCTTGAGCCGCGCCGAGCGCCCCCCGCGCCTGCGACGCCGCCTCGCCCCACCGAGATGCCCGCGCGGCCAGCAGCGCGAGCGCCGCACGCACTTGCCCGGTATCGGCACCTGCGGCGAGCGCTTCGCGCAGGGCGATCGCGGCCAGCGGCTGGTTGCGGGCGGCAGCGAGCAACCCGCGCATCTGGAGCCCGTCGGGTGAGGCGCCGCTCCTCGTAATCACCGCGCCCAGCAGGGAATCGGCTTGCGCGGTATCCCCCAGCGCCAGGCGAATGCCAGCACTGCGAATGCTCCACTCGACGACGTCCGGTTGAGCGCGGTGGGCGGCATCGAGATAGGGAAGGACCCCGGCGTCGCCGCGGCGCATGGCGAGGATGCGTAACAGTGCGAACGGCGCTGTGCCGGTATCGCCCTTGCCGAGCTGGATCAGGGAGTCGAAGACGGCAGCCGCGGCAGCCCCGGGATCGAGGAACCGGCGTGCCGCGACAAACTCGAGGCGCGGCTGATTGTCGCTGTGCTCGAGGTTTGCCCGTTGCATCAGGCGCGCGACGCCCGAGTCCCCCAACAGCATCCGACCGAAGTACTGGTCCGTGTTGTCGATGCTCAGCCACTCGCGGCTCATCGCGTTCAGTGGACCGCCTCGACCCAGCAGCTGCGTCAGCCATGCGCGGTCGTAGGTGATTGCCCGCGGCGATGCCAGCACTACGAGATCGGCGCTGCCTCCGAACCATACGTGCACGTGCGGAAACACCGCGCGCAGGTTCCGCACGATCCCGGCGACAATCGGCAGTGGCAGCTGGTAGAGCTGAATCCACTGACAGAAGATGCCGTCATCGGACAATCGGCCCCCGGCAATGCGGAAAAACTCGGGGGTGTACAGCGTCGCCACCCCAGCGACCCACGGATTCGACGGCTCAGAGACGATCACGTCGTAGCGCTCGCGGTCCAGCTGGAAGGCGCTGCGCGCGTCATCGATGACGACACGCACGCCGGGCCGGGCAAGCACGTTGCCGTTCACGCCGACGAAGAAGCTGTCCATCTGCATGACGGACGGCTCGAGCTCGACGACTTTCAGCCGCGCTACGCTCGGCACGGCGGCAAGGACATGCGCTGTCACGCCGGTGCCATAGCCGATCACGAGCGCGGACGTCGCGCCGACCCGCGCCACCGCGGGCGCGAGGCCAAGCATGACCTGCGTGTCCATGTCGCCGCGATCGGATCCGTCGACCTTGCCGCTCACGCGCAGCGATCGACCGCTCTCGCCTTCCCACACACTCACCGTCGCGTTCGGCCCCTCCCGGAACGCGAGCTGCCGCACGCCGCGGTGCTCGAGAAACCGTTGCCGCGCGGCTTTGTCCATGGGCTGGCGCGCGTAGATCGTCGGACCCAAGTCGATCAGCCGGGTGCTCCAGCCGGGTGCCGCCACGGCTGCCACCAGCGCGAGCGTTCCCAGACAGGCGGCCGACAAGACGCGTACCCGCAGCCGGCGGTCTTCCGCCGAACCCTCCGCGACTCCACGCGCGGCGAGCCAGGCGAGCGCCAACGCCGCGAGTCCATTGACGACAAGGCCGACCCGCAGCGTCGCCTGCGTTCCGAGCGCGACGACGAGTACAAATCCGGTGATCACGGCCCCGAGAATGCTGCCGACGGTATTGAGCGCGTACGCCGCGCCGACGTCGGCCCCGCGTGCCGCGCGACGTTGGGCGGTGAGGTCGGTGAGGAGTGGGAATGTCATGCCCATCCCGATCGCGGGAACCAGAACCACGGCGCCCACCGCCACTCCCATCAGCATGAGGCGCGAGGTCGCGCTCAGATCGGGAATCTGGAAGACCGCGATGATGTAGGACGGGAGGAATCCGAAGAATACGAACAGCGCGGCGGCGCCGACGCCGGTGACTCCCTGCGCGAGCCCCGCGGTCGCGGCCGTCTCGGCACGGGGCGCGCTGCGCCGCGCGACGATGATGCTGCCAAGGCCGATGCCGAGCAGAAACACGAACAGGATCAGCGTGAAGGCATACGTCGATCCGCCCACGATCATGATCAGCACGCGCGTCCAGGCGATCTCGTTGAGCAATGAGGCGAAGGCGGTCAGGCCCAAGAGCACCAGGGCGAGAGTTCTCAGATGATCAGCAGGGGCAGGTTGGGTCTGTTGCTCCCCGGGCTCGCGCTCGGGGTCAGGGAGACTCTGCTCGCGGCCGAGGACAATCGCGGCGATGCCGATCGCCAGATTAACCGCGGCGGTCGCCCACAGCGACGCGCGGACGCCGACGAACTCGATCAGCAAAAACCCGGCGAGGGCCGTACCCGTCATCGCGCCGAGTGTGTTCAGGCCGTACAAGCGTCCCAACGACGGCTTGAGGAGTGCGCGATCCTCACCCATGAGTGCGCGTGTCAGGACCGGCAGGGTTCCACCCATGAGCGTGGTCGGAATCAGGAGGACAAGGGCCGCCAGGCCAAACCGCAGCGCCACACTGGCGGCTCCGCCGAGCGCCAGCGCGCCGGCGGTACCGATGTACACCCAGTGCGCGAGACCGAGGACGAGCGGCGAGAGGATGCCGAAGATGCCGATCGCGAGCTCGAGCCGGCCGTACAGCACCGCCGGTCGCGGCGTGCGGTCCACACGCCGTCCGAACAGCCAGGCGCCCAGGCCGAGGCCGCCCATGTAGGCAGCGACGACGGTGGTGACGGATTGGATCGTGGAGCCGAATGACTGATAGAGGACGCGAACCCAGAGGAGCTCGTAAATCAGGCCGGTTGCGCCCGACAGGAAAAATAGAACGCCGTATGTCAGCGCCGGCCTAGAACGCATGCAGCTCGCGCATTGCCTGCGCGAGGTCCTCCACTTGTGGAAGGATGTAGTCCTCGAGGTTGGGCGCATACCCAACGAACGTGTCGGTCGAGGCGACGCGCTTCACCGGCGCGTCGAGCCAGGGGAAGCAGCGATCGGCGATCCCGGCCGCGATCTCGGCGCCATAGCCCCATGAGAACGCGTCTTCGTACGCGACGATCACTTTGTTCGTCTTCCGAATCGACGCCTCGATCGTCTCCCAGTCCACCGGCGACAGCGACCGCAGATCGATCACTTCCACACTGACGCGGTCCTTCTCCTCGAGCTCCTTGGCAGCGACGAGTGTGCGCTGCACGACGGCGCCGTACGTCACGACGGTCAGGGCCGTCCCTTCCCGCACGACCTTCGCTTTCCCGAACGGAATCATGAAGTTCGGGCCGGGATTCGGGGCTTTGTTGTAGGTCTGGCGGTAGAGGTGTTTGTGTTCGAGGAAGATGACGGGATCGTCGGAGCGGATGGCCGTGCGCAGCAGCCCGTTGGCATCGAGGGCCGTGGATGGACAAATCACGCGTAGCCCCGGGACCGACGTGAATACCACAGCCCCCGTCTGCGAATGATAGACGGACCCACCCTTCAGATACCCGCCGTACGTCACGCGCACCACGACCGG
Source organism: Gemmatimonadota bacterium (assembly GCA_003223395.1). GTDB lineage: Bacteria > Gemmatimonadota > Gemmatimonadetes > Gemmatimonadales > GWC2-71-9 > 20CM-2-65-7. The sequence goes on along the minus strand of QHUZ01000051.1, from coordinate 13,723 downwards.
CGCGCTGAACGCATTGGCGGACCGCCAGCGTATGGTCGCGAGCTCGTTGCGGAGCTGATGATAGGCCGGCCAGATGTAGTCGAAGAACTGGATCTCCACGACGGGCTTGAGGCCCCTGGTCGCAAGTCCGACGGCTCGGCCAATGATGTTTGCTTCGGCCAGGGGCGAGTTGTACACGCGGTCGCTGCCGAACTGGCGCTGCAGGCCCCAGGTGACCTTGAAGACACCGCCCTTACCTTTGACTTCCTTCAGATACTGCTCACGGCTGACATCGGCGACGTCTTCTCCGAAGACGAGAATGCGGGGATCGCGGGTCATCTCGTCCTTCATGCAGGCATTGAGCAGATCGACCATGGTCGTCGGCTCGCCCGTGAAATGCGGATCGTCCTCGGTGTCGAACTGCTCCGACGTCGGATCGACGTCGGGCGAATACACCCACTGGAGCGCTGTCTCGGGTTTGGGTTGCGGCGAGGCGAGCGCCATGTCGGTGGCCACCTGGATTTCTTCTTCGACTTGCGCCTTGATCGCTTCGATCTCGGCCTCGGTCGCAACGCCCTCGTCGATGAGTCGCTTCGGGAAGGCGGTCACGGCGTCACGTTTGGCTTCTTCTTCACGCTCGCGGGGTGGCTTGTAGAGGATTTCGTCGTCCGAGAGTGAGTGCGAGTACGGCCGTATCACGTGGGCGTGGACGAGCGCGGGCCCCTTGCGATGGCGGCACCACTCCGCGGCGCGGGTCAGCGCCGCATACGAGGCGATCGGGTCGCAGCCATCGACTTCCTCGATCAACAGGTTGGGGAAGTTCGCGACGAGCTTCGACACCGACCCACCGGCTGTCTGCACCTCGATCGGCACCGAGATGGCGTACTTGTTGTCCTCGATCAGGAAGAGCACCGGCAGCTTGAGGTTGCTGGCGCTGTTCATGGCCTCCCACCATTCGCCTTCACTCGTGGTGCCATCACCGGCGGAGACGTAGACGACCTCGTCCCCCTGGATCGGCTTGTCCTTCAGATTCTCGATTCGGGAATAGCGGAGCCAGGCTTCGGCGCAGCCCACGGCCTGGAGGAACTGTGTTCCCGTCGGGCTCGATTGGCTGACGATGTTCAGCTGCTTGTGGCCCCAGTGGGAGGGCATTTGCCGGCCACCGGAGTTCGGGTCGTCGGCGGCTCCCACCCCGGCAAGCAGCATTTCCGTGGGCGTCATGCCGAGCGTCAGGGCGAGCGCGCGGTCGCGGTAGTAGGGATAGAACCAGTCGTACGCCGGCCGCAGCGCCTTGCCTGCGGCCACGAGCACGGCTTCGTGACCCGCGCCCGAAATCTGAAAAAAGATCTTGTTTTGGCGCTTGAGCTGGATCTCCTTGTCGTCGATGCGCCGCGACAGGAAGATCAGCCGGTACATATCGAGCAGATCGGCCTTGGAGAGCGCCGTCGATGCTTTCGCCGGTCGGACGGCCGCAGCGGGCGCGCGGGAACGTGATGCCATAGGTTGGAAAATAGCCTAGATTCTCACTTCAGTCATGGACGAAGCCGCTAAGAAGACCATCCTGCGCCACTTCCCCTATGGGCTCTACGTCGTCACCGTCGCCGCGGGCGGCGAGGACCATGGGATGACGGCCAACTGGGTCATGCAGGCAGCGTTCGATCCGCCCATGGCCCGTGGCCGGTGCGCCGGTGATCGGAGACTGTCTGGGCTGGGTCGAGTGCCGCGTCGTGGCCACGCTCCCGTCAGGCGATCACACCCTGGTGCTCGGCGAAGTCGTAGCGGCAGGCGTGGAGCACGAGGGGAAGCCGCTGACGCTCCAGGACGCCGGATTCAAGTACTCGGGGTGACGAGCGACACGCGCTCACTACGGTCTCCGATACACGACTTTCCCGCCGACTATCGTGAACCGTGGCTTGATGGTGCCGAGCGATTCGGCTGGCACGCCAAACGGATCGCGATCGAGCACCACGACATCCGCGAACCGCCCCGGCGCCAGCGTTCCCCATTTCTGCTCGTTGAACGTGGCCCAGGCATTGCCGTAGGTGTAGGCACGCAGCGCCTCTCCCACGCTGATCTTTTGCTCAGGCACCCAGCCACCAGGATTCTTGCCGTCCAAGGTGCGGCGTGTGACCGCGGCGTACACGCCGAGCATGGGGTCGAGCGGTGCGACGGTCCAGTCCGAGCCGAAGGCGAGGGGCGCCTCCGTGTCGAGCAAGGTGCGGAAGGCATAGGTCGTCTTGATGCGCTGGGGTCCGATGCGCTGCTCGACCCAACGGCCATCATCGATGGCGTGATAGGGCTGCATCGACGGCACCACGCGGCGGGCACCGAACAGCGGAATCTCCTGCGGCCGCAGATGCTGCGCGTGCTCGACGCGGAAGCGCCGGTCGCGCCTGCCGTGTACGCGCGCAACGCTGTCGTAGATCGCCAGAATGATGGCGTTGGCACGGTCGCCGATCGCGTGCACGGCGATTTGAAGGCCGGCCGAGTCACCCGCCCCGACCCAGGCGCGCATTTCTGATTCGGGCTGGCGCATCAAGCCGTAGTAGCCGGCCGAGTCGGAGAACGGGTCGAAAAAATACGCCGTGCGTGATCCGGCCGATCCGTCCATGTAGCCTTTGAGGCCACCGATGCGGACCCAATCGTCGCCGGCGCCGTTGCGGGCGACCGTGTCGGCGACGGTCCGCCAGTCATCGAGCGGCAGGTATAGGAAGACCCGCAGGGTCATCCGGCCAGCGCGCTCCATGCGTTTGTAGGCGGCGAAGTTCGCCCATGAGGCCGACATGTTCGCGGTCGCGGTGAGGCCAAGCGACGCCGCGTGCGTCAGGGCGCGTGCCAACGCGGAGTCCTGCTGCTCGGGCGACGGATCCGGTATGGCGGCCTGGATCAGACCCTCGGCGTTGTCCTTGAAGACTCCTCCGCTTGTGATCTCGCCGCCAAAAGGCGCCGGGGTCGCGTCCATGACACCGGCGGCGCGCATCGCCGCGGCGTTCGCGAGGGCCATGTGTCCGTCGAGTCGATCGACGAAGACCGGATTGTTCGGCGTGACCGAATCGATCCACTCGTGACGCGGCAACGGCGCCCCCGGCCACAACGTGTGATCCCAATCGCCGCCGAGAATCCATTCGCCCGGCTTGAGATGCGCGGCGTACGCTTTCAGGCGTCGCACGAACTCTTGTGGTGTCGCGGCGTCGCGCAGATCCACCGACGCGAGCTGAAAGCCCCCGCTGATGAAATGGGTGTGGCCATCGACGAATCCCGGCATGATGAGCCCGCCGTTGGCACGCAGGACCTCCGTCTTGGAGCCGACGTAGCGCGCCATCTGTGCAGAATCGCCGACGGCGAGGATTTTGCCGGCCGCAATCGCGACCGCGCCGGGCTGGCCGCGCCCCGTCGAGAGACCAGTCCAGACCGGACCACCCTGGATGACGATGTCCGCTGTGGAACCGCAGGCGGCAAGCAGGGCCAGCGTGACTACGCACCACGTACCACGCACGACGCACCTCCTAGCGGAGCTTGGTGATCCGGCGAATGGTGTCCAGGGCAGCGATCGGGTTGCTCGTCGCTTCCGGTTTGGGGGGCGCGGGAGCGCGCAATCCGTCGCGAATATCGAGGAGGACTTCGAGCAGGAGTTGTTCACGCTGATAGGCGGCATCGAGATCCGCCATCCGGCGATCGTCTTTCGCCGCCTTCGCACGTTCGTAAGCCTCTCGATACACCGAATCGAGATTTTCAAGAATCTGTTGTCTCGGCCGTGGACTCATTGCGCACAAACTATAGGAGCGTCGGACGGTCGGACAGCCTAGCGTCAGTCTTCAGGACCGCGCTCGAGCGCCTGAATCAAGGCGCGACAGAATTGCGGCAAATCAGCCGGTGTCCGGGAGGAAATAAGATTGCCATCAACTACGACGGCACTGTCTTCCCACAGCACCCCAGCGTTTTCCATGTCGTCCTTGATGGCACGAACGCTGGTCGCTCGTTTTCCCTTCAGAATCTTCGCGGAGATCGGTACCCAACCAGCATGACATATGAATGCGACAGGTTTGCCCGCTTGGTATATCTCTCGAGTTAGCTGCAGGACTTTGTCAAAGCGACGAAGCTGATCCGGGGCGAAGCCTCCCGGAATGACGAGTCCGTCAAAATCTGCAGACTCAATTTGGTCAACCTGGGAATCGACAGTCACCGGATATCCTCGTTTACCCTGATACGTCTTCTCACCAATTCCTGCGACGACTGTCGTCGCAGCCTCCTCCTCAAGTCGGATCTTCGGATACCATAGCTCAAGATCTTCGTATAGAGGGCCTGCCAGAAAGAGAATTCGTTTCCCCTGCAGCGACATAAAACCTCCAGTATTGACCGTCCAACCGTCCGACAGTCCGACCGTCCGACCTACACGGACCGCAGGACTAGGCCGCTCGGTACCTTCGGAACGAAGTACGTCGACTTCGGCGGCATCACGTCGCCGGCGTCAGCCACCGCGAAGACTTGTTCGACCTTCGTCGGGTTGAGCAGGACCGCCATCGCCGCGCCGCCATGCTGGACCATCTCCAACGCTTCTTTCGCGTCCGCCACGTAGCGCACGATGGGCGTCGACATGCCGGCGCCAAGAATCTCCTTCACGACCAGCGACTCGATCCGGGCGACATCGAGATCGCGCACCGCGGCGCTCTGCGCGAGGCTGGGCAAGCGGTCGGGCAACACGCCGGGCTTGAGCAGGAGCGTCAGGATGCGCGAGCGGTCGGCCACGAGACACGCCGTGCGGCCCTGGCCGAGGGACGCCAGCGTCGCCACCGGATCACGGCCTGACGCGAGGGGCAGCACGTCGAACCATTCGCGCCACCGCGGCAGCATCCGATCCAGCTCCCGCCCCGTTCCAAAGATCACCCGATGGGTCGGCAGCACCGCGAGTCCGGGATCCTGCGCTGACACGATCAACGCGAGGACGCGATCGGCGGCAGGATTCTCGAGCGCATACGCGCTCGCCGTTTCGTAGCGGTGATGGCCGTCGGCTATGTAAAGCGGGGACGGGGGAAGGGGGAAGGGGGAAGGGGCATGAACGATCCAGAGACGGATACCCACCCCGTTCAGCTCGGCCGTCGCATCCGGCTTTCCCTCCGAAACATTCGCCACGGCATTCGCGAGCGCGCGGTCACGATCGGGCGCGAGCACGAAGATCGATTCGATGTTCGTCGCGGTCGCGCGCATCAGCGCCAGGCGATCGGCCTTGGGCCCGGCGTGCGTCCGCTCGTGCGGCCGAATGCGGCGCGGCTCGTAGCCTTCCGCGGCGACCGCGGCGAAGACGCCGCGCCGCGTGAGGCGCTCACCCGTCGGTAACGTGAAGTCCTGCGCGAGCACATAGAGCACTGGTTGAGGGTCGCGCCGCAGTACGCCGGTGCGACGCCAGGTAGCCAGGCGTTCGGCAGCGAGGCGGTAGCGATCGTCGTCCGGACCGCCCGGCGGGGCGGGCGGCGCTTCCGGCAACATGACGTGCACGATATTCTCTGCGGCGAGCGCCGCGTACCGCGCCCGCTCCGCCTGATCGATGACGTCATAGGGCGGCGCGATCAGCGCGCTGAGGCGCTCGGCGGCGGCGTACCGCTCACCCCTGAAAGGCGCGACGAGGTCAGACATGAGCTTTCGTGAGGCGCAACAAGCGGTCGACCAGTGGGTCGGCCAGTTCGAGCAGGGCTATTTCTCGCCGCTCGCGAACGTGGCGCGCCTGGCCGAGGAAGTCGGGGAGTTGGCCCGCGAAGTCAATCATCAATTTGGACCCAAGCCGAAGAAGCCGGACGAACCGCCCGGATCGATTCCGATGGAGCTGGCGGACATTCTCTTCATCGTGATCTGCGTTGCCAACTCGCAGCACATCGATCTCGACGCCGCCTTCGCGCAAATGATGGCCAAGGTCACCTCCCGCGACGCCGGCCGCTGGACCAGGAAGGCTCGCTGACTTCCTCGTAGATCCGCTCGTAGGACACCAACCGATCGGGATCGATGGCGCCGGCCGGCGCCCCACGGACGGCACAGCCGGGCTCGGCGAGGTGTCGGCAGTTGTCGAACCGACACTGATCGAGATACGGGCGGAATTCCGGAAAGCAGGCGCCCAGCTCATTGGGATCGATGCCCCAGGCACCTATTTCGCGGAGTCCGGGAGTATCGACGACGTAACCGACGCCGGCAACAGGCACCAACTCTGCGGCGGTGGTTGTGTGCTTGCCGGTCCGCCACTTCTCGCTGATCGCGCCGACTCGCAGCTTGAGCCCAGGCTCGAGGGCATTGAGCAGACTCGATTTTCCCGCGCCCGACGCTCCCGTAAAGACCGAGTGCCGACCGCGCAACAAATCGCGCAGCGCGGGGAGGCCTTCATCCGCCTTGACTGACGTTGCCAGCAGTTGATAGCTGGCGGTCTTGAAGCGGCGCGCCAAGCTTTCCTCGACGGCGCGGTCGAGCTCGATCTTGTTGAGGACCACCGCCGCGGGAAGACCGTTCGCTTCCGCAATGACCAGGAAACGGTCGATCATCCGGGGGCTCGGCTCCGGGTCACGGGCGGAGCTCACGACGATCACTTGATCCACGTTGGCCGCCACCGGCTGTGCGCGCCGGGGACCCGCGCCGCTGCTGCCCTGCGCCGCGCGACGTGCGAGTACCGAACGCCGCGGGCGGATCTCGGCGATCGTCGATCCCTCGAGCACGACGACGTCGCCCGGGACGACGCGGTCCGAGTCCTGATACTTCAGCTTGCCCCGGAGCGTCACCGTGATCTCTCCGGCGTCGGTGTGAACGCGGTAACCGCCGGCGGTGCGCGCCAACACGACGCCGCTCGTGGGAGTCATGCGCTGGTCCCCGCGACGCACCGATCGAGATGGGCCTTCACCTGCTCCAGCGTCAAGGCCAGGACCGGTGCCAGCGCTTCGTCCGGCGTCGCGCCGAAGGCGAGGTAATCAGTCTCCAGGTGGCCGACCGGTCTTTCTCCTTCGCCCCAACGGACAAAGAGCAACGCTGCACCGTACCGGCCGGGCTCAGCCAAGTCGTCGGCAAAGGTATCGACGGAGTACGCCTGGCCGTCCGCCGCACCGAACGCCGGCGGACGCCCGTGTACTTGCTGGTAACCGCCTAACGTCGTGTCGTCCATTCTTTGAGAATGTTCGCCGTGATGAACGCGATGTTGGCGGGGCGTTCGGCCAGGCGGCGCATCAAATACGGGTACCAATGGGTGCCGAACGGGACGTACACCCGCATGGTGTAGCCTTCGCGCCGCAGTTTGTACTGGAGGTCGCGCCGCACACCGTACAGCATCTGGAATTCGAATCGTGCAGGCGAGATGCCCTTGGTTTTCGTGAACGCCTTCGCGTGATCGATGATTCTCACATCGTGCGTCGCGATGCCGGGGTAGTTCCCGCGCTCGAGCAACCGCTCCATACAGGTGATGTAGTTGGCATCGACGTCGCTCTTCTCGGGAAAGGCGACGTCGTCGGGTTCCTGGTACGCTCCCTTGCACAGCCGCACGCGTGCGCCCAGCGTGATCATCGCGACCACGTCGGCCGCGGTCCGCCGCAAATAGGATTGCAGCACGACGCCGACCGCGTTCCCGAACGCGGGATGGAGCACGTCCGTGAACAGCTGCAGCGTCTTGGCGGTGTAGCTCGACTGCTCCATGTCGATGCGTACGAATGACTCGTATTGCTTCGCCTTGCCGATGATCGCGCGCAGGTTGTTCACGCACAGCTGCTCGTCGATATCGAGCCCCATCTGCGTGAGCTTCACCGAGACGTTGGCATTGGCTCCGGCGCTGTGAATCCCCTCGAGCAGCTCGAGATAGATATGGCAGGCGCGGTGCGCTTCCTCGGCGTGCAGTACCGACTCGCCGAGTAGATCGAGCGAGGCGGACAGGTTATTCGCGTTCAGCTCCCGCACCGTCGCCATCGCTTCGTCGATTGTTTCGCCGGCAACGAACCGCGACGCCAGCTTGCGCGCAAGCCGGTTCTTCCGGACGATCCTGAAGATGCGCGGTTGCTCGCTCAGCCAGAGAAAACCGGCGCGCAGCATCAGGCGTAGAACTTGGTCCCGGCGCGGGCATGCTCCTGGAGGACTTCACACGGCGCGAACCTGGCGTCATACCGCTCGGCGAGCCGTTCCAGATCGGTGACTACGCGCTCGGCTCCGAGATCGTCCGCGTACCGGAGCGGCCCGCCGCGGAACGGAGGAAATCCGAATCCGAAGATGGCGCCGATGTCACCGTCGCGAGGGTTCCGGACGACGGCCTCACCGAGTGCCCGTGCAGCCTCATTTACGATCGGGAGCACGAGCCGTTGCAGAATCTCGGCGGGGCGCGGGCCGCCATTGGGATGCACACCGAGCAAGCTGTAGACGCTGTCGTCCACGCCGCGCTTCTTGCCGTCCTTGTAGATGTAGAAACCGCGGCCTGACTTGCGACCCAAACGGCCTTCCTGCACGAGGACGGCGATCCCGGGACCAGGCGCGGGCAGAATGTGGTCGCCGTAGGCCTCCTGCATGACGCCGGCGACTTTGAGGGCGACGTCGAGCCCCACCTCGTCGAGCAGCGTGACCGGGCCGACGGGAAATCCGAATCGCACGGCCATGCTGTCGATATCTTCGATCGACGCGCCTTCGGCGAGCAGATGACCGACTTCGTTGCCGTACGGCGCGAGGATCCGATTCACCCAGAAACCCGGACTGTCCTTCACGACGATGACGGTCTTGCCCATGCGCCGGCCGAACGCGACCGCCGTGCTGATCGTCTGCGGCTCGGTGCGCGCGCCGGGGATGACCTCGAGCAGCGGCATCTTCGCGACGGGTGAAAAGAAATGCATCCCGATGACGCGCTCGGGCGCGCGCGCGGCTGCGGCGATGCGCGTGATCGGAATCGTCGAGGTGTTGGACGCGAACACTCCCGTGGGCGGAAGCACCGCTTCGACCTCGCGGAGCACCTGCTGCTTTACACCGAGCTCTTCGAACACGGCTTCGATCGTCAGCTCCGCGCGTCCGAAACCGGCGTACGTGTCGCCGCCCGAGAGCAGCGCGACGAGCCGCGCGTATTCGAACTTGGTGATGCGACGCCGCTTCAGCCGGTCGTCCAGAATCGCTCGCGCCGCGAGAATTCCCTGCGCGACGCGGCCCAGGTCCGCGTCCTTCATGCGCACGTCGACTTCCGCCTGGGCGACCGCGGTCCCGGCGATCCCTGCGCCCATGAAACCCGAGCCGATGATGCCAAGCCGCTCGACGCGCCCCGGAGGTGGCGCGTTGGCGACGCCGGAATCCTTTTTGAGCTGATTCGTCGCGAAGAAGATCTGCACGAGCTTGCGAGAGACGTCCGTAACCGCGAGCTGGCCGAACAGCTGTGCTTCGCGTGTCAGTCCCTCGGCCATGCCGTGCCGCAGCCCGTACTCGACGGCTTCGAGCGCCGCGAGCGGGGCGGGGTAATGGCCGCCCGTGCGCTCGAGCACCTGCTTGCGCGCCATCCGGAACACGATCCGCCGGCCCAGCGGATTGCCGTCGAGCAGAAATCCCACGAATCCGCCCGGACGCTTGCGCTTTGGACGCCAGCCGCCCGCCAGACGTCGCGCCGCGGCGAGTGTGACGTCCGCGAGGATTGCCGGGGGGACCAGTTCGTCCACGATGCCGAGTCGGAACGCTTTCGCGGCGCGTTCGGTCTTGCCGGCGAGGATGATGTCGAGCGCGGCACGCAGGCCGATGAGCCGCGGCAAGCGTTGACAGCCGCCCGCCGCGGGAAGGATGCCGAGCTGCACCTCGGGCAAGCCGATCTGTGTCTTGGGATAGTCCGTCGCGACGCGATAATGGCAGGCGAGTGCGAACTCGAGTCCGCCACCGAGACACGCACCGTGAATGCCGACGGCGATGGGCTTCGGAAAGCGGGCCATGCGCTCGAGCATCTCCTGGCCGTCGGCCGACAGGCGTTCGGCTTCGGCAGCCGAGGTGAGTTTGACGAACTCCTCGATATCGGCGCCTGCGACGAAGTTCTCGGGCTTGCCCGAAAAAAAGGCGACGGCACGCACCTGCGAATCATCGGCCAACGCCGCGAAGCAGGCCAGGAATTCGTCTTTGACCGCGCGCGAAAGGACGTTGACCGTCTGACCCTTGACGTCGAGCACGACGGTCGCGATGCCGTCCGCGACGTCCCAGGTGACGGCCGCCGCAGTACGCGTCGACGGCGGAGCGATGGTCGACACTAGCGGCGTTCCAGCACGATCGCGATGGCCTCCCCACCCTGCGCGCAGATCGATATCAGCCCAAACTGCACATCGCGGCGCTTCATCTCGTTGGCGAGGGTGGTGACGAGGCGCCCGCCCGTGGCGCCGAAGGGATGGCCGATCGCAATCGACCCTCCCATGACATTGATGATGTCCTCGTTGATCTCCCACCCTTTCGCCGCGAATCCCTGGAGATTCGACAGTACCTGCGATGCGAATGCCTCGTGCAGCTCGATCAGGCCGAGCTCCTTCCACTGGATACCGGCGCGCGCCAATGCCTTGGGCACGGCCCAGACCGGCGCCTGCAGCAGCTGCCAACCGGGGTCCACCGCCGCGACGGCGTGCGACCGCACGTAGGCGAGCGGCGTGTAGCCACGCGCACGCGCCGCGTCGTCGCTCATCAGCAATACGGCTGAGGCGCCGTCGGTGAGAGGCGAGGAGTTGGCGGCGGTAACGCTGCCGTAGCGGCGATCGAAGACGGGCTTGAGCTTCGCCATCTGCTCGAGCGACGTGTCGGTCCTGATGCCGTTGTCCTGCCGCACGACCTGCCCACCGGGACGCGTGGGAAGCCAGGGCACGATCTCCGCCGTGAGACGGCCGTCGGCCGTGCCTTGCGCCGCCAGCTTGTGGCTGCGCAGCGCCCAGCGGTCCTGCTCTTCGCGCGAGATGTGATTCTCCTTCGCCATCTTTTCCGCCGACTGGCCCATCGTCTCTCCGGTGGACGGCTCGGCGATCGCAGGCGAGACCGGGACCAGGTCGCGCGGGCGGAGCTTGGCGAACGTGCGCAGCCGCGCCCCGAGCGATCGGGCCTTGCCCGCTTCCACGAGAATGTCCGCGAGGCGGCGGGAGGCGAGGATCGGGATGTCGGAGAGCGATTCCACCCCGCCCGCCAACACGACGTCCGCGTTGCCGGTGGCGATCGCGTCGGCCGCGTCCGCGACGGCTTGGCCGCCGGAGGCGCAGGCGCGGTTCAGCGAATAGGCGGGGATCTCTTTGGGGAACTGGGGCAGGAGACTCACCTCGCGCGCGACATTCGGAACGAGCGGTGAGGCAACGACCTGCCCGAAAATCACGTCGTCCACATCGGCGCCATCGAGATTGGTGCGCTCGAGCAGCTCACGGGCCGCATAGCGCGCGAGATCCACAGCCCGCGCTTCCTTCAGCGACGTGCCGGCTTTCGTGAACGGCGTCCGGACGCCCGCCACCACTGCGACGCGCCGTCCGTTGAGACCGGGCATTAGATTCCCCCGTTCCTTTGTCCTCACCCCCTCTCCGCACGCGGAGAGGGGGAACGGAAACCTACCATCAGCCCCTAGTGGAGGGGAGTTGGAGCAAACGCGGGCCGCAGCCCTGGCGTCCATGGTCGAGACGCCCGTGGACGTCCTGATCATCGGCGGCGGCATAACGGGGGCGGGGATCGCACGCGACGCCGCGTTGCGCGGGTTCCGCACGGCGCTCGTCGACAAATCCGACTTCGGCGCCGGCACCTCTTCACATTCATCGCGCCTGATCCACGGCGGCATTCGCTATCTCGAGCAACGCGCCTTTCATCTCGTCTTCGAGGCAAGCCGCGAGCGGCGCGTCCTCCTGACGATTGCGCCGCATCTGGTCCGGCCGCTCGCATTCCTGTTTCCCGTCTATCGCGGCGGCCGGATCCCGGCGTGGAAGCTGCGTGCCGGGATGTGGCTCTACGATCTCCTGTCGGTATTCCGCAACGTGCACTGGCACCGCTGGCTCCGCGCCAAGAAGGTGCGACGCGTCGAGCCCGCGCTGCGCGACCGCGGTCTCGTCGGGGCTGCCCTGTACTACGACGCGCAGACCGATGACGCCCGCCTCGTCATCGCGACGGTCCGCAGCGCCATCCGCGCCGGCGCGCTCGCGGCCAATTATGTCGAGACGACGGCGCTGCTGAAGCCCGACGGACGCGTACGGGGCGCCGTCGTGCGCGACGTCTTGACGGGCCAGACCGCGAGCATCCGCGCGAATGTCGTGGTCAACGCGACCGGCCCCTGGTCCGACCACCTCCGCCAGCTCGATGATTCACAGGCTGTGCCGATGCTGCGGCTCACCAAAGGCGCGCATGTCACCGTGCCGCGCCGGCGCGTGGGCAACGAGCACGCGGTGACACTGCTGTCGCAGATCGATGGCCGGGTGATGTTCGTGCTGCCGTGGGGTGAGCTGTCCTACATCGGGACGACCGACACCGACGCTGATGCTTCTCCTGATGCGCTCCGCGTGACGGCGGCGGACGTGATGTACTTGCTGCGCTCCGCCAACGCGGCGTTTCCGGACGCGCACCTGGGCTCGACTGACGTCATCTCGGCGTGGTCCGGGTTGCGACCGCTGCTGCGCGAGGACCACGCCAATCCGTCGCAGGTGTCCCGCGAGCATCGGGTGCTCGAAAGCCCGCATGGTCTGATCTCGATCGCCGGAGGGAAGCTCACGACGTATCGCGTGATGGCACGGGATGTGGTGGATCGCGTTGCCACGCGCCTGCACGAGCTCGACGGGCGGCCGGCCCCCGCGCGCGCGCGGACCGATCGACTGCCGCTACCCGGTGGAGAGGCTGCGGAGCTCGAGGTACTCGTCGAGGCGGCGCGGGCGCGCGGCGCGTCCGAGGCGACGGCGCGGCACCTGGTCGCGTACTACGGCAGCGAGGCCGCCGCCGTGCTCAATCTCGTGGATCGTGAGCGACCACTCGGCGAACCGATCATCGCCGGCCGGCCCGAGATCTGGGCCGAAGTCAGCTACGCCGTCGAGCGGGAATTGGCGGTCCGCGTCCAGGATATCCTGATCCGGCGCCTGCACCTGTTCTACGAGCTTGCGGACCAGGCGCGGTCAGTCGTCCCGCGGGTAGCCGCCCGAATGAAGCAGCTCCTCGGCTGGGACGACGTCAAGGAAGCCGAGGAGCTGCGGGACTACTTTCAGATCGTCGAGCGAAGCCGCATCAAGGCTTGACCTTCACGCGCGGGCGCACGTGCACGTGGACGTGGTGGTTGTCGTCATTGTCGTCGATCTGCCGCAGCGCCCATGTCGCCGCGCGACGGACCGAACCCGCCTCGTCGCGCTGCGCCGCGGTCAATCCATCAAAGGCGCGCGGGCTCTCGATTTCTCCCAGCGCCCAGGCGGCGGTGGCGCGGACATCCTCGTCGCTGTCCTTGAGCGCCACCAGCAAGGGCTCGACTGCCGCGCCGTCCTCGATCTCACCCAGGGCCCACGCGCTCAGCGCGCGCACGTCCGGATCGGAGTCCTTGAGCGCCGTCGCGAGAGCGGGAACCGCACCGCCGTCTTCGATCTCGCCCAGCGCCCAGATGGCCGTCTTGCGCACATCGGCGACGGGATCGCGCATCAACGTTTCGAGCGTGCTGATGCCCTGCGCACTCTCGATTTCCCCCATCGCGCACGCAGCCTGCTGCCGCACGCGCGGATCGCGGTCCTTCGCGGCCGGCGCGAGCACCGGCACCGCGGAGGCGTCCTCGATTTCGCCGAGCGCCCAGACCGCGGTGAGCCGCACC
>QHUZ01000018.1 GCA_003223395.1 Gemmatimonadota bacterium | reverse complement strand
GGTGGCTGTACGAGATCGCGCAGTGGTATCCGCGCCTCGCCGTGTACGACGACGTCCGCGGCTGGAATACCGAGCAGTACCTCGGCCAGGGAGAGTTTTATCTCGAGTACGGCGACATCGACTTTGCCATCACGGTGCCGCGGGGCTTCATCGTCGCCGCGACGGGACGGCTGACCAATCCGCTTCAGGTCCTGACGGCGCAGCAACGCGAACGGCTCGCGCGCGCGCTGCATTCGGACTCGACCGTCGCGATCATCGCAAAAAATGAAGTCGGCCAGGCATCCACGCGCCCCGCAGGCAGCGGCGCCACGCTCACCTGGCGGTTCTCCGCGCAGAATGTCCGCGACGTCGCCTGGGCGGCCGCCCCGAACTTCATCTGGGACGCGAGCGGCTGGAACGGCATTCTGATGCAGTCGTTCTATCCGCCGGTCGCCGATTCCATCTGGCGGGAATCGACGCGCATGGTCCGGCATTCGATCCAGCACTATTCGGAGAAATGGTTTCAGTACCCCTACCCGACCGCGATCAACGTCAACGGTCCCGTCGGCGGGATGGAGTATCCGATGCTCGTCTTCTGCGCCAACCGGCGCAGCCGTGAGGGGCTGTTCGGCGTGACGACGCACGAGCTCGGCCACCAGTGGTTCCCGATGATCGTCGGCAGCAACGAGCGGCTGTACGCCTGGATGGACGAAGGGTTCAACACCTTCATCAATATCTATTCGACGCGCACCTACTTCCCGAACCAGGCAGGGCTGCGCACGCGTGGGCAAGCCGAGCAATGGGCGCAGTTCGCGGCCAGCGGACGCGACGAGCCGGGCATCACGCCCGCCGATCGCGTGACGCCGGAGTTACTGGGCCAGGTCGCGTACAACAAGCCGGCGACCGGCCTCTACCTGCTGCGGCATGCGATCCTCGACTCGACGCGTTTCGACGCGGCGTTCCGCGAATACGTCAAGCGCTGGGCATTCAAGCACCCGACGCCCACCGACTTCTTCCGCTCGATGGAAGACGGTGTGGGCGAGGATCTCTCGTACTTCTGGCGCGGCTGGTTCCTCCGGACCGACGTCGTGGATCAGGCGGTCGATTCGGTGCGCACGGTCAAGGACTCGACTGGCACCACGTACACCGCGATCTATCTGGCGAGTCCGGGTGGGTTACCGATGCCGGTGGATCTGCGGCTGACCTTTGCCGACGGCAGCGTCGAGAACACACGGCTGCCGGTGGAAGCGTGGTTCCAAGGCAACCGCTTTACGTACGTGCGCGTGTTTCCAAAGGAACTCGTGAAAGTAGAGATCGATCCGGACAAGAACTTCCCGGACGTGCGCCGGCAGAACAACGTGTGGACGAAGTCGGAAGCAACTAGCGCGCGACCGTAGTTTGAGACTCCTGGAGCTGGCCGCTGTAGAAGTTTGGCTTGCCGGAGGCTTGCAGCAGGCCGTGCACCACGAACTCGAGACCCACAAAAAACAATCCGCCCCAGAGTAGGGACGGCAGCTCGCTCGTGTTGCGGCCGTAGGCAACGAGCGCCCAGCGCGCGAGCACGTAGCACCACAGCCCACCCGCGAACCACCCGAAGACGCGCACGATCTTCCCGCCCGACGTCTCAATTCCCGGAATCTTGAGCAGCACCACTTCAACCCAGTGGCCCACATAGAGGAAGCTGAAGGCCAGCGTGAACGCGTCCAGAAAATCCCACAGGAACGTGCCATGGCGCGGCAAGAGCACCACGATCACGAGCGCGAGCGGGATCCCCAGCAGCGTGCTACGGGTGAGCGCTTTCATGCAGATGCACCTCCAACCAGTCGAGGACTGTACCCCACCAGATGCGGCGATTACGGGGCCGCAGCACCCAGTGTCCTTCGTCCGGGAAGTACAGGAACTTCGCGTCGACTCCCATGCGCTTCGCCGCCGTAAACGCCTGATACCCTTCGGACAGATCGACGCGATAATCGAGCTGCGAATGCACGATCAGCATCGGCGTCTTCCAGTTGCCGACGAAATTCAGCGGCGACCACTTCTCGTAGAGCGCACGATTGGCGTAGACGGAGCCCCCGAACTCCCAATCGGTGAACCAGAGCTCTTCGGTCGACCCGGCCATGCTCACGGTGTTGAACACGCCATCGTGGTCCACGAGCACCTTGAAACGGTTGGTGTGTCCGGCGATCCAGTACACCATGTAGCCGCCGTAGGAGGCGCCGGCCGCGCCCATCCGCGTCGAGTCAACATAGGGCAGGCGTGCCACGACATCCAAGCCTTTCATCACATCTTCGTAGGGGTAGTCGCCCCAATGCTGGGAGATCGCGTCGGTGAACTTCTGGCCGTAACCGGTGGAGCCGTGGAAGTTCACTTCCGCAACGACGAATCCGCGGGCCGCGAACATCTGGTTGTTCCACCGCGGACCCCAACTGTCAGTCCACGCGCCCTGCGGGCCGCCGTGAATCAGGTAGATGAGCGGATACTTTTTCGTCGGATCGAAGCCGGGCGGCTTCTAGGACCAGCCGAACACCGAGTCGCCGAGGGCGCCGAGAAAGCCGAACTCTTCGAGCGGCGGCAGGTCCAGAGTTGCGAGGGCGGAGTCGGTGTGATGCGTCAGCGCCTTCCCCGAGACCCAGACCTCGGCGGGCTGCGTATTGGTCTGATGGAGATACGCCAACGTCTTATTGTCGGGACCTACCTGCACGCCCGTGTTGACGCCGCCTACGACCACGCGCGTGCGTTTGAATCCTGGGATGTCGATGCGATAGATGTTGTCGCGGCCACGTTCCTCGACGATGGCGTAGATGCACTTGGAATTCGGACACCACGTGTAGGACCCGACCGACAGATTCCAGCCGGCCGTTGCCTCACCTGATTGTCCCGAGGCGTTCGCAGGTCGCCGACCGCGACCGCCCGGGAATGCAAGCAGCATGAGCCGCTGACGGTCCGCCTCGAATCCCGCGCGTTCCATGGACAGCCATGAGAGCATCGTCCCGTCTGGCGAGAAACGCGGTGTGTTGTCAGCGCCACGCTCGTCCCTGGTCGAGAGCGGCCGCAACGTCGCTCCTTCCGGGCCAATCAAGTAGATGTCGACGTTCGTGTTGTCCGCGACCGTCGAATCCCCATGCATGGCGACCGCGATCACCTGACCGTCAGGAGAGATGGCAACGTCGCCATCGCCACTCGTCGCGATCGCCGGCACGTCGTGATCATCCGGCGTGAGGTCCGTCGCCTTCCCCGTGGCGAGATCCACGCGGAACAGATGTTGCCGCTTGCCCGCCCTGAAATCGTCCCAATGCCGCCACATGAGGCCAGTCCAGATCCTCGCGTCGGTCGGATATTGGCCGTTGCGCTGATCGATTTCCTGATTCGCCGGCCACTTGATGTCGCTGACGACGAGCAACCCTGACCCATCGGGGAGCCATAAGGGATCCGACACGCCATCAGGAACGTGCGACACCCTCCGCGCATCGCCGCCGGCAATCGGCAACACCCAGACCTGCGCGCTGACGGACATCAGCGCGATGTAGTCTTCGAAGGTGATGGAATGACGCTGCGCGGAAAGGACCGTAGGAATGATGGAAAGTTGGAATGTGAGAATGAGCAACACGACTGAACTCATTCCAACATTCCATCGTTCCAACATTCCGTTTTTCCGTCGTTCCATCATTCCCCCTCAGTATTCCGGATGTGTAAGAATCGCCCGTACGAGGTCGTCGAAGAGTTGGGATTCCGGCGTGACGTTGCCGTCCGCGTCGCTGTGCACGTTCCACGCGGCGAGCTCGTTCAACGCGGTCGCCTCCTCATACGTGAGATGCAGCACGTGGCCGTTCGCGCTCTTGCCCGCCTTGTCGAGCACGTGCTTGAGCACATCGGGCAGGTGCTTGGCATTCCGCACTGCATCGTACTGTTGTCTGGTCACGGTGAGGTCCATGCGCTAATCTTGGGTACCTTCGTTGTCACCCGCAACCCAGAGCACTGATGCCCCGCACTGCATTCCTGTCCACCGGTTTTCATGTCCCGTCGCGCGTCGTCACGAACGACGACCTCGCGAAGATCATGGACACGTCCGACGAGTGGATCGTGCAGCGCAGCGGCATCAAGACGCGCTACTGGGTGGACAAGGGCGACACCGGCGTCGCGCTCGCGCGCGAGGCGTCCAAGAAAGCGCTCGACAAAGCGGAGCTCGCGCCGGCCGACATCGATTGCATCATCTATTGCACCTGCACGCCCGATCACTTCGAGCCCGGCAACGGCGTCTTCCTGCAGCGCGAGCTCGGCCTCACCGACATTCCCGCGGTCGATGTGCGCAATCAATGCAGCGGATTCATCTATGGGCTGTCGATCGCCGACGCGTGGATCCGCACGGGTCAGTACAAGAACATTCTGCTGGTCGGCGCCGAGGTGCATTCGCGCGGGCTGGACAAGACGACGCGCGGGCGGGACACGGCGGTGCTCTTCGGCGACGGCGCGGGCGCCGCGGTGCTCGGTCCCATCTCCGATGACGGCCGCGGTGTGTTGTCGACGCACATCTTCGCCGACGGCCGCTACGCTGAGAAGCTATGGGTCGACGGGCCCGGCCTGGCGCACGATCCGTACGTGAGTGCGGAGATGCTCGAGCAGGGATTGCATCGCGCCGTGATGGAGGGGCGCGACGTCTTCAAGTTTGCGTCGATCAAGATGCCGGAGTCCGTCGCCATCGCCCTCAAGACCAACCGCCTCACTGCCGCCGACGTCAAGCTGCTCGTCCCCCATCAGGCCAACCTCCGCATCATCGAAATGGTCCAGAAGGCGGCCGGCCTGCGCGACGACCAGGTGTACACCAACATTCAGAAGTACGGCAACACGACCGCGGCCTCGATTCCCATCGCGCTCGATGAAGCCCTCGCCGCAGGACGCTTGCAGCGCGGCGATCTGCTCGTGCTGACGGCATTCGGGTCGGGGTTTACCTGGGGGAGCGCGGCGATTCGCTGGTAGAATCGATCTCCTTCAACTCCTTGAGCTCGCGTGCGGCGCCGGACGCCAACGGCGATCCGCGGTACCGCTCGACAAACCGCGCCAGCTCCACTCGCAGCCGGCCAGTCCGTCCCAGTTTGCGATAGAGGTCGATCAAGCCGTTCGCGGCGCGCATCTGCTCGTACGGGCTCGCTGCCGGTGCCGCGTTGCGAATCTCCAGGTACAACCGTTCCGCCTCGTCGTACCCTTTCAGCCGCATCTCGAGCAAGTGCGCAAGCTGCAGCCGCGCCTCGTGATCCCGGGGTTCGAGTCTGAGATGATCGCGAAACCAGTCCGCCGCTTCTGCATACTTGCCCTGCACGATCAAGACGTCCTGACGTGGGTACGTCGGCGGCGGCGGGATGTCGCCGTCGGCGTATATCGTCTTGACCATCAGGACTGCGGCGCTCCCCACCGTACGGTGGATGGCGATGGCACCGGCGATGGCGATGGGGAGGTTGAGGATCGTCAGGACAGCGAAGGCGACGCCGGAGATCCAGCCCTTGTTCAACATGAAAAACCACAGCGACGTGAGCATCGTGAAACACGCCGGCACGAACCACGCTGCAACGCGAAACAGCCGCAAGGCGTCGGTCGGATCGGTGTACTGCGGGCCCTTAGCCATCGCGTCCACGATTGCGCCTGAAACGCCGCTCGCGCAAGTTGCGTACAGCGGTACCTACAGGAGAGACATCATGTTTTTCTATTTGGGAATCGGCTTGGCCGCCACGGCGCTCGTCGGCGGCTTCGTGGTCACAAGAAACTTCGTGCGTCGTCGGCTGCGGTTCGTGGATATCGTGCAGAAGCCCGCCGCGCCGCTCGTGGCCGGCACCATCGCCGCCGTCGCGCTTCTTCCCGCGATGGTGCTCCCGGCTGTCGGAGTGGGAACGGCGCTGGCGCTGGGTATTGGGGTTGCGAGTGGGGTCGCCAGCGGTCGCAACGCGCCGCCGTCTTCCGACTAACCAGCGCGAAGCGCCTCGGGGCGTCCCGCGACGACACGTAACGCGCGCACCGCTTCGCGCGCGAACGTTTTCCCGGCGCCCTTTTCGACCTCCTCCAACGCGCTCCAGCGTGTAAACGCCGGCCGTACCGGCGTCGCCATCTGCAGCGTTTCGAACGCATCGGCGACCGCCAGCACCTTCACGGTGATCGCCATCGGCAGCGCTTCGATATCCCAATCGTCGCCCACGATCTCGTAGTAGTGCGAGTACTCGGCGATGATTTCGGCCGCTCCGCGGAGCGCGCGCGCGACGGTGACGGACTCGTCGGTGACGGAGCGCGATAGCAGCTTGAGGAGACGCTGATCGGCCGTCCCGACTTCGTGGAGCAGCGACGCGATCCGAATATTCTCCACCTCACCGTCGGACAGCTCCAATTCGGCGCCCATCGCCGCCGCGAGCTCCGCGACGCGCGTCGAGTGACCTTCTTGATTGCTTTCCGCTGATTCGATGTGAAAGGTGAGCACTTCCAGCGTGGCCAGATACGCGTTCTTCAGATCTGCCATCCGCGCGGCGCGTTGCTCAGCAAGGCCGCCGACGACATAGCCGGTCAGAATCAGGAAGCCGCCCCACGGGACCAGCGTCAACAACGCGTCCTGAGTCAGGCCGGCTTCCATTCCCATCCCCTCGGTGGCCTGGAAATAGAGGACGAGCGTCACGACGAACAGGCCGGACCCCACA
Source organism: Gemmatimonadota bacterium (assembly GCA_003223395.1). Classification (GTDB taxonomy): domain Bacteria; phylum Gemmatimonadota; class Gemmatimonadetes; order Gemmatimonadales; family GWC2-71-9; genus 20CM-2-65-7. Next base: position 9,409 of record QHUZ01000018.1, on the reverse strand, counting down.
GCAAACCGCCGGCCGCCATAAAAGCCGGCCAGGATGATCGGCAGATAATAGAAGCTGAGAAACGCGAACTTTTGCTCGATCAGCGAATTGATGACGAGCAACGAAGCCACGAGTAGCAGGACCAGGATGCGCTCGAAGTACTTCAACACGAACCGCTGAATCACAAAACCCTTTCTTCCAAGGAGATAGGAAGCGCCGGACCAAAGTGAGGGAAGGGTGGGCAATCTGCAAGTGAGAAGGGTCACAACGGAGCACGAACGAGCACACGCCGGCGTTCGGCATGGAATTCGCTAAAGGGGGAGGCGGGGGGACGGCCTGGCGCGTCCTAGAGGCCCCCCCCAGGGACGTCCGCACTGGGCCTTCATCATTATCCACAGCATCCTCGTTCTCGTGGGCTCCTCCTCTTCGTGCTCGCCGAGCTTTCCTATATCACCTACCACGCCGGTCTCACGCATTTTCTGTTTGCGCACATCATCGCCGAAGTCTGCGACGCGCTAGCCCTCGTGACGATCGCGCTGGGGCTCGGCAATTGGGTCAGTCATTAGGTCGAACGACAAGCTAGTTATATCTTGGTGCCCGTGAGCCCCTCCCAGGTAGACGACTTCGGGCTACCCCCCGGAGTGCGTGACCAATACCTGCAAGGAGCCCGGGATCAGCTGGGGGCGATCGCAGAGCTGGCCGAACGGCTGATCGCTGCGGGCGACGACACGGCCGCAATCGAAACACTGCGCCGCGACGCCCATCGGCTGCGCGGCTCCGCCGGCTCGTTCGGATTCCCCCAGGCATCTGTCGTCGCCGCCGAGCTCGAAGAGGCGGCAAAGAAGTGGCTCGAGCATCCCGGAAATGGCGTCGCGGGCCGTGGGCAGGCCGCACGCGCGTTCGTTCGGCGCTTAGCGGCGGCCCTGTTCACCAAACAAGCGACGGCACCCCCCCCTCCGGCTGAGCCTTCGCCGCCGCCTGACCTCGCCGCCCCAGCACCGGAGTCAAGCGATGTGCCTGAGGTGATCGTCGTCGAAGACGATCCAGCACTTGCCGAGCTGCTCACGTTCGGCCTCGAAGCGCGAGGCTATCGCTTCCGGCACTTTCGCAACGGCCGCGAGGCGTTGGACCTGCTCAAGACGATGGACACGCAGGGGAGCTCACAGCCGCCGCTGCTGCTGCTCGACGTCGATCTCCCTGCACTCGACGGCTATTCGATCTTCGAGGAGCTGCAGCAGGAGTGCCCGGGAAAATTTCGCGTCGTCTTTACGACCGTGCACGGCAGCGAGACAGAGCAGCTGCGCGGGCTCGAAGCGGGCGCGATGGATTACATGGTGAAGCCGATGAGCCTGCGCGTCGCGCTCGAAAAGATCCGCCGCTGGGTAGGTCGGTGACGGCACGCCATTTCCTGACCATCGTCGCCATCGTGCAGGGCGGCCTGCTCGCGGCGCTCATGGTGCTGATCATCCTCAATCGTTGGTTCCGGCTGCGGCGCAGCGGCCGGCTCAACCCGCGGCGTGAGGCGGTGGACGCCTCGATGCGGCGCTGGGCGGCCGGAACCGCGCCGCTCGCGGGAGTACTGGTCGGGCTCGCGCGCCTGCCGACGCCGCTCGCCATCGACGCGCTCGTCAAATGGTCGGCGCGCGTGCCCGGCGAGCGGTGGCGCCAGCTCGCCCAGGCGCTGGAGCACACCTGGTGGGCCAGGCTCGTGCGGACGAACAGCACGTCGGCGCGCTGGTGGAAGCGGCTGGAGTGCGCGCGATTCCTGAGCGTCGCCGCCATGCCGCACGATGTGGCCCGGCTGACCCGCTTGATCAACGATCGGCATCCCGCCGTTCACGTTGCTGCGGTGGCCAGCCTCGAGCGGATGGAGAACACTGCCCTCACCCTGACGGCGCTCGATCGCCTGCCGCAGCTCGCTCCCACGGTGCAGGCATACTACGCCGCGATGCTGCTGCGCTCGCGGCCCGTGGTGGTCGAACACCTGCAAAAGCGCCTGCGCCGCGCCGACGATCCGGCCTTGCCCCGGCTCGCTGAGTTTGCGGCGCGGCTGGGTGAGCCCGCGTTGCGCGAGCGCCTCACCGCGCTGGCCGACCACCGCGATCCCGAAGTCCGCGTCCAGGCGGCACGCGCGCTGGGCAGCTTCCCGCACCGCGAGTCCGTCGCGGCGCTCAAGCGGCTGGTGACCGACGACGCGTGGGCGGTGCGGGCGCAGGCGGCGCGGTCGCTCGGCATGATTGCCGATGTGAGTACCCTGCCGCTGCTCCAAGCGGCGTTGCGCGACGACGTGTGGTGGGTGCGCTTGCGATCCGCCCTCGCGTTGATGCGCTTCGCCGCGCAGGGCCGCAACGCGCTGCTCGAGGCTGAGGTCGGTGGCGATCCCTTTGCGCGCGCGATGGCGCAGATGGTCCTGGGGCTGCCGGCGCAGGCACTTGCGGAGTTTGCCGCATGAGCGTGCTCCATACCGTCGTCGGGACCACGGACCTCGCGATCCTGATCTATTTCCTCGCCCTGAACTCGTTCTATGCCGTGCTGCTGATCCTCTCGATTCCCGAGATCTGGGAGCAAACCCGCCTGGCGGAAGACGAGGACTTCCAGCGGCTGATGCAGAGCGACGCGCTGCCGCCGATCACGATTCTCGTCCCCGCCTACAACGAGAGCGCGACCATCGAAGCCAGCGTCACCGCGATCCTGACGCTCGAGTATCGCAACTACGAGGTCGTCGTGGTGAACGACGGGTCCAAGGACGACACGATGGAGCAGCTGCGCCACGCCTTCGATCTGTACGAGATCCCACGCGTCTATCCCGAGACGATCGAGACGAAACCGTTGCGCGCGTTGTACCGCTCGCGCTCCCGCTCACGACTCCTGGTGCTCGACAAGGAGAACGGCGGGAAAGCCGACTCGCTGAACGCGGCCATCAACGCGTCGCGCTTTCCACTCGTGATCGCGGTCGATGCCGATACCCTCATCGAGCCCGACGCCCTGCTCCGCCTCACCCGGCCCTTCCTGCTCGGCCGGCAGATCGCCGCGGTCGGCGGCACCGTGCGCGTCGCCAACAACTGCACGGTCACCGACGGCCGCGTGACGGACGCGCGCGTACCCGCCAAAGCGATCCCCGGGATTCAGGTGGTCGAGTATCTGCGCGCATTTCTGTTCGGCCGGCTGGGGTGGAACCGGCTGGGCGGCAATCTGATCATCTCCGGGGCGTTCGGGCTGTTCAAGAAGGAATACGTCATGGCGGTGGGCGGCTATCGCACCAACAGCATCGTCGAGGACCTCGATCTGGTGGTACGCATGCACCGCCATCTGCGGCGCAACAAGGTCAAGTACGAGATGCCGTTCATTCCCGACCCCGTCGCGTGGACCGAAGTGCCCGAATCGTTCAAGATTCTGTCGCGCCAGCGCGAGCGTTGGCACCGCGGCCTCATCTCGGCCATGTGGCAGTACAAGGGGATGCTCTTCAATCCGCGCTACGGCAGAGTCGGACTGCTCGCCATGCCCTTCTTTGCATTCGGCGAAATGCTCGCCCCGGTCGTCGAGCTGCTGGGCTACATCATCACCGCCGTCGGACTCGCCTTCGGTCTCGTGAACGTCTCGTTCGCGCTGCTGTTCGTCCTCGTCGCGTGGGGATACGGCATGCTGCTCTCCATCTGGGCTGTGGTGCTCGAGGAAGTGAGCTTCCGACGCTATCGCCGCTTCATCGATCTGTTCCGGATGCTGCTGTTCGCGTCGCTGGAAAACTTCGGTTACCGGCAGATGACGGTGTGGTGGCGGCTCAAGGCGTTCGCCAGCGTCGCGAAAGGCGTCCACGTCTGGGGCGACATGGCGCGCAAAGGCTTCGGCAAACCGAGCGTTGCCGCACTGCTCGCCCTGTGTCTCGCGACGCCGTGTCGCTCGCAAACTGTTCGCGTTTCCGCGTGGAGCTCGTACGAAGCCGTGACCGGTAGTCAGGACTGGACCACGCTCGGCGCCCAGCTCACGGCGACAGGCGCGCGCGGTCATGGTGGCTGGATTGCGGCGGAAGTGTTGGGCCGGTTTGGCGAAACCGACGTCACCGAACGCGTGGGCGCTGTCGTACATCCGACGCCGCGGCTCTGGCTCACGGCGGAAGCCGGCACCGCGCGACAGCCGGTCTTCATGCCAAAGAATACCTGGGAGGTCGATGCGAGCGCGCTCGTGGCGCGACGCGCGTCGCTCGGCCTCGGGTACCGTCGCTGGAACTATGGCGTCGGCCCGGTGGATGTCCTGATGCCGCACGTCACGCTGGAAACGACCCGGATGTCCTGGACCATGCGCGTGTTCGTGTCGCGCAACCCGTCACGCCGCACGGACACCGCCGTGTATCTGCGGGCCACGCGCGCGCTGACGCGCCGTACGACCGCATCGCTGCTCGGCGCGGCGGGACGCGAGAGCTATTTCGTCGCCGGCGGGGTTCGATCGCTCGAGACCGTCACGGGAGTCGCCGGAATCCGCTACAACGCCGGCAGCGGCACGACGCTGCGGTTCGATGTCAGCGTCATTCACTCGCGGCCGGTCCTCTCGCGCAGTGGCGTCTCTTTGGGCGTGGAACGCGGGCTGTGATACGACCGCCCCGTGATAGTGATCACAAGGTGACTGAGGCTCTTGCATTCCCACATTGCTCCCAAGGCTTTAGAGTATGCGTAAGCTCGCGGTAGCACTGATCAGCGTCGTCGCGTTGGTCCACCTGTCCTGCTCTGATGCATCGGGACCGGGGAATCAGGCGAACGATCGCATTTCCATAACCAACAATGCCGGCGTGTTGGCATCGCGAGTCACGTACATGAACGACTCGATCCCGATCGACACCGCGGGCGTTGGCTACCCGTCGGCTCCCGCGCCGCTGGCGTCGGCGTCGGCCGGTCGCAGCAGCACCGCGAGCCAGGCGGGTGGTTTCAACCTGAGCCTCAAGGCCGCAGTCGCCCCGCCGTCCATCGGCGGCCAGGCGCTGCAGGCCACATCGGTCTCGATCGTCGGCAATCTCGCGGTCGTGAGCTACAACATGGTGGGCAATCCCTACCTGGGTGGCGTTGACGTCATCGACATCACCAACAGAAACCAACCGGTGCTCAGGTCCGAAGCGCTGTTTCAGAACACGGACGTCAGCGCCGTGACGACGTCCGGATCCAACGTCTATCTCGCCGAGGCCACGGGCGACGTAGGGTTTGCGTCTCCTGCCGTGTTCGAAGTCGTGGAACTCGTAGGCAACCAACTGGTGCTCACTGGCAACACGCGCACTGGCTTGAGCAGCTTTGCCGCGACCAGCGTGGCGTTCGGCAGTACACGCGTCTACGCGACGTCAGGTGATGCCGGTAGTCTGTTCATGCTCAATCCCGCGACATTCGCCGTGACGAGCTCGATACCGCTGAGTGATGCGCGCTGGGTAGCCGTCGGCGGCGGACAGGTCGCGGTCGTGCAGGGCGTGCCCGGCACACTGACCGTCTACAACGAGAGCAACATGAGCCTGGTTGGCTCGTGGCCGTTCAAGGGCGCCGACATCGCACAATCAAAGTCACAAGCCGAGCTGGTCGGCGGTAAAGCGTTCATCGCGGCAGGTGACAGCGGCGTGCAAGTCCTGAATCCAGCGACGGGCGCATTCCTCGGCCAGGTGCCGAGACCCAATCCTGACTCACTGGGCCTGAGCCCTTCAGTCGTGGTGACCAACGCGGTCGCCATCGATCAGGACCTGATGTTCATCTCGAATGGTGAAGCTGGCGTCTATCTCGCGCAGGGCAGCCAGGCGTTCTCGACGAGTGGCACAGGACTTCAGACGATCACGATGCGCGGCAAGCTGCGCTTCGGAAACCTTCAGTCGGTGAACCACGTCGCCTACTCTGCGGGCGGTCCCGGCAATCCGGGCATCCTGATGGTCGCGGCCGGCCTCGGCGGGCTGAAGATCGTCCAAGTCAACTAGCGGCTCACGCAAATACGTAGGGGCGCAGCATGCTGCGCCCCTACTGCTTTCTAACTCTCACTTACACGCGAAGCTGTGGATGCTCGTGCAGCAGTCGACGCTGGAGCGTCGGATGTGTCCGCCAGACCTGCCAACCCATCGCCACCACGGCCAGCGCATTCGCGACCGCCACCCACAGCCAACCGACGGTCCCCAACACCCATTGAGCCCCCACGCCGATCGTAGCCAGGACGAGTCCCTCGAGCAGGATCACGGTCAACAGCACGAGCAGCGCCATGGCGGGGACGCGCTCCACTTGCTCCGCGAGCGCGACAAACACGATCCCCGCGACGACGAACGCGGCGACGTGGACCAGGGTGTAGACGGCGACCAAGCCGAGAGTCGCGATGATCTCGCCGGGGCCAGAGGCGCCAAGTAACAGGGCTGAGCCAAGCGCCGCGGGCGTGCGGAACGGACTGCCATTCGCGAGATCCACGAGGAAGAACCACACCGCCACCACGGCGGCTCCGATAAGCCCATTGACCGCACCTCGGGCGAGCACCGGATGATCTCGGAGCGCAGCAATCCTCAGCGGGCGGGGATCGCGCTCGGCATAGTGCAAGTAGCCCATGAGCACCAGGCCGGCCGCGATGTTGGCGCCGACGACGTGCGGCCACGCAATGACGCCGAGGCGCGGCGCATGCAGGAGCAGCAGCCCAACGTAGAAGGTGACTTCCTGAAGGAGCACTCCGAACACCAGGCTGAGGAGGAGCCGCGGCGGCGCCGCGAACGAAGCGCTGAGCCATGACATCCCCACCCCCAAAACCGCGAAGACACCGAAGTGCATCACCGTGTAGACGACGACGAGCCGGGCCGTGACCTGCGGGATCTCATGGTTCAGGAGAACGCCGGCGAGCAGCGCGGGTGTGCGGAAGGGATGACCGGCAAGCGTATCCGCTACGAGGAACCACAGCGCGACGACGAGCCCAGCGAGCAGTCCACCAATCACGCCGTGGACGATCACTGCTTGTGCGGGTCGCCTCATCATCCCGACCTCGCGAAGGGGGGTTCTGAAAACATGGCGCCGCGGCCGGCCACTGTCTACCGGCGTGACCGCCGCATCTCCGCCGCGACCCCCTCCGCCGCGCGCAGCACGCGGAGCGTATTCAGTCCTGCCACCTTCTTTACCTCCGCCTCCGTCCAACCACGGCGTAGCAGCTCCGCGATGAGGTCTGGGAACTTGGACACATCCTCCAAGCCGACTGGCACTTCCGTGATACCGTCGAAGTCAGAACCCAGACCCACACAGTCGATCCCGCAGACTTGGCGGATGTGCTCGATGTGATCGGCGACCTGCGCGAGCGTCGCATGGGGGGCTGCGGCGTCCCATGCCTTGAGGGAATCGGCGCGTGTCGTCGAGTCAGCGCCGGCCGCGCGCAGTCTGTCCAGGCGCGCGGTCACCGTGTCGCCCCAGATGCGCACCGCTTCCGACACGAAGCCCGGATTGAAGTTCACCATGACCACGCCGCGGTTCACGGCGACGAGTTTCAGAATCGAGTCTGGCACGTTGCGCGCATGATTCGCGAGCGCGCGTGCCGAGGAGTGCGAGAAGATGACCGGCGCGCGCGAGGTATGCAGCGCGTCGGACATGGTCTGGTCGTTCACGTGCGACAAATCGACCAGCATGCCGAGGCGATTCATCTCGAGCACGACCTGCTTGCCGAAGGGCGACAGGCCGCGCCGGGCGGTGTCGGTAGACGCCGTTGCCCAGTCGAGGCTGCGCCAATGCGTCAGCGTCATGTAGCGCGTGCCGAGCTTGTAGAACATGCGCAGCGCGCCGAGCGAGTTCTCGATCGCGTGGCCGCCTTCGATGCCGATCAGGCACGAGACCTTCCCGGCGGCAAAATTGCGCTCGACGTCGGCGGCCGTGTACGCCATCGCCAGGCTGCGGGCGTTCTTGCTGCAGAGGCGGTACGTGAGATCGATTTGCTCGAGCGCGTACGTCGCGGGGTGGGTTCCGGAATCCATGGAAGTCACCGGGACATACGCGGCCCAGAACTGGCCACCGACGTGTCCGGCGCGCAACCGTGGGACGTCGGTCATCAGCCGCGGCTGGGAGACCCCGAAATTCACCGAGTCGAGGCCACCCCGTTCGCGGATCGCGTCGGGGATGTCGTTGTGGCCGTCGATGAGCGGGACGGTGCCGAGGATGCGGATGGCTTGTGCGCGGTAATCCTGGGCGGAAAGATGGAACGATGGAATGATGGTTAGAACCGCCATCATCACCGCGGCCACCCGCCACACCCACCTTCCATCAGTCCATCTTTCCATCATTCCCTCGCTTTCCGGCCCAAAAGCTAGATTACCTCGTGCCCATGGGCAACGAATCGAAAGCCAAGATCGCGCTCACCGTGAACGGCGAAGCGACCGAAGTGGCGTTCGCGCCACACAAGACGCTGCTCGAGGTGCTGCGCGAGGATCTGGGACTCACGGGAACGAAGCACGGCTGCGAGCTGGGTGAGTGCGGCACCTGCACCGTGCTGCTGGATGGAACGCCCGTGCTGTCGTGTTTGGTGCTGGGACTCGCGTGCGCCGGTCACGCCGTGCGCACCGTCGAAGCGATGGCGGAGGGCGGCAAGCTCCACCCGCTCCAGGAGACCTTCGCCGATCTCGGCGCGGCGCAATGCGGCTATTGCACACCCGCGTTTTTGCTCGCCGCGGAAGCACTCCTCCAATCCAATCCCAAGCCCACGCGCGACGAAATCAAAGACGCGCTCGCCGGCAACCTTTGCCGCTGCACGGGCTACATCAAGATCTATGAGGCGGTGGAGCTGGCTGCGGCACGGATGCGCGGTGAGAAGGCGGAACCCACGCGAGAATCACTGTATGGCCGATAAGCATCGCGTCGTCGGCAGAGCGATGCGGAAAGTTGACGCCGTTGCGAAAGTGACGGGCGCCACGCGATTCGCCGACGATCTCGCCTTCCCCCGCATGCTGTACTGCAAGCTGCTGCGCAGCACCCAGCCCCACGCGCGCATCGTGTCGATCGATGTCACGCGGGCGAAGCAGCTGGACGGCGTGCAGGCCGTGCTCACGGGTCCCGACCTGCCGATTCCGTTCGGGATTCTCCCCGTCTCGCAGGACGAGCATACCCTTTGCGTCGACAAAGTCCGCTTCATCGGCGATCCCGTCGCAGCCGTGGCGGCGACGAGCGAGGAAGCTGCGACCGCAGCCACAGATCTGATCCGGGTAGACTACGAGCCGCTCAGATCCTTCGACTCGGCCGAAGCCGCCGTCGCGCATCCCGAGCCGCAGATCCATGACTACGCCGACCGCGGCAATCTCCACAAGCTGATCAATCTCGAGTTCGGCGACGTCAACGCGGCCATCGGTGCAGCGGATCTCGTGCGGGAAGATCTGTTCTTCTTCGAAGGCAGCACGCACCTGCCGATGGAGCAGCACGCCGCGGTGGCAATGTGGTCTCCCGACGGCAAGCTCACGCTGTGGACCTCGACG
>QHUZ01000050.1 GCA_003223395.1 Gemmatimonadota bacterium | reverse complement strand
TCATGGAGCGCCTCGGCATTCATGGCGTGGCGGGGCTGGTGCGCTACGCCATCCAGGTGGGGCTCGTCCATCCCGATTCCTAGGTAGTCCTCCTCCCCAATCTCCGGTCCTTTCCCGACTTCGCCCTCCGGCCCCACACGCTAGGCTGAGGCCGAGAGGCACCGTTGCCCCCGTTCGTCGGTAGTCCGCCAAGACGGAGACAGGAATTGGACGTGACCGTGCGCATCCTCCTGCTGGAGGACGTGTGGGCCGATGCTGAGCTGGTGAAGGTCGAGCTGCGCAAGGCGGGCCTGCAGTTCACGGCACGAAGGGTCACGACGCAACCGGAGTTCGAGCGCGCCCTGCGCGAGTTTCGTCCCGATCTCATCATTGCCGACCACAATCTGCCGCAATTCAACGGCGCTGCCGCGCTGGCACTCGCGCGGCAGATGGCGCTGGCGGCGCCATTCATTCTGCTCACCGGCTCGCTCGATGAGGAAAGCGCGGTGGAGTACATGAAGGCGGGAGCGGCGGACTACATCCTGAAGGACCGGCTCGCCCGCCTCGGGCCGGCGGTCCGCGCCGCGCTCGACCGCAAACGGATGAAGCAGCAGCTGGACGAGCGCGAGGAGTACTTCCGGTCGCTCATCGAGCAGGCCATGGACATCATCGCGGTGCTCGACGCCGAGGGGGCGCTTCGCTATGCGAGCCCGTCGGTGCTCCCACTGCTCGGCTACGCTCCCGAAGATCTTGTGGGGCTGTCGATCTTCGCGCTGGTGCACCCCGACGATGTCGATGACACGCTGCGTGTCTTCAGCGAGGGCGTAGCGACCGGTCAGGGCGGCCGGCTCCTCGAGCTGCGCTTGCGCCATAAGGACGGAACGTTCCGCCACCTCGAGGCCATCGGCCGCTATCTCCTGGACGATCCCCTGGTGCGGGGCGTCGTCATCAACGCCCGGGACGTCACGGAGCGCCGCACACTCGAACGGCAGTTCCTGCAGGCGCAGAAGATGGAAGCGGTGGGGCGTCTCGCGGGCGGCGTGGCGCACGATTTCAATAATCTGCTGACTGCGATTCTGGGCTACGCGGACTTGCTGCTCGATGGCCTGCCGACGCTCTCGCCGCTGCGACCGGACCTCGAGGAAATCCGCAAAGCGGCCCATCGCGCCGGCGCGCTCACACGCCAGCTCCTGGCGTTCAGCCGCAAGCAGGTGCTGGAGATGCGCGTGCTCGACCTCAACGAGCTGGTCGCCGACATGGACAAGATGCTGCGGCGGCTCCTGGGAGAGGACATCGACGTGGTGACGAAACTCGATCCGGCGCTGGGAGCCGTGCGGGCGGACGCGGGCCAGCTGGAACAGGTGATCGTCAATCTCGCGGTGAATGCGCGGGACGCGCTGCCCGAAGGTGGGCGGCTCACGATCGAGACACGCAACGCCGAGCTCGATGACTCGTACGTGCGTGAGCACGTGCCGGTACAGCCAGGCCGCTACGTGATGCTCGCGGTCAGCGATACGGGAACGGGGATGTCGGCTGAGACGATGTCGCACGTGTTCGAGCCGTTTTTCACGACCAAGGAGGCAGGCAAGGGCACCGGTCTCGGCCTGGCGACGGTGTATGGGATTGTGAAGCAGAGCGGCGGCTACGTGTGGTGTTACAGCGAGCGGGGCGCGGGGACCACGTTCAAGGTGTACTTGCCGCGGGTTGATGCTCCCGTCGACCAACTTCCGGCGCGCGCCCCCCTCCCGCGGACGCCGGGTTCGGAGACGATCCTGCTGGTGGAAGACGAGGCGCCTTTGCGCGCGCTCACCCGGCGCTTACTCGAGAGGCATGGCTACATGGTGCTCGAGGCGGGGAGCGCGGACGCGGCGCTTGCGATCGCGCGGGAGCACGTCGGTCCCATCCACCTGCTGCTCGCCGACGTGGTGTTGCCCGGGGCCAGCGGCCCCACGCTGGCCGGCGAGCTGCTGTCACGGCGTGCCGACCTCAAGGTCTTGTTCATGTCCGGCTACACGGAGGATGCGATTGTGCATCGCGGCGTGCTCGCGCGGAGTACGGCGTTCATCAACAAGCCGTTCTCGGGCGACAACCTCGCGGCAAAGGTGCGGGAGGTGCTGGATCAGGGACGGAAGACGTAGAACGCCATCCGCGCCGAGCGCAGCCGGCTCGAACTGAAAATCCGTGTGTCGGCAGTTCGATTCTGCCCCTCACCACTTGCTGCGTAGACACTTGCTGCGTAGACACTTGCTGCGTAGACTCAGCGCAAGGCTGCGCTCTCCGCACCACCCGGCACGAGTTACCGAACAGAACCTCACAAGTGACAAAACGGTGACATAAGGAGGGGACGCAATGAGCCGGCGGCGGGTTACCTCACGTCGAGCGCGGCGTACCCCACCACCATTCGCGACCAGGCCGACATCACGTGGCCCAAGACCAACGACGACCAGTAGATCGGAGGCAGCATGCAGCCCAGACATCGCTTCATCTTCGCCGGCGCACTGCTCGCGGCCATCGCCGCGTGCAACGAGCCCGCCGCGCCGCGCCCCACGCTCGCCGCCGAGCGCGCGGCCGTGCCGGCCGCCACCGGGCTCGATCGCTTGCAGCACATCGTCGTCATTTACCTCGAGAATCGCAGCTTCGACAATCTGTACGGCGAGTTCCCCGGCGCCGACGGCCTCGCAAACGCCGGGGCCACGAGCACCCAGGTAGACGCCAGCGGCACGCCGTATGCCACGCTACCGATGAACGCGGGCTCGCCGTTTCCGGCGACGCTCGCCAACGCGCCGTTCGCGATCGAGCAGTACGTCGCTGCCGACCAGAAAATCCCGGACCTGGTGCATCGCTTCTACCAGGAGCAGATGCAGATCGACGGCGGGCGGATGGACAAGTTCGCGCTCGTGAGCGACGCCAAGGGCGAGGTGATGGGCTTCTACCACACCGCGGGCCTGCCGCTCGCCGCCGAGGCGGCGCGCTACACGCTGTGCGACAATTTCTTCCACGCGGCGTTCGGCGGATCGTTCCTCAATCACTTCTGGCTCATCGCCGCGCGCACGCCCGTCTTCGCGGGCGCGCCCACCGCGGTCGTGGCGCGCCTGGACGCGGCCGGGAACCTGGTCGCGGACGGGTTCGTCACGCCGGACGGCTACGCCGTGAACACGGCGTTCAGCGTCAATCAGCCGCACCCGTCGACCACGCCGGCCGAGCGCCTCCTGCCGAACCAGACGTTCCCGACGATCGGCGACCGCCTGTCGGAGCGCCACGTCAGCTGGGCCTGGTACTCGGGCGGCTGGGACGCGGCCCTCGGCGGCCACCCCGATCCGCTGTTTCAGTACCATCACCAGCCCTTCATCTACTTCGCCAACTACGCCGACGGCACGCCCGCCAAGGCCGAGCACCTGCGGGACGAGACCGAATTCTTCGCGGCCGCGCGCGCCGGCAGGCTGCCGGCGGTGTCGTTCGTGAAGCCGCTGGGGCAGGACAACGAGCACCCCGGCTATGCCGACGTGATCACCGGCGAGCGCCACGTCGAAGCGTTGCTCGACGCGGTGCGCAACGGGCCGAACTGGAAGAACACGGCCATCATCATCACGTACGACGAGCACGGCGGCTTCTGGGACCACGTGGCGCCGCCCGTCGTCGACCGTTGGGGCCCGGGCAGCCGCGTGCCGACCCTCATCATCTCGCCGTTCGCCCGGCGCGGCTATGTGGACCATCACACTTTCGACACGACGTCGATCCTGGCGCTGATCGAGCACCGCTGGCGCCTTGAGGCCTTGACCAGCCGGGATGCGGCAGCCGGGGATTTCACGACCGCGTTCGACTTTTCGCAGGGGCCCCGGAACTAACCGGTCGCAGGACCGTGGCCGGGGAGTGACGGCCTCCCCGGCCCACGGAGTATTCTGCCCCCTGGCGCGGCTCTGGAGATCAGCTGCCCGTAGTGAGGATCGTGCCCGTCAGGAAATAGATTCTGTTGGGCGCCGTCTGACTGATGCTCCCCCGCAGGATCTGCCCCGCGAACGCACCGGTGCCTTGGGCGACGAGTTTGCCGGAGAACACGCCCCCGTCGAACCTCCCCTCGTAACTCCCCTCCCACGTGCCGGCGCCAGCTGTGATCGTGAACTTCCCCGACCCCGTCCCGGTCATGTCCGCCACCCTCACGTCCGACCTCCCCGTGACCGTGGCGGTCCCCGTGATATCACCGGTCACGGGTCCCGACTGGGTCTGATTGTGAAGGTGGAAGATGCCGCCGGACACCCACTGATTGCCCGGATCCGTGATCGTCAAGGTCGCCGTCGCCGTGATGTCCGTGGTCGTGGCTGCCGCGAACAAGGGTCCAGTCAGCGTGGGCGCGGACGGGGGTGGCTGCTCGCAGCCGAGGGCGATCACTCCTGCCAGTACGGTCGCCGCGGCCTGGATACGCCGTTTCATAGTCACCTCCTGTGATGGAGTCCCGAGCAGCGAATCATGGAGCCTAGGTCGGAGTTATTCTAGCCCCCGATCGCGCAGTCGGATCACCTCATCGAGCGAGGGGTTGCCGTACCCGCGCGCCTTCACGCGCTGAATGAACCCTCTCGTTACGCCGTGATCCCGGGCCCGGCGCAGTTCCGACAAGGACAGGCGCTCGTACCCCGCCTCCTTGAGCGACCTGATGTAGGACGGATCGACGCCGTGGTCGCGTGCCTCCACCAGCTCCTCGGGGTTCGCGGGCGCGTAACCCATCTCCTTCATGTCCGCGATGTAGTCCCCATCTACACCGTGATCCCGCAGGCGCACCAGGTTTTCTACGCCCAGGTTTTTGTAGCCTGCGCTGTCCAGTGACTCGATGAACTCCGGATCCACCCCGTGATCCCGCATCCGGACCAGGCTCTTCGAATCACTGAGATGATACCCCCTGGCCCCGACGTCCCGGACGTACTCCAGATCCACTCCGTGAGTCGCCATCCGCGCGAGCTCCGCGGCGGTTGGGCGGTCATACCTCTGCCGCGCCAATTCGTCCACGAGATCCAGTCCCAGGCCCGCCATCGTCATCTGGAACTGCTCCCAGGCCGTCGGGGGGGGCGCGTTGATGCCGCGCTTGGCCAGCTCGGCCACGAAATCGGGATTCGGCTGATAGGTGAAGTGGCCCGAGCCCTTGCCGCCCTCGAACCAGCCCTCACAGGTGAGCGTGCCGGCGGACCTCACAATCCTGAAGTGCACCGTCGTCCCCGATCCGCCCATCTCGGCCGCGGAGAGGCCCACGAGCTGGCTCATGGGCACGTCATCCTGGCTGTTCCAGCTATCGTGGTACCGGCGCTCGCCGTAGCGGATGGTGAGCCGGACGTTCCCCGAACGCTCACCTGGCTCAATCAACCACTGCCCGTCGGAGGGGACTGCGTGTTGTTGGGCCGAGAGGACAGGAGCTGCGAGGGACGCTACCAGGAGAAGAACGGCGAACCGCATTGGGACTCCGCGAGTGGATTTAGGGAGTTGGATGGGAAGCGCGCCCCGAGGGTTGCAAACCCACCCGAAAGCGTAGGAAAACGGCGTCGAGCAGAAGCGTCTAACGGGGACGTCGAACAACTGCGTTTTGAACGGCATCAAGCGACTACGTCAGGGCGTACGCCTGTTCGCAGAGGTTTGGCCGGTATCGCACTGGAATGATGATGCGTCCGGTCGGTCTGTGACTCATTATCGGCAATGGTTCTATATGCGGACCCGAGGAGACTTCGTGTTTCCGCAGTAGCGGAGGAGGTCGCGAACGGCTGCGCTGAGCTGGCGAAGACCTTTCGTGGCCCCGGAGCGTTTGCGCGCGGAGATCAACTCGTTCGCGCGTCGCTCTCCATTGTCTCGAACATCGCCGAAGCCTGCGGCCGAGGGACAGTGCCTGACTTTCGCAGATTCCTCCTGCATGCTCGAGGTTCCACACAGGAAGTCCTTGCACAACTGCGTCTCGTAAAACCAACGACCGAAGAGGACAGACGCCTGGTCCGCTCGTTACAAAGCCGAACAGTACTCGTTCTGAAGATGCTAAATCGTCTTTACGGCCATCCACCTCCAGACCGGTAACGCAGTCACGCTCCTGCTCGACGCCTTTCATTACGTCGTTGTTCGACGCCTTCTTCCTACGATTCTGTTCGACGCCTTTTTCTTACGTCGTTCATGAGGAACGCGACCGAAGCCGCAGCCACGACTCCTCCGGTGAGTAGCCACGCGTGTGCAGTGGCCCGCGCGAGCAATGCCACGATCAAGGCCGCCGCGACCCAGGGTAACACGCGCCCGGCCGGCATGACGAACGGCTTGTCGGCCGACCCCCCGCCCACGTCGAGCCGCCGGAGCCGCCACACGCCCAGGCAGCATGCCAGATACACCAGGAGGATCGCCACGTCCGCCATGATCGCCAGTTTGACGTACGTGCCGGTGATGGCGATGGCGCACACGATCACGCCCTGGACCGCGATCGCGACGTGCGGCGTGTGATGAGTCCGGTGCACTCTCGCGAGCGAGCGCGGCAGGTAGCCGTCCACCGCGAGGGCGAAGAGCGTCCGCGGCGTGGAGAGCATCGTGGCGGTCATGAAGCCGAAAGTCGAGACGATCATCGCGACGAGGATCAGTGTGGAGCCGGTCTGTCCGGCGAATTGCACGGCCGCCGCACCAAGCGGGGCCTTGGCCGTCTCAGGGGCAGCGAGGGCGCTGCCGAGGATGCCCTGGGCGACGAGCTGGACGGCGATGTACAGCACCCCTACACCAGTCACTGCAAGGGCGATCGCGCGCGGCACGGCGCGGGCCGCATCGCGCACCTCGCCGCTCACCTGCAGCGCCGATTCCATTCCGAAGAACGCAAACATCAGAAGCAGCCCCGATTCTCCGAGCCGCGCGAGCGGAGGGAATGACCCCAACGCGAGATTCTCCGCTCGGACGTGCGACAGGCCGAGCGCCACGAACGCGATGAGCGGGACGATTTTCGCGACTGTCGCGATGCTGCTCACATGCGACCCCAGCGCAGCACCGCGGATGTTGACGACGGCGAGGCCGCCGTAGACCGCGATCAGGAGCCCGGCGCGGGGCAACGGGCCGCCGAGGCCCTGAAGCAACCCGCCGACGGCGTCGGCGAAAACGGTGGCGACGGCGCCCATGGCGAGCGTGATGCCGAGCCAGAGCAGCACGCCGCACAAGAACCCCGCGTAGGGGCCGAGCGCCGTCCCGACGTACGCGTATGGGCCGCCGCTCTGTGGGACGCGGCTGCCGGCCTCTGCGATGCAGAGGGCGACGAGCGCCGTCGCCACGGCGCACACGAGGTAGGCAAGGGGAGCCGCGGCACCGAGGCTCGCTGCCATGTGCGCGGGGAGCACGAAGATCGCCGCGCCGACGGTGATGTTGAAGATGGCGGCGGCGAGCCCGCGCCCGCCGATGACTCGACGCAGCGCGGGCTCGTGAGTGGGAGGGGCCGGTGAGGCCATCCTCCAAGGTACAGGGTCTAATGCCGGGCGTCCCGACCTGGTACGCGCGGCCCGCGTAGGCTGCCGCGGGGTACAACAGTGGTTCATTCCTGCGGGATGTCGCTGAACAATTGCAGAAAGGAGACTCCTATGACCGCTCGCCGTCTTCTGGGCAATTCGCTCGTTCTCTGTGCCGCGCTATCGCTCGCGTGCTCGGGAGAACGCAGCACCGCTCCGGCCACCGCCGACATGTCGCCCTCGTTCTCACTGCTATCGGCCTCGCCGAGCTCGCGGTTCTACGCGCAGCACAATCTCGTATCCGACGGGGCCGTCTCGGCCGACCATATGGACGCCGCGCTCGTCAACGCCTGGGGGCTGGTCGCGAGTACGACATCGCCTTGGTGGGTTGCCGACAACGGCACCGACTCCTCGACCCTTTATAACGGCAACACCGGCGCAACGCTCGCTCTCCGGGTCGGCGTCGCGAGTGCGCCGACCGGTGTGGTCTTCAACGGCGGAGCGAGCTTCGTCGTGACGAACGGCGCCGCTTCGGGTCCGGCTCGTTTCATTTTCGCGACCGAGAGCGGCGCGATCCTCGGCTGGAATCCGGCGGTCGTGGGCTCGCGGGCGGTTGTTGCGGTCGATAATTCCGGGGCGGGTGCCGTGTACAAGGGTCTCGCCATCGCCGCGACGGCCGCGGGTGATCGCCTCTACGCCACCAACTTCCACGCCGGCACCGTGGACGTGTTCGATGCCGCATTCCATCCCGTCCCAGGCGGCTTCAGCGACGCCGCACTACCCGCGGGGTATGCGCCGTTCGGGATCCGCAATCTCGGTGGGACGATTTACGTCACCTACGCACTTCAGGACGCCGACCAGCACGACGACGTCGCGGGCGTAGGGCATGGGTTCGTTGATGCGTTCGACACTCAGGGCAATCTGCTCCGTCGCGTGGCATCGCGCGGGCGGCTGAACTCACCCTGGGGGCTGGCTGTCGCCCCGAGCGACTTCGGGGAATTCAGCGGTAACCTGCTCGTCGGGAACTTTGGCGATGGCCACATCAACGCCTTCGACCTCGGGCGCTTCGAGGGCACGGGCGAGCTACGGCAGCGCGGTCAGCTCCATGCCGCCGATGGCCAGCCGCTGACGATCGACGGCCTGTGGGCACTCGCGTTCGGTAACGGCGCGGCGGCAGGACCGACGAACGCACTCTTCTTTACGGCGGGTCCGTTGGGCGAGCAGCACGGGCTGTTCGGCAAGGTCGTGACTTCTACCGTTCCCGATTAGCGGGCGCCGCGGTTGTCATCCTGAGCAGGTCCTTCGCTACGCGCGCGTGCCGCGCGCTCCGCTCAGGATGACATGCCCGCGCTCTTTTTGAGGGGGTGAGCACAAGAGAGTGCGCATCGAATCCTCCTTGGGTAAGCGCTGTGTCGGAATGATCACATGCATAATGCTACCCCGAACGCCGCCTTTCATTTCATTTTATCAATAGCCGCGCCGCGTTGTCATTCTGAGCGAAGCGCGCGGCAGCGCGCGCAGCGAAGAACCTCCTGAGCGCAGCGAAGGATCTCCTGAGCGTAGCGAAGGATCTGCTTTTTGCATCTATTTCCTCTCGCCTACACCGGAGGACGCGCGATGAGGTCGATCAAAGGGCCGGCCATATTCCTGGCGCAGTTCGCGGGCGATGCGCCGCCGTTCAACAGCCTGAAGGCCATCGCCGGCTGGGCCGCGGGGCTCGGCTTCAAAGGCGTCCAGATCCCCAGCTGGGATCGACGCCTGTTCGACCTCGCCAAAGCAGCCGAGAGCCAGACGTACTGTGACGAGGTGAAGGGCATCCTGGCCGAGCGCGGACTCCAGGTGACCGAGCTATCGACGCATCTGCAGGGCCAGCTGGTGGCCGTGCATCCCGCGTACGACACCGCATTCGACGCGTTCGCGGCGCCTGAAGTCCGCGGCAATCGGGCGGCGCGGACCACCTGGGCGGTCGAGCAGGTGAAGCTCGCGGCGCGCGCGTCGCGCCGGCTCGGCGTGACCGAGCATGCCACGTTCTCGGGTGCCCTCGCGTGGCCCTACTTCTATCCCTGGCCGCAGCGGCCGGCCGGTCTGATCGAGACGGCGTTCGACGAGCTGGCCCGGCGCTGGCGCCCGATTCTCGACGTGTTCGAGGAAAACGGGGTCAACGCCTGCTTCGAGATCCATCCCGGTGAGGATCTGCACGACGGCGTGACGTTCGAGATGTTCCTCGAGCGCGTCGGCGGTCACAAGCGCTGCAACCTGCTGTACGATCCCAGTCACTTCATGCTGCAGCAGCTCGACTATCTCGAGTACATCGACCTCTATCACGACCGCATCCGCATGTTTCACGTCAAGGATGCCGAGTTCAATCCGACCGGCCGGCAGGGCGTGTATGGCGGGTTCCAGTCGTGGGTCAACCGCGCCGGCCGCTTCCGTTCCCTCGGCGACGGTCAGGTGAACTTCAAGGCCATCTTCTCGAAGCTGGCGCAGTACGACTATCCCGGCTGGGCGGTGCTCGAGTGGGAGTGCTGCATCAAGCATCCGGAGGACGGCGCCCGCGAAGGGGCGAAGTTCATCGCCGACCACATCATCCGTGTGACCGAGCAGGCGTTCGACGATTTCGCCGGCGCCGGCACCGACCTCGCCGCGAATCGCCGGATGCTCGGCATCGCCTGATATGGTCCAGCCGCTGCGGCTCGGCATGGTGGGCGGCGGGCGCGGCGCGTTCATCGGCGGCGTACATCGGCTGTGCGCCCGCATGGATGGGCAATACGAGCTGGTCGCGGGCGCGCTCTCGTCCGATCCGCAACGCGCCAAAGAATCGGCCGCCGAGCTCGGCCTCGCGCCGGACCGCATCTACACGAGTTTTGCCGAGATGGCGGCGGCCGAGGCGAAGCGATCCGACGGGATCGAGGTCGTGAGCATCGTCACGCCGAACGACAGCCACCACGCCATCGCCCGCGCCTTTCTCGATCGCGGTATCGACGTGATCTGCGACAAGCCGATGACCACCACCATCGAGGACGCGCTCGACCTGGTGCAGACGGTGCGGCGCACCGGTCTCATCTTCGGCGTCACGCACAACTACACGGGATATCCGATGGTGCGCCAGGCGCGCGAGATGGTCGCGGCGGGCGAGCTCGGCACGATTCGCGTCGTTCAGGTCGAGTATGTGCAGGACTGGCTCACTACCAAGCTCGAAGACACGGGGCAGAAGCAGGCCGCGTGGCGCGTCGATCCCGCGCGCGCGGGTGCCGGCGGCTGCCTTGGCGACATCGGTACGCACGCGCACAATCTCGCGGGCTTCGTCTCGGGGCTTACGTTGCGCGAGCTCGCCGCGGACCTGAGCCGGTTCGTGCCGGGCCGCAGGCTTGACGACAACGTGCACATGTTGCTGCGCTTCGAGAATGGCGCGCGCGGCATGCTGTGGGGGAGCCAGGTGGCGCCCGGCAATGAGAACGGGCTCAGGTTGCGCGTGTACGGCGACAAGGCCGGCCTCGAGTGGAGCCAGGAACAGCCCAACCAGCTGCGCTTCTCGCCTGTGGGCCAACCGCCACGGGTGCTATCGCGCGGTGGTCCGAATCTCGGTCCCGCCGCGTCGCGCGCGACCCGCATCCCGTCAGGTCATCCGGAGGGCTATCTCGAAGCGTTCGCCAATCTGTATCGCGATCTGGCGGAGCAGATCCGGGCGCGCCGCGCGAAGCGGGCGCCTGATCCGGCGGCGCTGCTCGTGCCGACGGTCGAAGATGGCGCGCACGGCGTCAAGTTCATCCACGCGGCGGTCGAGTCGAGTGCGAAAAACGGCGCGTGGGTGGACATGCAGCTGAAGTAGCGCTAGACAATAAGCTCGAAAAACTTCGCGAGATCGATGTTACCGCCGGAGACAACGGCGACGATCGGTCCCGAACCAGCCTTGCCGGTGAGCGCTGCCGCAAGCGCAAGTGCGCCCGCGCCTTCCGCGATGACGCGCGCCTTTTCCGCCATGAGGCGCATGGCGCGCTTTGTCTCGTCCAGGCTCACTACGATGGAGCCGTCCACCACCGGCTGCATGCGCTGCCACATGCGCGGAAACACGCTCTTGCCGCCCGCGCCATCCACGAACGTGGCCTTCCAGTCCGGGAACACCTGCGCCGAGCCCTTGACGAACGACAGCGCGGCCGGCGCGGCGGTCTCCGGCTCGGCGCCCCACACTTTGACTCCCGAGCGCAACCCTTTCACGACACTCGCGAGGCCGGTGATCAAGCCGCCGCCGCCGATGGCGGCGATGATCGCGGCGGTGTCCGGCGCATCCTCGAGAATCTCGAGGCCCATCGTCGCGTGACCGGCGATGAAGTTCTGATCGTCGAACGGATGGATGAACGTCCCCTCGACGCCGGGATATGAGCGGTCGTCGAGCGCCTGCCAGGCGACCGCATACGGCACGAGCACGAGCTTCGCGCCCAGCGCGCGCATGCGCTCGAGTTTCGCGGCCGGCGCCGTCTCGATCGCGACAACGGTGCACGGCACGCCCGCGGCCCGCGCCGCGTACGCGACACCCTGACCGGCATTGCCGGCGCTGATCGTCCAGACGCCGCGCCGGCGCTCGGCATCCGACAGCAGCGCGACGGCGTTGGCGGCGCCGCGCAGTTTGTACGCGTTGATCGGCTGGAGGTTCTCGAGCTTGAGCCGCACGTCGGGGAAACCGGGCCCGAGCTCGAGGCGAACAAGCGGCGTGCGAACGATCGTTCCGGCGATGCGCTTCTGCGCATCCCGGATCTCACTCAACGCGATGGGACGGACCGGTTCAAGCACGCAGCACCAGCGCCGCGGCCGTCACATCCTCGACCGCGACGCCCACAGACTTGAACAGCGTAAGCTCCTCGGCGCTGCGCCGGCCGGGATCGGCTCCCGCCACCACGGCTCCGATCTCTATCACCTCGCTCCGTGAGGCGATGACGTCGCCCGATTCACGCAGCGCCGCTTCGCGCGAGTCGACGAAGACGCGGGCGGTGGTGACGAGATCGTCGTCCAGCTCGCGCCAGTCGGGACGCGTTGCGCCGATCGCATTGACGTGCGTTCCGGGAGCGAGCCAGCGTCCCTGCAGGATGGGCGTCGTCGAGCTCGCCGCGACGACAACCACGTCCGCGCCACGCACGGCATCCGCCGCCGTGGCCGCGGCCTTGACGCCATGTCGCTGGGCGAACGCCGGCGCGTTTCGAGGACTCCACACGCGCACTTCCTTGAAGGATCGAACGAGGCGCAGCGCGGCGAGGTGACTCTTCGCCTGCACGCCGGAGCCGAGGATCGCGAGCACCTTCGTGTCCGCGCGGGCCAGCCGCTCGGTCGCTACCGCCGACGCCGCGGCGGTGCGCATCTCGGTGATGAGCCGGCCGTCCATGACCGCGAGCGGCTCCCCCGTCTCGGGCTTGAGCATCACGATCAATGCGTGGTGGGTGTGGACCCCGACATTCTGAGGATAGAACGTGACGAGCTTGGCCCCGAGGGCGCCCGCGTACGCCGGCATGACGGCGAAGAAGCCGTGATGGGGAGCGACGGGGAGCACGGTGCGTACCGGCTGTACGACCTTGCCCGAGGACAACGCCGCGAGCGCCTGCGCGATGGCGGGAATAAGGTCGGGGTAGTGCAGTCGTTGCTGCACAGCCGATTCGTCGAGGACTTCCATCATGCACAGAGTCTCGCCTGCGCCGGCGGCGCAGGAACAGCGGCCTTGCCTTGACGCGCGAGCAGTCGATTGAAATTTGCCACGTCCTGCTGCACGAATGTCCTCCAGCGCGCGAGCAACTTGCTCAGATCACCACAGGAGGTCCGCGCCACCGCGAGCGCCGCGCGGGTCGGCATCTGATCGGCGTTGTCCTGGGCCTCCACCTCGATTGCAAACTCGCCATTCAAGCTCGCGAAACTCCACGCCGGCGGCCGCGGATCCCAGGGCTCGCGCGCATCCGCGAGCGAATCGCCGGCGATCGAATCCATGGTCGCGGTGAGCGCGTGGACGGCCTTTCCGAGCTCCGATGTCGTATCCTGCGGCGCGAGCGTCGCGACTGCGGCCCGCAGGTCGGCGACCAGCCGGAAGTCGGCCCACGTCGCCTCGAGTCCCGAGTACAGGCGCCGCAGGAGCGCATCCTGTGCCGCGAGCATCACGCGCGAGGCATGCGAGCGCGGATCGGGCCGAACGATCAGCGGCTGCGTGTAGCGCTTGCCATCGACCGTGAGCCGAACGGTATAAGTCCCCGGTAGTACCAGAGGACCCTCGGGCGCCATCGGTGTGACTCCAGGGTTGCCGTTGAACTCAAATCCGTGTCTGATTGCGGGCGGCGGATCGTATCGCAAGTCCCAATTGGTGCGATTCAAACCGACGTTGGTGGACAAGCCGCGCGGCGGCGCAAGCCAAAGGCTTTCCATTGGTGGACGCGCCATTTCGCGGATGGGCCGGGGCGGAACACTCGACGTGTGCCGCACCACGCGACCTCGCGCGTCCAACACGTCGATCGAGACGTCAGACGACGGCGTCGTGCCGAGCGCGTAGTAGATGATTGCACCGTCGGTGGGGTTGGTTGCCTGCGGTACCTCTTTGGGAAATGGCGTGTTGTACATCACGTTCCGTCGCAGGCGCACAGCGCCGCTCGGCGTGAAGAGCCGCGTCGAGGTCTTTGCAGGGGCTGAGCCGAATTGGCGCAGCACCACATAGTCGTCGAGCACCCAGATGCCGCGACCGTAAGTGCCCACGATGAGGTCGTTGTCGTGGATCGCGATGTCGTTGATGATCGTCGTCGGAAGATTGAGCATCAGCGATTGCCAGTGGGTGCCGTCATCGAAGGACACGAATACGCCATTCTCGGTGCCGGCGAACAGGAGGCCCCGTCGCTTGGGGTCTGCTCGCACGACGTGCACGAACACAGGCAATCCTTCCACGATCTTGGTCCAGGTCTTGCCGTAGTCACGCGTACGATAGACGTACGGGGCGTCGTCACCGCGAAAATGCTTATCGATGGCGGCATATGCGGTAGCGGCATCCAGCGGGGAGCCCTCGACCGCGGCGCGGATCGGGCGGAACGCGATTTCGGTACCGGGGATCGTGACATCGGTCCATGAGGTCCCGTGGTTGCGCGTCACGTGGATGATGCCGTTTGTCGCCGCGGCCCAGATCACGCCCGGTGTGACGGTCGAGGCAGCGATCGACCACAGCCCGCGTCGCGGCAGCGTCGTATCGCGCGGATACAGCGTGAGATCAGGACTGAGCTTCGACCACGTGATGCCGCCGTCCACGGTCCCCATCAGGTACTGATAACCTGCCAGCAGCTGTTCCTTTCCGCGCCACGTGGTGAACGTGATCGGCAGGTTGAGCGACGCGCGCAGCTTCAGCGACGGATCCTGTTCCGGCCCTACGTTGATCCATTCTTCGCTCGGATACGTGATCTTTGAGATGCTGAACCCGCTTGAGAAGAGCACGTTGGGATTGCGTGGATCGGGAAGAATCGTGCCCCACTCCCAGCCGGGCACCGGTTTCCAGTCGATCGGTGTGATTGCCCCAAGATTGCCGCGGCTGCGCGTGGCGATCGCGCCGGCGTCCTGCTGTGTCGCGTAGATCCAGTACGGGAACGAGTTGTCGGCGGCGATGTGATAGACCTGCTCCGTGGACTGATTGTACCACGAGCTCCAGGTGTCGCCGCCGTCGAAGGAGACGATCGCGCCCTGATCGTATCCCAGGAGCATGCGCTTGCCGTCGGTGGGGTCGATCCATCCCACCTGCGGATCGTCGCCGCCCGGGGGGCCGCCTTTGAAGGCAGTGAACGTGTTGCCCCCGTCGGTGGACCTATATGCCGTCACGTGGAAGGTGTAGACGATGTCGGGATTCTTGGGATCAACAAAGACACCGCAGTTGTAGCCGCCCTGGCCGTTGGCGATGCGCTTGTCGTCCGCCGCCATGTGCCGCCAGGACGCGCCGCCGTCATCAGAGCGGTAGAGGCCGAAGCCGCCGATCAGGTAAACGCGTTGCGCGTTCGTCCCGACCGCGATCGAGACGATGCCGCTCAGTGCTGGCAGACCATTCCCGCTGATTTCGCGCCAGGTGACTCCGGCATCGGCGGATTTGAACAAGCGCGTCCGCAGGCGCGCAGTGTCCGGGTCGGGTAGGCGCCCGGAACCCGGAGGGAAATAGTCGTAGATCGTGGCGGCAAAGACCACATCCGGTGTATCGAAGGCGCGGGCGAGCGACAGTGCACCCTGCCGATCATCGACGGTGAGCGTCTTGGTCCAGCTCGTGCCGCCATCGGTCGAGCGGAACACGCCACGACCGGCCGCCGGCACCCGGACGTCGCCCAGGCTCGCCACGAGCACCGTGCTCGGCGCTCGCGGGTCGACCAGGATCGCCGGGATTTGCTTTGCGTCCTCGAGCCCCATGTGACGCCAGGTCCGGCCGGCATCCGTCGATTTGTAGACGCCGTCGCCGAGTCCGTCGAGGAACGAGTCGAAATCGCCGCCGCCCACGTAGATCACGTTGGGATCGGACGGCGCGACGTCGATGGCACCAATCGACGACACGCTGATTATGGAGTCGAAGACGGGGAACCAGGTTTCTCCGGCGCTCGTCGTTTTCCACACACCGCCGTTGGCCGCGCCGAAATAGAAGACGCCCGGTTGGCCGATGGCGCCCGAAACGGCTGAGACACGTCCGGCACGGAATGGCCCGATGTTACGCCAGGCGAGCGCCGTGAGGAGTTGTGGATCAGCTTGTGCATGGAGCGCTACGGGGACGGGGACGAGCAAAACGCAGAGCATCAAGCCCGTTGGTGCGCGCATAGATGAGCCCGGTGAGGGAGACCGGGCTCAATGTACGTCAGCTGGCCGGTGGGTGTCGAATCACTCCCATAAACAGGATCGTCCCCGACAGATTCTCGCGCAACGCAAACACAAACGGCCGGTCAATCCGAACGGGTGGCGGTTTGCAGACGCAGACCACTCCGACCACGACCGCGGTGACGGCCGCCGCTTCGGTGCCTTCCTCGTTCACGTCGACATACGTCTTATGTAGTACGTCCGTGATCGTCAATCCGCCGGCTCGATTGATCCTGCTGAAGTCGGCGGCGTCGGAGAACGCGACACCCATCCCGAGACCGGTCAGCGGATTCACGAGTGAGAGGCTGTTCTCGAGCTTGAACTTGGGGAGGTACAGCTCGGCGCTGGTGGTGTCGAGCGCGGCGATCCACGAATTCCAGTCATCCAGCGACAGGACGGAAAGCACGCTATCCACCGTGAGGCCCTCGCGCGGCAGCACGATCGTCATCGAAAAAGCGCCGCCGCCGTACGGCAGCTCGATGATCCGCGCGCTCGGCGTCCACGTCTGCCGGATCGTCGCCTCGGTTCCGTACGTCATCGTCGGAACGTTCACGGTCGACCCGTCCTGCAGATGGAATGGCAGCGGGGCGGTCAACTTCTTGTCGAATTGCTGCATCCAGTCGCCCTTGAAGTAAATCGCGTTGATCAAATACATCACCACGTCGCCGGGAATAGCCGCGATGATGTCCGCGATCTTGCCCTGCGTTTGCTCATTGACCCAGGCGTTGATCGTCGGTACAGCGGTTGGCGCCGTGAAGTCGAGTGCTGCGACGCGCGCATCGTAGTAGGTCCGATTGGCGTCGAGGAACGGCTGCTCGACCGTGAATCCCAGCCGATACCAGATCGAATTGGCGATCTGGAACTTGACGCGTGGATCGAGCCCGCGCAGCAAGGCGATCAGACTCTGGTTCGCGTGATTGACTTGATCCACGGTCATACCGTCGAGCTCGAGGGTCGATCGCATCGCGTCCTCGGTCGTGGTCGCCGCGCCGTTGTATGTCATGCCGAGCGCCATACCCACCGACAACGGCGACACAAACAGGTTGGGGAGGGTGTCCTGGAGCTCACTGTACGTTTCCCGGAGCAGCTTCATAGCGAAGCGGTTATCGGCCTGGATCAGCTGCTGCTCTTGCGCCGTGAGCGCGCGGGGCAGGGCGGTGATGCGCGGTGAGGCCTTGGAACTGACGGGGTCCTTGGTACAGGCTACCGCAACCAGCACGAGGGCAATCGCGGGCAGACGCACAGATCTCATGACGGCCTCCTTGTGCAGACGATACCCTCGCGATTGCCGGGGTCGTCACCGTGGCGCGGTCGCCACGGGAGGGCTACTCCGGTAGGCGACTACCGCATCGGACACCTCACTGGATCACTCTCTGCCCCGCCCGGAATGCGCACGCGATACGTCCGGCCGCTCGCCCCTGACCATCGCACCTCCCACCACGCGAGACCACCGCGCCGCGACCGCAGGTGCATCTCGAACGCCGGATCGTCGTCCCAGCTCACGACCGCGCGAGACGGGTTGTCCACGACAACCTCGACGCGCGCGTGCGCCGAAACGTCGCCGCTGGAGACCGGCCACTCCGCCGCCCCGCCGAGCTGGAGCCAGGCGTACAGCGTGTCACCCGAGCACCAGATTCGCTCGATCCGCGGTGGGGGCACTCGCGTGGAGGACTTCCGTGCGAGAACGTGCCGCTTATGACCCACGACGAGTTCGAGGGATGGCGCCGCGCTGGGGGGGAGACTATCTCCGGTAGATACCGCGGTGGCGAGGCGGCTGAGCACGCGCCCGAGCATCGCCGCCTCGCCCGGGCCGTAGATCGTCGAGCCGCCTTCGTAGTACTGCGCGGTGTATTCCTCGGGCGTCGTGACGTACTCCATGTAGCCGTTCGCGTGACCCAGGATGAGCGCCGCAGTCACCGGCAGCCCGGCCTCGCGGGCGCTCGCCAGCAGCTGCTCACGCATTCGCCTCCCCGCTGTCGTCGTCACTTCAGCGGGGACGGCACCGATCACGCGATTCCCCAGACGCAGCACCATGACCTGCGCGTAGGAGGGCAGATGCGCGCTGATGAACAAATGATTCGGCAGGCCGCCCAACGCTGCGTCAAAAAGTTGGCGCTTGTGCGCCTGGCATCCCGGTACCTCCGGATTGGGCGAACCCTGCTCGAGGCCGACATTGAACAGCCCGAAAAGGTGCCACCCGTCAATCCGCGTGTGGGCGTCGTCGGCGCCGACCAAGGTGCTGAGGCCGAGCGCGGGCTCGGAGCAGATGCCGAGCGCGCGCGCGCTATCGCGCAGGAACAGCGTCGTAAATGCGCGGCCCAGCTCCAACCGCTCGGTGAGCGTCGCCCCCAGGGCATCGAATAACGCCACCGCGCTGTCCCCCACACTCTTCCCGATCACGGCGATCGCTTCGCGCGCCGCATGGCGGCAGGAGGCCAGGTGGGTGGCGGTGGGAGCGCGCCACTCCCACAACGTCCGCGCGAACGGGCTGTTGAGCGCGGGCATCGGCGCGAGCGTCGGGACGTTGCAGCGGCTCTGCGGCGGCCACGCCGGCGATACATCGCCCTCGGCGCCGTTCGCGAACAGGTACACCGCGCGGGGCACGAAGCCTCCGTCCGGGTCGATGTGGCGCTCCAGACGCCGCTCGACGAGGCCGTGAATGTCGGGGTCGAGCAAATCGTTCGATGGAGCGTTGCCCGTCCCATGCATCGCGAAAATGCTGAAGGCGCCGGCAGGTCGGAACGTGCCGCTCGCCGGGTCCCGCAGATCGACCCGCAACATCGCGAGCTCCGGATCCACCAGCCGGTATTCTTGCGGGAGGCCTGGCGCGTCCGGGGGCGCGATGGGCTGAGGGATGTTGCGCAGAATGGCGGGAAGGCTGCGGATTCGCGTTTGACCCCAGACGGCCCGACTTCCCCACGCCACACGCGCCGGCCGGAGATCGGCCACCGCGGCGTGAACCGCACGGGCAATCCGCGCCGTGAGCGAATCGACCATCACGGGATCGAAGCCGGCGACCGAGCTTCCCTCGTCATTGTATCCGGCGGCCTCGAAGAAATGACTGGGGCCGGCGTGCGTATGGGTCGCCGCAATAACGAGGCGATCCACGCCGATTCCGTCGGTGCGCGCGGTGAGCGCCGCGACGCGGCGGTGCAGCAGGGACGAGCTGAGGGGGAGATCGGCGACGACGAGCGCCAGGCGATTGCCGCCGCCGTCGGCCAGCACGAGCACGCGCGCATAGAGTCGCAGCCTAATCCCTCGCGACTCAGCGCCCTCAGGACCGTTGCCCGCCAGCCCCACACCGGGCGGCGGCGTGATGTCCACGCGGGCGAAGCCGGCCCGCAACGCTGCTTCACCGGTGGGTCGCGGCGCCGGGCTGAGGGCGCCAGGCGCGCGTATGCGTGTGGGACCACCGCACGCGACGAGCACGATAGCCGACGCTTGGAGTAGCAGCGCTCGGCAGAGACTCACGGTGAGTTCCGCCTGTCGCCACCGAGGACGATCGTGATCCCCGACCACAGCCACACGACGAAGTCCCGACTCCGACCCGGGCCGTCGAACTTCGTGGCCGCATCGACATTGAGCTGCGACCGAGCCCCCAAAGCGAGCGTTGCCGACCCGATGCCGGACAGGTGTCCCGCCCGCAACTCCGTACCCAGACCGAGGCCGACATGCGTGATGCCACGCCTGGCGAAGTTGGCAAGCTCTCCGGGCCGCGTGGGGCTGGGCCCTTGCCCGACGTTGAGCCCCATCTCGGTCTGGATGAACACAAAGGCATACGGCGGAAAGGGCCACCCGAGAATGGGGAGATCGAGCGACGCACGGAGAAATGCTCCATGCACCCGCTCGACATCCCACCAGGCTTCGAACGTTGGGTTTAGGTAACGGCTGGTCGTGGACACCGAGGCGAACAGCTCCGTCGTGTTACGGGCAGAGCCTACGCCGCCTTGCGCCGGGTCGCCGTGGAAGGCGTACCGCACGACGCCCGCGTGCAGGCGTGTTGGTCCGAGAACGAACGAGGCCTGCCCCCAGATGTCGTCCTCGCCGAGGCCTCGGGCACCGGCCCCGGTCTCGGATAGCTCGCCTGGCGAGGCGCGGTCCAGCTCGTAGTAGAGGACCGCGCCGCTCTCGAGCGAGATGCGGTGGACGCGGAGTCCGATGGCCAGGGATGGCTGCGCGACCAGGCCCGCCGCTCGGGAGACGCCGTGCCACACGTAGCGTCCACCGGCGGACACGTCAGCGCGCGCGGAGACTTGTGCGGCGGCGCGTGGAGCAACCACCGTCAATCCCGTGAGATACAACCAGCCATATCGCACGGGGTCTAACGTACCTCTCTTAGAGAGTCTTGAGAAATGCCACCAGTGCCGCCCGGTCCGCGGGCGGCAATGCCGCGAATAAATCGCGCGCGCGCGCACCCTCGCCGCCGTGCATTTCGATCGCCTGCTCCGGCGTTTTGGCGCGGCCGTTGTGCATGAACTGCGTTACCAAGCGCATCCCCATCAGCGGCTCGGTGCGGAACTCACTCGGCGTCGCGAGCCCGAGGCAGATGTCGCCAGCGCCCAGCTCCGGACCCATGTCGTGCAACAACAGGTCCGTGTACGCCGCCACCTCCTTGTGACGCAACGCCGCGATCGGGCTGTCGCCGGTCGTGAGTGTCGGGATGTGACACCCCGTACAGCCCACCCGCGCGAAGACGTCGCGGCCGTGGCGCGCCTCGCCCGACTGCTTGAGCGGCGCGGGCGGAGCGAGCAATCGCACGAACGCGTCGGTCAACTCGAGGCCGCGCTCGCCGAGCTCAGGATCGGGTGCCGGATCGGTTCCGTCGGGCAGCGGGTTGCCGGTGACGGTGCCCTCAGCCGGGACCGAAGGATTCGTGATGCCGATCTCGACCTGAAACGCGCCGTCGTTGAACTCCCGCAGCGTCGGCACGAGCGCCTTGCGCCCGAACCGTCCCAGCCGGCCGTCGAAGAAGCGATTCGGCCGGCCGGAAATACCATCGTGATTGGCGTCGTTGGGGTCGGCGTATGAGAGAATCACGGAATCCGGGACGGCGTCGAGCAGCCCGAAGCCGAAGATGTCGGGAGTACTGCGCTCGGCGACGACCGTGGCGACCGGCGGCCGCGGCTCGGCGTCGATGCCGAGTGCGGCGTGGAGCGCGGGGGTCACGCTGTCCTGGAACACCGGCCCGCCTTCGTCGGCGAGCTCGTCACACATCGCACCGGCGCGCTCCGGATGGAATACGGCCGCATGGTGCTCGACCTCATCGCCGTTCGCACCGATGACGGGGTCCTCGTGGCACTCCCCGCAGCCGCTGGCATTGAACAGAGGACCGAGACCGACTTGGGGCGTGAACGTGCTGTCGAAGATGGCGCGACCGCTGTCGAATTGCGCTCGCTCGGCGGCGGAGAGACCACGCAGCGGGTCGCCCGGTTGCGGCGGCCGGGGGCAAGCGGCGGCGCCGCACAGGGCGACGAGAGCGATCCAGCGGCGCCTCATGGGACGCCCGCGTCCATACGGCCCACGCGTTCGATGGTATACGCGACAAAACCCGTCGGCCGGCTCCCGAACGAAACGCGGATCACATCCCCGGGCTTCAGCTCGGCCAGGCTGATCGGCGCGCCCTGCGAGCCTTTCTGGTCGGTGATCGGAACGGCGGCAGGTACCTGGAGGTGCACGACGCGGAGCGCGAGACCCACGCCGGTCGTGACCTCGAGCGTGCGGGCACCCGTGTCCACTGCGCGAATTGCACCCCGCACGCTGTCGTGCGGGGTGGTGGGCTGCTGTGCGGCGAGTGCGAGCGGTGCAATGAAGGAAGCGAGCGACAGCAAGCTGACTCGGTGCATAGACCCTCCTAGTTCAACTCCTACTCTAGTCGCCCTGTGCTGAAAAACACAACCCGGGGCTTAGTGCCTGCCCGACGCGCGTTGTATGTTGCAGCGTCCCGGCCGTCCCCTTCCTTTGGAGGCTCCTGTATGCGTGCCATCCTCGCCGCCCTCGTTCTCCTGACGGTCCCGACCGCCGATTGGGAACTGCTGGGAACGCGACGCGTGAACTTCACCGTCGATCATGACGCCATTATCGTGGGCGCGCGCGAGGGAGGATTCACCGCGATCAAGCTCGAAGTCGCCGGCGGCAATCTCGAGATGTACAACATCAAAGTCACGTTCGGGAATGGACAATCCTTCTCCCCCGAAACGCGCATCCAGTTTCACCAGGGCTCCTGGAGCCGCACGATCGATCTGCCCGGCCCCGTCCGGATCCTGCGCCGCGTCGATTTCTGGTACCGCAGCCGGCTGCGCCCCGCCCGGGGCGCGGCCACCATGCGTCTCTTCGGCCGAAAGTGAGCGCTGCGCTGGGCGCGATACTCGCGTACGCCATTCTGAGTCGAATGGCGTACGTGCTGTTTGTGGGATTGGCACTGCGGCGTCGGGAGCGGAACGGCGTGCCCACCGAGCGGCGCGAGCGTGCCGAAGCATTCCGACGCTTCCGGCGGACGGCTGCGGTCATCATGTATCACGACGCGTTCGCCTTCGTGGTGCTCTGCCTCGCGACCCGCAACACCTGGCACCTGGCGCTGCCGGCCGTAATAACAGTCTCGGTAGGTGCACTGTTGGTCATCATCGGTCTGGGCGCGAAGCTCTGGGCCGCGCGCACGCTCGGCAGCGACGCCTACTACTGGCACAATTTCTTCGATCCCGAAGCCGCAATTGGCCCGGTCTCGAGCGGCCCCTACCGGTTCATCTCGAGCCCGATGTACACGATTGGCTACTTGCAGACCTACGGCCTCGCGCTCATGCTGCGCTCGCTCCCGGGCCTCATCGCCTCGGTCTTTGCCCAGGTCACGATTCTCGCATTCCATTATCTCGTCGAGAAGCCGCACTTCGAGCGCCTGCATCGCTCTAGCTGAGCGCGCCGCGACGCTTTTTATTCTGATCTGTGACACGACCCACCGACGAACAGCCCGCGCTCGCTGAGTGGGCGCGCACGTTGCAGCGCCGCATCCGCCAGCGCGGCATCAACGCATTCATCCTGCACGGCCCCGGGGTGCGCGACATCCATCCGCTGGGGACCCGGCGCCGCGGCACCATCGCCGAATTCCTCGCCGAAGTCATGTTCTCCGATCGAGCGGTGATCATCCTCTACGACCGGGGGTCGGGAATCCGGTTCACCGATCCGCAGGCGGAGCAGGACTTTCGCACCGTCCTGAAAGCGTACGATCGGGTCGGCGGCACCAACCTGGCCCAGGCGCAGCCGCGCGATCCCGACCGCGCCCTGCAGCTGCTGGAGACCTACCTCCTCTATCAGCTGAAGGAGAATCCGCGCTTTTCCGCGGCGGTTATCATCGACTTTGCAGAGACCGTCGCACCGGCCGGGAATCCCGGCCAGCTGCCGGTGGAGGATCGGAACACGATCGTGACGCTGCGCCGCTGGTCTGCCGATCCGCTGTTTCTGCAGCGCCAGGTCACGTTCTGTCTGGTCTCAGAAAGCACGGCGGCGCTCAACGAAGCGCTGGTGGCCGACGCGCGCACCTTCGAGCTGCTGGTCCCGGTGCCGGACGAGCGCGAGCGGTACTCCTTCCTGGCCGGTCGTGGGGCCACGCCCCAAACGTTCTCCCGCATCGACGCGCGGAAGGTCTCGGTCCTGACGTCAGGGCTGACCTGCCTACACCTGGAAAGCCTTCTGGCAGAAGCAGATTCGAACGGCGCCGCGCTCGATCCCGACGCGCTCACCCGCGAGAAAAAGCGCCTTATAGAGGAAGCCAGCGGCGGACTGCTGACATTCCTGACCAGCACGACCGGGCTCGATGCCGTCGCAGGGAACGAGGGCGCGAAAGCACTCCTGCGCGAGACGGCCGCTGCGCTGCGGCAAGGCCGACTCGACGTCGTCCCGATGGGCTTCCTCGTGTGCGGCCCCGTGGGCACCGGTAAAAGCTTCATGGTCCGCTGCTTTGCCGCGGAGATCGGGATTCCGGTCGTGGAGCTCCTGAACTTTCGCTCGATGTGGCAGGGGCAGACCGAGGCCAATCTCGAGCGGATTCTCGGCTTGCTCGATGCGCTTGGGCCGGTTGCCGTCGTCATCGACGAGGCCGACGCGGCGCTGGGGAACCGCGAGATGAGAGGGGCGGACTCGGGCGTCTCGGAGCGCGTCTTCGCGTCGTTGGCCGCCTTCATGGGCGACACCCGCCGCCGCGGCAAGGTGATTTGGTTCCTGATGACGTCGCGTCCCGATCTCGTGCCGGTCGACCTCAAGCGGCAGGGTCGGGCCGAAGAACACATCGCGCTGTTTCCGCCGTCGACCGGAGAGGAGCGGGCACGCGTGTTCGAGAGTTTGCGCGCGCGGCTGCAGATCCCGCTCGAGCCCGGGACCGACGCGGCCAAGCTCTTCAACGACGTGCCGTCGGCCATGTCCCCGGCGGACATCGAGGCCGTTCTGGTGCGTGCCAGCCGCCGTATGGCGATCGAAAAACAGCCCGCGCTCGCCGCAAAGCTGCTCCAGGAGCTGATCGCCGATTTTCAGCCGCCCGCGTATCCGGCGGAGCTCGAATATCAGCGCCTGATTGCCGCCTTCGAGTGCACCAGCAGGCAGCTGCTGCCCCCCGATCTGGCCGCGCTGTCGCACGACGCCATTGCCCAACGGCTGAGCGAGCTCCGTGCCGTGCTGGGGCGACACGGCGACGTAGGGAGTCGGTAGATGCGACACGCTGTGCTTCTACTATATGTCCTGGCCGCCGGCTGTCACCGCGGCGGCGGGGGCGGCGCCGCCCCCGACGACCAGGACATGGCGACGCCGGAACAACATCCCGACGAGCACGCCGCGATGGCCGCCGAGCATGCAATGGCGGGGATGGTGTCGAACGAAGATCTGCACATGCGGCTCACGCCGCTGCGGTCACCCGCCCCGGGCGACTCGACGCGCGCCGCGGAGA
This sequence comes from Gemmatimonadota bacterium, assembly GCA_003223395.1. Taxonomy (GTDB): domain Bacteria; phylum Gemmatimonadota; class Gemmatimonadetes; order Gemmatimonadales; family GWC2-71-9; genus 20CM-2-65-7. The sequence goes on along the minus strand of QHUZ01000050.1, from coordinate 1,444 downwards.
TTCTTGCGGTCATGCGGCGCGAGCTCGCCCGGTATCGCGACGTGCATGCTGCGGAAGCGGCCGGCTTTCGCAACTTCATCCCGGCCGCTGCCGCGCCGGTCCAGCACTTCACGAAGCTCCGCTGGGCGTTCCAGGCGCGGAACGGGCTCGATCCCGCCCGGCCCACGTCGCTGCTCTATCAGCGCGCGGCGGACGGCAGTCTCACGCTGGCCGGCGCGATGTTCACGGCGCCGCCACAAACGAGCGATGCCGAGCTGGACGCGCGGCTGCCGCTGAGCATCGCGCGCTGGCACCAGCACATCAACTGGTGTCTTCCGCCGCTGGCGGACGCGCGGCGGCGTTGGGCGGAGACCACAAACGGGCAACCGGTCTTCGGCCCGAAGTCGCCGATTGCGACGGCGGAAGCGTGTGAAGCGGTCGGCGGGCGGTTTCGGCCCCGGCTGTTCGGATGGATGGTCCATGTGATGGCGTTCTCGGACGGCGATCCCTGGAATGCGCACCACCACTAGCGTCGCTTGACGGTCCTGCCGGCGCGCGGTAGGACTAGGGCGCGGGGGCAACGGTCACTCACCACAGAGGCATGATTATGCGACGGGTCGGCAAAATACTCGCGTTTCTCTTTATCCTGCCGGCGGTGCTGCTGGCGCAGAACGGGGTCGTCCGCGGCCGCATTGCGGACGCCGCAGGCGCGCCCCTCGCCCGCGCCATCGTCTCGGCCGAAGGCAGCGGGCTGCACGCGACGAGTGACGAGCAGGGCCGCTATGAGATTCGCGGCCTGTCGTCCGGCGCGTATCTGCTGCGCGTTCGGCTGCTCGGCTATCAGCCGCGCACCGCGCGCGTCGTGGTGGACCAGGCAGCCGTCACGCAGGATTTCGTCCTCACCGAGCAGCCGATCAGCCTGTCGCCGGTGGACGTCGTCGTCGGATCGCGCGCGCGCCACACCGCGGCGGAGCAGCTTGCGGTGCCTGTCGACGTGTTCACGTCGGAGGACATGTCGAAACAGGGCGTGACCGAGACCGGGCAGATTCTGCAATCGCTGGCACCGTCGGTGAACTTCCCGCATCAGAGCGTCACCGACGCGAACGACATCGTGCGGCCGTTCACGCTGCGCGGCCTCTCGCCCGATGAGACGCTGGTGCTCATCAACGGCTGGCGACGTCATCAGATGGCGCTCGTCAACACCTTCGCGTACGGCATGGGCGCCGGGACGACCGGCGTCGATCTCAACGCCATTCCCTCGAGCGCCATCGACCGCATCGACGTGCTGCGCGACGGCGCCTCGGCGCAGTATGGGTCGGACGCGATCGCGGGCGTCGTCAACATGGTGCTGAAGGAAGGGCAGTTCACGCCATTCCTGAACACCAGTATCGGCCGATATCACCCAGACAATTATGCGGACGACGGTACCACCGCGAATCTGAACGGCGGCTGGGGCATCGGCATC
>QHUZ01000049.1 GCA_003223395.1 Gemmatimonadota bacterium | reverse complement strand
TGCTCGAACGCGTACGACAGCTTGAGCCAGCGGGCGTCCCTCGTGTCGGCGTAGAGGTCCACGAGCACCTCGTTCATCCCGCCGAACTCGGTGTTCATCATGTGCTGGAGCTGCTCGTCGCTGAGCCGCGAGAGAATTCCCTCGGCCCACGCCGCGAACTTCGTTTCCACGTCCAGTGCCACGCGGTTGCCGGTGTGGCGGTGGGCGTCTCGCAGGCCCGCGTACGTTTTGTGCAGCGTATACCAGGGCGACCACAAGCCGTTGAGGTCGAACGCCGCCGAGCGGATCTCGCCCTTCGCGAGGCGCGCGAACGCCTCGCGCCCGCCCTCGAGCGCGCTCAGGTAGCCGTCGCCGTGCTTGTCCTGGACCTCCTTCAGCTCCCGCACGATGTAATCAGCTCTGGTCTTGAAGCGCGCGTCGCCTGTGGCCGCGAACATGAGACTCACGGCCGAGAGGTGATGGCCCGCGATGTGACCGGTGAGATTGCGGCCGCCGCCATCCCAGCCGTCGTACGGTTCCGCTTTGCGCGGCAGGCCCGCGCGTTCGCGGTAGTAGGCGAGCATCCGGTCGGGATCGAGTCGCAGGAGGTAGTTAGACATCAGCTCCTGCGCGTGCTTCAGCGGCCCGCCCGTAAGCCGCACCGCCGACAGGGGGAGCGGCCGGGCGCGGACCGTGCCCGCTTCGCCAGCCGCGGACGCAGCGCGGTGCACCGCTTCGGTCAGCGCGGGCGTAGGGAGGAGCGCGAACGCCCCGGCGCCGAGACCGAGCTTCAGGGCGTTACGGCGAGAAAGGGTCACAGGGCACCTCCGTTTGGCCTTTCTTGACATAGAATCGGTGACGTGTAGTGTCGCTGCGCAATGGCCGGCCTCGATTGGGTCATCATCGGATTGTATTTCGCCCTGCTGCTCGGCGTCGCCTGGTGGGTTGCAAGGCGCAACCGAGACACGGCCGATGACTACTTCCTGGCCGGCCGCAATCTCGGCTGGTTCCTCGTCGGGGCCTCCATCTTCGCGTCCAACATCGGTTCAGAGCATGTTGTCGGTCTGGCGGGCGCCGGCGCGACGAGCGGCGTCGCGCTCGCGCATTACGAGCTGCATGCCTGGTGCCTGCTCGTTCTCGGCTGGCTCTTCGTCCCATTCTATTCCCGCGCGCTGGTCTACACCATGCCGGAGTTTCTCGGCCGGCGCTTTTCACCAACCGCGCGCTGGGTGCTGTCCGTCATCACCCTGGTCGCGCACGTATTTACGAAATTCGCGGTGTCGATCTTCGCCGGCGGGATCGTCTTCGCGACCCTGCTGCCGGAAGTGTCGCTGCAGGTGGCTGGCGCCACGTTCAACAGCTTCTGGATCGGCTCAGTCGCCGTGGTGCTGCTCACCGGCCTCTATACCGTGCTGGGCGGAATGCGGGCGGTGGCGTACACGGATGCAGTGCAGACGTTCATCCTGGTGGCGGGATCGGGATTGCTCACCGTGTTCGGGCTCGCCAAGCTGGGCGGCTGGCACGAGCTGCGCCGCGTGTTGGACCCCGATCTCTTCAATCTGTGGAAACCGCTGGTGCCTGCGGGCATGCAGGGCACGTGGGCGCCGGTGAAGGAGACCGGCCGCATCGCGTGGTATTTCAACGGCAACTATCCCTGGCTGGGCATGCTGTTCTGTGCACCCATCACCGGCCTGTGGTATTGGTGCACCGATCAGTACATCGTGCAGCGCGCGCTCGGGGCAAAGGATGAGCGCACCGCGCGGCAAGGAAGCATCTTCGCCTCGTACCTCAAACTCTCGCCCGTCTTCCTGTTCATCATTCCGGGACTGATCGCGCTCGCGCTCGCGAAAACCGGCAAGGTGCCGGGCCTGGCCGCCATCGTGGACGCCCAGGGGCACGCGATCCCGCAGGCGGCGCAGGCCGCGTTCCCGCTGATGGTGAAAGACCTGCTTCCCGCGGGGCTCCGAGGAATTGTCGTGGCGGGCTTGCTCGCCGCGCTGATGAGCTCCATGGCCGGTGCCTTCAACGCGTCTTCGACCCTGTTCACGATGGATCTCTACACGAAGTTCAGGCCCAACGCGTCACAACACCAGCTCGTGTGGGTGGGTCGAGCCGCCACCGTGGCGATGGTCGTGATCAGTCTGTTGTGGATTCCGGTGATTCAGGGTGCGCGCGGGCTCTATGATTATCTCCAGGGCGTGCAAGGGTATCTCGCGCCGCCGATTTTCACGGTATTCGTGTTCGGTATTTTCAACCGGCGCCTGAACGCCAGGGGCTGTCTCGCCGCGCTGCTCGTGGGCTTCGTGCTGGGCGTCTTCCGGTTGGCCGTGGACACGCCCGTGAGCCTGCACCTCGCGGGATTCGCCGACGGCTACACGCCCGGCTCGTTCTTGTGGATCGTCAACAATCTCTACTTCCAGTATTACAGCCTGCTCATCTTCATCGTCTCGGTCGTGGTCATGGTCGTGGTGAGTTATGCGACGGCGCCGCCGACGCCGGAACAAGTGGCGGGGCTGACCTACGGGACCGTGACGACGGAAGATCGTGCCCAGTCCCGCGCCAGTTGGAGCGGCCGCGAGGTGATCGCGTCCGCCGTGGTGCTGGTTCTGATCCTCGCCGCCTACCTCTACTTCCGAGGCTGAGGCAGTGCTCGCGCTCCTCCTGGTGCTGCTGGCGCAACGCGAAACCCAGAGTTTCGATCGTGGGTGGCGCTTTCATCTCGGCGACGTGCCGCGCGCGCAGGAGCCGGGGTTCGCCGACACCGCCTGGCGCAGGCTGGATTTGCCCCACGACTGGAGCATCGAGGGACCGTTCAGCGAGCAGAACCCGGCGGGCGTGGCCGGTGGCGCACTCCCCGGCGGCATCGCCTGGTATCGGAAGGCGTTCACACTTCCCGCCGGCGACACCGGTAAGGTCGTGTTCATCGAGTTCGATGGCGTGTATCGCAACAGCGAGGTCTGGATCAACGGCCAGTACCTCGGCAAGCGGCCGTATGGCTATAGCTCGTTCCGCTACGAGCTGACGCCGCATATTCGCTATGGGAAGCAACGCAACGTGATCGCGGTGCGGGTGGACAACTCCCAGCAGCCGAACTCGCGCTGGTACTCGGGTTCCGGGATCTACCGGCACGTGCGTCTCGTCAAGACGAATCCCGTTCACGTCGATCAGTGGGGCACGTACGTCGCGACACCGGCGGTGAGCGCGGAATCGAGCCAAGTCTCGATTCGGACGACGGTGCGCAACGAGCGACAAGCGGCGCAACCCATCGCGCTGCGCACGACCGTTTACGACTCCGCGGGGAAGGAAGTCGCGGCTGTATCGGCCGACGGCAGGGTTGCAGGCGATTCGGTCGTCGAGATGACGCAAGCGGTGACGATCCCCAATCCAGTGTTGTGGTCGCTCGAGCGCCCGTATCTGTATCGCGTCGCGTCGCGGCTGATGTGCGGCGCGACGGCGTGCGACAATTACGCCACGCCGTTCGGCGTTCGCTCGTTCATCTTCAGAGCCGATTCAGGTTTCTATCTCAACGGCAAGGCGGTAAAGATCCGCGGCGTGTGCTTGCACCACGATCTGGGCGCGCTGGGCGCCGCGGTGAACACCCGCGCGATCGAGCGACAGCTCCAGATCATGCGGGCGATGGGCGCCAACGCGATCCGCACGTCGCACAACCCCCCCGCGCCCGAGCTACTCGATCTGACCGACCGGATGGGCTTCATTGTCATGGACGAAGCGTTCGACATGTGGAAGAAGGAAAAGACCAAGTACGACTACCATCTCGATTGGGACGCGTGGCATGTGCGCGACCTGTCGGATATGGTGTTGCGCGACCGCAATCATCCCAGCGTCTTCTTTTGGAGTATCGGCAACGAAGTGATGGAGCAGTGGACCGACAGCGACAAGACGGCCGCCCCGGTCGCGCGTGAGCTGGCCGGCATCGTGCACGCCCTCGACCCCACGCGCCCGGTCACCCAGGCGGCCAACAACGGCAGTCCCGCCAATCCGGTCTTTCACGCCGGGGCTCTCGACCTACTCGGCCACAACTATCACCACGAAGTGTGGAAGGATTTCCCGACGCAGTACCCGGGTGAGAAGTTCATCATTACCGAAGCGATGTCGGCGTTGAACAGTCGCGGCGTCTACGAACAGCCCTCAGACAGCGTAGCGAGTTACGAGACGCCCTACGTAAAAAATCACGGACCTCAGCCCAACAGGGACTACCGTCTCTCGTCGTACGACAACCGCAAAGCGTTCTGGGGCTCACTGCATGAGGAGTCGCTCAGCCTCTTCGAACGCTATCCGTTCCTGTCAGGGATGTTCATCTGGCAGGGAATCGACTATCTGGGCGAGCCGACGCCGTACGAATGGCCGGCGCGCAGCTCCTATTTCGGGGTCGTCGATCTCGCCGGATTCCCCAAAGACCCGTTCTACCTGTACCAGAGCGTGTGGGCCCTCGCCGATCCGCCGATGCTGCATCTCTTCCCGCATTGGAACTGGGCGCGAGGCGATACAGTCGACGTGTGGGTCTACACGAACGCCGAGCAGGTGGAGCTCTACCTGAATGGCGCTTTTCAAGGCGTGAGGCGCAAGGAGGGGAAAGTCGGCCACCTGATGTGGCGCGTCGCCTACAAGCCTGGGACGCTGCGAGCCGTGGCGCGCACCGCCGGGCTCGTGACGACGAGCGCCGTGGTCAGGACCACCGGCAAGCCCACGCGCATCGCGCTCACCCCCGACCGCGTCGGCATTCGTGCGGATGGGGAGGATCTTTCGTTCGTGACGGTCACGGTCCGCGATCGACAGGGCCGCGCGGTGCCCACGGCGGAGCCACTGATCCGGTTCCGAGTCACCGGTGACGCGCGGATCGTTGGCGTGGACAACGGTGATCAGATCAGCCACACGTCATTCCAGGCGAAACAGGTGCGGCTGTTCAACGGCAAGGCGCTCGTCATTGTGCGCGCCGGCAGGACGCCGGGGACGGCCACGCTGACGGCAGAAGGGAAGGGGCTCGCCCCCGCCACCGTACGCATCGCCATCAAATAGGAACGCAACGATGAAACAAAGATCACTCGGCAACACCGGCTATCGCGTGAGCGAAATCGGCTTTGGCGCCTGGGGCATCGGCGGCGCCATGTGGCGCGGCGTCGATGACAACGAGGGGCGCAAGGCGCTGCGCGAGGCGGTCGATCAGGGCATCACCTTCTTCGACACGGCACTCGCCTACGGCGACGGCCACAGCGAGCGCGTGATTGGCGAAACGCTCAAGGATGACATCCGCGCCAATCGGGTGGTCGTCGCGACGAAAATCCCGCCGCTGAATCGCCAGTGGCCTGGCAAGTCCAGCTACAAGCTCGGCGACGTGTTTCCCGCGACATACATCGCCTCCAGCACGGAGCAATCACTCAAGAATCTCCGCATGGAGGCGTTGCACGTGCAACAGCTGCACGTGTGGAACGATGCATGGCTCTCGGATCCCGAATGGGAAGCATCCTACCGCCAGATCACGCGCCTCAAAGAAGAAGGCAAGGTCCTGCACTGGGGCATCTCGATCAACGATCACGCGCCGGAGACTGCGCTGCGCGTCCTCGCCGAACCGATCTTCGAGACGGCACAGGTGATTTACAACATCTACGATCGCTCACCGGAACGGGCGTTGTTCGCGGTCGCCAAGAAGAAGCCGCTCGGCATCATCGTGCGCGTCCCGTTCGACGAAGGCGCGCTCACCGGGCAGATCAAAGCGAACACCGTCTTTCCAGCCGGTGACTGGCGCGCCGAGTATTTTGCCGGCGATCGCAAGGCGGAGGCGGAGCGGAGAGGGAACGCACTCACGCAGGTGCTGGATGAGCAGGTCGCGACGCTGCCGGAGCTGGCGCTACGATTCTGCCTGTCGGCGCCCGAGGTCTCGACGGTGATTCCGGGAATGCGCCGCCCGGCGCACGTGCGTCAGAACGCGATGGCGTCTACGAAGGGGGCGCTACCGGCGGGAATGCTCTCGAAGCTCAAGCCCCACGCGTGGGACAAGAACTGGTACGGGGACTAGATGCCCTTTCCCAGCCGAAAGCTCGCCACGATGGCGTAGGACGTCCGTCCCACGTCGCCCAGCGGCCAGCTGACCGCTGGTATCAGTGTTATTTCGTCGCTGAATCCCAAGCCGACGCCGAGACTGAGCAACGTGAACGACTGCGATCCGCAGCAGAAATCCTGATACGACGACAGGCTGCCTCCGTACCCCGTCGTGAGCCTGGGATTGCCGGTTAGGAAGGTAAGGGTGGACGTGGGAGTGAGGTCCCAAAGTTTCGCCCGTACCGCCAGAAATCCCGCGCTCAGGCCCGCCGAGAACGATTTCTCGTCGAATCGCCAGAGCGAACCGTTGATCGCCTCTGGCCCGGCGAGCGATCGGTAGGATAGGAACGGGCACAGATCGAACTTCGATTTGCCGTGCTGAGTGCTGAGACCCACCGTCACCGCGAACGCGCGGGAACTGCCGTTGAGGCTTGTGAGTTCCCACGACTTGAGTCCGTACTCTAAGCCGGCGAATAAATGCTGATACCGATACCTGAACTCGGCGGTGTAGAGATGCGCGAGGTTGTCGATATCGACATCAACTGACGAGTGGAAGTGAGAGAGCGAGAAGTTGCTGTTGCCCACGCACATCTGCGCCGCGGCGCGCTCCGCGCCGACTAGCAGCAGCAATGCGGTCAGAACCCTACGCATGTCCCAAACCTACTACCGGGGTGCCTGGAGGCCAGTCACCCCGCCCCAAACGTCATAGTCATGGTCTGGGATGCAGCTTTTACAGCTCGCGAAGCCGTCGCTCGAGCAGCCGCCGCTCCGGATCCTCGACAGCCAGCGCCAATGCGCGCTCGTAGGCGGAGCGCGCTTCGGCTTTACGGCCCAGCCGCCGGAACAGATCCGCTCGGGCGGCGTGCGCGAGGTGATACTCCCGCAGCTCGCCACGCGCGAGGATCGCATCGATGAGCGTCAGGCCGTGCTCCGGTCCATCCCGCATCGCGAGCGCGGCGGCGCGGTTCAGCTCGATCACCGCTGAGGGGTTCGCTCTCAGCAGGACATCGTACAGCCCCACGATCTGCGCCCAGTCGGTCGCCTGGGAGCTCGGCGCTTCGGCGTGCAGCGCGGCGATGGCCGCCTGGAGCGTGTACGGCCCGAAGCCGCGGGACGTCAAGGCGCGTTCGACCAGCCGCACCCCTTCCTTTATCTGCGGCTCATTCCACTGCGAGCGGTCCTGTTCCTCGAGCGGGATGAGCTCGCCGCCAGGGGTCGTGCGCGTGGTGCGACGCGCGTCGTGCAGCAGCATCAGGGCGAGCAAGCCGACCGCCTCGGGCTCGGGCAACAGGTTGACGAGCAGCCCTCCCAGCCGGATCGCCTCGGTTGCGAGATCGGCGCGGCTGAAATAGCCCTGGTTGAAGACGAGATAGATGACGTGCAGCACGCTCGCGAGACGCTCGGGAAGGTCGCCGCGTTCGGGGATTTCGTAGGGGATCTTCGCGTCGCGGATCTTCGTCTTGGCGCGGACGATCCGCTGCGCCAAGGTCGGCGCGGTCGTCAGGAACGCCGCCGCGACCTGCTCGGTGGTGAGGCCGCAGATTTCGCGCAGCGTCATGGCGACTTGGGCGTCGGGATTCAATGCCGGGTGACAGCATGTGAAGATCAGACGCAGACGGTCATCCACGACGTCGTAGTTCTCGATATCGGTCGTCTCCTGCGCGATGTCGTGCTCTCCAGGCACTTCGCGGCGACGCTTGCGCAGCCGATCGATCGCGCGGAAGCGGCCCGTGGAAATCAGCCACGACCGCGGGCTGGCCGGCACGCCCTCGACCGGCCAACGCTCGACCGCCGCCGCGAATGCATCCTGAAGCGCCTCCTCGGCGAGATCGAAGTCGCCGAGGAGACGGATCAGGGTGGCGAGAACGCGGCGGGATTCGGCGCGGTAGACTGCCTCGATCGTGTCTACGGCTGGTCGAACTCCATGATCGGCCGCACTTCGATGGTGCCATGCTTCGCGCCGGGAATCCGCGACGCCACCTGCACGGCGTCATTCAGGTCCTTCGCCGTGATCAGGTAGTAGCCGCCGAGCTGTTCCTTCGTCTCGACGTAGGGGCCGTCGGTCGCGGAGAGCTTGCCGTTCCGGACGCGCACGGCCTTCGCGGTCTTCGTGGGCTGCAGCGCCTCACCGCCCACGTAGTTGCCGTTCTTCTTGATGCTCTCCGTGAACGCGTTGTACTCGGCCATGCCCTTCTGCATGTCGGCCTCCGACATGGTCTGCCAGGCCTTCTCGTCCTCGTAGATCAAGCACAGGTATTTCATGGCTTCCTCCACTGCGGTGAACAGTTATCCCCAGATGGGGCGGACTTCGATGGATCCCCACTTGGCGGATGGAATGCGCGCCGCCACCTGGATGGCGTCGTTCAGATCCTTGGCCTCTATGAGGAAGTAGCCGCCGAGCTGCTCCTTGGTCTCGGCGAACGGCCCGTCCGTCGTGGACAGCTTCCCGTTCCGAACCCGAACGGTGGTGGCGGCGTCGGTGTGCTTCAGCCCATTACTGCCGACGTAATGGCCGCTCTTCTTGATGTCTTCGGTAAAAGCCCAATAGTCGCGTTTGGCCTGCTCGATTTGGCCGGGAGGGACATTCCCCTCCTGCTTTTCTTCCTGGTAAACCAGGCACAAGTATTTCATGGCGTCCTCCGATCTGGTGAAATATGCTTAGGCACCATGTAGTCGTCTGGGGATTCTCGAAATCGACAATCGACCACCAGGAGGCGGGATCCGATGATTCGGAAGGTACTGCTCGGACTCGGTGCGGCCGTCCTGCTCATTGTCGCGATTCTCGTCATTGCGATCAGCGTGCGCTGGGACAGGCGCTTCGAGGCGCCCTATCCCAAACTGGCGCCGTCGCGCGATCCCGCCGTCCTGGCCCGCGGCCGTTATCTGGCCTATGGCCCGGCGCACTGCTCGGATTGCCACACCGCCCCCGCCGACTATGCGTCCCTGCAGACAGGCAGCTCGCCGAGCTTGAGTGGGGGAGTGGAGTTCCCGATTCCACTTGGAACGATCCGCGTGCCGAATCTGACGCCCGACAGCGCGACCGGAATTGGGCGCCGCAGCGATGGCGACATCACGCGGCTGCTGCGCTACGGCGTGCGAGCTGACGGCCGCGCCGCGATTCCGTTCATGGAGTATCACGAGCTGAGCGACGCCGACATCGTGGCGGTGATTTCGTTCCTGCGCTCCCAGCCGCCGGTGCGCCATGCGGTGCCGGATCATGCTCTCAACCTTCTGGGCAAGGCGGTGATGGCGTTCGCGATCAAGCCTATTGGGCCGAGCGGGACACCGCCTGCGGAGAGCCCGGCCTCAGGTCCGACGCTCGAGCGCGGTGCGTATCTGGTTACGGCCGTCGCGGCCTGCGCGGGATGCCATACGCAGCGAAGCATGGTCACCGGGCAGTACACGGGACCGCGGCTCGCCGGCGGCAGTCCGATGGAGGCCGCCGACAACGCGCACACGAAGCTCGTACCTCCTGACATCACCGGGAATCCGGGAACCGGCCGCGCCGCCATGTGGACGGAGGACGAATTCGTCGCGCGGTTTCGCGCGGGAGTGCGGATCCCGGGTAGTCCGATGCCGTGGCAGGCATTCCAGCGCATCACGGACGACGACTTGCGCGCGATCTACCGGTACGTGCGGTCGGTCCGTGGGTCTTGATCGCGATGCCTCGCTATGCGGCGTTTCTGCGCGGCGTCATGCCGATGAACTGCAAGATGCCGGCGCTGAAGGCGGCGTTCGAAGCAGCGGGATTCACCGATGTGAAAACGGTGCTTGGCAGCGGTAATGTGGTGTTCGACGCTCGCAGCACATCGGAGGAAGCGCTGCAGCTGAAAGCTGAAGCCGCGATGCAGGAGCACCTCGGCCGAGTGTTTCCCGCCACCGTGCGGCCGGTCGAGCAGCTCAGGAAACTCTTGGAGACCGATCCCTACCGCGCGTTCAACGTGAGTCCCAAAGCGAAACGCATCGTCACGTTCTTGCGAGGGCGTCCCAAGGCGAAGATCAAGCTGCCCGTCGAGATGCACGGCGCCCGCATCCTGGCGATGAAGGACGGCGAAATCTTCAGCGCCTATCTGCCGACCCCGAAGGGTCCCGTGTTCATGACGCTAATCGAGAAGACGTTTGGCAAGGAGCAGACGACCCGGACATGGGATACGATCGTCAAGGTCGCCCGGTGAGTCCGCTAAGCTTCCTGCAGCCGCTTGATCAGCTGCACCTGACCGGCGTGATAGATCGCATGACACGTGATCCCGAGTATGAGACCGAAGCGCTCGGGCGCGGCCGTGGCAGGCGTGACCGTGCCCGCCTCGATGGCAGCGACCAGCTCAGCCAGGCGTTGCTGTTCGGACTCGAGCGTGGATTGAATCTTGGACCATGAGATCGGCTTTTGGTCGGTGACGACAAACCAATCCTCGCCCGGCAGAACGAAAGGTTCTGCGGGCCGACCGGAGATCTGCGACCGGACGGCGCGAACGAAAAAGGCGTGATGCAGCACGAGCTCGGCAATGTTGTGGCGTCCGGTCGCCGGTCTCCAGAACGCGAGCGCGGGTTTCACGTCAGCCAGCGCCGCCTTCATGTCCGGGCCGTGCCATGCGCCGGGGCCGTAGCCTTCGTTCAGGATGCGTGATTCGGGAGGAACGGCGGTCGTGGTGGTCATAGTGGCTCCATTTTTGGGTCTGGGGAGTGTAGAACGGAGCCGGAGGTAAGTCTTGGGAAAAATTGCGGTGGCGTTGCAGGAGGCGCTGAAGCGCCGCAGAGAGCGGGGCGAGGCGGGCCGTGCGGTCGGCCGGAGCATCGCCGCCGGCCAGGGTTGGTCGGTGGGGGATGTCACCTGCACGTCCGGTCCGCAGGACCGTTCCTTTGAGGAGCGCCACACGCGGCCTACCATCGCGATCGTGCTCGCGGGCAGCTTTCAGTACCGCTCACCGCTCGGCAGCGGATTCATGGCGCCGGGCTCGCTGCTGCTGGGGAATGCCGGGCACTGCTACGAGTGCGGTCACCGGCATGGCGAAGGCGACCGCTGCGTCGCGTTCTATTTTCAGCTCGATTACTTCGAACGACTTGCGGCCGATGCCGGCGCCCGCGGTGCGAACCTGCGGTTTCCCGTTCCCCGGCTCCCTGCCGTGCGTCCACTCGCCCCGTTGGTTGCACGCACTGGCGCGGGTGCGATTGGGGCGCCTGGCGTGCCATGGGAGGAGGTTGGCGTGCGGCTGGCCGTCGGGGCGGTGAGGCTCGCCGCGGGACTATCGTGGGACGATGGCGCTTTGCCGTTGAACGCCGAGGCACGCGTGACGCGGTCCGTGCGCGCCATTGATGACCGGCTGGATGGAGATCTGAGCCTCGGTACGCTCGCGCGCGAGAGCGGTCTCAGCCCGTATCACTTTCTGCGCACGTTCGAACGGCTGACGGGCGTTACACCGCACCAGTATGTGTTGCGGGCTCGGCTGCGTGCCGCGGCGACGCGGCTCGCGACCGAAGCGGGCAGAGTCATCGATGTCGCCCTCGACTCTGGCTTCGGAGACATCTCCAACTTCAATCGGGCGTTCCGAACGGAGTTCGGCGTCAGCCCGCGGGCCTACCGGCAACGCTATGCCGCATGCGCCGCCTCCTACGGGAGTGCTCCCCCCAGCGCGCGATAGACTTGCGCCAACCCCCTGGTCGCCGCCGTGCGCCCGGTGGCCAGCCGATCCTGTGCCTCGAGCATCGTGCGCTCGGCGTCCAACACCTGCAGGAAATCGGTCGCGCCTTCGTCGAACCGCAGGCGCGCCAGCGCCGCAGCTCGCTCGCTCGCACGGGCGGCGGCCGCGAGATACTCGAGAGCTTTACGCGACTTGTTGTATGCGACAACCGTCGTCTGGATTTCCTCGGACGCCTGGAGCTGCGCCTTGCGGTAATACGCTTCGGCTTCCGCTTCCTGGGCTCGCGCGATGTCGACGCCGGCCTTCACCCGGCCCAGGTTGAGTGCGGGCCACGAGATCACCGGACCGATCGCGTAGCGCGGCCGGTTGGAATTGCCCAGCGCATCAAACGTATTGCCCACGTACCCCAGCCCCCCGCCGATCGTGAGTCGAGGCAGGTATGCCGCCTTCGCGGCACCGACAAATGCCCCGCCCGCGGCCAACTGACGCTCGGCGCTCCGCACGTCCGGCCGCAGCCGGACTATGACGTCGGCGTTGGGAACCAGGATCGAGTCGGGAAGCGCCACGACTGACGGGCTTTCGACACTGTCTTGCTCGAGCCCGCTCACCGGCCGGCCCACCAATACAGCGATGCGATGCTCGACGGCGATTATCGACGCCTCGAGCTCCGGGATTCCCGCGAGGGTCGAGTTCAACTGGGCACGGGCGCGTTCGGAGTCGAACTCGTTGCCGCGACCTGCCTCGAGGCGTTGCAGCGTGACGTCGAGCGTGTGCTGCTGATTCTCCGCATTACGGCGCGCGACCTGGAGTCGATCCTGCGCACCGCGCAGATCGAAGTAGGCGACGGCCAGCTCCGCGGTCAGCAGCACCTGGAGATCCTGCACGTCCTCCTCGGCAGCGCCGATCAGCGCGGCACGTCCCTGGGTCGATTTGCGGATCCGGCCGAAGACATCGAGCTCCCAGGAGAGCTGCAGGCCGGCGTCCCACACATTCTGGTCGGGGAACGCGCTCCCGACACTGCCGGGAAACCCGACGCTGGACAGCCGTTGCCGGGTGTAGCTCGCGGTTGCTGTGACGGCCGGTGCGAAGTCGAGGGCCGCATCGAGCCGCGCCGCGCGCGCGCCGCGCAGCCGGGCGCGCGCGGCGACGACGTCGTGATTGGACTTCACGACTTCGGCCGCGAGCCGCTCGAGCGTCGTATCGCCCAGCGTCTTCCAGAAGGCCACCGGGGGCGCGAGCTCCCGGTCCTGACCGCGAGCCTGCGCGGCGCCTCCCACGAGGAGGAGGGCGAGGAGCGTGCTCGCCCCAATTCCCGATTTCGGATTCATGCTAGTACCTCCTGGCCGACCGGCTCATAGGCCGGCGCCGGCTTATGCTCTGCGGCGATGAGTGAGTAGAAGACCGGCACGATGAACAGCGTGAACACCGTGCCCAGTGTCATTCCGGTGACGAGGACCATGCCGATGCTGTTGCGTGCCGCCGATCCAGGACCGGAGGCGAGGACGAGCGGGAAGTGGCCGAACACCGTCGCGGCGGACGTCATCAGGACCGGACGCAAACGCGTCAGCGTCGCTTCACGCAGCGCCGCCATCTTGGCGAGGCCGCGCTCCTGCAGCGTGTTCGCGAATTGGACGATCAGAATTCCGTTTTTTGCTATCAGTCCGACGAGCGTGATCAACCCGACCTGCGAGTAGATGTTGAGCGTCGTCAGATTGAGAAAGCTGAAGATCAGCGCGCCCGAAATCGCGAGCGGGACCGAGCCCAAGAGCACGATCAACGGATCGCGGAAGCTCCGGAACTGTGCCGCGAGCACGAGATAGATGAGAATCACGGCGAACCCCAGCGTTACGGTCAGGGCGCCGCCTTCGCGGCGGATCTGCCGCGACTCACCGGCGTGGTCGATCGTCAGACCCGGCGCGTTGAGGCTCGTGGCCGCGGTTTCCAGCACCCGCAACCCTTCTTCCTTGGTCACGCCAGCATTCACCGCACCGAACACGCGGACCGAGTTGCGTTGCTGGAACCGCGTCAGGGTGCGTGGGGCGGTCGTCGCCTCGATCCGCGTGAACGTGGACACCGGCACGAGCTGACCCGTCGGCGTCTTGATCTTGAGGTCGAGCAGCGGTCCGACGGTCCTCCGGTCGTCCTCCCCGATCTGCGGGATGACCTTGTAACTGCGATCGAAGTAGTTGAACCGGTTCACGTAACCACCACCGAGAGCCGTTCCCAGCTCGCGGCCAACGGTGGCCAGATCGAGCCCCAGGTCGGCGACCTGATCACGGTCGATCACGACGCGCGCCTCGGGCAAATCGATCTTCAGATCGGTATCGACGTACAGGAACTTGCCGCTCTGCCACCCGGCGCCGACCACGGCACCGGCCCTTTGCAGCATCTGCTCCGGCGGCTCATCGCTCTGCAGCACGAGCTCGACGTCGTAGGAGCCGGGAGTCGGCAACGGCGGGTCGAGCCGCGGGAACACGCGCACGCCCGGGATCTGCGACACGGCGCCGTAGAGGGCCGGGAATATCTGGGCGGTGGAGCGCTCCCGTTCCTTCCAGTCTTTCGCCACCATGCCGCCGAAGGCGCCCCATGAGGCCGTCAACGACCACATGAACTTCGCCTCGGGGAATGACGTGACCGCTTTGACGACATCGAGCGACGCACGATTGTTCGCGGCGAGTGTCGCGTCGGGCGGCACGTCCATGAACAGGCTGATGTGACTCTGGTCCTCGACGGGCGCGAGCTCCCGCTTGGAATAGTTGTACAGCGGCCACGCCGCGAGCATCACGAGAATCGCGGCCGCGACGATCGCAGGACGCATCTGCAACGCGCCGTCGAGCAGCCGCGCGTAGGTGCTGCGCACGACCTCGAACCCCCGATTGACCAGCTGGGTGAGCTTTCCTTCCTTGCCCTGCGGGTGCACGAACTTCGAGCTCATTACCGGCGACAAGGTCACCGCGACGATGCCGGAGACGACGACCGCGGCCGCCAGAGTGATAGCGAACTCGAGGAACAACGAACCGGTGAGGCCGCCTTGGAATCCGATCGGCGCGTACACCGCGGCGAGCGTGATGGTCATCGCGATGATGGGGCCAACGAGCTCGCGCGCGCCGACAAGGGCCGCCTGCAGGCGTGTCTTTCCAAGGTGGACGTGCCGTTCCACGTTCTCGACGACGACGATCGCGTCATCGACCACCAGTCCGACCGAGAGCACGATCGCCAGAATGGTCAACAGGTTGAGACTGAATCCGAACGCCATCATGGCGGCGCCCGCGCCGATCAGCGACACGGGCATCGCGACTAGCGGGACGAGCGCCGTGCGGATCGAGCCAAGGAACAGGAACACCACGATGCCGACGATGAGGATCGTCTCCATCAGGGTCTTGGTGATCTCTTTGAGCGCGTCCTGCATGAAGACGGTGCCGTCATACGCGACCCGGAGCTGGATGTCGGGCGGCAACGTCGGCGTGATGCGAGCAATCTCGGCGTGCAGGCGATGCGAGACCTCGATCTCGTTGCTGCCGATCGTCGGCCAGACACCCACGTACACGGCTTCGTCGCCGTTGAACTTCGCGATCATGTCGGGTTCTTCGGCGCCCAGCTCCACAGTGGCGACATCCGACAGGCGCACGACCGCACCGTCACGATCGGTGACGATCAGGTTTTCGAACTCGGTCGTCGAGCGGAGATCGGTGTTCGCGAGCAGGCTGACCTGTACCAGGTTGCCCTTGGTCTGCCCGACGGCGGCGAGATAGTTGTTCCGCCGCAGCGCCGCGAACACGTCGCCCGGCGACAGGTTGTGTGCCGCGAGCCGGTCTGGATCGATCCAGACGCGCATCGCGATCGGCCGGCCGCCGACGATGTCGGTCCGCTGCACGCCGGCGATCGTCGCAAGCTGCGGCTGCAGGGTGCGCGACAGCCAGTCGGTGATCGCCGGGATGTCACGCTGCTTGGACGAGAAACTCAGGTAGAAGGACGCGTAGGGCCGATCCGCGCGCTGCACCTCCACTTGCGGTGGCTCGGCCTCCGCCGGAAGCTCGGATCGCACCTGCTGCAGGCGCGCCGTCACCTCCGCCAGGGCCGCGGTGCTGTTCTGATTCAACTTGAGATGGATCGTGACGGTACTGATACCCGCGCGGCTCGTCGACTCGAGATAGTCGATACCGCTGATCGCCGAGACGGCGCGCTCGATCGGCGTCGTGAGAAACCCCCGCACCGCCTCGGCGCTCGCGCCGTAGTAGACGGTATTGATCACGACGGACGAGCTCTGGACGTTGGGGTACTGCTGCACCGGCAGCGAGGCGAGCGCTCGCCAACCAACGAGGACGATCGCGAGATTCACGACCACCGCGAGCACCGGGTGCCGGATGAATAGATCGGTGAACGACTTCATTGCTGCGCCCCTCCTGTCTTCGGTGCATCAACCACTACCAGAACCCCTTCGCGGAGCTTGAAGGAGCCGGACGCCGCCACCTGCTCACCGGCTGTGAGACCGTCGAGAATCACGATCTCATCGCCCAGCATCGGGCCGCTGCGGACCGGCCGCTCGTGCGCGCGGGTCCTACCGCTCTCATCGGCGGCGATGACGAACACGTGATCGCCGGAGGGGCCGCGGCGCAGCGCGTTTACGGGGACGACGATCGCCGTGACCATCGGCCCGGCCGGGACGAACACGCGGACCGATGACCCCGGCGCCGGAGCGCCGCCGATGATGGTCGCACGCACCGTCGTGGTGCGGGTGACCGGATCGACGCGCGCGTCAACCGCCACGATCCGCGCGTCGATGGGCGTCGAGTCCGCCGTCGTCACCACCTGGACTGGTGTGCCCGCACGCAGGCCCACGGCGACTTGCTGTGACACCGCGAAGTCCACGTGCACGGCGCCATCGATGCCCTGGAGCGTGGTGAGCTGCACGCCTTCGTTCAGGTATTGGCCGGGATGTACATCCGAGATGCCGACCCGCGCGCGGAAGGGCGCGCGAATCGTCTTCTTGGCGATGATTGCCTGCGTGCGGGCGATTTGCGCCTGCGCGACGTCACGCTCGGCGCGCGCCCGATCCACTTCCTCCTCGGACACCGCGCCGTGTTGACGCAGCCGCTCCATGCGCGCGAGGCTGGTGACTGCGAGTTGCGACTGTGCTTGCAGCGCCTCGAGTTCGGCCTGCTCGACGGAAACGTCCAGCGCGACCAGGACCGTGCCGGAGTCCACTACGCGCCCGGGCACCAGCGCCACCGCGTGTACGGTGCCGGACAGCTCGGTCCGCAGCGTGATCGACCGCAGCGCGAGCACGGTGCCGATGGACGTCGTCGTGGCGCGGTGCTGCTCCGTACGCGCCACGGCGCTCGTAACCATCTCGATTGGTTCGGGCTGATGCGCGGCGGCGGCGGCGGTTGCACGCGCGGAAGCGGTCTTCCATGCAGCCAGCGCGATACCAAGGGCGAGGACGACGGCAAGGAGAATTGCCGACCCGCGACCCGTCTCTCCGAGAATGCGACTACGCATACGCGACGACCTCCTGAAGGACCTGAAAGGGATGATTGTGACTCACAGAGATCGTCGGATGACAGCGGTCGATTTCGACAACCCATTGCGATGTCACGGCAGTGTCAACAACGATACGACACCGCAGCCGGTCGATTGCCGGATCGTCGAACAACGTGTTCACAACACGGATTGTTCCGCCGAGTTTGGCCTGTAAACGCGCCTTGACATTGTGTGTTGGGAACAGATTTTGCAGCATGGCCGTTCGGCAGCGTGTGAAACCGCAGAAAGCCGTGAGTCCGGCCGAACAGGCCGCCGTCGGGGTGCTGATCGCTGCCGATCATCTGCAGCAGTCGTTTGCGGAGATCTGCGAGCGCCACGGTATCACGACGGATCAGTACCGGGTGCTGCGTATCCTGCGCGACGCCCCCCCGACCGGCTACGCGCGCGGCGAAGTCACCTCACGCTGCAGCATGCACCGCTCTCCCGACATGACGCGCATGCTCGACCGCCTCGTGCGGCTGGGATTCGCGAAGCGGCGCCTGGACCCTGACGACCGGCGTTGCTCGGTCGCAACAGTCACGCGGGCAGGGCTCGCGATGCTGGCTCGCATCGATCCCGAGATCGCCGCCGCGGCGCGCCGGCTCACCAGGCCGCTGAGCAGTTCGCAGCTCCACCAGCTCGCTCGCCTCACCGAGACGCTCGCCGGCCCAGACGACTAAGGTCTCCGGAACAATGTGTGTTGTGCACACGTTCTCGGCTCGTCCCGAGACGGAGTTCTGGTCGTGTCCACCAACAGTCACAGCTTCGATAGCACTGAGCGCAGCGCCAGCGAACAGATCACCGACGTCGTCGCGTCCTGGCCCGGTGTAACCACCGGCCACGGAAATCGCGGCGAGCGCTGGTTCCGGATGGGCCGGCGCGAGATCGGCCACCTCCATGGTGATGCGGCGGCGCATTTCGGCTTCCCGCGTCACGTGTGGGTCGCGCTCTACAAGCAGGGGCGCATCGAGCCGCACCCGATCTTTGTCGATCTGGTGGGACCGGCGGCGCGCCGCATTGAAGCAGCGAGCGACATACAGGCGGTCATCGATCTGCTCCGGCTCAACTACGAGCGCCTCACGACGCTCGCCGGCGGACGGTCCATCGTAGCTCCAACCTCATCACCATCTTTCGGAGGGTAACATGTCGAGACGCGCGCTGTCCCTTTCACTCACGCTCGCCGCCATCGCGATTGCACCGGCGGCGTTGCATGCGCAGAACCGCAGTCCCCTGGCCGATCGGGTCACCGTGTCGGCCGCATTCGGCGGGTTGTCCGGCGCCGCCAACCTGAACGATGCGGGCACGGCGGACTGGCGTCTCGGCTGGGCAGGCTCGCTCGACGCCAGCTATTGGATCCTGCCCCGCGTCGCGCTCCGCGTCGGTGGCACGTGGGCACAGGACAGCCTGCGGTCCGGCGCGATCGCAGGTCGTGGCAAGTTCAACAAGTTCGCCTATGATGCCGACATCGTCCTGCGCTATCCGCTGACGACGGGCGCGAGTACCGTCACGCCGTACATTCTGGGCGGAGCAGGGGCGATCAGCGTCCATCAGCTCGCTTCGGACAGCACGTGGACGAAGTTCGCCGGTAATTTCGGCGGCGGCATCGAATATCGGTTCGGCCGCTTGGGCGTACGGGCGGAAGGCCGTGACTACGTCTACAAGTTCGACCGGTACGGCTTCGACAAGACCCAGCACGACATCGCCTGGCAGGGCGGCGTCACGGTTTCGTTCTGAGAGGCAATTGAGACGCCGGATGGAAATCAGGGCCTTGTCACTCGATCAATACTTCCGGCAGCTGCGCGCTCTGGGTGCCTGGTGGCGGGTGGGCTCCAGCGCACTCGAGCCGCAGCGGCTGATCGAAGCGGTCGCCACGCATGCCCTCGCGGGCCACGGCGGCGTCGACGTGGAAGTGATTGAACATCGCTGACGCTGAAGCTCTGCTCACGAACGCGGTCCCGCGGCAGGCAGGCGACTGGGCCGATCTGGGAGCCGGCGACGGTACGTTCTCTCGAGCGCTCGCGCGGCGCCTCGAAAGCGGGAGCCGCATCTACGCGGTAGACCGGGATCGTGCGGCGATCGCGTTGCTCGAAGGATTGGCATCGGATAGCGTCGCGGTGATTCCCGTGAGCGGCGATTTCACTCGCGATCTCGAGCTGCCAGGGGTTGGCGCTGGGGAGCTCAGCGGGATGCTGTTTGCAAACGCGCTGCATTTCGTCCCGAATCCCGATGTCGTACTCGCGCGTCTGCTGCGCTGGCTGCGCCCCGGCGGACGCGTCGTGATCGTCGAGTACGAAGGTCGTCGCCCGAGCCGGTGGGTGCCGTATCCGATCTCCGCCAAGCAGCTGCCGGCAATTGTGGCAACCCTTGGGCTCTCCAGACCAGCGATCACGGCGACACGTCCCTCTGCGTATGGAGGATCTCTGTACGTTGCCGTCACGGATCGACCAGTCGAGTCGTGACACACCGTTTACCTATGTGGAGAACACGATCTGGATGGAGTCCACTACCACTGGGCTGTACCGAGCCCCAGCTTTGAGGTCATCCGTTGCTTCCTAGCGATTCCCTAAGCTCTCCGGAGATCCGTCATGGCTCGAACCACCACCACTCGCCGCAAAGACGGCCGCGGCGGCAAGAATGGCGGGCGTACCGCTCGTGCGGCGACCTCGCGCCTCGCTGAGCAGCCCACCGTGCCGGCCAGCCGCGAGCGCGAACCGGCGCGGCTCTTCTCGACAAAAAACGATCTGCCCGAATCGATCCGCGTCGAGGTGATTCCGCTCCTCAACCAGCGCCTCGCCGAGTGCATCGATCTGCAGACGCAGTGCAAGCAGGCGCATTGGAACGTGAAGGGCCCGTCGTTCATCGGGCTTCACAAGCTGTTCGACGAGATCAATGAATCGGTCGAGGGCTATGTCGATCTGATCGCGGAGCGGATCGTGCAGCTCGGCGGCATCGCGGAGGGAACGATCGGTGCGGTCGAAGGCCGCTCGACCCTCGTGGACTATCCGCTCACGATTTCGACCGGGGCGGAGCACGTCGCCGCGTTGTCGGACGCCCTGGCGGGTTTTGCCCGGGTGGCGCGGGTCGGGATCGAGGAGATGCAGGAGCTGAAGGACGCGGACAGTGCCGACATGCTGACGGACGTCTCGCGCGGCGTGGATCAGTGGCTCTGGTTCGTGGAAGCGCACCAGCAGGAAAAGGTCTGATCGAGCGACGCCAGTTCATTGCAACGGCAGTCGGCGCGGGCGTTACGCTCGCGAGGCTGCCGTTGCCGCGCGGCGTGGTCGATCCTCCTGCTCCCTACTCCCCGCTCCCTGCTCCCCGCCAGCTCGCCTGGCACGAGCTCGAGTTCTACGGCTTCCTGCATTTCACCGTCAACACCTTCACCAACCGCGAGTGGGGCGACGGCGACGAGTCGCCGGCGGTGTTCAATCCCACCGACTTCGACGCCGCCCAGATCGTGGAGGCCGCAAAGGGCGGCGGGATGAGAGGGCTGATCCTCACCTGCAAGCACCACGACGGCTTCTGCCTCTGGCCCTCGCGGTACACCGAGCACTCGGTCAAGAACAGCCCGTTCAAGCGCGACGCGGTCAAGGAGATCTCGGAGGCATGTGCGAGCGCTGGAGTGAAGTTCGGTGTGTATCTCTCGCCGTGGGATCGCAACCACAAGGCGTACGGCAGCCCCGAATACCTGGTCTACTATCGCAATCAGTTGCGCGAGCTCCTGACCGAGTACGGGCCGATCTTCGAGATCTTCTTCGACGGCGCGAACGGCGGCGACGGTTACTACGGCGGCGCCTACGAGCGGCGCGAGATCGACAACAAGACCTACTACGACTGGCCGAACACGTGGCGCCTCGTGCGCGAGCTCCAGCCGAACACCGTGCTCTTCAGCGACGCCGGCCCGGACATCCGCTGGGTCGGTAACGAGCGCGGCATCGCGGGCGAAACCTGTTGGGCGACGTCCAACCGCGACGACTTCTCACCGGGCAACGCCGACGCCGCGCGCCTGAATCGCGGCGACCGGCCGGGAACGCACTGGGTCCCCGCCGAGTGCGATGTCTCGATCCGGCCGGGTTGGTTCTACCACACGCACGAAGACAAGCAGGTCAAAACGCCGCAGCAGCTGGTGGACCTCCACTACTCGTCGATCGGACGCGGCGCATCGTTCCTGCTCAATCTTCCGCCCGATCGCCGTGGGCGGATTCCCGAGAACGACGCGCAGTCGCTGCGGGAATTCCGCCAGATCATCGACGCGACGTTCGCGACCAACCTTGCGGCGGGCGCGCGAGTGGGCGCGAGCAATTCACGTGGCGGCGGCCGCGATCGCCGCTTCGTACCCGGAAACGTCCTGGACGGGAGCCGTATCACGTACTGGGCGACGGACGACGACGTGCGGACGCCGAGCCTCACGCTCGAGCTGGCGCGGGAGGTGTCGTTCAACGTGGTGCGGCTGCGCGAGTACTTACCGCTCGGCCAGCGCGTCGAGGCGGTCGCCCTGGACCAATGGCAGAACGGACAGTGGGTGGAGTTCGGGACGGCCACCAGCATCGGAAACTGCCGCTTGATCAGAGGCCCGCGTATCACGACGTCGCGGGTGCGGCTCCGTGTTACGCAGGCCTCGGTGTGTCCGGCGATCTCGGACGTTGGGCTGTTTGCCGAGCCGTAGTAGCGTCAAACATCGAATGTCACATGCCTTCGATTGACCACACTCTCAAGAGTGGGCCCGGTGAATCACTGCCCTTAAGGGCAGTGTCTTGTTGGGCCCACTCTTCAGAGTGGGAACAAACGTAAGCGAGTGTGCCCTCTAATCCATCCAATACATTTGACCATCTACTACATCGCCATCTGCTGGGCCTCCTTCCGAATCAGCGCATAGCCCAGGCTATTGAAGTTGTAGATCGCCAGCTCGCGAAACATCGGCTTCGCCTTGTCGCCTTGACCCGAACCGTCCAGCGCCATCGCGTAATTGAACTTGATGTACGGATCGAGCAGGTTGCCCTGCGCGAAGTGCGTGGCCGCTTCCGCGTTGTGCCCCTGATACAACGCGATGAACCCCTTCAGCTGGTGCACCGGCTCCATCTTGCGCGGATTCGCATCCGGCGTGACGAGCGCGGTGAGCCGGTTGGTCTCGCGTTGCGCGGTCCTGTAATCCTCTTTCCGAGCCGCGAGCCAGGCGTTGAAGTAGGCGATGTTCTGCTCCTGCGCGCGGCGGAAGCCGGCGCTCCCGACCTGATCGGCCTGCCGCATCATGAGCGGGGTGCGCTGCTTGAGCGCGACATCAGCCGAGGGAAAGTCGCGCGTGTCGATCGCGATCAGCGCGACATTCGAGAGTGCGTTGATCTTCACCGTGACGGGATCCGGGATGCCCATCCCGTCGGCCTGCGCGACCAGCTGATTGAGCTCGCTGATTCCGTTCTTTGCATTGCCGGCGTAGACACTGACATACGCGCGGAACGGCGCGAAGAAACCGCGCTCGTTGCCGCGTCCGACCGCCATCGCCGAGTCATAGTCCGCGCGCGCAGCGTCGAAGTCGCCCGCGAAGGAATTCACGTGGCCGCGCTGCTGCAGCATCCCCGCATCGCGTGGATTCAGCTCGTGGCCGCGGGTGTATTCGGCACGCGCCTGCGACAGGTTGTTCAACGCGCGCTGTGCGTCGCCCAGGAAGTCGTGCATGGACGGTTCGTTGGGCGCGAGCGCTGCGGCAGCCTGGAAATGTTGCAGCGCCTGCTTGAAGTCGCGCGGCTCACCGAACAGGTATGAGGTACCAATGGCGATATGGGCGACCGCGAATTTCGGCGCCAAGGACAGCGCCTTCTCGTACGCCGCGCGGGCCTCGGCGTTCTTGTTCAGTCCCGTCTCGATGTTGCCGAGGGTGAGATAGGCGCGCGGGCTGTCGGGATACTTGGCCACGAGCTGCTGCGCCGTCGTGAGCTGTCCGCTGGCGTCGTTCTCGAGTCCCCGGCGCGCGATCTCGATTTGGAGCTGCTCGGCGTCCGACGCCTTCGCGGCCAGGGCCTCGGCGCGCGCCAGGTTGGTCTTGAATTCGTCGAGCGAGTTGCCGGTGGTCGCGATGTTCAGATAGGCGATGGCGAACGTGGAGTCAGCCGCCACGGCGAGCTTGAAGTGATCGAGTGCCTCGAAGTTCCGCGCCAGATCCAGCTCGCGCTGGCCCTGCAGGAAATGACTGCGGGCGTCGGCGGACGCCGTCGTCACCGGCATACCCATGATGCCGCTCGTCACCGTGTCGAGCGCCGCCAGATCGCGAGTGGCCGGCGGCGGCGGCGGCGGCGGCGGTGCGGAGCCGCACGAGCACAAAACGAACGCAGCGGCGACGGCGACGAAGGGACGATGGAAGCGTGACATGTCGACTCCCGGTCAGGATATGAGGAGCCTGCGGTCTCGTACGGGCCACCACAAGACAAAGATTTGTCAGTGTGTTGTTCGGAGATCCTCTTCCCTGAAGAGCAGCCCAACAATCCCCCGCGTCGCATCGACTTGCGGCCCCAGGTCCTTGAACGTCGCCGAGCGGCCATCGGCGTCGGCACGCACGGTCGAGTTCTCGAACAGCGGGTAATAGCCGATCGCCATTCGCACCGCGCCGGGCGGCACGGTGCAGCCGCAACGCATCGATCCGGCGAGCCCGGCGTTGATGGTGATCGCCAGCGGCTTGCCGGTTTCATTAGTAATGAGCGGCGCGAAGTAGGCGCCGTGCGTCGGCCGCGCGCTCGCCACGACGCGCACGGTGCCACGGGGCCGGGCGATCCGCGTCGTGTCGCCGAGCGAGACGCCAAGCCGCGAGACGAGCTGCCACGAGAGATCGAGCCGGCGGGCGCGGTCGAGCTTCAGGTTGAACGAGCCACCGGGCAGAATGCGCCGCTCCTCGCCGCCGACCTGCACCGCAACCATATCGGTCAACCGATTCTCGAACACGAGCTGCGGCTGCCTGAAGAACAGCGCACCCGCACCGAGTGCGAGGACCGGCAGTGCGATAGCAAGGATCACCCATCCCAAACGCCGGGGTCGTGCCGACGTGCCACCTTGCCGACGTGCGGTTGGCGCCGTCCTCGCGCCGCTGACCAGCAATTCAGTCGCCGCTTGTGCCGCCGAGGCTCGCGAGCGCATCGTGCTCGGCTGTTTGTCGCTCTCGAGCGCCGCGATCACCTCGCCCGCGGATCGGAAGCGATCGCTCGGTTGCTTCTCGAGGCAGCGCAGGATCACGTCGGATAATTCGCGCGGCACGTTCGGATTGACGGTCGAGGCCGCGGGCGGCGGGTCCGCGATGTGCTTGCCGACGACTTGTTGCGATGACTCGCCGTCGAACGGCGGGACGCCTGTCACCATCTGAAAGAGCACGCAGCCGAGCGAGTAGAGATCCGATTGCGGCCCGAGATTGGGATCGCCGAGGGCCTGCTCGGGACTCATGTAGTGGGGCGTGCCGATCACCAGGCCGGTCTGCGTCAGCCCCGCGCCCGCCTCGCTGTCGAGCCGGCGCGCGATCCCGAAGTCGACGAGCAGCGGCCGACCGCGCGCCGTGTCGAGCATGATGTTCTCGGGCTTGATGTCGCGGTGGATCAGCCCGGCTTTGTGCGCGTGATCGAGCGCGTCGAGAATCGGAATGATGATCGCGAGGGCGCGGTCGGGCGGCAGCGCGCCCCCCGAGCGCTTCAGCAGCTCGCCGAGCGACATCCCATCGACGAACGGCATCGCGTAATAGACGAGCCCTTCGCCATCGCCCACGAAATGGATCGGCAGAATGTTGGCGTGCTCGAGCCGGGCGCCGGCGCGGGTCTCGCGCTGGAACCGCTCGATCATGCCCGCGGTCCAGGCGACGTCCGGCCGGAGCACCTTCACCGCCAGCCGGCGCTCTAAGTCCTTATCCCACACCTCATAAACTTCCGCGAAGCCGCCCGAGCCGACCACGCGGCGCACTTCGTATTTCGGACCGAGGGCCTTGGCGAGGCTTGCGAGGGTGTCAGTCATCGGCGCCAACTATGGTATCCCCACCCCAATGTCACCAAAACGGTCCCCATTGTGACCATTCTCACGGAAGTGACTCTTCAATAGTCCCATGTTGTACGCCGGTAAGGTCCCTTCCGAACGCCTAAAAGAGGATCACTAATGAAGGCCCGTCGCCTCCTCATCGCGCCCGTTCTCTTGCTGGTGGTCGCACTCGCTTGCACCGACCGCACACCAACGTCAGTCCCCGCAGCTCCCGCGCCCGACGCAAGTCTGATCGGCGGCCTCCTTGGCGCGACGGGATTGCTCAAGTGCTCCAACCTGCCTTACGCGTCCTCGACCGCGACGATCGGAGCAGCCGGCGGTTCGATCAGCGCGGGTCCGCATTCGCTCGTGATCCCGCCCCGCGCGCTCACCGCGCCGACGGCGATCACGATGACCGCGCCGACTGGGTTGGGCGTAAACGCCGTCAAGTTCCAGCCCGAGGGCCTGCAATTCGCCGTTCCTGCCGTGCTGAGCATGAGCTACGCGAACTGCAGCCTGCTCGGCAAGATCCTACCGAAGCGGATCGCGTATACGAACGACAACCTCACTATCCTGTCGTACCTCCTGTCGCTCGACAATCTCTTGTCGAAGCGCGTGACGGGTAAGGTCAATCACTTCTCCGCTTACGTGGTCGCGTGGTAAGATCGGCAGCCGATCTGCTGCACGACGCGCGCAGCCGCGAACGGGCCGCGTGCATCCCCGAAGCCGTGCAGCTCTACGAGGCGGCGATTTCCACTGCCGAACGATCCGGCGAAAAGGCGATTCTCGCCGAGGCGCTGCGGCGGCTCGCCGTCGTGCTGCATCATCGCAACGAGTCGGCCCGGGCGAGCGACTTCTGTAACCGCAGCTACAAGGTGGCGTGCGCGCTCGGCAACGACGTCCTCGCCGCTGAAGCCCTGAACACGATGGGTGGGTTAGCGCTGCGCACGGGCGCGGTGGAAGAGGCGCGCGGGTACTTCCTCCAGGCGCTCGAGCGCGGCGGGCAGGCCCGCGAGCTCCTCGCACGCGTCGAGCAAAACCTCGGCATTCTCGCGAACATCCGGGGCCAGCTGGTCGAGGCTGTCCGGCATTACGAGCGCGCCGTCGAGAACTATCGCGCCACCAATGACGAGCATGGCTCGGCCAGGGCATACGTCAATCTTGGCATCG
>QHUZ01000048.1 GCA_003223395.1 Gemmatimonadota bacterium | reverse complement strand
TCCCTGGCTGTCCTCGTTCGGGACCGATTTCAACGCTGACTTTGGTGTGACGCTCGACAAGCAGCACACCGTCTACAACTACGCGCCGGTCTCCGCCCAACCCGAGGGCCGCCCGCACGAAGGCGAGCGGGAAGGCTTGAGCGTGTTCTTGCGCGACGGCAAGCGCGTCTTCCATACCTACTCGACCTACCAGCGCGGCCTCGACCATTTGCTCAACACGTACAACTTGCTCGATCTCGCGCCGCTCGGCCGTCGGGAAGAGGAGGGCATCATGCACTGGCTGAAGTACCACGATGAGTACTGACCGGATCGAGAAGCGCGTCGTGCTCCGCGCCCCGCGCGCGCGGGTGTGGCGCGCGATCAGCGATGCGAAAGAGTTCGGCACGTGGTTCCGGATCACCCTCGACGGCGCGTTCGCCGAGGGCAAGACGGTGCGGGGCAGGGTCGCCATTCCGGGCCACGAGCATTTGAAAGTCGAAATGCAGGTCGAGCGGATCGAGCCCGAACGGTATTTCTCGTACCGCTGGCACCCGTACCCGAAGGACCCCGCGATGGACTACTCGGCCGAGCCCATGACGCTGGTCGAATTCACGCTCCAGGAGGCTGAGGGCGGTACGGCGCTCACGATCGTCGAATCGGGGTTCGATCGGATCCCGCTCGCGCGCCGGGCCGAGGCGTTCCGCATGAACACCGAGGGGTGGGGCGGGCAGATCAAGAACCTCGCGGCGTATGTCTCGTAGCCGCAGTGCGGCGGTGCTGTTCGCCGCGCTCGGAGACGCGACTCGGCTCAGCCTGCTCAGGCGCCTCTCTGTCGACGGACCGCTCTCGATTACGCGGCTCAGCGAGGGCACCGGGGTGACGCGACAGGCGATAACGAAGCACCTGAACACGCTCGGCAACGTGGGCTTGGTGCGCTACGCGCGTCGTGGGCGCGAGCGGGTCTGGGAGCTGGAGCGCAAGCGCCTGGACAAGGCGAGAGCGTACCTCGATCGCGTCGCGGCGCAGTGGGACGCGGCGGCCGCACGGCTGAAAGCGTTTGTGGAGGAGGGATGAGTTTTCGACAGGACTGGGCCCGTGGTGCAGGGCCGGGTAGGGGCGCAGCATGCTGCGCCCCTACATCATGACTCACGGCGCGGCCGAGGTCCTCTTGCCGATCTCGTATTCATGCGGCGGCTCTGCCCCGAGCAGGTTCCGGACGAAGTAGTCCCAGCGCCGCCGCATCATGTAGAGCCCATCACGTCCGTAGCCGTGACGCGCGTTGGGCAGAATCAACAAATCGAAATCCTTATTCGCCTTGATCAACGCATCGGCCACGAGATACGTGTTGTAGGGCGGGACATTGTCGTCCATCCCGCCGTGGACCAGCAGCAGCTTGCCGCGCAGATTCGCGGCGTGCATCTGATTGGCTTCCGCGGCGTAGTTGTCGCTCTCGCCGTTCTTGACCAGGAGTCCCTGGTATCGCTCGCCCCAGTCGTCCTCGTAGTTCCGGTTGTCGTGGTTGCCCGACTCCGAGATGCCGACCTTGAACACGTCCGGATAGTTGAACATCGCGGCCGCGGTGGCGAACCCGCCGCCCGAGTGCCCCCAGATCCCGACCCGATCGCGATCGATCCACGGATATCGCGCGGCGAGCTGCTGGATCGCGGCAACCTGATCGGGGAGGGTGTTCTCTTCCATCTTGCCGTACGCCGCGTCGCGGAACGTCTTCGACCGTCCGCCCCGCGTTCCCATGCCGTCGATCACGACGACCACGAATCCCAGCTCGGCGAGGGCCTGATGATCGCCGCGCGCGGCCACGAAGCTGCGCGGCCCCACGCTCCCGCTCGGCATCGGATAGATGTAGTCCACGAGCGGGTACTTGGCGGTCGAGTCGAGCCGCGACGGGGTGAACATCAGGCCGTAGATGTCCGTCGTGCCGTCCCGCGCCTTCAGCGTGATCTGCGTCGGGGGATGCCAGCCGGCGGCGACGAGGCGCGAGATGTCGGCGCGCTCGAGCGGGACCACGACGCGGCCGTTCCGGTCGCGTAACACGGTCACGGGCGGCGTGACCGGCGTCGAGTAGGAGTCGATGAATGACCCGCCGTCTGGCGCCATCGCGACCTGATGATCGGCATCCTCGGGGGTGAGGAGCGTCTGCCCCCGCCCGTCGAAGCCGATGCGATAGAGGAAGCGGTAATAGGGGTCGCGGCCCTTTTCTATTCCCTGTCCGCTGAAATAGATCGTCCGTGCCCGCTCGTCGACGTAGACGATGGATTCGACATTGCCATCGCTACTCGTGACGCGATTCTTGAGCTGCCCGGTGGTGAGATCGTACAGGTAGAGGTGAACCCAACCGTCGCGTTCCGACCACCAGATCAGCTCGTTCGAGCGGGGCAGCACGCGCCAGTTCTGCGCGATGCCGACCTCGCCCACCTGCGTCTTCGCTTGCTCCTCGAGCAGCGTGCGCACGGCGCCCGTGCGCGCATCGGCCACGCGCACCCACGCGTGCTTGTGATCGCGCGAGCTCGAGACGAATGCGATCGCCGAAGCGTCGGGATACCAGAGGAGGTCGCAGATCCTTCCGCCGCAGGCGACGTGGTCGCTGACCATCGAGCGATGGGCGTCGGGCGGCATCTGGAGCCGCACCAACTGTGGTGTCGGACCGCTCACGTCGATCACCACGCGCTGAATCCGGAAGATCACGCTGTCGCCGGGGAGCGGGTATCGCCACGCTTGCAACTCGGGCGCGCCGACCTTCGTGCGAACCAGGTACATGCGACTCACCCCGCGCCCGTCGTGCTGGAACGTGGCGATCTTGCGCGAGTCGGGAGACCACGTGACGACCGGCTCGTCGCTCTTGACCCAGCCGGCGTTGTTCGTTCCGTAGCCGAAGTCCTCGATGCCGTCCGTCGTCAGCGCCGTCTCGGCCCCGCTCGTGAGGTCCGTGAGCCAGAGATTGTTGTCGCGAATGAACACGGCACGCGTGCTGTCGGGCGACAGGATCGAATTGGGCGGCGGCGCGCGGCGCGTGGTATCGACCACCGAGCAGCGATAGGTGGTGAGATCGCAGCGCCAGCGCTTCTCGATTTCGAAGATGAGCTGGCCATTAGGCGAGAGATCAAAGGAGGAGAACGGCAGGCTGTCGCCTGTCACCCGTCGACCCAGGGCCGACGACACGCCCTCCGCGAGCCGTGCATGATCGAACGCCGCTGTCCGCGTCCGGCGCCGTGGATCCACCAGCACAAACTGCCACCCGGTGGCGGTCGAGACCCGGTAGGATGCCCGTCCGTCCGCCAGCCAGCTCGGCCGGCCGGGCATTCCACTCACCAGCGGGCCGGTGGCGGGGCCGAGGGCGCGCTCGGCACGGGCGTAGTCGTCCGCGGTCAGCGCGCGTCGTGCCTGCGGCCGCGCGGCGGAGGGGAGGATGTTGCAAAGCAAAACGGCGACGAGAGCTACACGTGGAGGGCGCATCTCGAAAGACTGCTGCGCCGATACGCGAAAGGCAACTACTTTTTTGTCGCCGGTTCGTACGTGTTTACGATAATGCCGCTCGCATACTCGTTCGAATGGGTCAACCGCAGCGCCTTCCGGTCCGTGAAAATCCGCATCCCGCGCCCGATCGCGACCGGGTTCACGAAGATGTTGAGCTCGTCGATGAGATCGTGGTCAATCAAGGCGCTCACAAACGTCGCTCCACCGTAGACGACGATGTCCTTCCCGGACTGCCCCTTGAGCCGGTTCACCGCCTGGACCAGATCGCCGCCTTCCACGCGCACATTCTTGCCTTCGACACGCTTCAGCGTTTTGCTGAACACGACTTTCGGCGTGTCCACCATCCTGCGCGCGAAAACGTATTCGGGGCTCTCGGGTTGCACGGCCTCCCAATATTTGATGAAGCCGTCGGTCATCTTTCTGCCGAGCAGGATGGTATCGCTCGAGTCGGTGATCTCGACGATCCGCGCGATCGCCCCCTCGTCGAGATTGCGCGTCATCCAGTCGAGCTGGCCTTCGGGACCTGCCACGAAGCCATCGACCGTCATTTGCACTTGCAGCTTGAGCCTTCGCATGGGACTGTCCGTTTAGGGTTCACCGAAGCGTCGAATCAACCACCCCGAAATCGACATGGTTCACCGCGGCACGGACGTGTCCGCGTACTGTCGGCCGTCGCGCCAATCGACGAGCTGGATCAAACTGGGGCAGGGGAGGGGGTGATCCGTGTTCTCGCACCGCTTGCCGTCGAAGGTATTGAATGCCCGCCAGCGGCCGACCCGCAGCTCCGCGACGCCATACGGATTCTCCTCACTGACCCCGTGGGGGTCGAGCCGCGCGCCACGCTTGCGAATCCAAGCGCCCTGCATCCGGGTGAGGGCAAGGTCGAAGACGATGTCTCGTGTTGCCGGGGCGAACGCGAGATACACCACGCGGCCGTCGGCAGAGGCGACCATGTCGAATCGGCCGGGAGGCCTTGCAGTCTCCCGCGCGCAACGCTTCGCGCCGGCGTCCACGGGAACGCACCGATCCCAGACCTTCGCGCTATCCCGCAGCCCGTCATGCTCAATCCAGAACTGCTCCAGGCTGTCGAGCGGCATGCCGGTCCGGATACCACCGATTGGCCTCCAGAATTCGTCCGTATCCCACCACAGCACGAGGGGGGACGTGGCGGGACCGCCACACGCGGAGAGCAGTACGACGACCCCGGCGATGCTGGCAGCACGAGTGAACACGGGCTTACCTCCGCGGGCGTGAGGGAGCCATAATATTCTGCTTCGAGGAGCAATCAGCCATGTCTCGCTTTCGACTCGTGTTGCTCGCTGCGGTCGCCCTCGCGCTTGCCGGTGCGGCGGTCGTCACGTTGCGCCTGCAGCGGCGCGGCTCGCCTGTGTACTCGCTCCGCCAGCTTGCTGACGCCGCACGCGCCAGGGACCGTGCCGCGATCGAGCGTTACCTCGATGTCGGCCGCACCGCCGAGTCCGTCGTGGACGAGGCGAACTCCACCGCCGGCGCGCTGGACGCAGATCCGTCCCTGAAGCCCTCGCTGATCATTGCGGTGCAGCAGAGCATCTGGACCGCGTTGCTCGACTCGCTGCCGACTCTTGAAGGCCGCTACCAGGGCCTCGCTGGTGTAGAGGAGCGCGGCGGCGTCGCCCGGGTCGGCGTTCGCATCCGCGCGGTAGATGCCGATTCGGCGTTCGTCGTACATCTGCGGATGGAGCGCGCCGCCGGGCGCTGGCGTGTGGTCGGCCTCGAGGACCTCGGGCCGTATCTGCAGGCGTCGTTGGGGCGGAGGCAGGAGCGCGCGTACGAAGCGGAGATGCGGTCGACCCTCCGAAACCTCGTCACGGCCCAGGAGATGTACTTCGCCGACCACGGGTCCTACACCAGCTCGCTTGGCGCACTCACGTATTACACGCCCCCCGGCGTCAGCGTGGAGGTCATCGACGCTGGCCGCGACGGCTGGAGGGCCGTCGCGCGTCATGCTGATGCCAGCGTCGAGTGCCGCATCGCCGTCGGATCCGCCGCGACTCCTGGGGACATCGCGCGAGAACCGAGGTGCGTGCGACTCTCATCGTTGATGCCCCGTTGACGCACTCGTGCCACCATTGCTTGCCATGTCTACCGAGCCTGCCTACGTTCTCGGCATGTTCCCGGCCGCCGGCATGACCGCCGATGAGCTGCTGCACGTTCCCGACAAGCACGCCGAGCTCGTGCGCGGGGCGCTGGTCGTCCGCGAGCCACCCGGTCTTCGGCACGGCCGGATTGCGATGGAGATCGGCGCGGCCCTCGCGGCCCACGCACGCGCACATCAGCTCGGCCGCGTCTATGTGGAGAGTGGCTTCAAGCTGATGTCGAATCCCGATACCGTTCGCGGCCCCGATGTCGCCTTCGTCAGCCAGAGCCGTCTTCCCGAGCCGGAGCCCGTTGGCTACCCCGCGCTCGCGCCCGATCTCGTTGTCGAGATCCTTTCACCCGGCGATCGGCCGGGGGAGGTGCTCGGCAGGGTGGGCGACTGGTTGTCCGCCGGCACCAGGCTCGTGTGGGTCATCGATCCGGAGCGCCGCCTGGCCCGTACCTATCGCGCCGACGGCGGCGAGGAAATCGTCACTGCCGAACAGACCCTTCAGGGCGAAGACGTCGTGCCCGGCTTCGTCTACCCGCTCGTGTCGATCTAAAACTTCGACCACAGATAATGGAGGCCATAGGCCGTTTTTCACCCAAGTCTCTGACGACCCCAACGGGGAGAACCGTCGTGAGCGCCAAACGAGCCGCCACGTGGTATCGCTGGGACGATATGCCCCGCGAGGAGCTGCACGAGAAGCTGTCGCGTCGCCTGATCACCGGTGACCAGCTGATGCTCGCGCACGTGTACCTGAAGAAGGGCTGCGTCGTCCCGAAGCACTCGCACATGAACGAGCAGCTCACCTACATCCTGGAAGGTGCGCTCCAATTCTTTGTGGGTGACGACGACCGCGAGGAAATCGTGGTGCGTGCGGGAGAGGTGCTCCATTTGCCGGGCAACGTGCCCCACGCGGCCCACGCGCTCGAGGACACGCTCGACGTGGACATCTTCTACCCGCCGCGCGAGGACTGGCTCAAAAAGACCGACAGCTATTTAAGGAAGTAGGGGGTCCCAACATGACCGCGCCGCCATCACGCTAGAGCCCCCGCCCGAACACGACCCGATCAGGTGGCCCCCCCGCGCCGCCACGCCGCGACGATCTCGAGAATCCCCTCCGCCGGCTCGGCCCCGGTCTCCCATGCCACGGGCGAGCCCGCGTCCAGCAGCAGGTGTCCCACCGCCGCGAAATCGCGCCCCTCCCGCCCCTGGCGCGATCCCTCCGCGGCCCAGACCAGTGGCTGCCCCTTGAACTCCCGATCGCGCACGTGCACCGACGCGCCGTGCGCGAGGAGAACCCCAACCGCGTCCGGCCACCCCTCCATCGCCGCCGTATGCAGCGCCGTCTTGCCAATCCCCGCGTCGGGACGGTTCGGGTCGAACCCGCACGCCAGCATCACCTCGAGCGCCCGCACGTCCCCGCGCTCGGCCGCCTGATGAAACGCGATGTAGTGGTCGTCAGTGATCTCATTCCGCAAGCCGGGGTTTTTGGCGAGCAGCGCCTCCGCCGCGGCGCGATCGGCGCGACTGCACGCCGCGACGAGCCGGTCGACCTCCGCCAGCTCCGGCGACGCGCCGTGCGCGACCAGCCAGTCTGCCACCGCGCGATTCCCGTTCAGCTCGGCGACGGCGTAGGGCGTCCGCTCGTCGGCCCGCCTGCGCTCGATGTCCGCCCCTCGCGCCACCATCGCCTCGACGAGCGGAACATCCCACGCCCGCGCCGCCACGTGTAGCGGCGTCTCGCCGTTCTCCGCGAACACCGCGTTCGGGTCGGCGCCGTGCTCGAGCAACCACATCACCCCCTCGGGGATGCGGCTCCAATGGAGAATCGCGTACAGCGACGTCGCCCCGTCGGTGGCCCACGCCTGATCGACGTTGGCGCCGCGGGCGCGCAACGCCTCCAGTACCGGGATGTCGCCGGCGCTGGCGGCGAGGGGGAGTGTGACACCGTCGTTGGGATCGGCTCCGGCATCGAGCAGCGCTGCGACGAGCGGCAGCGACTCCGCGACGCGCGACGCTCCCCACAGCACCGGCCGGCGCACGTTGTGATGCTGCCACGGAAACCGCGTGTTCGGATCGGCGCCGCTGGCAATGAGCCGCCGAGCGATCGCGGCGAGCCCCGTGGCGCGCACCGGCGAATCGTGTGCCATCGACGTGTAGCAGACGTAGTGGATCGGCTCCCAGCCACGCGGCCCACCCGGCTTCGTGGCGAGTGACGGATCCTTCTCCAGCCGAGCATCCACGCCGGATGCGTCGCCCAAGACCAGCGTCGTGTGGAAATTCGCGTTCGCGATCCTCGGGTACAGTGCGAGCATCCGCTCGGCGCGATCGTGGCGGCCGTCCGTCGCCGCTTCGAGGAACTCGTTCAGCGCGGCGTCGAACTCGAGCGTGACCGCTTCGACGTGGTCGTGCAACGCGTTCCAGGAGGGGAAACCGTACTCGCGTGCGATCATGGTTTGCGCATCGTGCAGGGCATGCGCCTTGCCCGCCTGGAGAAGCTCCTTCGCCTGGCGTTTGAGCTGGTCGAGATTTGGACGTGGGGGGAGCTGCTTGGCAGCCATAAAGCCTCCATGCTGAACGCCGGCGGTCCGCAAGCCGGCCAGCAGGGAGACAACCGAGCAATGATTCGATCGGTAGGGTGGACTCAGTCCTTCGCGCGGACCCGCGTGCGCCCCGAGCGCGTCGGAACGATGGCGAGCCGGGGTCTCGTCGTCAAGCGACGCGCCGCCCGAACGTCACCCCCCGGCGCTCCGGTCCCAGCAGCGCCACCACCGCGCACACGATGAACACCAGCGCCGCCGAGAATGCCATGGTCTGCGCGTAGGTCGTGTGCGCAGCGAACAGCGCCTGGACGTGAGGGATTTGGCTGGCGACCGCCACGCCACACTGATATCCGAAGCCCGGCAGGAAGCCGCGCACGCCGTCCGGCGACAGCTCGTTGATGTGCGCCGGAATCACTCCCCAGGCGCCCTGGACGAAGAACTGCATCACGAACGCGCCGAGCACGAGCAGCGGCGTCGCGGGTGCGAATGCCCAGATCGGGATCGCGAGCAGCGCGCCCGCGAGCGCGAGGCCGATCGTGCGCCGCCGGCCCAGTCGATCGGAATAGAGACCGCACAGCACGCCGCCGGCGAGTGCGCCAACCTGCGAGAACGCCGTCAGCGCGGCGCGGGCCGTGGGCCCCCAACCCCAATCGCGCTCGAGAAACGTAGGATACATGTCCTGCGTGCCGTGCGAGACCATGTTCATCAGCGCCATCAGGCCCACGAGATATAGGAAGAGCTTCCAGTTCTTCGCGATCGCCCGTCCCAGGTGCGCCCAGTTCTCGTGACGCGTCTCGCGCCAGACATCGGACTCTGTCACGCGAGCGCGCACGAAGAGCGCGAGCAGCGCCGGCAGGCCGCCGATGAAGAACAGCGGCCGCCAGCCCCAGTGGGGGAAGACGAGCAGGTAACACAGCGCCGCGAGGAGGTAGCCGGCCGCGTAACCCTGCTGGAGCAGACCCGACATGACGCCACGCAAGCGCGGCGGCACCTTCTCCATGACGAGCGACGCGCCCACGCCCCATTCCGCCCCCATGCCGATCCCGAACAAGGCGCGCAGGATGAGAAAGGTGGTGTAGTTCGGCGCGAGGCCCGACAGCACCTCGATCACCGAATAGAACACCAGATCCACCATCAGCGGGATCCTGCGGCCGTAGCGATCGGCGAGCAGGCCGAAGATGAATGCGCCGACGGGTCGGAATGCGAGCGTGAACGTGATCGAGAGCGCGATCGCGGCGTCCGACTTGCCGAAATCCTTCGCGATGGCCGTCAACGTCATCACGACCAGGAAGAAATCGAATGCGTCGAGCATCCAGCCGAGGAAGCCGGCGGCGACGGTGGCGTTCTGATCGCGGGCCGTAGCGGTCACAGGACCCTCAAGATTACAGCCTTCCCCGCACGCGTGTGACCCCGGTCACGACCGGCGCTCGGCGGTTTTCCCATGTTCGCCGGTGCTGCTCAGAGCAAAGCCGTCGAAAGGCGGCGACGCAGAGCCACGGGGCTACGGTGGGTCAACCGCCTTGCTCGCCGGGCCGCCAGCGCTTCACCACGCCGGCGGCCTTTTTTGTTAGGGGAGGACAGACGATGAACTTCAGGTTCAAGCTGTCGCGACGACTCGCGCGGATAAAGGTTGGTGCGGTGGCCGCCGGAATGCTGGTCGTCGGCTGTAAGATCCCGGGCTCACCCGTCGTGGTTCGTGTCGACGGCATCCAGGTCGCTCCCGCCCGCCTCTCGCTCGTGCCATTCCAGGCTGCGCCGCTCACCATCGCCGTCAGCACGGGACACGGCGATGGGACGGGGTTGCTGCAGTGGTCCACGACCGGTGGGAGCATCATCAACAATGGCAACTTCGGCGGCGTCCTCCACATTACGTATTCGTCGCCCGCGCAGCCCGGCGACTATCTGCTCGTTGTCACCACAGCCATCGGCGTACCCGCGGACACCGCCCACATCTCCGTCACGGCAACGCCGGTACCGGTACATACGGTCGCAGTCACACCCGCCAGCGTCAGCCTCGTCCTCGGTGACACCACGCGCTTCAGCACAACGCTGACCGACTCGACTGGTAGCGCGCTCTTCGGGCGGGCGATTACCTGGTCCTTGAGTGACTCCACGGTGGTAACGATTGCTGGCCAGGGCTTTGTCCACGCGATAGCGGCGGGCACCACGACGGTTATCGCGACCAGCGAGGGTCGCAGCGGCACAGCGGTCGTCACCGTGAGACCGTAAGTCCTGGACGCCTTGCGATCAAACTGTTGACCTGGACATAATCGTCACCAGGCCACTATTTGGCCTTCCGTGACCCGGGCCTTCCTGCGCTGTTCGACCATCGCCGTGGCGGCGAGCGGCCTCGCTCCCACGGTGATCACCGTAGCATCCCTCCTCCATCGCCGGCAGAGCGTCCCGCTCGGATCCACCGCGGTCACGGTGGCCGTCGTACTGGGGGCCACCTGGCTGTTCCACCTACTGTTGCGGCGCTTCGCGCCGGCGCTCGATGCCAATGCGCGGGATCAAGCCGCGTTCCTCGACGCGCTGCCGCTTCCCTATCTGGATCTCGCCATCGCGGGCGCGGCGGGCCTGAGTCTGTTCCTCGAGCTCGCTGTGATCCGTTGGCAGGGGACGGTGTTCGAGTTCTTCTCCTTCTACAAGAACTTCGGACTCCTCGCGTGCTTCGCCGGCCTCGGCCTGGGGTACGCGCTCGCGACTCGCGACCGCATCTGCCTCGCGCTCGTCGTCCCGCTGCTCGCGTGGCAGTTCGGCGTGTTGATCGGACTCCGGTTCGGCTTGGAGCCGTGGCAACTCGAGAGCGTCACGGCGATCCCCTTCCTCGAGCAACTGAGCATGGGCGCGCGCACCGCGCGCACTCTGGCGCAGTGGTTCGCCGTGTACTTCTTCCTCTGCCTCGTCTTCCTCCTGACGGCCCTGGCGTTCGTCCCCGTCGGCCAGCTGTGCGGCCGGCTCATGACGCGTCGTCCGCGACTGCGGGCGTACGGTCTCAATCTGCTGGGAAGCCTCGCCGGTGTGCTGCTGACCCTGCTAGCCGGCGCGCTGTGGACGTCGCCCGTGGTGTGGTACGGGGTGGCGTTCCTGGCGCTGCTTCTGTTCGTCGTGCCCCGGCCCGCGACGCTGCTCGCCGGGTTCGCGGCGGCCATCACCGCGGTGGTGATCCTGGCCTGGCCGGTGCAACAGTCGTGGCAGCGGATCTACTCGCCCTACCAACTGCTCGAGCTGGGCTATAGCGACGCCGGGCTCATGGTAATCCGCGCGGCGGGCCACTACTACCAGCGGGTGCACGACCTCTCGTCTCCACGGGCGGCCGACGACCCGCGCCGCAGGCAGGTGCGCGACTACTACGACCTGCCGTATCGCGTTCTCCCCGCCCCCGCCGATGTCGCGGTGGTGGGGGCCGGAGCGGGCAACGACGTGGCCGCGGCGCTCCGCGGCGGCGCCGCCCACATCGACGCGATCGAGATTGACCCGGCCATCCTGTGGGCGGGACGCGCCAATCATCCCGAACGGCCCTACACGAACGCTCGCGTGCTTCCCATCGCCAACGACGCCCGCTCGTATCTGCGGACCACCGATCGCACGTACAACCTGATCGTCTACGGACTGCTCGACTCCCACACGTTGCTGAGCCACGCGTCGAGCGTTCGCCTCGACTCGTTCGTGTATACAGTCGAAGGGTTCCGGGAGGCGCGTGCCCGACTCAAGCCCGGGGGTCTTCTGGTCGTGTCGTTCTCGGCCCTCACCGACGCGATCGGCCGCAAGATGTACGAGATGCTCCGGCACGCCTTCGACGGCGCCGCCCCGGCCGTCGTGAGCGCCGGGTACGACGGGGCCGTGGTCTTTCTGCAGAACAACGAAGGAACGTTCGCCCTGCCCCCCGAGACCCTCGCGGAGACCCGCCGGATTCATGCTGGTCGAAACGAAGGCCATCACGGAGCTGGGGCTGACGTTCGGCAATACCTGGCAGGTGATCGGCTTCGTGATCGCCGGCGTGCTGATCATGGCCTTCCTCGCGAATGCCGCCGTGCATCGGTTCGACCTGCGACGACCGCACGGGGCCTACGCGCTGCTGCTCGGGAGCCTCGCCGTGGGCTGGTTCGTCGCGCGTGCGGGAGGCTTCCCGCCCACCCCCGCCGGCCGCATCGCCAGCGCGGCGCTTCTCACATCACCACTGTTTTTCTCGGGGATCGTGTTCTCCACGCTGCTGGGAGCGCGGGCGTCCGTCACCGCCGTCATGGCGGCGAACCTGCTCGGCGCCATGGCGGGTGGGCTGCTCGAGTACAACTCCATGTACTTCGGATTCCGATTCCTCTACCTGCTCGCGATAGTGCTCTACGCCATTGCGTGGGCACACATGCTCGTGAGCCGGCGCGCGCCGAGCGATAGCTCGACCGCCTCGTCTTGAAGGAATGCCCGCCACGTATTCGATTTGACGCTTCCATTTCCACGTCTTGCTCTCGGAGGCCCCGTGTCCAAATCATTCCTGGTTGCCTTGAATCTATTCTGCGCCTCGATCCTGTGGTCGCAGTCACCGCCGCAAAGCAAGCTCTCGGTGCATTGGGAGGAGTTGACGGCGGCTGACTTCCGCGACGCCATCGGCCGAGCGCAGGGGACGTGCCTGCTCCCGTTCGGCATCATGGAGAAGCACGGAGCGCACCTGCCTCTCGGCAACGATCTGCTCAACGTGCGCTACGTTGCCCTCAATGCGGCGCAGCAGGAATATTCCGTCGTGTTTCCCGAGTACTACTTCGGTCAAATCTTCGAAGCAAAGCACGAACCCGGCACGGTGGCGTACAGCCGGGGTCTGCAGCTCCAATTGTTGCAGGAAACGACCGATGAGATGGCGCGGAACGGCTGCAAAAAGATCATCATCGTGAACGGGCACGGCGGCAACAACAGCCTGCTGCCGTACTTCGCGCAGTCACAGCTGGAGTCGCCGCACGACTATGTGGTCTACGTGCAGAGCATCGCACGCAGCGCCCCGGGTGAGCCGCAGCATAAGTCCGACCGATCGACGGACATGCACGCGGGCGAGAGCGAAACGTCGGTCAGCATGATCGCGCGGCCCGATCTGGTGCATCTCGATCGCGCGAAGCTGGAATCGGGAGCGGATCAGGGGCGGCTCAAGGCGCTGCCCGAGGGTCTCTACACCGGTATTTGGTGGTACGCGCGTTTTCCGAATCACTACGCGGGCGACGGCGCGGTCGCATCGCGCGAGCTGGGCGATTTCGAGGCAAAGACGTGGATCAACACCATCGTCCAGGCAATCAAGGCGGTCAAAGCGGACCAGGAGAGCCTGCGGTTGCAGAATCAGTTCTACGAGCAGAGCAAGCATCCGCTGGAGACGCCGCAGTAGCCAGCGAGTGGCCCTATCACCCGGGAGCCTCTCATGCTGCGTGGTGTCCTCGCCGCACTGCATCTGCTCGCCCTGGCCATCGGTCTGCAGGCCGTGCTGCAGCGCGCGCAGTGGCCATGGCGCGTGGTTATGGCATGAGATAGTCAACGAATCGAATCCGCCTGTCGCAGCAGTTGCGCGAAATCCTGCAGCTCTGCGAGGCCGAGGTCGGAGACCACCCAGTAGGTGTAATCCGGTGTCGTCCAGTGGAGCATGTGGTAGCCCTGGCGGTCTCGCTTGTTGGAGCCGTCCGTCGGTCCGCTGGTCGCGGGCCACACGAACACGTTGATCACGTGTTGACGCCGCCCATACACGAGTGCGGCCACCGGTCGTCCCCCGACGTAGTCCAGCCGGCCTCCCAGCAGCGGATAGCCGCGCCCGGCGAAGTCGTAGACCGACGGCGAGTAGTCGAGCCGGCCGTTGAACCAAGGCTTCACGGTGTGCTGATCAGACGAAAGCACGTCGGTGAGGTGGCCCGGCATCAGGGAACGGACGTGGCTTGCGAGCACGTTGTCGGCCAGCGCCTCACCGGCGACGTGTTGCAGCGCGAGGCTCCAACCGCCTATTGCGACGACGGCGAGTGACGCGGCCAGGGCGAGCGGGCGCCACAGCGTGCGCATGGTGAAGCGCCGCGGCGCGCGCTTGGTCTCCAGTGCGCTCCCCGTCCGCGCCGCGGCACGGATCCGGTCGCGCAAGGCCGGCGGTGCTTGGAATGTCGGGATGCCTGCGACGATCGCCGCCCGGAGCTCGAGCCGCCGGTCGCGGAACCGCGTGCACTCGACGCACTGGGCGAGGTGCGTCTCGAGCGTGCGCACGTCGCCCGCGGTGAGCTCGCCATCCAGATAGGCGTCGAGCTGAGCTTCGAAATTTGGATGGCTCACCTTACCTCCTCTTCCCGCAGCGCCTCCTGCAGGCGTGCGCGCGCGCGGGACAAACGGGACATCACGGTGCCGACCGGCACACCCGTCACGTCGCCGATCTCTTTGTACGACAACCCCTGGAGCTCACGCAGGACGATCACCTCGCGGAACTCGGGTGCCAGGCGCTCCAGCGCACGGCCGAGTGTTTCTTTGGCCTCGGGATCGCGCTCGGCGATTGCTTCACTGTGCTCGCGTTCGTCGAACTCCACGGCGAGCGCCTCGGGGCGATGGCGCTCGCGCCAGGTGTGGGCGGTGTTGCGCACGATCGTCAGGAGCCACGCGCGCGCGCTTGTCCCAGCCTCTCCGCGGAAGCCATCGAAATACTTGAGCGCGCGCAGGCAGGCGTCCTGCACGACGTCGTCGGCGTCGGACGCGTTCCGCATCAGGTAACGCGCCAGCGTGTATGCGGCGTCCAGGTGCGGCAACACGACCGCTTCGAATCGCGCCAGCGCGCTCGACTCCAACTCATCCTCCTGCAGAAGGAGACTCCGGCGCCGACGAGTTTATTCCCGCGGGAATACGCGCTCGACACGCGGAGTCTTTGGCAGCGAAGGAAACTGCCGTCACACTCTCGCAGGAGGAAGGCTCATATGTCGTACGCGCAGCTAGTTCAGGTTCGAAACGTCGCGAGGCTCTTGTTGAGCATCCTCGCACACCGTCCCGAGGACCCGGCGGCCGTCAGCGCCAGGCTCACTGAATGGAAGGTCGAGCTCTCGCAAGCCACGATCGTCGCAGGGA
This sequence comes from Gemmatimonadota bacterium, assembly GCA_003223395.1. Classification (GTDB taxonomy): domain Bacteria; phylum Gemmatimonadota; class Gemmatimonadetes; order Gemmatimonadales; family GWC2-71-9; genus 20CM-2-65-7. The sequence goes on along the minus strand of QHUZ01000048.1, from coordinate 32,997 downwards.
CGGTGACGTTCACGGTCACAAACGCCGGCAGCATCCCGCACGCCCTGGAAGTCGAGGGGCAGGGGATCGAGCAGGAGACCGGCGTCATCCAACCTGGGGCGAGCGCCACACTGACGCTCACGCTCAAGCCCGGCACCTACGAGGTGTACTGCCCCGTGGGAAACGACTCGCACAAGAAGCTGGGTATGGATGCGGAGCTCAAAGTTGCCCCGGCCACGGGTGCCGCTGCCTCAGACTACAATGGGGCAGGGGCGATGGCTGGCATGGGCGCGCCCGCGCCGAGTATTCAGGCGATCCGGGTGACGGGCGGCGGGCCCGTCATCCAGATCCTCCCCGGGCCGTTTCCGTTTCCGGACAGCGCTGCTCCGATCCTGCAGCAGTTCGGTGACGAGCGCGAAGGGCTCGAGTCGCAGGTGAAGAACGGGCCCTACTCGAACAACGTGACGCGGGTCGGGGGCACGTTCGCGTTCACCGCCTGGGACAAAGGTGCGACGCGTGATTCAGTCGACGGGCTCGCCGAGTTTGCGACGCAGGATGGCGCACGCTGGAAGCTGGTGCTGGACCGGGTGCAGACGAAGGACGTGCCGCATCACCCGCGGTTCGGCGGTGTGATCCTCGGGCTGTACTACCATGGCAACACCGCCGTGCACACGCCGCTGGTGCCGACGATCAACAGCGCCGTGGCATTGTGGGCGTTCGGGCACTTGTACAAGAACGGCGCGCTCGTGACCGACAACGCGATGGTGCACGTGATGCTGCTCTCGCGCACGCGGCGGAACGGCGACTTCGCGATCGCCTGCTGGGACTGTTCCAAGAACACGATCGACGAGCTGCAGCTGCAGATTCTGCCTGGACCGGGCGAACCGAAGTTCGATGCGCCAGGCGGGTTCCTGTTCGTGAACTGGGAAAAGTCGGGCTCGAGGAAGCCTTGACGCGCGCGTGATCGTCGCCGACGATGGTACTGTGTCGGCGACGACCCAAGCTCGACCGCGCTTCTCGGCGACGCTCACGCTCGTTGGGTTGAACGTGCTGTGGTTCGGGGCGATGGTTGCCTCTGGCATCTCCTACGACGATACCCAGCAGGTCCTGCGCTGGGGTGCGGACTACGGTCCGCTCACGCTAGGCGGCCAGTGGTGGCGCCTCGTCACATCGATGTTCCTCCACTTCGGATTCTTCCATCTGGCGTTCAACATGTGGGCGCTCTTCAATGTTGGACGCGTGGCAGAGGCCCTGTTCGGGTCGCGCGCGTTTCTCGCGCTGTATCTGTTGAGCGGCATCGGCGGCAGTCTCGCGAGTGTCCTGGTACATCCCCTCGCGGTGAGTGGCGGTGCTTCCGGTGCGATCTTCGGCGTCGCCGGCGGAATCATCGCGGCACTCGGCCTGACGCGGCGCGGTCCGGGAAACGAAGTACTGCTAGGACGGATCCTGCCGAGTCTGGTGCTCTTCGTGTTGTATAACCTGGTCGTCGGATTCCGCAGCACGGGTATCGACAACATGGCCCACCTCGGCGGGCTCGTGGTTGGCGCGGCCTTCGGTGCCGCTGTGGCCTTGTGGCCGGCGGCGTCCCTGGTGCCGCTGGCCGCGGGCTTTCTCATTGCCCTGGTCGGGGGCGCGTACGCCGTCCGGCACGTTCGCGCCCTGAACGTCGTGGAGGTCGAGCCGCCCTCGCCGCCCGCGGCGGCACGTCCGGACGTTGGCGCTGAGATCACGCGGCTCGAGGGTCTGCTTGCACAACGGCCCGACTCGATTGCGCTGTATAGCGCACTGGGTTCCGCGTACCTGCAGGTGCGAAGTTTCAAGGACGCCGTCGCGGTGCTCACGCGGGCGCGCGTACGGCGGCCGGATGACGTCGCGGTTCTGACGACGCTAGGCACGGCCTACCTCGATCTCCACGATTTCGACGGGGCGATCGACTCATTCGGGCGGGTTGCGCGGCTCGACTCGTCCGCCGATGCGCGATACAATCTGGCCGACGCATACCTGCTCCGCGGCGAGGCGCTTGCGGATTCCGGCCGGTCGGCGCCGGCGCGAGCGGACTTCGATCGGGTCCTGCGACTTGAAAGGGTTGGCGAGTTGGCTCAGGAAGCTCGCCGGCAAATCCAGTCACTCGCACATCACTCGACGACGCACGCGAAGTAGTCTACGTTCCCGCCATGCCCAAGGAGCGCGAGCCGGTTCGTTACCTGGTGTTCTCCGCGTCGCTCCGCACCGGCTCCTTCAATACAATGCTCGCCAAACTCGCCGCCAGTGCGATCGAGAAGCATGGTGGAACGGTTGACCTTGCCGCCGTGAGCGCGTTCGACAGTCCGTCCTACAGCCAGGATGTGCAAGCGAAGGACGGCTTTCCGCCCGGCGCCACAGAGCTGAAGCGTCGGGTCGAGGGGAACGACGCATGTTTTCGCTCGCGCAGGCGCATCAGGCGTTCGACGCGCAAGGCAAGCTCGCGAATCCGCAGCTGGTCGACCGCCTCGACCAATCGATCGCCGGCTTCATGGATCTCGCCGAGGCGGCTAAGAATTACCCCTGCGCCAAGACGGCCTGGGTCGAGTTCCTGGGCGAGCATCCCAACTCGCCGGTCGATCGCGTCGACAAACCAGCGTCAGCCGCCGCGAACAATCAGTAGCACGGCGACGAGCGCAGCGGCGACGCCGGCGGTCTGCCAGGCATTGAGCCGCTCGCCCAGTACGGCGCGAGCAAGCAGAACCGTGCTCGCGGGATATAAAGCGGAAAGGGTCACCACGGGGCTGAGCGGGCCAATCTGCGCCGCGAGCAGATACAACGTGTTGGCCAGCATGTCGAGCGCGCCACCCCCAACCGCGATCGCTGCAAGCTTCAGCGGCATGCGCACCGAACGGCGCCCCACCGCGGCGATGACAGCAAACAACCCCACGGATGTCAGACGCGCCGTCAGCAGTGGCCACAGACCGCTCGCTGGGCGTGTCTGCGCGAGGGCGAGCAAAAACAATCCGATCGCGACTCCAGCGACGAGCGCGACGCCGAGGCCGGAGCGTCGCGCGGTGCTCTGGGGATTCGCGGTCGGACGGCTCACGAGCGCGATCGCACCAATGCCCAAGAGAATGCCGGCGATCGCGAGCCAGCCGGGTCGCTCGCCCAGCGCGATCGAGGTAAGGACAGGAATCGCGACGGCGAGCACCGCCGTCGTGGGCGCAACGACCGACATCGTACCAATCGCGAGCCCGTAATAGAGGAGGGCGACGCCGACACCACCGGCCAATCCCCCGGCGGCGCCCCACCAGAGGTCCGCGGCCCGCGGCGCCGCCGTCCCGAGGAACGGGAGGATCAGGGCGACCATCACCAACCCCGTCGCCTGCGACAGCAGCACCACGGGGACTGTGGCGACACGCTTCGTCACCATCCCGCCGGTGAAGTCGGCCGCGCCGTAGAATACGGCCGCTAGCGTCGCGAGCAGGTATGCCATGCGTCGAAGTCTTTCATGAGCGCGAGGAAGCTATTGCCGATTGGGACGTCCCGGTAAGATTGGCAACAATGCCTCGCGCCGGACTGATCCTGCTCGCCGCCAGCCTGTCCTGCCGCGCGTCGGCGCCCGGCGTCACGTCCCCGCAGGGTGAGGCCGTCGCGATCCGCGTCAACCAGATCGGCTACCAGCCGGCGGCGCCGAAGGTTGCCGTCATCTGCGCCCTCGCGCCGCGCGAGATCCCGAGCTTTCGAATCGTCGGCGTCGGCAACCGGACGGTTTTCGGACCTCGGCCGGCCGACGCTGCCGGGGCTTTCGGTCCGTGCGCCGCGACGTTTCGGCTGGACTTTTCGGCGCTGCGGCGGCCGGGCGTCTACCGCATCGTCGCCGCGGGCGTGACCTCGCTGCCGGTGCGGATCGCGGATGACGTGTATCGCGGCGCGGCGGACTCGCTCCTCGCCTACCTGCGCGAGCAACGCTCCGGCTACAACCCGGTGTTCAAGGACTCGGTGCATCAGCGCAGCGACGGCGTACTCGTCGATCACCCAACGCGCAGCGGCGAGTTCATCCCGGTGGCCGGCGGATGGGCCGACGCATCGGACTATCTCCAGTACGGCACGACGACGGCGCACGCCACGACGATGTTGCTGCTCGCCCACCGCGATCACCCGGAGGCTTTTACCGACCGGTTTGAGGCGAACGGTCTGCCCGGCGCGAACGGCATCCCCGACGTGCTCGACGAGGCTCGCTGGGGCCTCGCCTGGCTGCTCAAGATGTATCCCGCTGACGACCTGCTCCTCAATCAGCTGGCGGACGATCGCGATCACACGTTTTGGGATTTGCCGGTCAACGATTCCGCCGATTACGGGTGGGGGCGGGGCGGGAAGCGGCCGGTCTACCCCTGTACCGGCAAGCCGCAGGGGCTATTCGACAGTAAGAACCGCTCGACCGGCCTCGCCTCGACGGCGGGGAAATACGCGGCCGCGTTCGCACTCGGCGCGGAACTCTATCGCGAGCACGACAGCGCGTTCGCCCGCCGGCTCGCCGCGCGCGCCCGCGCCGTGTACGCACTTGGCGCCGCGCATCCCGGCGTGTGCCAGACTGCGCCTGCCCGCTCGCCGTACTTCTACGAAGAAGACAACTGGGCCGACGACATGGAGCTCGGCGCGGTGGAGCTCTACGCGCTGACGCACGAGCCCGCCTATTTCGATGCCGCGCTGCGTTACGCCGCGCAGGAGCCGGTGACGCCCTGGATGGGACAGGACACGGCGCGTCACTATCAGTGGTTTCCCTGGCACAACAACGGTCACTATGAGATCTGGCGGACGGGCACGGACAGCGCGCGGCGCGTGGTCGCCGAGTACTACCGGCGTGGACTCGAGGCTGTGGTGGGCCGAGCGCACAACGGATTTCGGGTCGGTATTCCGTTCATCTGGTGCTCCAATAATCTGCTCGCCTCGTTCGCGACGCAGGCCACGTTCTATCGCCGCATGACCGGCGACTCGACCTACGTCGAGTACGAGACCGCGGCGCTCGACTGGTTGTTCGGCACGAACCCGTGGGGCGTGTCGATGGTCATCGGCCTCGGCGACAACTTCCCGCGAACGCCACACTCGGTCGTCGCGCAGGAGCTCCACGTGCAGCTCTCGGGCGGTCTCGTGGATGGTCCTGTGTATCGGTCAATCTTTCAGAACCTTCGTGGCATCCGGCTGCTCGAGGCGGATGAGTACGCGCCCTTCAATACCGGTTTCATCGTGTATCATGATGACGTGGGGGACTATTCGACGAACGAGCCGATCATGGATGGCACGGCGAACCTGGCCTACATCCTCGCTGCGCGAGCTGCGCCGTAAGCCCAGCCTCCCGGGTCGCCGATCATCACGGGCCTCGCGCTGGGCAACGACACCGGCGCAAAACTGTTGTGGTCGGTCCTCGGCTGCTTTGGCGACTAGAAGCTCGACAGTTACGCCTCGCGCTTGCGCCGCTTTTTTTCCTGGGGCTGAGGCCGCTCCTCGCTCGTCCCGGCCACCACGACCTGGTTCCGGCCGGCGCTTTTCGCCTTGTACATCGCTGCGTCGGCGGTGGCGATCAGCTCCTCCGGCGTGTCTCCGCCGTCGGGGTACTCGGCGACGCCGATGCTCAGCGTGAGAGACCCCTCGCCGAGATCCTGCTCCGCCACGCGGGCGCGAATGCGCTCCGCGACCAGGGTGGCCGTTGCCAGGTTGGCCTCGAGCAGCATCACCACGAACTCCTCGCCGCCGTAGCGCGCCACGCAGTCCACCTGCCGCGTCGTCTTGCGGAACACCTCCGCGATCTTCACGAGCGCCGCATCGCCGGCGAGATGGCCGTGCGTGTCGTTGTACTGCTTGAACCGATCGACGTCGGCCAGCAGGACCGCGAAGGCGCGCCGCAGGCGGCGCGACCGCTGCACCTCGCTGGCGAGCGTGCCCATCAGGTGCCGGCGATTGTACAGGCCGGTCAGGGAATCGGTGAGCGAGAGCTTCTAGCACGGTGCGAAACCGCAGCACTCCCGCCTCGCGCACGGTCTCGGCACGTGGTGTTTCGGCCACGGCCGCCCAGTGCAGCTGGGGAATTCGCCGCAGCACCGCCACGACCTCACGCCCCTGCGGGCGTGCCTGCGCGATCGTCTGGCCTTCTCGTTCGGTGAGCTCTCTGGTCGTCGCGTCCGGCAGGGTTGCCTTCATGGCGTCCGCGGGGTTGCCGGCGGAGCGGATCACGACGCGCCCCTGTTCGGTAATGAGGTAGAGGTCGCGGGAGTGGCCGGCCGACAGCTGGTCTAACACCTCGCGGAGGCTGTCCAGATTGATCTTCGCGCCCAACGCGCCCAGGAAGAGCCCGTCATCCTGACGGATCGGCACGACGAGGACGACCGCCGCTTTCCCGATGCTGGCGTCCCAGAAGGGATCGCCCACCAGGGCATCGCGGGTCCGCAGATTGTTCATGCGGTCGGGCGTCAAACGGAAGCCCGTCCGGCTGCCGCTGCTCGTGAGGACCTGCCCGTCTCGACCGATGATGGCGAGCCCTTCGTGAGCCGGGAGATTCTGGCGCACGGAATTGAGGTAGTCGCGGAGCCGGTTGAGGGACTGCGCCGCATTGCGGCCGGTGGCTCGCGCCAGGTTGTCCGACACGACGTAGGGGCTCGCGCGCAGGCGCAGATCGTAGACTCGCTGGTCGAACCAGACGGCCACCTCGCGCGCCATGTCCGAGCTCAGGGCGCGGAGCTCTTGCCCGACCCGGTCGCTCAGCGAGCGGCGATTCCGGCCGTACAACATCACGGTCATGACGAGCGTCGTGAACAGCGTTGCCAGCACCGCAAACGCGACAAACTTGCCCCGCATGGTGTCGAGGCGCAGGCTCCGCAGCGATCGGGTGGTTTTTTCCCAGATAGTCACGGCAGGCAACATTCACTTTCAGAGCGCAGACGACAATAGATGACGGGCTTGCGCCAAGCATTGCAACGACTTGTGGTATGCGTAGCCGCGTGACACTGGTCACGCGGCCAGCACGAAAGCGTGGGAGTGGCAGCTACCGGTTAATCCAGTACGACAGCTTCACCAGGAAACTGTTGTCGGGTCGCAGATTGAACAGATCGTTCAGGTCGCCGCTGAAGCTGCGCGTCCCCTCGAGCCCCGTGGACCCCCGCCGGCCCTGACTCCACACCACGAACAAGGTCGATCCGGGCCGGTACTCCCACCGGAACACCACGTTCGAGCGGAACTGCTTGAAGTTGAATCCGCCGATGTTGTTCGTGTACGCGGTATCGCTGTACGACTGATAGCGGCTCGCGTAGTCCGCGGCCCGCGGTGTCGCCGACAGCTCGCGCACGTTGCTGAATGTCCCCTTGGAGATGAACGGCTGCGCATACACCTGCAGCGTCGCGTTCGCCGTGAAGGGATACGTGACGCGCATCGTCACGCCGAGTTGCTTCTGCTCGAGATGCCCGAACAGGTGATGCGTCAGCTTGTCGATGCCGAGAGGCTGAACATCACTCCGGTTCCGCGAGTAGTTGGGTGAGATGGCGGCGGTGACGCGCGACGCGATCTTGAAATCCAGCTCCGGCGAGAAGCTGAAGCTGCTCGAGCGACCGCCATCCCCACGGAACCAGTTGAACCAGAGGTACGGCACGATGGCCTTGCGATCGTCTCCATTGATCCCGAGCCAGGGGGCGACATAGGAATCCTGACGCACCGCCGGCCCGCCACGCGCGCAGTCGTAGCAGTACGTGGTGCCGAGCTGGCCCACCGTCCCGCCAAAATGCAGCGACCACTGGTTGCGGAACGTCGTGTGCGTGTTCGTATTGAGCGCCCGCTCCTCGGGCAGCCCCGCCGTCGTCCAATACTGCCACCAGTTGAAATTCCACTGGAATCGGTTGTAGAACGCGCGCGTGTGCCGGTCGAAGTATCCTGCCCAGGTGCTCCACGCCAGCTGATCGGCGCGCCGCAGGTAGCCGAGGTCGTTGACCTCAAAACCGGGAGAGCGGCGCTCGACGTTCGTTTGGAAGATCAAATGGTTACCGCCCACCTTGCCGAACTGGAGCCCCTCGGCATCGCCGGAGAGGGATGTGCGCGTCGAATCGAACCGCAGGGCGTCGGGCCGCTGGTAGTAGTGCGTCGAGCCGCGCTGCGTGCTGGCGATCGCTTGCGCGCTGCCCGCGACGCGGCTGAAGTCGAGCGAACCGGAGAGTTCGTAGCGGCCGCCCGGAAAACGATGGCGGAAGTCCAGAGCGCCCACGTACGCGCTGCTGTGCAGGTAGGGTGAGCTCCAGGAATCGGTATGGCGATTTACGGTCGTGACAATACCACCGACGCTCGACTCGCCCCCGCGCAGGTCCTGACGTAGCCGCAGCACGCCGTAGTTGGTCGTCGGCTCGATGGTCACGCCTCCGGCACCAGTCTGATGTGCGGTCACCGCGTCCAGCGCACCAATCGTGAGGCCTCCCGGCAACCGGCCGGTGAGTTTCCCGGCGCCGAGGATCGTGGTAAACGCCGGCGACGTGCTGTCGGAGTAGGCGCCTGCCAATTCGGGGGCCCGCCCGATGCGACGCGAATAGACCAGCCCCTCACCGGTCGAACAGTCGTTCACCGCCGTGCAGTTGACGTTCCACTGAAACTGGCCCGCGCCTTGCACGAAGAACGGCCGCTGCTCGCGGAAGAAGGTCTCAAAGGCCGTGAGATTCAGCACCCCCGGATCGGCCTCGACCTGGCCAAAGTCGGGGTTGATCGTGGCGTCAAGCTTCAGATTCGACGCCACCCGATACTTCAGATCGCCGCCGACGGTCACGTCCTGCGTGCGCCCGAGGGTGTTGGCGCTGATCTGGGAAACGTTCTTCGTCACGAGGTAGGGCGCCGCCTCGAGCCGCCGCGGCGCCTCGAGATCGGTCAGGCCGGTGACCTCGCCGAACTGCGAGACGAACCCCGCCTGTGACTGCCGGAAGAGCGGCCAGCTCACTCGTTGGGCATAGCGGTACACGTCGCGGTCCACGGTGAAGCCGAACGTGTGGGTCCGTTGCCGTCCGTACGGCAGCTGGGTCAGGGGAATCCGGAACTCCGCGGTCCAGCCGAGCGAGTCGATGCGCGTCGCGACATCCCACACCGCGTCCCACGCGAAGTCTTCATTGCCGTCGTTGTAGATCTGCGCGTCGAGCTTCACCCCCGACGGATTGACCCCGAATTCGAAACCGGTGCGCCGGTCGTGATAGGAGTCGAGGAACAGCCAGACCATATCGCTCGGAGTGAAGTAGTCGCGGCGTGCGAGAACCGTGATGATGCTGTCGGGGTGCGGATCGAAGCAGCGCACGAACACGTAGAGGTTGCCCGCGTCATACGCGACCTTCGCTTGCGTTGGGAGCTTCGGCGCTCCCCCCTCGCTGGGTCGCCATTCCTGGAATTCCGTGATGGGCTTTGCGTCGCGCCACACGGCATCGTCGTCGCGCCCGTCGATGACGGGCGCCTGCGTGGCGTGCGCGGCTGTGACGCTCTTCGCGGGTTGTGCGGGCGGGTCCGCCCGGCGCTGTGGCGTAGGGGCTTGAGGAGATTGACTGGCCAGCGTGACGGCGGCGAGGAACGGCCATCCAAGCAGCATGAAGAGTCCGAGGTGGTTTCCTCGTTGGATGACGGAACCCTGAAAAGGGTTGTTTCACGGCGTCAGGGCGTCTCGAAATGCTACCTCGGTGACGCCCGCAGGGATGGCTCATCGGATCCCCCTGACCACGGCCGCGAGCGCGCGCACTTTCGCGCCGTCCGCCGCCCTCGCGGCATCACGCTCGAGGTCGGTGGCGAGCGTCGTCAACATGCTGCGCCGGGCGTCTCGGGATCGCGTCTCTGCACTTGCGAGAATCGAACGCGCCGCGCCGATGCGATCCGTCGCGAGTCCCTTCAACCGCTCGAGCTGATCGAGATACGCGCGCGCTACCACGAACCTCGCCGGCCAGGTCGCACGCTGCTGATCCTGGACGTTCTGGTACGCAACCTTCACCAGTTTCGCGGCGTCGATCTCGTTCTGAGTGAGCAGCGCGCTGGGTTGCAGCTCGAGTACGTCGAGCCCGCGCGAGATTTCGGTGCTGTAGATGTAGCCGTTGTACCAGTACGCCGACCAGCTGCCCGCCATCTCGAGCTTGGTCGAGTCCATCGGCCCGCGATCGAAGTAGGCGATCTCGCTCGGGTGTGCGGGATCGGTGAACTCGAATAGCGACACGCCGCCCTGATACCACCCCTGGATCATGATGTCGCGGCCCGGGACCGGAATCAGGTTGCCGTTGTGAGCGACGCAGTTTTCCGTGGTCGTCTGCTGCGCCGGCACCTTGTAGTAACCCTGGAACGTCAGGGCGCGCTTGTTCGCAATCGTGAAGATCGCGTCGGCGCCCCATTGCGGTTTGTCGGTCGCCCGGCAGCGCGGCGCGACGCCGCCGCCCCACTCGTCGGTGAAGATCACCTTACTGGCATCGTTGTTGAATGTTGCCGAGTGCCAGTAGGCGAAGTTCGAATCCGACGCGGCCGCGAGGCGGACTGGGTGCGCGGGATCTCGGATGTCGAGCAGCAGTCCGTACCCGGCGCACGCCCCACCGGCCACGCCCATCGCCGGAAAGACCGTGATATCGTGGCACTGATCGGGGCCATGCCGCACGCCACCGGGACCCAGCGGCGCGAGAAACTCCGCGTCGATGATCCCCTGGATCGCGCCGCGCAACGCGGCGCTGTCGGCGCCGTTTGCCGCCGTTCTGCCGTTACTCCGGGCCACGCTGTCGAGCATGGGTGTGACGAACTGGGCCGGCAAGACGATCGGCAGGCCTTGGAACGTGATGACGTACGCCCCCGTCGCGGTGGCCGAGTCCGCCTCGCGCTGGGCAGCCGCTACGTCGGCAGGCGAAGCGCCATGTTCGGGCGGCGCGACCAGCGCGTCGAAGATGCGGGGCCGGCTCACGATCCTCGCCTGCTCGGGATGCCCGAGCGGCACGCGGATGATGTCGATCCGGAACCGCGCGGATGCCGTATCCTGCTCCGGCACCGCCGCCGAGCAGCCGGCGAGCTCTGCGGCGGGACGCACGGGTGCCTGTCCAGAGACATAGACGTACACGACGCTCGTGTCTTTGGGATCGGTCACCACGGTGTGCGTGTGCGAGCCGCGACACGTCTGCACGTTGGCCAGGATGCGTGGATGGGCGGGATCGCTGATGTCGATGACGCGGACGCCGCGGAAGCGCTGCGCGCTGACGGACTCCTGCACGCCCTGCGCGCCGCAATCGACGCGTCCGTTTTGCGACTCCCCCGAGAGGAACAGCAGATTCTTGTACACCGAGACGTCGTTCTGCTGCTCCGGGCAGCGTTCTGCATGGACCAGGCGCGGGTGGAAGGGGTCGGTGATCTCCCACACCGAAAAGCCCTGGAAGTTGCCCTGGATGAGATAATTCCCTTTGAAGGCCACGTCCGAGTTCATGTAATCGAAATCGCCCGGCTCGGCCGGAATGAACTCGGTGGGCGGCCGGCTCGTCGAGACGAGGCGCATGTTCCACGCGGCCTGTGCCGCGTCCCACCAACCGGCGCGCAACCCCACGCGAGCATCGCGCACCGGCGTCCCGCCCGCCGGCTCCTGCGCTGACAACGCCGGGGCGAGGAGCACCACTGCGGATAGAACGGCTCGGCACAGGTGCTGTGTGGTCATGGGGCGCATCAGAACACCACCGTTTGAATGGAATGGGGCCGCGAATTGATCGGGATCGAAGTAGAGCCGAGGACAATGTTGTATTGCCCCGGCTGTGACGTCGGATTCATGACGACGACGACCACCTTGCCGTCCGGGTTCACGAAGGCCGTGGTGAGATACATGCTGCGGCTCGGCGCCGCGACAATGCGCCGCGCGCCCGGACGAATGAATTTCGAGAAGTGGCCGATGTAGTAAAACGAATTCGTGTAGAGGAGCTTGCCGGTCCGCGTATCGGCATGGATCGGCGCCATGCAGAAGTTCCCGACGTGGTTCGGACCGCCCCGCTCATCGAGCAGAATATTCCAGTCCGTCCACCCCTCGGCACCCGAATTGAAATCGTTGATCATCGAACGGCCATACGCCTCGCCGAGGCTCCAGCGGCCGTACGCCGTGGAGTCGAAGTTCGCCGGCGTCCCCTCGGTGAAGACGAGGTGCTTGTCGGGATAGAGCCGGCCGACGAGCGCGACGTTGCCGTACATCTGTGTCCCACCCGACCAGTCTTCGTACCAGTGAAATCCCATCCCCCAGGCGTACTTCGCGGCCGCGGTATCGCCGAAGATCGTCAGCGCGCGCTCGATGATCAGATCGCGGTTGTGATCCCAGACCATGATGTTGACATCGCGCATTGCTGCGCGGGTCATCGCCGGACCAAGATGGTTCTTGAGAAAGTCGCGCTCGTCCGCCGCCTGATAGATGCACGATTCCCACGTCTGCGTGGCCATCGGCTCGTTCTGAATCGTGATGCCCCAGATCGGCACGCCGGCCTTGCGGTAGTGCTCTACGAACTTGGTGTAGTAGCGCGCCCAGGAGTGTGCGTATTCCGGACGGAGATGCCCGCCGTGCAGCATGTCGTTGTTGTCCTTCATGAATGCCGGCGGACTCCAGGGACTCGCGAAGAGCTTGAGACGGTTCCCGCTCGTGGTCATCGCGCGCTTGATCAGCGGAATCTTGTAGCGCAGGTCGTGCGCGACCGAGAACGAAGTCAGCGCCGAGTCGCCTTCCGTCACGTAGGTGTACATGTCGCTCGAGAAGTCGCAGCTGTTGATGTTGGTGCGACCCAGCGTGTAGCCGATCCCGCGGTCGGCGCTGTAGTACGCCGTCATCACCTCTTCCTGCGCGGCCGCCGGCAGCTTCGCGAACGTTTCCGCTGCGGCATCAGTCAGCGCCCCACCGATCCCGATCAGCGGCTGAAATGTTTTTCGGGGATCGACGAAGACGTACACCTTGCCTTCCGACGTCGGTTCCGATGGCTTGAACGTCAGCGTGTCGGTCGGCGTCAGACGGAAACTGGTGCTCTCAGCTGTCGTGTAGACGATCGCGCGGTGTTGAGCCAGGACCAATAAGGCGAGAAGAAGCACGTTAAGCCTCGAGTTTCGAAAAACGCCAGGCGCCGAACATCACGAACAGGATCCCCACTCCCAGTAGCACGGCAATGTCCAACGTCACGCCGAAATGCGTCCTCCCGATCAGCACGCCGCGCACGCCGTCCACGCCATAGGTGAGCGGGTCGACGCGCGTGAACGCCGCGAGGACCTTGGGAAGTCCCTCGAGCGGGTAGATCGCGCCCGAGAGAAAGAAGAGCGGCATCACGAGAAAGTTCATCACCATCTGGAAGCCTTGCATCTCCTTGATGCTCGAGCCAATCGCCGTCGCCAGCGCCGAGAAGATCACGGCGATCAGCGCGATCACCAGAAATGCCAGCGGCACCGCAAGGAGACTCGCAGGGCGGAACCCCACGATGAGCGTCACCACGAAGATCAGCGCGCCCTGCAGCACCGCCACGGTGGCGCCGCCGAGGGTGCGACCAATCATGATCAGCAATCGTGGCACCGGCGCGACCAGCGTTTCCTTCAGGAATCCGAACTGGCGGTCCCACAGCATCGCGATTCCCGAGAACATTGAGGTGAAGAGCACCGTCATGCCGATCACCCCGGGCGCCATGAACTGGATGTACTTGCCCTCGCCGGCCCGTTGAAAGACCGGGCCCAAGCCGAAGCCGAGCACCGCCAGGTACATGAGCGGCGAACCGAGCGACGCAACGATTTGGACGCGCGAGCGCAAGTACTTCTTCACCTCGCGCAGCCAGAGGATGTAGATCACGCTCACGCGGCTAGCGCCTCCACACGCGAGAAACCTGGCGCATTTGATCGGCGGCCGTGGCGCTCTCGTCGCGAATCGTCGTGCCGGTGAGCTTGAGGAAGGCCGCTTCGAGCGAATCGGCGCCGGTTTGTTGCTTGAGCTCGGCGGACGAGCCGATGGCGACGATGCGTCCGTGGTCGATCACCGCGATGCGGCCCGCGACACGGTCGGCTTCGTCCATGTAGTGGGTCGTGAGAAACACCGTGACGCCCTCCGCCCTGTTCAGGTTGCCGACGAGGGTCCACATCTGATTGCGGCTCTGCGGATCGAGCCCGAGCGTCGGCTCGTCGAGAAACAGCACCTTGGGGGTGTGCAGGAGCCCGCGGGCGATCTCGAGGCGGCGTTTCATGCCACCGGAAAACGTCTTCACCAGATCGTCGCGCCGGTCCCACAGCTCGAACATCTTGAGCAGCGTCTCGGACCGCTCCCGCCGGATGTGCCGCGGCACGTGATACAGCACGCCGTGGATGTCCAAGTTCTCCCACGCCGTGAGCTCGCTGTCGAGACTCGGATCCTGGAACACGACGCCAAAGCGCCGTCGCACCTCGTTCTGATGTTGGGTGGGATCGAGCCCGTCCAGCTCGAGCGTCCCGCTCGTGGGGCGGAGCAGGGTCGTGAGCATCTTGATGGTGGTCGTCTTGCCGGCGCCGTTCGGACCGAGAAAGGCGAAGATCTCGCCGGCACGGACCTCGAACGAGGCGTCGTTGACCGCGGTGACTTTTCCAAATGACTTGACGACATGCTGAACGCGGATGATCGCGCGATCGCTCACAGTCAGTAGCTCCTGCCAAAGCCGAACGGATACAGCGGCCGCGTGCTGTCGTGGGGCACGTCGGAGCGCTGCGTCTGGACGGCTTCCATGGAAGACGGCAGCTCGAAGGGCAATTTGCCCGCGGGCCGGGCGCGGCCCACCAGGACGTCGATCAGGGCCGCATCACTCACCCCAAAATTCGCGATCAGCGCGCGGGCCTTGTCTCTGAGTGGCGTCAGAATCGCGGGGCGCTCGAGGTAGACGGTCACGATGGTCGGCACCACGGCGCTTACACGCTTGAACTCATCGAAGTCCGGGTCATCGTCCTTGAATGCGAGACTGCCCTCGTGGAAGAACTGGCCGAACACGTACTGCGGATGAAGCCGCTCGAACGGCGCGCCGAGCCGCATGATAGCGATGTCCGCCTTCAACGGATCGGTGACGACCGTCCAACCTTCGTGCGTCGCCGCATCCGCCGAGACTCCGCGAAGATAGACGTGGAGCGGACGAGATGAACGTAATGGGAGGATGCCCCCCCTGTTCTCCAGCAGCACGAGTGCGTGGCGCTGCGCATCGAGACCGGCAGCCACGAATGTGGGATTCCCGACCAGCCGCGCCGCGGTATCCGGATTCACGAACGGATGCTCGAACAACCCCTGCGCGAACTTCTGGGTGAGGATGCGGACTACGGAGCTGTCGAGCCGCGCGACTGTCAGCTGGCCGACGCGGATCGCCTCGACCAGCAGGTCGGCACGCTCGGTGCCGCCGAATTCGTCAACGCCCGCCTGGACGGCTTTCGCGAAGCGGTCGCGCATCGGGAGATTCTCGACGCCCCACGGCATCCCGACGTCGGCGAACGTCGGTCGCTCGCCCGGAGGCGCGCCGTTCTTGCACCGCTCGGCGCAGTCCCAGGTGATCGCCCAGTCGGTGACGATCACGCCCTGAAACCCGTAGTGCACCCGCAGCATGTCGGTCAGGAGCTGGCGGTTAAACCCGGCACCGACCTGCTCGATCGGTTTGCCATCCCAGGTGGCATGCTCGAGCACCGAGTACGTCGGCATGACACCGGCGGCATGGGCGGCAAAGGCGCCAAGGAACGGGCGGATGTGGTACTCGAGGTTGGGTCCTGTAAACGTCGCGAATCGGCCGTAGTAGGTATGACTGTCCCAGCCGTCCTTGGCTGCACCATAGCCCACCCAATGCTTCACCACCGTTACCACGCCGTTCGAGTCCACGCCGTTCGCGCCGTGCTGAAACCCGATCACATAGGCTCGCACCTGGCGGCCCGCCAGGTCGGCGTCCTCGCCGAACGTACCGGCAACGCGAGGCCAGCGGGGCTCGGTCGCGAGGTCGGCCTGAGGCGACAAGGCCATGTGGATGCCCACGGCGCGATACTCCTGCCGCGCGATGTCGCCGAACGCCCGAGTGAGTGCGGTGTCGTCGATGGCCGCGAAACCGAGCGCTTCCGGCCACTGTGAGAACGTCGTCTGGCTACTGACGCCGGGCAGGTATTGGAAATGGTTGCGCGGATCGGTGCTGATCGTCAGCGGAATGCCAAGCCGCGAGCGCTCGGCGATCGCCTGCAGGATGTTGTTCTGCGCCGCGAGCGTCCTGGGGTCGGTGTTCAGACGCGTGATCAGGTTGGTGACCTTCACGCTGTCGATCAGCGCCCGGATCGCCGCAGTGTCGTACTGGCCGCCCATGCCGGCTGCGGCCATTGGACCGCCGACCGAGCGGGCGGTGCCGTGCATCATGGTGCCCGCCTTCTCTTCGAGCGTCATGCGTCCGACGAGATCACGCGCGCGTTGTTCGGGGGAGAGGCGCCAGTCCTCATAGGGATCGACGACGCCGTTCCGGTTCAGATCCTTGAACTGCAGCCCCTCCTTCTGCAGCACAGGCGCCTGCACGAGCAGCAGTACCACCACGACGGCATGCATGCTAAGCCCTCGGCGCCGCAGGTTTGGCCGCGTAGATGAAGTCGTAGTAGTCGCGCATCGTCAGCCCGGCCGCGGCTTCGTCGTCCACGATCACGATCGCGTCTCGGTGCAGCTGCAGCGCGCTGGCCGTGACCATACTGGTCACCGGCCCCTCGACGGCCTGCGCAATGGCCTTTGCCTTGGTCTTGCCGCTCGCCACCAACATCAGCTGGCGCGCCTCGAGGATCGTGCCGACCCCCATCGTGATGGCATAGACCGGCACGTCCTCGCGGCGCTCGAAGAAGCGCGCGTTGTCATCGATCGTCTGTTTGGACAGGGTCTTGAGCCGGGTGCGCGAGCTCAGCGAGCTCGTCGGCTCGTTGAACCCGATATGCCCGTCCGTGCCGATGCCGAGGATCTGCAAGTCGATGCCCCCGCACTCCGTGATGCGCTTCTCATACCAATCGCAAAAGGCCGGATAATTGCTCGTGGTCCCGGAGGGAATGTTGATGTTGTGCGGCGGGATGTTCACATGCCGAAAAAAATGCTCGTGCATGAAGTAGTGATAGCTCTGCGGGTGATTCCCGGGCAGGCCGACGTATTCGTCGAGGTTGAATGTCGTCACGCGCGAGAAGTCGAGCTGCTCCTTCTTGTGCAGCCGCACGAGCTCCTGATACAGCCCCAGAGGCGTGGAGCCCGTCGCCATCCCGAGCACGGCGTTCGGCTTGGTGTTGAGCAATTCCGCGACAATCTGCGCCGCGATCTTGCTCATCTGGGCGTAGTCTCGCTGAATAATGACTTCCATAGGTCTCTGAGGTAGGGGCGCAGCATGCTGCGCCCCTACCGGTGAGGACTACATGCCCGTGCGGCGCTGCGCCGTCGGCGGCAGGATGCCGTTCAGCCGCAGATAATTCGCTTCCTGGCTGTAGTGATCGGCCCAATCGCCGACCGTGATGAGGACCGCAGTCGCGCGCGACGGGTTCATGCCGAACATCGAGACCGACTCGGCGAGCTTCGAATCGTCCATTTTTGAGAACGCCTGCTCACAGAACTGGAACGTCTCTCGGAGCCGAGCGACGAGCTGCTCCTTGGTCGCCGTCGAATCCACGGCCACGCGCTTCGGCGGCTCGACGCCCGCTGTCTTGCCACAGAGAACGTCGTTCCCCTCGTTCGCGAGGTGCACCTGGATTTGTGCGAAACTCATTTGCGCCGGCGTGGGCCGGTAGTTGTACTTGTCGGCAGGCATAGCCTCAGCGGCGGCAATCAGATCACGCCCGGAACGTTGCTCCCAGGCACGCAGCGCGTCGCTGACCGGATTGGCCGACGGGGCGGGGGCGGCGGCGGGGGCGGCCGCCATGCCACCCGTCGCCTGAGCGGCGAGGGGCAGCGGTAGGGCGGCAAGGACGATCAAGAGAACAGAGGCTCGGGGTTTCATAGTAAAACTCCAGTAAAGGGAGGCGTGGATTTTGTCCCAAACGGGCGCGCGGCGCTAGTCGAAACGTCGCACCGTGACACGACCCGCATGTTGACACGCGCTCACGTGTTCCTGGGCTCTTCTCCGTGCCAGTACCGCGTCGGATCGGCCACACTGCCATAGCGGCTGAGCAGCGCGTCAATCTTCTCATTGATCGGCGGGTGGCGGTCCGGCGCCTCGGCCCCAGCCGCCATGAGTGCTTCGATGATCTCCGCGCACCGATCGGGATTGCCGCCATGCCCCGCCCGCCAAATCGGCGCTTGGCCCACGACGCCATACCTGGTCCGGGCCCCGGGCTGAGCCCCACGCTCGAGCAGCAACCGCACGACCTCGACGTGATCGCCGAGTATGGCGTAGAAGAGCGCGGTTTCGCCGTCGCCGGAATGCGCGTCCACCGGGATGCCACGTTCGAGGAGAAAGCGCGTGGCCTCCAGCTGCCCAAATCCGGCTGCGTACCGCAGTGCGCGCTCGCGCGTCTCGGGATCCGCTTGCTCGAACAGCCTTTCCACGACGTCACGGCGGCCGATCCCTGCGGCGCCGACGATGTCGAGCTGCGCGCCATGCTCGGCGAGATAGTGCGCCGCTTCAGGACAGCCGTTGGCCAGGCAGGCGTAGACCGCGCCGTGGTTGTTGCCCGCCAGATTGGGATGCTCGACCTGCGCGCCATGATCCAGCAACACCTGGATCACGGGAATCTGGACACCCGCGTCCCGCGGCGGCGAGCTCGTCGCGACGAGACCCAGCGCGGTGCAGCCACCACCATACACATCCGCCTCGGCTTCGACATCTGCGCCCGCGGTCAGCAGTAGCTGCGTCATGCGAGCCGCGTTCCGAGGAGACTTCTGCCGATAGCCTTCCACACCGTTCGCCGAGACGTAATGCAGCAGCGTGGCGCGATGCTCGCGCGTGGATCGCGCCCGGATCAGCCCCGGATGCTCCCGCAGCAGCTGCTGTAGCGTTGCCTCGTCGCCGCGCACGATGGCCTCGGCCGCGGCCTCGAATGCGGTGGTCTCCGTATCACTGTGGGCGAGCGCGTCGAGGTGCGTGGCGAAGGCGGGCCAGCTCAAGAAACCGTGAGCGCGCGCGAGCACGAACTGCGCATCGGCCAGCACGCAGCGGCGTTCCGCGCGCGTGAGAGTCTTAATCGCGAACTCCTCGACCTGCGTGGCGGCGCGATCGACGCTCTTCCGCTCCCAGGTTGTGAGCAGCGATGCCATCCAGCGATCGGCCCACGCCGCGATGGAGCCCGACTGACAGGTCTTCACCAGATCCTTGGCGAGCTTGCGGTACTGCTCGAGGTTGGGACGGGGGGGAAGCGGCAGCGCGTCCTGCGGATTGGGAAACACACGAAGCTCCTTTCAGTGCGCGCCCGTTGTCCGCCTGTTTCGGGCTGAAAGAAGTTCGTCGATCGATTGTACCTGCTCGTGGGTGGGCACGGCCCTGTCCGCGGACTGGATGCGCCCCTAGCGCACCTCGAACGCTAGCAGCCAGAATTGCTGGCGCAAGGCCAACCAAGGAGATCTATGAGCATCGACCGCCGTGCTTTTCTTCAGAACGCAACCGCGGCCGCCGCGGCCGTGACGTTGCCGCCCTTTATGCGAACCCAGCAATCCGATCTCGCGCCGATCTATGCGCAGATCGAGCGCCGCCACGACGAATCGGTGCAGCGGCTGCAGGAATGGATCCGCCAACCCTCGATCGCCGCCGAGAATCGCGGGATGAACGAAGGCTGCGACCTGACGATGCGGATGTTGCGCGACGCCGGCTTCCAGCAGGTGACGAAGATTCCCAGTGACGGCCAGCCCGGTATCTTCGCCACGCTCGACGCGGGCGCGCCCAAGACGCTCGGTCTCTACTTCATGTACGACGTCAAACAAGTGGATCCGGCGGAATGGTCGTCGCCGCCGTGGGATGCCGCGCTCGTTGATAAAGCGGGACTCGGGAAGGTGGTGATCGGGCGTGGGGCGGTGAACCAGAAGGGGCCGGAGGCCACGTTCCTTGCGGCGCTGCACGCAATTCGGGGAGCCAATCGCAAGCTGCCGGTAAATCTCGTGCTGGCGGCGGAGGGTGAAGAAGAGATCGGCTCGCCGCACTTCCCGCAGATCGTGCGGCGGCCCGAGGTGCTCGCGGCGCTGCAAAAATCGGCCGGCATCTTCATGCCGTCCGCGTCGCAGGGGCTCGACGGCCAGGTCACGATCACCCTCGGCGCCAAAGGCGTGATCGAGGTCGAGCTGGTTTCGAGCGGCGAGCGCTGGGGCCGTGGCCCGCGCACCGACATTCACTCGAGCAACAAGGCGCGGGTCGACAGTCCGGCGTGGCACTTGGTGCAGGCGCTCGGGACCCTGGTCTCGCCGGACGGCAACGATCCTGCGATCGACAACTTCGCCGACAAGGCACGGCCCCTCGCGCCGGACGAAAAGGCGATGATTGCTGCCGCCGCCGCTCGCCTCGATGAGGCCGGCGCGAAGCGCCTACTCGGCGTCGAGCATTGGGTGCGCGACGTCAGCTGGACCGAGGCGCTGGAGCTGTTGATGTCCCGGCCCACCGTGAACATCGAAGGACTCGTCGGCGGGTACACCGGCCCCGGCGGCAAGACGATTCTGCCGCATCGAGCGGTCGCGAAGCTCGATCTGCGTCTCGTGCCGGACATGACCGCGGCCGATGCGCTCGCCGCGCTCAAGGCGCATCTCGCCAAGCGCGGCTTCGGCGACATCGAGGTCAACATGTCGGGGGGCTACGATCCTACGAGCACGCCCCGCGACGCGATGGTGATTCGGGCCCAGGAGGCAGTGTACCGCCGCGCGCGGATCGACCCGATTCTGCTGCCGAGGAACGCGGGCTCCTGGCCCGGCTATGTCTTCACCGGGGAGCCACTGAAGCTTGCGGCGGGGCACTTCGGCCTGGGTCATGGCAGCGGCGCGCATGCGCCGGACGAGTACTACGTCATCGAGTCCGCCAATCCTAAGGTGCAGGGGATTGACGGCGGCGTGCGGTCGTACGTCGAGTATCTGTTCGAGGTGGCGCGGACGCGCGTCTAGCTCAGGGCCAGCGTCGGCGTGAAGCCGGGCGCTCGGCGTACCTTGGTCGCCTGCTCGAACGCGTACGCCACCCGCAGCAACACCGGCTCGCTCCAGGCGCGCCCATAGAACGAGACGCCGAGCGGCAGCCCGAAGTGGAAACCCGCCGGCACCGTGATGTGCGGGTATCCGGAGACTGCGGGGAACTGCGAGCTGCCGGGGCCGCCCCCACCGCCTCCGCCGCCCGCGAGGTCGACGAGTGACGCGATGCCGCCCGAGGGGCCAAGCATCACGTCGAGCTTGTACTTGTCCATCGTCGCGTCGATGCCCTTCGTGCGGGTCAGCTCGATGCATTTGGCGCGCGCGTCGATGTAGGCCTGATCGGTGAGAGGCCCCCGGGCCTGCGAGGCGATGAACGTCTCCTGCCCGAAGTAGGGCATCTCGCGATCTTCGTTCGCCGCATTGAACGCGATCAGGTCCGCGAGCGTACGCGGCTTTACCGTGGCGGGCATCGTGGCGAGATAGGCGTTCAGATCCGCCTTGAATTCGTACTGCAGCACGTCGCGCTCGTTCATCCCCAGCTGGCCGGCCGTTTCGATGGGGGCAGGGTCCACAACGTCGGCGCCCTGGGTCTTCAGGACCGCGATCGCCTGCTCCAGCACGGCGTCCACGATCGGATTGTTGCCGGTGCGTGCCTGGACGCCGATACGTGCGCCCTTCAATCCGCTCGCGTCGAGAAACGCCGTGTAGTCCTTCGCGACATGGCCTTGAGCGTCCGCCGTCGCGGGATCGCGCGGGTCCACACCGGCGAGCGCCGTGAGCAGCGCGGCGGCGTCGGCCACGGTGCGTGCCATCGGTCCCGCCGTGTCCTGGCTATGGGCGATGGGGATGATCCCCGCGCGGCTCACCAGGCCAACCGTGGGTTTCAGACCGACGATGCCGCAGGTATTCGCCGGGCTGATGATCGACCCGTCCGTTTCGGTGCCCACCGCGACAGCGCAGAGATTGGCGCTCACCGACACCGCCGACCCGGAGCTCGAGCCCGATGGCGTGCGATCCAGCACGTACGGGTTCCGGCACTGGCGACCGCGGCCGCTCCAGCCGCTCGACGAGCGGCTGGACCGGAAGTTGGCCCACTCCGAGAGATTCGCCTTGGCAAGGACCACCGCGCCCGCGGCGCGCAATCGTTCGACAATGGATGCATCCCGCACCGCGAAGTTGCCCTCGAGTGCGAGGGAGCCCGCGGTCGTCTGCATCTTGTCGTGCGTCTCGATGTTGTCCTTGACGATGACCGGGATACCGTGAAGGGGACCGCGCAGCTTGCCGCGGCGCCGCTCGGCGTCCAGCCCGTCCGCGATCGTGAGCGCCTCGGGATTCGTCTCGAGCACCGCGCGCAGCGTGGGTCCTTGGCGATCGAGCGCGGCGATGCGGTCCAGGTAGGCCTGCGTGACGCCGCGCGATGTGAGGCGTCCGGCTTTCATGCCGTCCTGGACCTGGGCGATCGTCGTTTCTTCGAGCGTAACGGCCTGCTGCGGTCTGGAAGGCAACCCGGGCAGCATGGCACCGGCGACGGCGAGGGAGGCGAGTTCCGCGAATTCGCGGCGCGACAAAGAGGCCATGGAGGAGCTAGAACGCCCAGCCGGCGAGAATGAGGAACGAGCGGGTCTTGTAGCTCTCCGAGCTCGTGACTGTGCTGAGCTTCAGGTCGGTGAGCCCGTAGATGTAACGACCCTCGAGCGTGAAGGCGCGTGCGGCGCCGAGCCGGACGCCACCGCCGATCACCCCCGCGTAACTCGTGGAGGGCCGATCGGTGTTGGGACAGGCGCTGCCACCCGCGCGGCACCGCAGCTCAAAGGAGATTTGTGGGCCGGCGTACGCGTAGGGCGCGATGCCGGGCGTTGGAAAGAGGGCGCGCAGGAAAATCGGCACGTCGGCGTAGTCGAGCTTGCGCTCGTCGGTCGTGCCGGAGTTGGTGACGCCGCGCTGCGCGTAGAGCGCCTCGACGCCGAACCCGAGCATGTTGCGGCCGGTCCCGAACGACAGACCCACCGCGAACCCCGTGCGTTCCTGCAGATTGCCCGGCAGGACGCCGCGGTTCGACACGTTGCCGTAGGAGAACCCACCCTTCAAAGCCACGCTGCCTTGCGCCGGCGCCACGGTCGTGACGCCGAGGGCGGTCGCGAGGAGACAAGCGAGTGTCCGTGTCATGGTCAAACCCTCCCTTCTGTTCCCGAAGCTACACCGGGGCGAGAAGGGCGGTTCCCATGATCACCGTGATCGGATGTTCTCGAACGGGACGTTCAAGATCTGATAGCGTTGCCAGTCCCGAAAGTCGAAATGCCACCACTCGCTCGGATTCACCGTGAACCCTTGGGCCTCCAGCACGCGACGCAACAGGGCGCGATGCCAGCGTTGGCGCGACGTGCCGCCCGGATAATCGGACAGGGCGCGCGGCGTCGCCTCGTCGTACGTCGACGGCATCTCGACTGGCAGGCCGGTCGCCAGATCGTAGAGCGTGAGATCCACCGCGGCGCCACGATTATGCTTCGAACCGCGCGCCGGGTCCGCCACGAGCCAGCGGGACTCGGCGGGCGTCGCGTCCCAGAACACCTTCGTCACATACCACGGCCGGTAGGCGTCGTGGATCAAGATCCCAAGCCCTAGGCGTCGGAGCGCGCGCGCCGCCCGCACGAGGGCGAGGGCCGCGGGTCGCTGCAGGAAGGCACGGGCCGAGGAGTAGACGACGGTGCCGAGGAAATTGTTCGTCGTGGCGTACCGGATATCGAGTCGGATCGTCGCATCCAGCCTGGAGGGCTCTACCAGATCGGGCGCCAGAAACGCGCCGCTCTCGGCGGGCGGCCTCAGCCCGCGATCGACCTGCAGCAGCTCCGCGACTGATCGGACGGGCCGGAGACGCAGCTGCCCGCCGTCTGCCGGCCCCATCTGGAGGCGCCGCAAGACGACTTGCCCCACCTGGATCTCGCCGGGCCGGAAGACGATGCTGTCGGCGTCGTACGGTCCGCGACCGAAGAACGTGAAGACTGAGTCCGCCGCCTGCGCGAGATGGGCGGGAGCCGCGGGCCCGAGGAGCGCGATGAGCGCGCCGCCATCTTCATAGACGTACAGCGTGTCGTGGTCCGACGCGTAGGCGCCGATCAGGCTCATCCACGCACTGGGCGGCGCGGCAGGCTTCGGCGGGAGCGATTCACTGGGGGGGAGCTGCAGCAGCAACGCGAGGACGTGCTTCATCGAGCCACCCCGAACGTGAACACCGTGCGCGAGCGATACGTCGCGCCGGGGCGCAGGATCGTCGAAGGGAAGTTGGCGTGATTGGGCGAGTCCGGAAAATGCTGCGTCTCGAGGCACAGCCCGGACCGGTGCGCGTACACGCGCCCGCCCTTTCCTCTGATGGTGCCGTCCAGGAAGTTGCCGGCGTAGAACTGCACGCTTGGCTCGGTCGTGCTCACATCGAGCGTGCGACCGCTCGCCGGCTCCAACACGCGCGCGGCGTGGACCAGGCCGGATCCGCCTGGCCGATCGAGCACCCAGTTGTGGTCGTAACCCCGGCCAAACCGTAACTGCTCGTTGTCCTGGCCGATCCGGTCGCCGATCCGCGTCGCAGTTCGAAAATCGAGCGGCGTTCCCGCCACGCGCGCGATCTCGCCCGTGGGAATCACCGCCGAGTCGACAGGCGTGAATGCCGACGCGTCGAGCGTCAACACGTGATCGAGGATGGTGCCCCCCCCGCCGGTCGTGCCGTGCAGGTTCCAGTACGTGTGCTGAGACAGATTCAACGGCGTGGCTTTGTCGGTCGTGGCCTCATAGTCCACGACGAGCTCATCGCGGGGCGTGAGGGTGTAGGTCACCCGCGTCACGAGCGTACCCGGGTAGCCCTCTTCACCGTCCTTGCTCGTGTACTGCAGCGTGACACCGGAGCCGCTGTCGGTTTGGAACGGCTCGGCGGTCCACAAGACCTTGTCGAACCCGCGGACGCCCCCATGCAGCGTGTTCTCTCCGATGTTCTTGGCGAGGTGGTACGTCGTGCCGTCGAGGGTGAACTGCGCATTCCGGATGCGATTGGCGTACCGGCCGACGATCGCGCCAAAGTACGGCACGTTTTTCAGGTAGCCCGCGAGACTGTCGAAGCCGAGCACGATGTCGTCGAGGCGTCCGGCGCGGTCCGGGGTGCGGATCGACGTGATGATGCCGCCGTACGTGATCACCTGCACTTCGATGCCGTGCGCATTCGTGAGCGTGAACTTTTCTACTGTCCGACCATCGGGAAGCTGTCCGAAGGGCGAGTGCTTCATCGTGTCTCGCAGTGCAAAGACCACCGACGGATCAATCGGATACCGCCCGAACCGTGCGCCATAGATTGCGAGTCCTCCGGGTAGGGCCGCTGCCGCCGCATCGACCTCCAACCTGACGACCATCGTTCCAGTGCGGGCTCCCTCGCGGAGCGCCGCCGCGGGAATCGGTACCTGGAGCAGCTCTCCGTACGATCCGGCTTCGTAAAGATGCCCATCATGCGGCTGCGCGTGCCAGCTGAGGATGCCGCGCGAGTCGGCGGGATCGTCGGGCAGCTCCCAGCGGCCGGCCAATTCACCGTTCACGCGCACCGTGACGGCGCTGCGAAATGGCGTGGCGCCGGTCATCGGATAGCTGTTCGGGTTGCGGCTGGGATCGTGGAAGCCGCCGCCGCGCATGTAATCGCCGTTATCCGCCGCGGTCGAATCGCGATCCTTGCCGTTCAACCGCTTGGCGGACGCCTCGATGAAAAATGTCGCGCTCGCGACGTCGCTCACGGCGAGCCCCACGGGCCAGGGAATCGCGTACTCGAAGAATCCGCTGCCCGCGCCATTCAGCTTGCGATCGCCGAGCACGGTCCACTGCTTGAGTGTCCAGTGGCCGTCGCGCACGGCAGTCGCCGGGACCCGGGCGACGCGCACGTTCGGGCGGTCGGGCGGTGTGCCCTCGACTACGAATGTCGTGAAGTTGCGCTGCAACACGGAGTCCTTCTCGTCGACGAGCCGCGTCGCCAGCACCACCGTGGCCGGCTCGTTCGGCATGGTGACGGCGAGCGGCGGCAAAGCTTGCGACATCCACGGCCGGTATGGGACGCGCGTCACCACCGTGTCCCACGTGCGCCGCTCGCCGAGGGCATTCCAGCCGTACAACTCAGACCGCAGGGTGAGCGAGTCGCCGAATTTGGTGCTGCCCGTCAGGAATGATGCGTACAGCGGGACGTCAACGTGCTCGCCCGGACGGACCGTGCGGCTCAGCTCGGGATCGCCGACCGCGATATAGAGCGGCGCGTGCAGATCCCGCAGCGACATCCCGGGCACGATGTCGCCAAACCCGGGTTCCTTCCACGAGCGGTCGTAGCGCCAGTAGCCGTTCCACTCGTTGATCACGTCGTGGTGCTCGGTGTAGAGCCAGCCGCAGATCCTCGGGTGACGCCGAAACGCGTTGATGGCGCGGTGGTAGTCCCAGCTCCAATCGACGTCGCCGGTACTGCCCTCGTAGCCCCACACGTTGCCGAACTCCGAGTTGCACATCGGTTGACCGGCCTGGTGCCACCCGGTTCTGAAATTCCACGTCGACCCCGGGAACGTGCTGTCGCTCACCTGTTGGTCGCGTGACTCCCAGCGCCAGCCGGGCAAGTAGTCGTGCCAGGTGTTGAGGTCGGTCTCGGTGTGGCCGCTGCCGCAGCACACCGAGTTGTCCTCGACGAGCCGCGTGGGATCGAGCGATTTGGCGAGCCGGTAATCGCGCACGACCCGGCGCTCGGTCGCGGGCAAGTACCGATCGTGACCGTTGACCTTCGTCTCGAGACCCCAGGTTTCGTTGAACAGCACCCAACTGAAGATCGAGGGATGGTTGTAGTCGCGGGCGATCATGCCGCGCAGCGCGACGTCGTGCTCGTGGAACGCCGCGGAGTCGGGAGGACCCCACCAATTGGGCACGTCGGCCATGATGAGCACGCCCAGGCGATCGGCCCAATAGAGCTTGCGTGGGGTCTCGATCTTCACGTGCTCCCTGAGGCCGTTCAGGCCAATCTGGCGCGCGCGCAGGATCTCGTCGCGCAACACGCTGTCCGAGGGAAACGTGTAGTAGCCCTGCGGGTGGTACGCCTGGTCGAGCGCGAGCTGCAGATAGACCGGCGTGCCGTTGAGCGCGACGTAGCGATTCGTCGTGCCGGGGACCGTCACTACACCGATCGTCCGCATGCCGAAGTACGTCTGCACCCGGTCCTCGGCGAGTCCCGCGCCGTTCACGCGCACCTCGACCTCGTGGAGGAAGGGATCGTCGAGCGACCAGCGCCGAGCCTCGGGCAGCGGGATGTCGAGGCGCGCGGACCTCGCACCGCGCGGGATCGTATGGGTCACGACCGGTCCACCCGCGCGATTCGTGAACGCGAGGCGCAGCGTCACAGCGCGCGGGGCAGGGTCGTGCAGTCGCACGTCCACGCCGACCCCGGCGAGGTCGGCGCGCGGCGTGAAATGCACGAACTCGAGCGGATCGGTTCCCCGGGCCTCGAGATACACGGTCTGCCAGATGCCCCGCGCTTTGCCGTAGCCCTGTTTGCCCTCGAGCTTGAACGGGTGGGGCGTGTCGTCCACGCGGACGACCAGCCGCTGCGACGCGCCGAGCCGCGGGTGCTTCAGCTCGAACGAAAACGGCGTGTAACCGCCCTGGTGCTCACCGAGCTTCTGGCCGTCGAGCCACGCGGTGGTGCGCCAGTCCGACGCGCCGAACACGACAAACACCCGGCGACCCCGCCATGTCTCGGGCACCGTGATGTCGCGGGCGTACGATCCGATGTCGCCGCTGTCGGGAACGCCGGAGAGCGGTGAGCCCCAGGAGAACGGCACGACGATCTCGCGTTTGCCGCTGTCCTGTTGCCCGAACCAGAATTGCCAGCGGCCGTTCAGGTTGAGCCATTCGGCGCGCTGGAAGTCGGGGCGCGGATGTTCGGGAAGGGCGGGGGCCTGGACGAGCGCGAGGAGTATGCTGAGGCAGGCAGCGCTAGGAGTCATGGTCCTAGATTTAGCACGAAAAAAACAACGGCGCCCTTATGGGGCGCCGTGTCTTTGCTGCGTACCGCGGTGGTTACGAGAGCTTGACGACGTTCTGCGCCGCCGGGCCCTTTTGGCCCTGCACGACTTCGAACTCGACGCGCTCGCCCTCGGCGAGGGACTTGAAGCCCTGCGCCTGGATTGCGGTGTGATGCACGAAGCAGTCCTTCTCGCCGTTCTCGGGCGTGATGAAACCGAACCCCTTCGCGTCGTTGAACCACTTCACGGTACCGGTGATACGTGCCATCTGATGAAACTCCTGTGCTAAAAACTGTTCCCGGCGTCGCGCGTCGTCACCATGCGGTGCGCCGCGACCTGTGATTCCGGCGCCGGTGAGCGAGGCCAAAAGCAAAAGAACCTGAGACGCTGTCCCAGGTCCTCTCTCGGTCTGGCTTGTTCGCTCGGCAGAACGATTGCCGGATGGCCGGGAAAAGTCAAGTCTAGGCTCTCCACCCATGCCGCCGCGCGACGTCGCGGAGCGTCCTCCAGTAGGCCCGTCCGCCGAGACTCGGCGCGGTGGCCGTGACGATCTCCCTCGGGTCGATCGGGCAGAACTTGCCGATGACGTCGGGGACGGTGTAGAGGGGCCCTGGTGTGGGATCCGGCTGGGTGAAGTCCAACTCATCAGCCAGGTTGTTGGCCGTTGCATCGCGCACGGTGAGCGGGTCCAGTCCCCACCGCCACTCGATCATGCGGAGCACGGATGTGTGGTCGTACTGCGCGTGCGACGTCTGCCCGCGGCGCGCGAATGGTGAGATCAGCAGCGTTGGCGTGCGAAAGCCGAGCCGGCCGTCCGCGTTGCCGGCCGCGAGGTCGGCCGGCGGAATGGGCGCCACGGGCGGTGCGACGTGGTCGAAGAATCCACCCCACTCATCGAAGTTGATGACGAGCACTGTCCGGCTCCACGCGGGGCTGCTTGTCACCGCCGCGTAGATGCGGTTCATCATCGCTTCGCCCCTGCGCACATCACCATGCGGATGGTCGTCCGCCCCCGTCCCCGTCAGCTCCTGGAGGAAACTGCCATCGACGAACGCGACGTGCGGGAGCGTCCCTGCCGCGCAGTCAACGAAGAATGCGCTGATGGGACGGCTGATCGGCACATACTTCCGGCCCCACAACCCGAGGAACGGCACATCTGTGAAGTAGTAGCGACCGTCCAGTCCTCGCGCGGCGAGGCGGTCCCAGATCGTGGGGAGCTGCGACAATTGCGGCGTGTTGGCGATCCGATCCGTCTGTGCCGCGTGCTGGTAAATGCGATTGGGGAACGTCGGTCCGAGGATCGCGCAGAAGTACCGGTCAAAGGACGTCCAGTCGGAGACCGCGTGACCGAGGAAACCGAGATCCTCCTGGCGGTAGTAACCGATCGAGAACACGTCATTGACGCGCAGCCAGCCGTCGCACGCTCCGCCGTCGTATTCCACCCGTCCACCGGCGTAGGAGTGATCGGGATCCTTGTAGCCACAGCCCTGGAAGTCGGGCGCGAGCGGAAACGTCGAGTGCGGGACGCCGGCGGTATCGAGGTAAGTCAGCCCCGTCTGCCGTCCGTCTGCATTGGGCAGCCAGCCGAGGAGATGATCGAACGAGCGGTTCTCCATCATGAACACGACCACATGGTCGATCCCGGACGAGGCGGGGTCGGGCAGTGCGACCAATGAGGATGTGATGCGCGGGGCATCAGGGCCGGTGGGCCGGCAGCCGAGCGCGATGGCGCCGGCGGCGCTCGCAGCGTTCGTCAGGAAGGTGCGGCGATTCATGGTTTCCCGCCTTAACCTTTACCGGTTCGCCGTGATGTCGAAAAAGGGGCGGTTCGTCGCCGTCGTCGATGTTATCGTGATGTCACCCCTTGCGCCCACGGTGTACAGTCTGCCTCCCAGGAAGCTGACCGCATCTCTTCGGAACCTGGTTGCGGTCGAGTCGCTGTAGCGCCCGTGCAAGTTGTAGACGCCTATTGGTAGCGTGAGAAACGTGGTCGCTCCCTTGTAGGCCACGGCAGTCGTCAGGGTGTCCACCCGTGTCGTGTCGCCGGTTGCGTATTGGGCATACAAGATCAACGGATTCGCGTTCGCGATCGTGTTGACAAATCGGACATAGGCCACGCCATAATCCGCCGGCGGCGCCACCGGGTCTTCGAGGATGAACGCGTCCACGGTTTTCGTCGTGCCATTGTAGAACCCGCTCAAATAAAACGAGTAATACTTACCGGCTTCGATGGTTGCGTGGAGTGTGTCAATCGGCAGATCCTTGTTGGTAGTGGCGGCAATTCGACCCGTGAGCGCATACGAGCCGGCCGCGATCTGCGAGTATGCGCCACCATTACCCACGCTGCCGTACGACACGCCCGTCGTGGCCTCGCTCCCCGTGCCGGACTGAACCGCGGTCATCTTGGTGTCATTGGCGTAGAAATTCACGCCGGGAGCACCCACACCGAAGTTGAAGAATTTGATACGGGCGTCCAGCAGCGGCGCGAATGGCAGCTCCTGGACCGGATTCTTGTCGCACGCGGCGAACAACGCTGCCGCGAGCAGCGCGGCGGCAATTCGAAATCCGTCCTTGGACCTAATCATGGTTGAGTAATCCATAGCTGTTGAATGTGATAATCGCTGGCCAAGCCGCCGATTGCGTCGAGGGCGTCACGGTTCCAGACATATTCCGAATTGAACCTCGGCCGGATCCGCTCTACGAGCTCGCCGGTATTGTCCGGGAAAACCGTGATCGGCGGCGCGAATCCGCGGAATACCTCTATCCCGCTGGCGGGGTCGAGGTCCGTGTAATGATAGCGGCGCATGTCCATCCAGATCTCGTTATGGCCCCATCCCCACAGCGCGATGTACTTTTGCGACATGATGTGTGAGAGTGTGATGGTCGTGGGAACGATGTTGGTATCGGCAAGGAACGTCGCTGTCTCCGCCCCGGTGATCTGCGTCGGCGTCTGACCAGCATCCGTGTTCCGCGCGTTCACGAAGGCCATGTGCGAGGAGATCCCGTTGATGTACGCGGAGCGCGCAGTCGCGGCATCGCCGCGCCGCAGTGCGGCTTCGGCCTTGATGAACTGCAGCTCCGAGTAGGTCATCACGGGAATCTTGGAGCGGTCGGCAAAGATATACCGGGACGGCAGGCCCAGCCCGGTGTCCGCCGGGTACCCGAAGAAATTCCTCGGCCGCTGCGCTACCGAGAGCGCGCCGAACGGAGCCGAGGCCGTTGCGTTGACATCGAGACCGCGGTAGGTGGTATTCGCCGAGTCCATCGTCAACATCCGGCTCATCCGCGGGTCGACGGTGCCGAACCGGGTGCCGTTCATCAGACCGACGACGAACTGCGTCTGCCGGTACAGCGTGATATTGTTGCGAGTGCGCCCCCAGAAGTTGCAGTCCTGGAAATCCGTCGTCGTGCACGGGTACGCCAGCAGTGCGTCGTCACCATTGCTGGTGAATGACGAATCGACCAGGGCGATCACGCGCGCCGGATCGTATGCCGCCTTATTTGAATAGTGGTTGAGATTCAGGGCGAGCATGCCGTACGCCAGCTTCAGCCATTTGGTGCGGTCGCCGCCGTAAATGTGGTCCCCCACGGCCAGAAACCCTCTGTCGACCGCGCCGTCCGTCCGCTTGAGGAGTACGATCGCGCTATCGAGCAGGCGTTGGACCTCCTCATACGCGTACTGCTGGGTGTCGTAATCGAACTTCGTCCGCGTCGGATCGATCGCCTCTTTGACGATGATCTCCCCGTGGAGATCCGTCAGCACCTGCCACCCCCACGCCTTGAGGATCATCCCGACGCCGAGGAGGTCCCAGCGCTGCTCGGCTTGAGCCTTTGTGTTCATGTCGATGAGGTTCTGGCCGAGCGACCAGTACACGTCGCGCCACTGCTGCGCGCCGTTATCACTCCCCGCGTCGTAACCCATTTTCCCCCAGCTTTGTCCGGGGCTGAAGTTCGTCGACGTCGAGTACCACTCCTGGGTGTAGTGCCCGACAAAACGGCCGTCGAACTGCGGTGACGTCACCATCCAGTGCAACATCGGCGGCAGGTAGACATTCGCCGACACCGATTGCGGGCCGTTGGGATTGGTGTTGACATCGAGGAAGTCGCTGCATCCGGCCGTCAGCACCAGTATGCCAAGCAGCAACGTCGTATGGGTGGTCTTCATGGTCAGAACCCCACGCTGATGCCGAAGTTGACCCCGCGCGGCATGGGGAAATTGCCGAAATCGATGCCCACGGCACCGGAGCCGCCCACCGCGGCCGTGTTCCCGTTGACGATGGGATCCAGGCCTGTGTAGTTCGTGATAATGAACAAGTCCGTGCCGGTCAGGAAGACGCTCGCAGTGCGCGCCTTCAGAAATGTTCCCGGAATCTCGTAGCGCACCGTGATATCTCTGAGCCGCAGCCAATTGATGTCCTTCTCGATGAACAGCTCTTCACTCATGTTCGTGTAGTATTGTGTTTGGACGCTGGGAACGAAGACGATGTTGTTCGGCGTCGGGTTCGCGCTGTTCTCCTTGCCGTCGCGCAACACACCGTCGATCACCCGCGGTTGATCGCGGTCCAGCGTTTCCGTGCTGAGACCCCGCGTGGTGAGATAGTGCTCGGTCGCGTTGAAAATGTCGCCGCCCTTACGGATATCGAGCAGAAAATCCAGCGATAGTCGCTTATAGCGGAAGGTATTGCCGACGCCGATCGTGAAGTCGGGCTGGCGATCGTATCCGCCGTCGACGAAGTTCGCCGACACGGCGCTGGAGCGGATGGGCAGACCTGTCGCCGGATCGATCAACAGCTGACCTCGATTATTCCGCAGGTAAAAGAAGCCGGTCAATGACATGGTGGACAGACCGACCTGCGTGCCGTTGCGCACGTTGCCGTAGAGCCACGTGTCCGACACATACGATTCCGGGATGCCGTTGGGCAGATGCGTCACGATGGCGCCCGCGCTATTCCAGTTCAGCGTCATGTCCCACGAGAACGACGGTCG
>QHUZ01000067.1 GCA_003223395.1 Gemmatimonadota bacterium | reverse complement strand
TCGCGGTGGTTCAATACGACGGGGGCGGGTTCGCAGGGTGGCAGCGGCAGCCGGCGGACCGCACGGTCCAGGCCGAATTCGAGGCGGTCCTCGAGCGGTTGATGGGGCGCCGGACGCCGGCCACAGGAGCAGGACGCACCGATACAGGCGTCCACGCGCTCGGGCAGGGCGTCAGCTTTCTGGGCGGCGAGCGCTGGGCCGCCGATCCGAGCGAGTTGCGGCGGGCACTCAACGCCCTGCTGCCGCGGGAGATTTGGGTTCAACGGGTGCAGCTGATGCGGCCCGGATTCGACGCACGACGCTCCGCCGCCGCACGGCGGTACCGGTACCTGATCGGTACCGATGAAGGCGCGGCGTCGCCGTTCCGCCGGCCGTACGAATGGGCCCTGGGTCGAGCGCTCGACAGCAGCGCGTTGGAACGCGCCGCCGCGGCCCTGCTTGGCGAGCACGACTTTCGTGGCCTGGCCGCGGCCGGCGCGAACACTGCCCACTACCGATGCCGCGTGGCGCTTGCGCAATGGGCGCCGCGTGCGGACGGAGTGGGGATGGCGTTCACGGTCGAGGCCGATCGATTCCTGCATCACATGGTGCGCTTCATCGTCGGCACCATGGTTGATATCGCGCTCGGCCGGCGCCCGCCGGCAGATTTCCCCCGTTTGCTTGCAGCGACCGATAATCTGGCGGCCAGTCCGCCTGCCCCGCCCCAGGGCCTGTACCTGGAAGCGGTGCGCTATCCACCGGACCTCTACGCCGAGGAGTCTCCGTCATGAAGTTTTTCCTCGACACGGCCAGTCTCAAAGACATCAGCTGGGCGGCGCAAGCCGGGCTGATCGACGGCATCACGACCAATCCCTCGCTGCTGTCCAAGCAGGCAGGTGATCTCGACCCGCGCGACGTGCTGAAAGAGATCTGCTCGCTCGTGGATGGACCGGTATCGGCGGAAGTGGTCGCGGTCGATACGGAGGGGATGCTCAAGGAAGGTAAGGAGCTCGCGAAAATTGCCGACAACATCGTCGTGAAGATTCCGATGATCGAGGCCGGCATGATCGCGGTCCGCCGGCTCGCGGCCGACGGGATTCGCACCAATGTCACGCTCTGCTTCTCGAGCGTGCAGTGCCTCATCGCCGCGAAGGCGGGCGCGTCGTATGTGAGCCCGTTCATCGGACGGCTGGATGATGTCGGACAGGAAGGCATGGACGTCATCCGCGAAGCACGCGCGATCTTCGACAACTACAACATCGAAACCGAGATTCTGGCCGCCTCGATCCGCCATCCCCGTCACGTCGTCGAAGCGGCGATGATCGGTGCGGACGTCGCGACGCTGCCGCCCGACGTTCTGAAGAAGCTCCTGCTGCATCCGCTGACCGACCGCGGCCTCGATCAGTTCCTCGCCGACTGGAGCAAACTGGTCGCGCGGGCCAAGGCCGCGGTTTGAGCTGGACCTCGCCCCTCGGCACCCGGTACGCCTCGCCCGCGATGCAGGCGCTCTGGGGCGATCGCCGCCGCATCGGGTTGTGGCGCCGGCTCTGGCTGGCGCTGATGCAGGCGCAAAAGGATCTGGGAGTCGGGATCCCGGATGCAGCAGTGAATCAGCTTCGCTCGCACCTGGACGACGCCGACCTCGAGAAAGCGGCGGAGTACGAGCGCCGGCTGCGCCACGACGTGATGGCCCACATCCACCACCTCGGCGATCAAGCTCCGGCGGCTAGGGCCTTCATCCACCTGGGTGCCACGAGCGCGTACGTCACCGACAATGCCGATCTCGTGCTGATGCGCGAGGCGATGCAGCTCCTGCTGGGGCGAATCGGCGCGGTCCTCGTCGCGATGGGGAAAGTGGCGCGCCGGTATCGCGCGCTTCCCTGCCTCGCGTACACGCACTTTCAGCCCGCGCAGCTCACGACCGTCGGCAAGCGGATGACGATGTGGATGCAGGATTTCGCGCTGGACGCCGAGGAGCTGCTGCATCGGACTTGGGCACTGCCGTTCCGCGGCGTGAAAGGCACGACGGGGACCCAGGCGAGCTTCCTCGAGCTGTTCGACGGCGATCAGGCCAAGGTCGCCGAGCTCGACACCCGGGTGTCGCGCGCGATGGGGTTCGAGCGCGTGCTCCCCATCACCGGCCAGACCTACACGCGTAAGCTCGACGCCCAGGTGCTGGCCGTGTTGTCGGGGATCGCGCAATCGGCGGCCAAGTTTGCAACTGATCTGCGGTTGCTGCAGCACGAGGGCGAGCTGCTCGAGCCGTTCGAGAGCGAGCAGGTCGGGTCGTCCGCCATGCCGTACAAGCGCAACCCGATGCGCGCCGAGCGCATGACGAGTCTCGCGCGCTTCGTGATCGAGCTCGAGGGCAACGCCTGGCATACCGCCGCGGCGCAGTGGCTGGAGCGGACGCTCGATGACAGCGCGAACCGCCGGCTGGTGATTCCCGAAGCGTTTCTCGCGACCGACGCGATTCTCGTCCTTGCCACGAATGTGGCGGCGGGTCTCGAGGTGCGCGAAGACACGATCGCGCAGCACGTCGCCAGCGCGATGCCGTACCTCGCGACCGAGCGGTTGCTGATGCGGGGAGTGAAAGCCGGCGGAGACCGTCAACAGCTCCACGAAGTGATTCGGACGCACAGTCTTCAGGGGACGGACCAGCTGCTCGATCACCTCGCCCGTGCTCCCGAGTTCCAACGCCTCGGTGTGCGCGCGACCCCCGACGAGCTCGATGCCGCGGCGTACGTCGGGCGAGCGCCACAACAAGTCGACGATTTCCTCGATAGAGTACTGCCCGATCTGATGCGTTCCATTCAAGCGGCCGCGCCCGCGACGGCCGCAGCGGAGGTTCAGGTATGACCGGGGTGCTGGTCCCGAGCAAGCTGCCACTCCCGCTGCTGCGCCGCGGGAAGGTCCGCGAGGTCTACGAGGTTGACGACCGCACGCTGCTGCTCGTGGCCAGCGACCGCGTCAGCGCGTTCGACGTCGTGATGCGCGAGGCGGTGCCCCACAAAGGTGCGGTGCTGACGCAAATGAGCGCGTTCTGGTTCGCGCGACTGAAATCCGTGATGCCGCACCACCTCCTCACGGCCGACGTCGCGGAGATCGTCAGACGGGTTCCGACGCTTGCCGCGCACCGCGAGGAGCTGCACGGACGCGCGATGCTGACCCGCCGCGCCACCACCATGCCATTCGAGTGTGTGGTCCGCGGCTACATCTCCGGCTCCGCCTGGGCGGAATACAAGCAGTCCGGGACGCTCGCCGGCGAACCGATGCCCCAAAGCCTCGTCGAAAGCGCGCAGCTCGATCCCCCGATCTTCTCGCCCGCGACGAAGGCCGAACAGGGGCACGACGAGAACGTCACCTTCGACCACGTCGTGAGCGACCTCGGCCGGCTCACGGCGGAGCGGTTGCGCGGCGCCAGTCTGGCCCTGTATGAGGCCGGCCGTGACTACGCCGCGAAACGCGGCATCATCATCGCCGACACGAAATTCGAATTCGGGACGACGCCGCAAGGCGACCTCATCGTGATCGACGAGATCCTGACTCCCGACTCCTCGCGTTTTTGGCCGGCGGACCGCTATCAGGCGGGGCGCAGCCAGCCGAGCTTCGACAAGCAGCCGCTCCGCGATTACCTCGCCGATCTGAAGAAGCAGGGAAAGTGGAACGGCGAGGCGCCGCCACCGACACTGCCGCCCGAGGTCGTGAACGCGACGAGTGAACGCTATCGCGACGCCTATCGCCGCATCACCGGAACAGAGCTGGAGTGAGGATCGCGCGCGAAGGATGGCCATTCATCGCGGGGGCCTGGATCCTGACGGTTGCGGCCGCGCTGTTGTGGTGGCCCCTCGCCGTCCTCCTCGCGATTCTCGCGATCTGGGTGGTCGCCTTCTTTCGCGATCCCCTACATCCCGGACCACGCGGTGAGCGCTACGTAGTGGCCGCCGCCCAGGGTCACGTCGTGCATGTGACCGAGATCGACGAGCCCATGTATGTGAAGGAGCGAGCGGTCCGCATTTCCATCTTCCTGTCCGTGTTCGACGTGCACGTGAACCGCTACCCGGTGGACGGCATGGTCGAGCTCGCGCACTACAACAAAGGCAAGTTTCTGCACGCCGCCGACGAAAAGGCGAGCCTCGACAACGAGCAGTCGTCGATCGGCATCCGCGGGCCGCGCGGACGCGTGCTGGTGCGGCAGATCGCGGGCTTGATCGCGCGGCGCATCGTGACTGACGCGAAACCCGGCGATCGCGTGAAGCAGGGCGATCGGCTGGGCCTCATCCGGTTCGGATCGCGGACCGACGTGTTCCTCCCGCTCGCGGCACGGCCGGTCCTGAAGGTGAAGCCCGGCGACAAGGTTCTGGTCGGCGGGACGGTCCTGGCGGAGTACCCATGAGACCACCGCCCCTGCCGCTCCGTCGCGTCGTCATCGTGGTGCCGAGCCTCTTCACCCTGTTCAACCTGTTCTTCGGCATCTGGGCGATGGTACTGGCGACGCGCGGCGAATTCTACCGCGCCGGCTGGTTCATCGTCTTCGCCGGCATCCTCGACACACTGGACGGGCGCGTCGCACGCATCTCGGGTACCGGCACGCGCTTTGGCGCGGAGCTCGACAGCCTCGTCGATATCGTGAGCTTCGGAGTCGCCCCTGCCTTCCTTATGTATCAGGTGGAGTTTGCCGCCGGCGCCGCCGGTGGCGGGAGCGGCGGCGCGTCCTGGATCTTCTGTTACTTCTACGTCATGGCGGCGGCGATCCGCCTGGCGCGCTTCAACGTCACCCAGGCGGGCCGGGCCAAAGCGTATTTCATCGGGCTGCCGTCTCCGGCCGCCGGGATGACCCTCGCGACCTACTATCCGTTCGCCCAGACGAACCTGTACGCGTCGTTGCACGGCGTGCCATGGCACCTCACGCTCACGTTCCTCATGATTGCGTTGACGATCTTGATGGTGAGCAACGTCCATTACCCGACCCTGCCCCGCGCCGGCTTCCGCACCGCCAGCGGACTATTGGGACTCGCGCTGATTGTTGTTATCCTGGTATTCGGCATTTGGAAGCACGACGTGTTCCTGTTCCCCCTGGGGATTGCCTACATGCTCTACGGGGTGGGACGTGCAATCCTGCTCGGCTTCTTCAAGGCGCCGGCCGAGGATGAGGAGGCAGAAATCGCAGGTCCGATCGTGATCGACGAAAGCGAGCAGAACTACCGGGGACCGCGGCGCCCGGGCACCGGCGCCGGCGGTGCGGCATGAGCGCCTACACGGTCGAGATTCGCGTCATGCCCCGTGCGTCCCTGCTCGACCCGCAGGGCCAGGCGGTGCAGCACGCGCTGCAGGCGCTCGGGTTCGGCGACGTGGCGAGCGTGCGCGCCGGAAAACATTTGGTGCTGCAGGTCCAGGCCGCGACGCGCGAGGAAGCGGCGGCAAAGGCGCGCACGATGTGCGACCGGTTGCTCGCCAATCCGGTGACCGAGGATTACGAATGCAACGTGTCGCAGTAGTCGTCTTCCCCGGCTCGAATTGCGACGCGGATACGCTCGACGCGGCCCGCGCGGCGGGGTCGGATGCCTATTACGTCTGGCATCGCGACACCGACTTGAAACAGCCCGATGCGGTCATCCTGCCGGGCGGCTTCAGTTACGGTGATTATCTTCGCTCCGGGGCCATCGCGCGCTTTTCGCCGGTGTTGCGCGCGGTGTCCGCCCATGCGCGCGCGGGCGGTGCCGTCCTCGGCATCTGCAATGGGTTCCAGATTCTGTGCGAGGCGGGGCTCTTGCCCGGCGCGCTGATGCGGAATGCCCGGCTCAAGTTTTTGTCCCGGCCGGTACAGGTGCGTGTCGAGGCGACAGACACGCCGTTCACCCGGAGCTACGAGCGTGGCGAGGAGCTGACATTGCCGATCGCGCACGGCGATGGCCGCTACGTCGCTGATGCGCAGACCGCGGCCGAGCTCGAGGCCAACGGCCAGGTTGTGCTGCGCTATGTCACAGACAACCCGAATGGGTCGATGCACGATATCGCCGGCGTAAGCAACGCCGGCCGCAATGTGGTGGGGATCATGCCGCATCCGGAGCGCCGCAACGCGCAGCTGTTGGGCGGTCAGGACGGTGCCCGCGTCTTCCTTTCTCTGGAGGCTCGCAATGCGACGCAGCACGCTGGCGATATGCGCGCTGTTGATGGTCGCCACCTCAGGGTGTGACCAGATTGACACCGCAAAAGCCAAACTGAAGCTGGCGTGGGACAAGTTGCGGGGGCGTTCGACCACCCAATCCCCGCCGCCGGCGCCCGTGCGTCCCGCGACCGATACGACGGGTACTCGCGTCGCCACCGAACTTCAGCGGACGCGCCCGCAGCATCCGCGTCCCCCTGCGGCACCTCCGGGCCAGGCGTTCTCCCGCGACGTGCCGTACATCTCCAATGACACCGGCACCGTAAATCCCGGCATGTCCGAGCGCGAGGTCTACGAGGTGTGGGCCGCACCCCTCGCCGTCCGGCGGGTCGGTCAGTACACCTATCTCTTCTTCCGCAATAGCTGCGAATACACCTGCGGGACGATGGACGTCGTCACACTCAAGGACGGCAAGGTCGTGGATGCGATCGTGCGCTGGGACGGCCACCGCTACTCGGGCGAGTCGTCTTCGCCTGAAGGACGAGTTCCTGTGGCAAATCCTGGGGATTCACTCCACATCACGCCGCCCCCACCCAGTCCATGAGTCACGAGAAGCCGAGCAAAAACGAGGACGAGTACTTCGCGCGCCGGGACGCAGAGCTGCTCAAGCAGCAACGCGCGGCTGCGCAGCGGGCCGCGGCTGAAAGCGAGCGCAAGAAGCATTACATGAAGTGCCCCAAGTGCGGCTATGACCTCATCACACACGAGTGGGACGGGGTCCAGATCGACCAGTGCACGCATTGCCACGGCGTCTGGTTCGACGCCGGCGAGGCGGAAGCGCTCATGAAGACCTCGGCGCCCAACATCCTGGCGCGCGTGTTCCGCGCGGTCGCGAAGGGTGTGAGCCGGAAGTGACCGATCCGCAGATCACCCCCGAGTTGGTGCACGAACACAACCTCACATCCGACGAATACGCGCGCATCGTAGCGATGCTCGGCCGGACGCCCACGTTCCCGGAGCTGGGCATCTTCTCCGCGTTGTGGAGCGAGCACTGCTCCTACAAACATTCGCGGCCGATCCTCAAGACATTCCCGACCACGGGACCGCAGGTCGTGCAGGGCCCCGGCGAAAACGCCGGCGTGTTGCGCCTCCCGAACGGCTGGGCCGTGGCGTTCAAAATCGAGTCGCACAACCACCCTTCCGCTGTGGAGCCCTATCAGGGTGCTGCTACAGGCGCGGGCGGTATCCTGCGCGACGTGTTTACGA
Organism: Gemmatimonadota bacterium; assembly: GCA_003223395.1. GTDB lineage: Bacteria > Gemmatimonadota > Gemmatimonadetes > Gemmatimonadales > GWC2-71-9 > 20CM-2-65-7. The sequence continues at coordinate 3,276 of QHUZ01000067.1, read as the reverse complement.
TGGGTGCGCGCCCGGTCGCGCTGCTCAACAGCCTCCGCTTCGGACCGCTCGACGAGGCCCGCAACCGCTATCTGTTCGCGGGTGTCGTGCGTGGCATCGGCGACTACGGCAACTGTGTCGGTGTGCCGACCCTCGGCGGCGAAGTGGACTTCGCGCCCGGCTACTCCGGTAATCCGCTGGTCAACGCGATGTGTGTCGGCGTCCTGAAGGAGAAGGACCTCATCAAGGCGGCCGCGCATGGCGTCGGCAACATTCTCCTCGCGGTGGGATCGAGTACGGGTCGTGACGGGATCCACGGCGCATCGTTTGCGTCAGAGGAGCTGACCCACGAAAGCGAGCAGCGCCGTCCCCAGGTCCAGGTCGGCGATCCGTTCACCGAGAAGCTCCTGCTCGAAGCGAGCCTCGAGCTGATCGCCTCAGGCCACATCGTCGCCATCCAGGACATGGGCGCCGCGGGACTCACGTCCTCGTCGGCCGAAATGGCCGCGCGCGGCGGCGTCGGCGTCGAGATCGATCTGTCCAAGGTCCCAACGCGCGAGCCGGGAATGACGCCGTACGAGATCCTGCTGTCGGAATCGCAGGAGCGAATGCTGGTCGTGGCGAGGCGCGATCGGATCAAAGAGGTCCAGGCCATCGCGACGAAGTGGGAGCTCACCGCGACACCGATCGGCAAACTCACCGGTGACGGCATGTACCGTTGCACGTGGCAGGGGAAAGTGGTCGTTGAGATACCCGGCCAGAAACTGGTCGACGACGCCCCGGTCTACTATCCGGATGCCAAGGAAGACCCCCGCATCGCTGAGCTGCGGGCCGCATCTCCCACCCACCACGCACCACGCACGCCGACAGACGCGCTGCTACAGCTTCTGGATGCACCGTCAGTCGCCAGCAAGAAGTGGGTCTTCGAGCAATACGATTCCACGGTCCAGGCGAGCACCGTGATCCCCCCGGGCGGGGACGCCGGCGTGGTGCGGGTGCGCCATGAGGACTTCGGGATCGCGGTGAAGACCGACTGCAACAGCCGCTATGTGCGGCTCGATCCGTACGAGGGTGGCAAGGCCACTGTCGCGGAATCGGCTCGCAACGTCGCGTGCACGGGCGCCCGGCCGCTCGGCATCACCGATTGTCTCAACTTCGGGAGTCCCGAGCGTCCCGCCGTGTTCTATCAGTTCCGCGAAGCGTGCCGAGGCATCGCCGATGCCTGCCGGGCGCTCGGCACGCCGGTGACGGGCGGCAACGTCTCCTTCTACAATGAGAGCCCGACCGGGGCGGTCGATCCCACACCGGTGGTGGGGATGATCGGACTGCTGGCGCGGGCCGATCGCGCCGTGCCGAGCCACGCGCGCGCGAGCGGGGACGCCGTCTTCGTGCTGGGGGAGACCCGCGCCGAGCTGGGCGGCTCCGCGTACTGGGAGGTGTGCCACGATTTCACCGGCGGCCAGCCGCCCCGCGTGAATCTCGAGGACGAGAAGCGTCTCATCGATTTGCTGGTGACCGGCGCTGAGCGCGGGCTGTTCCGCTCTGCGCATGACTGCTCGCATGGCGGGCTTGGCGTCGCGTTGGCCGAGGTCGCGATGGGCGGCCCGTATCAGGAATCGGGCTTCGGTCTAGATGTGGATTTGACGGCGCACGGCGCACGGCTTGCGGCGCACGAAGTTCTCTTTAGCGAAAGCCATGGGCGAGCCGTGGTTACATGCTCACCGGAACGCGCTGGGCCGGTTCAGGCACTCGCCGGCCGCATCGCGCGTCACCTATCTCGGGCTTTATAGCCTCCAGCACCGTGGCCAGGAATCGGCCGGTATGGTCACGGTGGACGGGGCTGGTGTCGCCCGTTCGCACCGCGGGATGGGGTTGGTGTCGGACGTCTTCAGCGAGACCGTCCTCGGCGGATTGGCGGGCGACGTCGCGATCGGGCACACGCGGTACTCGACCGCCGGCTCGTCGGTGCTCGCCAATGCGCAGCCGATTCTTGCGGGTTACCACGAAGGTCCGCTCGCGCTCGCTCATAACGGCAACCTCACCAACGCCGAGGCGCTGCGGTCCGATCTGGTCGCCAAGGGCTCGATTTTCCAGACCTCGTCGGACAGTGAAGTCCTGATCCACCTCATCGCCCGCTCCGAAGCCCGCGAGCCGGAGGACCAGCTGCTCGATGCGCTCGAACGAGTCGAGGGCGCCTATTCGCTCGTCGTCACGATCGGCCGGACGTTGTACGCGATCGTCGATCCACGCGGCTTCCGCCCGCTGTGGCTTGGCAAACTTGGTGCCGGCTACGTGCTAGCCTCCGAAACCTGTGCCCTCGATCTGATCGGTGCGACGACGGTACGGGAGCTCGAGCCCGGTGAGTTCCTACGGATTCAGGGCTCGCCGCCGGAGATCGATCGCCTGCCCTCACTGGCCCCGAAGCCACATCAGCGCTGCATCTTCGAGTTGGTGTACTTCTCGCGACCCGACAGCACGATCTTCGGACGGTCGGTCGATCGCGTGCGGCGCGCCCTGGGCCGCGAGCTCGCGAAGGAGCACCCCGCTTCGGGTGCCGACTGCGTCTTTTCCGTTCCCGATTCGTCGAATGCGATGGCCCTGGGGTTCGCCGAGCAGTCGGGATTGAAGCTCGAGCACGCGCTGATCCGGAATCACTACGTCGGCCGCACGTTCATCAATCCCACGCAGGCTGCCCGCAACGCGAAGGTGAAGATCAAGTTCAATCCGGTGCGGGAAGTGCTGGCAGGCAAGAAGGTCGTGGTCGTGGACGACTCGCTCGTGCGGGGGACGACCAGTCGCGAGCTGGTGCAGATGATTCGCCAGGCGGGCGCCAAGGAGGTCCATTTCCGCGTCGCCTCGGCGCCGATCACCGGTCCCTGCTATTACGGCATCGACACGCCGACCAAATCCGAGCTGATTGCGTCGAGCCATTCCCTTGAGGAGATCCGCCGGCACCTCGGCGTCGAGACGCTCGGGTATCTGTCGCTCGACGGGATGAAACGCGCCGCCGGCGGCGATTCGACCGAATTCTGCCATGCCTGCTTCTCGGGCGAATATCCCACCGAAATCCCCGATGACACGCAGAAGGCCAGAAATGCCACGCCGTTACAGGTGACGTTGGCGGTCTAGGGGTCCATCACGTCCGATCAGCGGTTGACGATCCGCGCGGGGATCGTGAGGACCAGCATGCTGCCGATGGCCATGACGCCCGCGAGCGCGTAGACGCCGAAGTCTGTCGACCCCGTGCGATCGACGAGCCAGCCGATCAGCCATGGGCCGACAAACCCAGCGAGATTG